>DASPWF010000009.1:0-74530 GCA_035621995.1 Steroidobacteraceae bacterium
CGGCCTCAGACGCGCATGCGGCTGCCGCTCGGATCGACCACGGCGCCCGCCACGCGCCGCGCGCGGCGGCGCTCACCGAGGATCTCGATCTCGAAGCCGTCCGTCGCCTGCGCCAGGGCGGCCGGGACATAGCCGAGCGCCAGCGAGCGCTGCGCGCGGTGGCCGAAGCCCCCGGATGTGACCCACCCGACCACGCGCCCGTCGTGCCAGATGGGCTCGTCGCCGCTCGCGTCCGCGTCCGTCGCCTCAACTGTGAAGGTCGAGAGCGAGAGCTTTCCGCCGCCGCCTTTCTCCTCGAGAGCGGCCGCGCGGCCGACGAAGTCGCCCTTGCCGAGATCGACGAAGCGGCCGAGACCTGCCTCGTAGGGGCCGTAAATGGGGCGGTACTCGCGTGCCCAGGTGCCGAAGCTCTTCTCAATGCGCATCGCGTTGAGCGCCCGGCCGCCGAAGAGCCTCAAGCCGTGGTCACGGCCGGCGCCCTGCAGCAGCTCGTAGAGCGTGCGCTGATACTCGGTCGTCACCCAGATCTCATAGCCGAGCTCGCCGGTGAAGCTGATGCGCCCGACGAGCGCGGGGACCATGCCGACGTCCATGTGGCGGAAGGAGAGGAACGGAAAGGCGCCGCTCGAGAGATCGCTGCGCGTCAGGCCCTGCAGCAGGGCGCGCGATTGTGGTCCGGCGAGCGAAAGGCCGACGTACTCCATCGCACAGGGCCGCACCGAGACCCCGGCAGGTGGTGGATGGCGCTCGAACCAGCGGCGGTAGTAGACCTCCGCGGCCCAGGTGCAGATGAGGAACAACCTGTCTGCGTCCACGCGGCACATGGTGAAGTCGCCGATGAGCTTGCCGCGCTCGTTGAGCATGGGGGTAAGCGCGATGCGCCCGACCTGCGGTACGCGGTTCGCCATGATGCGGGACAGCCACTCGGCGGCGGCCGGGCCGGTGACCTCGAACTTGCCATAGCTCGAGATCTCCAGCAGTCCCACCGCCTCTCGCACGGCGCGGCACTCGTCCGCTACGTGCGGGTGAGCATTGGAGCGATGAAAGGTGATGTCCTCGTGCGCCTCGCCGGCCGTTGGCGCAAACCACAGCGCGTGCTCGAGCCCACAGTAATCGCCGAACACGGCGTGCGCCGCCTTGAGAGGCTCGTACACGGGCGTGGTGCGCAGCGGCCGCGCCGCCGTCAGCTCCTCGTTCGGAAAGCGGATACGGAAACGACGTGAATAGTTCTCGCGCACCTTGGCGTTGGTATAGGCGAGCGTCGCCCACTCGCCGTAGCGCGCGACGTCCATTGCCCAGATGTCTGCCCCCGGGTCGCCCGCGACCATCCACTGCGACAGCGCGAGCCCGACGCCCCCGCCCTGACTGAACCCGGCCATCACGCCGCAGGCCACCCAGAAATTGCGCAGCCCCCGGATAGGCCCGACGAGCGGATTTCCGTCCGGCGCGAAGGTGAAAGGACCGTTCACCACCTTGCGGATGCCGACCTGTCCAAGCGCCGGAAAATGCTCGAAGCCGACCTCGAGGCTCGGTGCGATGCGCTCGAGGTCGTTCGGCAGCAGACTCTGGGCAAAATCCCAGGGTGTCGTGACCGGCGACCAGGGCACCCCGGCGCGCTCGTAGGTTCCGAGCAGCATGCCGCCGCGCTCCTGGCGGGTGTAGATCTCGCCCTCGAAGTCGATGCAGTGCAGCTGCTCCTTTTGTCCCTTGAGCTGGGGAAGGTCCTCGGTGATGAGGTACTGATGCTCCATCGCGAGGATCGGCAGCTCGAGCCCGACCATCCGCCCGACCTCACGGGCCCAGAGGCCCGCGGCATTCACGACGTGCTCGGCATGCACGTTGCCGCTCGGCGTGATCACGTCCCAGGAACCGTCACGGCGGGCGCGCAGCTCGAGCACCCGGGTGTGTCGCACGACCTCGGCACCCGCCGCCTGCGCCGCCTTGGCGTAGGCCTGCGTGACGCCGTAAGGATCCACGTGACCCTCGATGGGATCTAACAGCGCGCCGACGAAATGCCGCTTGTTCATGAGCGGGAAGAGCTTTGCGGCCTCGTCCACCGAGATCAGCTCGAGCTCCATCCCGAGGTAGCGGCCGCGTGCCTTGGCCATCTTCAGCCAGTCGAGCCGCTCGCGCGTGCCGGCGAGCATGATGCCGCCGGTTACGTGCATGCCGCACGACTGTCCGGTGATCTTCTCGAGCTCCTGATAGAGATTGATGGTGTATTGCTGGAGCTTGGCGACGTTCGGATCGCCGTTGATGGTGTGCATGCCGCCGGCGGCGTGCCAGGTAGAGCCGCAGGTGAGCTCACCGCGCTCGATGAGGAGCACGTCGGTCCAGCCGGCCTTGGTGAGGTGATAGAGGACGCTCGCGCCGACCACGCCGCCACCGATGACCACGACCCGCGCTTCGCTCTTCACGTTCGCTCCTGCCGTCGCGCGCGCGGAGGGTGCCGCTCGCGCTCGCTCACTCGTTGGACACAGCCAGCTGGACGGGAGGCGTGGTCGCCGCCGCACGTCGACCGAAACGCTCGATCAGCCAGGAGCGAAACAGTGCAATGGCGGTATCGCCGAGCCCTTCGGGCGTCGTGGTGAGGTAGTAGCCGTAGCCGGCATCGAGTGTCGCCTCGAAAGGCTTCACCAGGTGCCGAGCGTCGAGCTCTTCGGCGAACAGATTGGGGTCGACCAGCGCGATCCCCTGCCCGCTCAAGGCGTACTGCGCGGCGAGCACCGCGGTGTCGACCACCAGACCGCGCTCGACATCGAGCTTGCCGAGACCCGACTGGCGCACGAATTGCAGCCACAGGTAATGCCGCGGCTGGTCGGCGAGGCGGATGTGCACGATCTCGTTCGCTTCGATGAAGGCTGCCAGGTCTTTGCCGCGGTGTGCGGCCGCGACGCTCGGATGGCAGAGAATGGTCAGTCGCTCCGACCACAACAGATCCGTGACCAGGTCGGTCAGTGTCGGGCGCGAGTACACGACCGCCACGTCGACGTCGCCGAGCGGGGGTCCGACCCCGTAGGGGCTGATGAGATCGATGTCCACTTCGGCGCCGGTGCGACGGAAGTCGCGCAGGATCGGCACGGCGAGCTGCACCGCGAAGCTCGGTGCCATCTGCACCCGCAGGGTGCGCTGCGCCGGCACCCCCTCCTTGCGGATGTCATCGAGTGCGTACTCCAGCCGATCGAAGGACTTGGCCACCGCGGGCAACAGGTGCTGTCCCGCCTTGGTGAGGGTGAGCGCGTGCGGGCGGCGTTCGAACAGCTGCACGCCGGTGAGGCGCTCGAGCGCAATGACATGACGTGACAGCGCGCTTTGCGAGATGAGCAGCGCATTGGCCGCGGCGGTGAAGCTGCCGTGCTTGGCCACGCCTTCGAAAGCCCGTAATGCATTGAGCGGCAGCCAGCGGCGGTCGATGGTCTTTTTCTGCACGGTGTGCGTTCTCCCCCCGGGGCACTGTCCCCATGGCCATACTCGCCCAGATAGAAGCGTCGCGCCAAGGGGTGGCGCACTCCAATGCCTTTTTTCGATGCAGGTAGTGAATTTCTCGGCTTTGAGCCAACAGGGCGACTGTGGAAGGCTCGACGCCCCAGACGGACCTCGCACACATGAGCCCTCCCGAGAAGTCCCGGCCGGCGCCCTGCGGGCACGAGATCTCCGCGGTGTCGATCACCCACCACCGCCTGCCGCTCGCGCCGCCGTTGAATGCCAGCTGGGACACCCGTCCACGCGCTCATTTCGATGCCACCGTCGTGCGGGTGAGCACCGACAGCGGTCTCGTAGGAGTCGCTTCGGGCGACCGCATGCTCGGCTTCGAGGGTCACGAGGATCTTTTCGTCGGCCGCGACCCGCTCGCGCTCGAACGCCACTACCGCGTTCTGTCCAATATCGACTTCCACTACGGCCGCTGCTGGCCGCTCGATCTGGCGCTCTGGGATCTCGCCGGCAAGATCCTCGGCCAGCCGTGCTGGAAGCTTCTCGGGGGCCTCGCGAGCCGCGTGCGCGCCTACGCCTCCTCCGCCACGCTGCGCGACGCCAAGGCCCAGGCCGACGCCGCCGAGCGCTACCTCGCCGAAGGCTTCCCGGCGCTAAAGCTGCGGTTTCGATTGCAACCAGGGGTGGCGGCTGCCCTGGGACACGCAATCGCCGTGGGCCTTCAAGGACGCACTAACGGTCGCGCGCGAGCTCGAGCGCCTCCGGGTCTACTGGATGGACGAGCCGTTGCATCGCGCCGATTACGCCGGCATGCGGGCGCTGCGCGAGGCGACCGACGTGCGCATCGCGGGTGGCGAGATGACGCGCCAGGTGCACGAGCTGC
This sequence comes from Steroidobacteraceae bacterium, assembly GCA_035621995.1. GTDB lineage: Bacteria > Pseudomonadota > Gammaproteobacteria > Steroidobacterales > Steroidobacteraceae > 13-2-20CM-66-19. The sequence goes on from DASPWF010000009.1 coordinate 4,316, forward strand.
GTGAGCTCATCGTCGGCGGCTGCGTCGACGTGCTGCAGCCGGATGTGGCGCTCGTCGGCGGCATCAGCGGCCTGCGGCGCGTCGCGCTCCTCGCGCAGGAGCATCACATCGCCTTCACGCCACACACCTGGACCAACGGCATGGGTGTGACCGCGAACGCCCATCTCGTCGCTGGGCTCACCGATGCCCCCTTCCGCGAGTATCCCTACGACCCGCCGGAATGGAGCCTCGAGCGGCGCGACTTCTTGATGCGCGAGCCGCTCGAGGTCGATGCTGAAGGCTGGATTAACTTAAGCGATGCGCCGGGGATGGGCTACGCGCTCGATGAAGGGCAGCTTCAGGCGACACATCTCGGCTAGCCTGCGTTGCTGCGCAGCGGAACGAGGCTGTCTCAGGGGAAGCCGCACGCGCGGTCAGACGGCGGTTCGGGCGGTGTCGGCAACGTCGAGCAACTGGCGCAGCGGCCCGAGGTACGGCTCGTAATTGCGCCAGCGCCCGGCCGACGCGCGGCTGATCTTCTGCCGCACCTGCCAGCGGCTGGCGGTCGTGACGACCCGCTCGGTCTCGTGAAAATCCAGGCATCTCGGATCCCACGGCAGGCCGATGAAGTCCAACATCCGCCGCGTCCAGGCCTCCTGGTCTGCAATCAACGCCTCGTACGGAACCTCCAGCAGCGCCGATGCGGGCAGCACTGCGCGCCAGTGATCTGTTACGCGGACGTATTCCCGGTAGTAGTGCACCAGGTTGTCGAAGTCGTGCGCGTAGGGGCCGATGTTGAAGAAGTTCTGAAAGTAGATCGACAGGCAGGTGTCGACCGGATGACGCTGCATGTGGATGATGCGCGCCCGCGGAAAGACCGCATGGATCAAGCCTGCGTAGAGAAAGTTCGCGGGCCTCTTGTCGCTGACCCGCAGCGACCCCGCGGACAACGCCGTCAGCCGCCCCAGATACTCTGCAGCGATCCCGGCTGTGAGGCTCGCTGCGCTCTCGCCTTTGGCCCCTGCCGCTTCGAGCGAGTTGAATGCGCCGTTCCAGAACCCTATCTCGCCCGCACCGAACACTGACGGGTGCGAGGCAAGGATCTGCTCGGTGAGCGACGTACCCGATCGCGGCATGCCGACGATGAGGACCGGCAGCTCCGAAACCGAGGCGCTGCCTTGGCACTGCAGCATGAACTGCGCGTCGAAGCTTGCGATGATGCGGTCGACGCGCTGCGTCAGCTTCAGCCGGTCGTGCTGCCTCCCGTAACGCCGGGCAAGCTCGTTTGCCTGTCGGTAATTGCCGAAGGCTTCATCAAAGTGCCTGAGGTCGTCGAAGTACTTGCCGAGCGCATAGCGAAGGTTGATCTCGTGCTCGAGCGGCAGCGGCTTGGCGAGCAGAGCCTGCACGCCCTGCACCCAGGCAGGATCGGTGCACGCGACTTTGCGATGTGTCACGAGGCCGCAATACGCCGAGGGCAGGCCCGGATCGATCTCGAGCGCACGCTCGAAATGCTGCTGCGCCTGCGCAAACTGGCCGCGGTCGGCACACAGCTCGCCGAGTAGAACCGACGCCTCGACGTGCTGCGGGTCAATGGCGAGCACCGCTCGGCAGCTCGCCTCTGCTTCGCTGGTATGCCCCTGAATGCGCAGCACCATCGCGAGGCCGAGCAGCGCCTGCGGATATTCGGCGCGCAGCGCGAGCGCGCGGCGGAAACTGCCCGCGGCTTCCTCGAGGTGCCGCAGGTCGAAGAGCACGTTGCCGAGGTTGCAGTGACTGTCGGCGCGCCGTGGGTCGAGCTCGACGGCCTTGCGATGGAGCGACAGGGCTTCGCGGTGATCGCCGAGGTCACGCAGGGCATTGCCGAGGTTGTTGAGCGCCTCGATGTAATGCGGGCTCAAGTAGAGCGCCCGGCGGTAGCTCGCCACGGCCTCCCGCCACCGTCCCAGGCCCGCGAGCGCCAGTCCGAGGTTATTGTGTGCCATGCTCAACCCCGGCTCGAGTGCGATCGCTCGCTGGCTGTAGCCGATCGCTTCCCGGAACTGCCCGAGTTGCCGCAGGGCGTTGCCGAGGTTGCAGAGCACCTGCGCATCGTTCGGCTTGCTCTCGAGCGCGCGGCGGTAGCAGTTCACGGCCTCGCCAGGCTGACCGAGCTCGAGGAACGCGTTGCCGAGATTGTTATGCGCCTCGCGCGCGCCTGGCTCGAGCTGCAGCGCCCTTTCATAGAGGGCCAACGACTCGCGCGCTCGCCCGAGCGCTCGCAGGGCGTTCGCCGCCTCGATGAGCGGCTGCACCGCTCGCGGCTGAAGGTCGAGGGCGCGGCTCAGGCTCGAGAGCGCCTCTTGCCACTGTCCGCGGTCGTAGAGCGCCGCCCCGAGGTTGCGGTGTGCTTCGGCGTCCCGCGGCAGGAGCTGCGCAGCGCGTCGCAGCTCCTCCAGTGCATCTTTCCCCTGCCGCACGAGTGCGACGCTCAGGACTTTCCACAGCATTCCCGCGTCAGGGTATGTCCCGAGCAGCGCGCGCGCCCCCTGCTCCGCTTCGGGCAGCCGCTCCTGGTCGACCAGCGCGACCAGCGCGCCGATCTGCTGCATCCCCGGCAGCGCCGGAGCGGACACCGCCCCGCAGCAATGTTTGTATTTTGTGCCGCTACCGCACGGGCACGGATCGTTGCGACCCGGAGTCATACTCACCTTCGACGTCGCGGTAGCGGGTCAGCGCATCGCCGAGCGCGCTCCTCAGCGGCTCGAGCCACGGCTCGAAATTCTTCCACTGCTCGAGTCCCTCACGGTAGATGGCCTGGCGCACCTGTTCAGAGCTCGCCGTGCGCACGCTGCGCCGCGTCTCGTGAAATGCGAGGCACGCGGGCTCGAAGGCGAGCCCGCAGTACTCGAGGAGTCGGCGCACGCTGCCTTCGAGATCATCGACCACATCCTCGTGATGTACGCGCAGGATGCGCCCGGGAAGGACGCGGTCCCAGTGAGCCATCAGCTCGAGGTAGGTGCGGTAGTAGCGGGCGATGTCCTCGACGCTATAGGTGAACTCCTGTCCCTGGGCAAACAGCTGCTTGAGATTGCTGAAGCAGCACGCCATCGGCTCGCGCCGGGCGTCGATGATGCGCGCGTTGGGCAGCATCAGGTGTATCAGCCCGACATGCCGGAAGTTGTTCGGCATCTTGTCAATGAAGAAGGCCTTGCCACTGCGATACGCCCGCGTGGCGGCCAGGTACTCTTCGCCGAGCGCGCGAAAATCCGCCTCGCTCATCTTTGCGAGGATGGGCGGGTAACGCGGATCCTGCGGATCGGGGTCACGGCCGCGCAGCCGGGTGACGATCTGCTGGATGTTGGGGAGCTCGGTCGTGCCCTCGACCTGGGAGTGTGAGGCGAGGATCTGCTCGAGCAGTGTCGAGCCTGAGCGCGGCAGGCCGACGATGAAAATCGGATCGGGGCTCGGTGCCCCCCAGCCGCGGCGCCCCGAGAACAGCTCGCGCGTGCAGACCCGGATCTGCTGACGCGTGTTGTTCTCGATGATCTCGGCGCGGTAGCGGCATTCCGGGCGCTTGAGCCCGTTGCCGAGCTCGTAGTAGCGGAAGGACTCGGCGAAGGCGCCCTGGTCCTCGAGCGCCTTGGCCAGCGCAAAGCACAGGTGATAGCGATCCACGGTCGAGGTGGTCGGCGCGTCGAGCGCCGCACGTATCCGCGAGAGCTCTTCGCTGGTGAAGCGGTAGGTCTTTAGGTTGGCAAGGCTCCAGTAGGCATCGCCGAAGTCCGCCCGGCAGGCCGCCGCACGGCGGTAGGTCTCGATGGACTCGTCGGTCCTGCCCAAGGTCTTCAGGGCATGGGCGATCGACAGGTGCACGTCGGCATCCCCAGGCGTACCGCCGAGCAGTGCACGGTAGAGCTCGATCGCCCGTTCGTGCTCACCGAGCCCGACGGCGCTGGCCGCGTAGAGCGTCCTGAGGACCGGGTTCTGCGGGTCGTCCTTGAGCAACAGGTCGAGCTCGCCGCGCGCCTCCTGGTAGCGGTGCAGCTCGACCAGCACGCCGGCATACTCCTGGCGCGCAACCCGATAATCCGGAGCCAGCTGCAGCAGCGCTGCCAGCAGGAGCTCGGCATCGTCGAAGACCTTGTGCACTATGCCGATGCGGGCGAGCAGCCGCATCGCTTCGATATGATCGCCGTGCTCGAGCAGATAGCGGCGGATCAGCGACTCGGCCGCTTCCAGGTCGCCGTCCATGAACAGTCCGGTCGCGGTCACCACCTCCGGTGGCAGCTTCCGTAGCGTCGCCACGTGACTCCCGGCCGTCCGCGCGTTGGCCGCGTCCCCCGTCATGCGGTAGAGGCCCTCGAGCATCGTCCAGCTGCCCGGCAACGCATGATTGAGATTGACGCCCGTGAGGAACGCCTCGATCGCCTGCGGTGCCTGGCGCATTTCGACATAACAGCGGCCGCGCTCCTCGTAGAGTCGGCTGAAGCGCGGGTGCTGCTCCTGCAAGAGGGCAAGCGTCTTCAAGGCCTCCTGGATCCTTCCCAGGTACCGCTGGGAAATGGCGGCGAACAGCAACGCCTCGCGCTGAGCGGGCGAATGCTCCAGCACGGACTGCGCCGCCGCCAGCGCCTCGAAGAAGCGGCGCTCTCGCAGCAGTCCGCGAATGCGTGCCACTTCGGCCGCGGCCTTTGCCGTCGTTGTCTTGCCCTCGGTAGAGTCCATGGGTTCAGCAAGAAAAAGGGCGGACACTCAGGTCCGCCCTTCATATTACTGCAAGCGGCTCACGCCCGGTCGCCCGGGCGTCGGTCGCTGCCGATCAGAAGCGGTACGACATCAGGAAACTCAGCACGCGCGGACGCAGCGGGATCTCCGCCTTGATGAACTGACCCGACGTAACGTTCGTCGGTCCATACTCGTCGGACAGGTTAGTGCCCATCACCTGCGCGGTCCAATTGTCCTTGCTCACGCCGAGTGCCGCGTCATAGGTCGTGTAACTCGGGATGTCGTAGAGCAGCAGCGTCGTGACGGGCGGATTCCCATAGATCGGGTTGTTGCCGTCGTGGAAGTTCCTCGGATTGTTCGTCATCGGGCCGATGTGGCTGGCGCCAGCCCAGGCGAACCAATGGTAAGAGGAGGCCACGTTCCAGTCGTAACGCGCCCGCACGTTGAACATCCACGGCGGTGAGAACGCGGGCGGGGAACCGAACGCACCCAGCGCGTTCGGCAGTGTTGCGCCTTTGAGTATGGTGATGCACTCACCGGCCGGCGTCGGATTGTTGGCGGTCTTCGAATTGCTGGTCACGCCCACCGACTCGAGGCACGGGGCGCTCGTCTGACTCGAGCTGTTGACCGAGCTCGATCCCTGGAGGGTGAACCCGTCGGTGATCCGGGCAACGAACTGGACCTCGAAGCCCTTGATGAGGAAGTCGCCGCCGTTGACGTTGAACGTCGTATTGCCGAAGGCAGGGGGGTCGAACAGCGACAGCTGGATGTTCTCCCACTTCATGTAGTACGCCGAGACGTTGAACAGCAGGTGATGCTCGAAGAGCTCGCTCTTGAACCCGATCTCGTTGTTGATCAGGGTGTCGGAGTTATAGCCCGCGGGCTTCTCGTACTGATCGGTGTCTTTTGCGGTCGCGGAGTACGGAATCTCCGCGGCCAGTGAAGGCGGCTGGCCCACGAGCGAGCTGGTGCGGTTGAAGCCGCCCGGGCGGAATCCCGTCGAGTACGTGTAATACGCCATGGCATCGGGAGTGATGTGCCAGGTGAGATCGCCGCGCCAGCGCGTGCCGGTCTCGGTCTTCTCCAGGTTTATGGGAAAGCCGCAACCGCCTAAGTTGGTGCATGCCCCATTCGCGTGATTGAGGAGGTTGGCCACCGCAATCTTTGAGGTGGTCTCGCTGTAGAACTCCGAACCCTCTTCGAACTCGTCGTAGTGGTACCAGCGGCCGCCCCCGGTCAGCGTCAGTGTCTTCGGGATCAGGTCGAAATCGATGGAGGCAAAGAAGGCGGTCTGCTTATAGCCGCGCTGGGCGTCCTCGCCGAACGCCGTGTTCGCGCCCTCGCGCAGGCTCGGATCGGTGGCGCGCGCGCCGTAGGCAAGTGGCACAGGTCCGACGGCGGATATGCAGGTCGCGCCACCGGCTGTGGCTGTCGCGAGATTGGCCGGGTCGCACTGCGGAATAGCCATGTAGTTGAAGTTCATCTGGTCGTCGATGACGAACTTCTCCCAGAACGCGCCGGCCAGGCCGCGGATACGGTTGCTCTGGTCCGTGCTGACGCGCAGCTCTTGGCTCTGGTGCTGGTTCTCGACGATATCCCGCCACGTGCCCACCGGGTCACCGCACTCGGTCGTCGTCGTCGGCGCGTTGGGAAATTTTTTGGGGTTGAAGTACAGCGCATTCTCCCCGACGCAGCCGTAGTAGGAGCCGGAGACGCTGCGCAGGTAGTTCGAGTAGTCCTGCTGCCCGTCGATGTGCCGGACCATGTAGCTGCCGGTATAAACGGCGTCCAGGCCGGCAAAATGACCATTGAGCGTCCAGGCCGTGCTCTCGTACTTGTCCTTGGTCCAGGCCGGCGTGAACGCGGTGATCTGGTATTGCTGCAGAGTCTGGCCGTCCGGGGCCGTGGGATAGGTGTAGAAGTAGCCGTCGGCCTCCATGTCCTGGTAGTTCTGCTGGATGAGGAAATTCCAGTCGTCGCTGATCTTCCACAGCAGCGAGACGCGCATTCCCTGGTAGTCGACCGGGTTGGTGTTGTTCTCAATGAGGCCGGCGTTGTTGGCGATGGGGTTCGTACCGCCCTTGACCATCGGCGAATCCGGAAGGTAGGCGATCGTTCCCGGCACATTGTCGATGTAGCCGCCCTGGCGCTCGGAGAAGATCACCGCGCGGACCGCCAGGGTATTGGTGATCAGCGGTATGTTGAGTACGGCGTTGAGCTGTGTGTTGGGGTCGCCACCGTTGGCGGTAATGCCATACCCGGCGTTGAATTCGCCCGACGTCACGTCCAGCTTCGGCTTGTTGGTGATGTAGCGAATGGCGCCCGCCTCGGCACCGCCGCCGAAGAGCGTGCCCTGAGGTCCCTCGAGGACCTCGATACGCTCTAGGTCGACCACGTAGGGATCGTTGTTGCGGGCCGGGAACTGCATCGACTGGTCATCGAGATACAGCGCGACGTTGGGGAATGCAGCCGTGGTCGACTGCGACTGGTTACCCGAGCCGATGCCGCCCATACCGCGCATGAAGATGTTGCCGGTCCCCGGGCCGTTGCCGCTGTAGGTCACGTTCGGCGTGTACTTCAGCAGGTCGTTGAAGTTCGTGACGTTGAGCTGCTGCAGCTGCTCGCCGGTGATCGCCTGCACCGTGATGGGCACGTCCTGGATGTTTTCCGTGCGGCGCTCCGCGGTGACGGTCACTTCCGTCAACTCACCGGTCGTGGCCGTGGCGGTCGCGGCATCGCCGGGCGCTGCAAGGACCACCGTGGTGCTCGAGGCGCCTAAGATTGCCGCAACAGCCGCAGAGATCTTCGGATTAGGCTTCATTCGCATTGCTCCCCTGCGGGTCTGGTTGTAACTGTTTCAATTCGCCCCACTCGAACGCACCCACCTGCCAGGCGGCTCCCCATATGACTTTTATACCACTCGCCCGGGACGCGCTTGAATAAACGCGTCATCGCCGCATTGCACCTCCGCTGCGAGGCCGCCCAACGACGGCCGTACGGCGCGAGGCTCTCCCCGTTATCTCTAGCTTTTCACACGCGACATGGTGCTCAAAGCCTAGAAAATGAATACTCCCATCTCAAAAAGGGATTGAGCGCGGTATGCGTGTCCTGCGCACTCTACGAAGCTTTTACGACAGTTTTGTGAAAATACACCGGCCTGGCCTGCCGCGCGGACCAATGGCCGTGTTCCGCGCTGCTGTTGCGCCGATACATCACCCAATTGTCACCGCGCGGCTATCGCGAGCTCGGCCAGCCGCCATCGCATTGTCACCGCCACGCGCTTGATCGCGCCGGCCGAGTGGGCGAGGCTCGTGAGCGCATGACGCGAGCGATGCGTGTACTTGCCATCGACCAGGGTACGACCTCGACGCGTGCGATCGTCTTCGATGAGCAGGCACGCGCCGTCGCCATCGCGCGGCGCACGCTCGAGCAGCACTATCCGGCCGCCGGTTGGGTGGAGCACGACCCCGAGGACATCTGGCGCGATACGCTCGCCACGGTGCGCGAGGTGCTCGCCCGCAGCGAGGTCGGCGGTGCCGAGCGCATCGCGGCACTTGGCATCACCAACCAGCGCGAGACGGCCCTCATCTGGGATCGCGTCACCGGCGAGCCGATTCACCGCGCCATCGTCTGGCAGGACCGGCGGACCGCGGAGGCCTGCGCGGCGCTCAAGGCCGCCGGCGCGGAGGCGCTGGTGCGGGCGAAGACCGGCCTCCTCCTCGACCCTTACTTCTCGGCCACGAAGATCGCCTGGATGCTCGATCACGTCGCCGACGCCCGCGCGCGCGCTGAGCGCGGCGAGCTTGCCTTCGGCACGATCGACACCTTCCTCCTGTGGCGCCTCACGGGTGGGCGAGTCCACGCGACCGACGTCACCAACGCCTCGCGGACGCTCCTCTTCGACATTTACCGGCAGCACTGGGACGAGGAGCTGCTGCGGCTCCTGGGCGTGCCGCGCGCACTGCTCCCCGAGGTGCGCGACAGCAGCGAGGTGTACGGCCACACCGAGCCTGCGCTCTTCGGCCGTGCGCTGCCGATCGGCGGCATCGCCGGCGATCAGCAGGCGGCCCTCATCGGCCAGGCCTGCTTCCGTTCGGGAATGGTGAAGTCCACCTATGGCACCGGCTGCTTCCTGCTGCTCAACACCGGCGAGGTCGCGGTCGCCTCGGCGAACCGCATGCTCACGACCTGCGCCTATCGGATCCGGGCACGCACCACCTATGCGCTCGAGGGGTCGATTTTTGTGGCGGGTGCTGCGATCCAGTGGCTGCGCGACTCGCTCAAGGTAATCGCCAATGCCGCGGAGACCGCGGACATCGCCGCCCGGGTTCCCGACGATCACGGGCTTTACCTCGTGCCCGCATTCGTCGGGCTCGGTGCCCCGTACTGGCAGCCGAACGCGCGCGGGCTGATCTGCGGCCTGACGCTCGATGCGACGCGCGAGCACCTCACGCGCGCAGCGCTCGAGTCGGTCGCCTACCAGACACTCGACCTCACCGAGGCGATGCAGCGCGACGGCGCCGAGCGCATGCAGGGCATACGCGTCGATGGCGGCATGGCCGCCAACGACTGGTTGTGCCAGTTCCTCGCCGACATCCTCGAGGTGCGCGTCGAGCGTCCGGTGGAGCTCGAGACCACCGCGCTCGGCGCCGCTTTCCTCGCCGGACTCGCCACCGGGGTGTGGCAGAGCCTCGAGTCGGTTGCTGATACCTGGAGCACCGCGGCGATCTTTGCACCCGCCATGAGCCCGGTGCGTCGTGCGACGCTCATCGCCGGCTGGCGCAACGCCGTCGAGCGCGCGCTGCTCTTCGCCACTGCGAGCTGAGGCCACGGTGCGCGCGGGCGCCGTCAATCCGGGTCGAGATCCCTCAGCGTCTCGCGGATCCACGCGAGCACGTGGGGCAGCAGGGCACGATCCACCACGAGCAGCGTCTCATTCGCCCGCAAGGAGAGTGCGAGCACCGGTACATCGGCCATACGGCTGCGTCGCGCCTCGCCCGGAGCCGGGACCGAGGCCGTGCCGCCGAGACGACAGAGAAGATCCGGGGTTCGGGGACCGGCGAGACGCAGCACCTTGAGCCCCCCGGTCAGCTCGACGAGGCACCCATCGTCCATGCCCGCGAGCTGCGTGGCGAGCGCGCCGAGCCGCGCAGCGTCGGCGGTGAGGCACAGCGTTTCCGTCGGCGCGCGCCAGGCGAGAATCATGCCCGGCGGGTGCGTCTCGCGCGCGCGCAGCGCCTCTGGGAGCATCAAACCGGTGGTGTCGCGCACGGCGGCAGCGAGCGCTCCGGCGGGCGTGAAATAGCGCAGTGTCGCGACCGCCATCGCCTCCTCCGAAACCGCAACGCCTGCGTGCGCGATTCGCTCCGATGTGCGCGTGTGCTCAGCCATGCACGCGCTCGCCTGCAGGGTCGATGAAAGGTGTTCTCACCACCTCGGCCGCCGTCGTGACGCCGAGGTAGTGCACTTGTACGCGCTCGCCCGTACGCCGCGAGCCGTCGGCGAGGAGTGCCAGCGCGACGGGGTGGCCGAGCTCGGGACTGAGACAGCTCGAGGTGACGCGCCCCTCGATAGACCCGGGCGGTGGATGCGGCGCGATATGCGCACCCACCTCGAGCGGGGTGCGGCCGTCGACGGGCCTGAGACCCACGAGCTGCAGACGCCGCGCGTCGCGCGCCACCGGGCGCAGCAGCGAGCGCCGCCCAACGAAGGCCTCGGCCTTGCGCTCGATCCCCCGCGCCAGTCCCACATCCTGCGGCAGCGTCGTGCCGTCGGTGTCGGTACCGATGTGAAGGTAGCCCTTCTCGATGCGTAGTACCTGCAGGGCCTCGATCCCGTAGAGCGTGGCGCGCACTTGCTCATGTCGCTCCCACAGCCGCTCGAGCAGGCGGCCCGCGTGATCGGCCGGCAGATTCACCTCGTAGCCAAGCTCGCCGCTGAAGCTCGCCCGCAGCACGCGCAGCGGCACGCCGTCGAGGACGCTCTCGCGCAGGGTCATGTGCCGCATGGCGGCGGGCGACAGTTGAGACTCGAGCCCGCACGCCTCGAGCCAGTGCCAGGCGCGCGGCCCCGCGACCGTCACGTTGGCCCAGCGCGAGGTCACGGGTGTGACCAGCACCCTGAGATTGAGGAACTCGCACTGCAGCCATTCCTCGAAGGCCGCGGCCGTCCGCTCGGCACCTGCGGTGGTCGTGTTGACCCAGAAGTGTCGGGGACCCAGGCGCGCGACGATCCCGTCATCGACCAACGTTCCGTGCTCGTTGAGCAACACCCCGTAGCGCGCCTGCCCGACGGCAAGCGTCGAGAAAGTGCCGACGTACATCAGGTCGAGGAAGCGTGCCGCATCCGGGCCGAACACCTCGAGCTTGCCGAGCGGCGAGCCGTCGAAGAGTCCCGCGCGCTGCCGCACCGCCGCCGCCTCGCGTTGCGCCGCCGCCTCGGGGGATTCCCCGGGGAGCGGGTATGCGGCCGGACGGCGCCAGTCTCCGTAGGTCTCAAACAGCGCGCCGTGCGAGGCGTGCCAGGCCTGCGCCGGCAGCTCCCGCAGCGGGCGGTAGAGGCTGCCCACCCGCCGCCCGGCAATCGCCCCGAGCGTGACCGGAGCGAAGGGTGGGCGAAAGCGCGTGGTGCCGAGTTGCCCGGGCGCCTCACCCGAGGACAACCCCATGACGAGGAGCGCATTCACGTTGCTCGTCTTGCCCTGGTCGGTGCCCATGCCCGTCGTGGTGTAGCGCTTGAGGTGCTCGACCGAGCGGTAGTTCTCGCGCGCGGCGAGCTCGACGTCTCCAACCGTCACATCGTTCTGCAGGTCGATGAAGTGCCGGCCGCGCACGCCGGGTGCGTGCGGGAGACCCTGCGAAGGGATGCCGGTGCACGCAGGCGGCGGGGGCGGTCTGCCGCCACGCCCGAGGGCTTCGCCTGCCGCAGCGGCATGCTCGCGCGCACTCGCGCGTGCGAAAACCCCGGCACAGGCACCGACGCTCGTGAGGCCGGGCGCCGCGCCGTCGGGGACGAACATCGCAGCCGACTCGTCCCAACGCAGCCGTCCGCCCGCCTGCGAATGCAGGTGTACGGCCGGCGCGAAGCCTGCCGTGCTGAGAATGAGGTCGCAAGCGAGTCGGTCGGCCCGGGTGCGCGATGCACCTCGCGCCGCCGTCGCCGTGACTGCGCAGCCCCGCACCGCGCGAGCCCCGAAGACGGCCGTCACCGCTGAGTCCGTCATGACGCGCAGACCGCACGTGTCGGCGTCTTGTCCCCCTTGCGAACGGCGGTCGACGACCGCGACGATCTCGAGCCCGGCGCCGCGCAGTCGCTGTGCGAGCCCATAGGCCGCATCGCTCGCGGCCGCGATGAGCACGCGCCGCCCGCAGGCGACGCCGTAAGCGGTCAGGTACTTCAGCGCCGCGCCCGCCAGCATGACGCCGGGGCGATCGTTGTCGGGAAAGACGAGCGGACGCTCGAAAGCACCGGCCGCCGCGATCACCGCGCGGGCGCGGATCTTCCACAGCCGCTCGCGCAGCACGCCTGCCTGCTCTGCCGCGCGCTGCTTCAAACTGACGCTCTCGCACGCACAGACCAGGTTATGGTCGTAGTGGCCGAAGGCGAGCGTGCGCAGCAGGATGCGCACGCCGAGATCCCGGGCCGATGAGGCGAGCTGCTCCACCTCGGGATCGGCGCATGCGGCGAGTGCGCCACCGAGGTGTGCCCCGCTCGTCAACAGCATGGTGTGGGCGCCGGCGCGCGCCGCTGCCACCGCCGCGGCGAGACCTGCGATCCCGCCACCCACCACGAGCACGTCGCACTCGGCCGCGATCTCCTCGTAGCGATCCGGATCGGCGTCGGTGGGGGCGCGACCCATGCCGGCCATGCGGCGGATGGCCGGCTCGAACGTCTTCCAATTCGGCCACTTGAATGTCTTGTAGTAAAAGCCCGCGGGCAGCAGCGGCGCAAAGAGCCCGGTGAGCGCACCCAGGTCGAACCCCACGGATGGCCAGCAGTTGACGCTGCGCGCAGTGAGTCCCTCGTCCAGTGGCATGAGTGTCGCGCGCACGTTCGGCGTGTAGCGCGCCCCGTCGCCCACATCGACGAGCGTGCCCGGCTCCTCGAGCCCGCAGGACCAGATGCCGCGCGGGCGATGGAGCTTGAAGCTGCGTCCGGTGAGGCGCACCCCGTTTGCGAGCAGCGCCGAGGCGAGGGTGTCGCCCGCGAAACCGCTCAGTGCCCGTCCATTGAAGCGGAAGTTCAGAACCCGCGAGCGATCGATCCAGGCCCCGGCCGGTGTATCCAAGCGATGGCTCGACACGCGGACCTCGTCGCCTCAGCGAAGCGCGGGTGGCGCCGCGCTGATCGAGTACACAGCGAGGACCTCGTGCGTCACCGTATGGCGCGCGACGTTGAACCACAGCCCGCACCCGTAGCTGTGTCGCCAGCGCTCGAGCAGCACCCCCTTCGGATTGTCACGAAAGAAAAGGTACGCACCCCATTCCACATCGCTCGCCGCGAGACCGGGGCGGGCGATGTGCGTCGTGCCTCCGCACACGAACTCCGCTTCGTCGCGGCGACCGCAGCAGGGGCACTCGAGCTGCATCATGCCGCCCTACTCTCGCCGCTCAGTGCGCGATGCCCGACGCCGCCGCCTCGTCGATGAGGCGGCCGCTCGTGAAGCGCTCGAGCTGAAACGGCTCGGCGAGCTCGTGGCTCTCGCCGGTGGCAAGCACGTGGGCCAGCAGCCAGCCGCCTGCGGGTATGGCCTTGAAGCCGCCCGTACCCCAGCCGCAGTTGATGTACAGCCCCGGCACCGGAGTCGGTCCGATGATCGGGCTCGAATCGTGCACCACGTCGACGATACCCGCCCACTGGCGCAGCAGCCGCAGGCGGCTGAAAGACGGAAACATGGCGAGCGTGGCGGCAACGACGCTCTGCAGCACCGCGAAGCTGCCGCGCTGCGCATAGGAGGCAAACAGGTCGAGGCTGCCGCCGATCACCATCTCGCCCTTGTCCGACTGGCTGACGTAGGCGCCGGTACCCGGGGAGATCACCACCGTGTCGAGCCGCGGCTTGAGCGGCTCGGTAACCATCGCCTGGAGCGCGTAGCTCGTCACCGGCAGACGAAAGCCGGCAAGCGCAGCGAGCACCGAGCTGTGCCCGGCCGCGGCGATACCGATCCGCTCGGCGGCGATCGGTCCGCGGTTGGTATCGACGCCGACGATGCGACCGCCGCGGCCGCGGAGGAAGCCGGTGACCTCGCAGTGCTGCAGGATGTCCACCCCGAGCGCATCGGCGGCGCGCGCATAGCCCCATGCCACCGCGTCGTGTCGCGCGGTGCCGGCGCGGGGCTGCAGAAAGCCGCCCAGCACCGGATAGCGCGCCGCGGGCGACAGGTCGAGCGCAGGGACGAGCTGGCCCACCGCCTCACGCGTGAGCAGCTCGGCATCGATGCCGTTCATGTGCATCGCGTTGACCCAGCGTGCCATGGACTCGAGGTCGTGGCGGCTGTGCGCGAGCATCACATGACCGCGCTGGCTCAGCATGACGTTGAAGTTGAGCTCACGCGAGAGGCCTTCGTAGAGCTTCAGCGAGAAGTCGTAGAGCCGCGCGCTCTCGGGAAAGAGGTAGTTCGAGCGCACCACGGTGGTGTTGCGCCCGGTGTTGCCCCCTCCGAGCCAGCCGCGCTCGAGGACGGCGACGTTCGTAATGCCGTGATTCTTCGCCAGGTAGTAGGCGGCGGCGAGTCCGTGCCCGCCCCCGCCCACGATCACTACGTCGTAGGCTGCTCTGGGCTCGGGCGAACGCCACGCAGGCCTCCAATTACGGTGCCCCGTGAGCGCCCCACGCACCAGGGCGAGCGCCGAGTACCTCACGGAGCGCCTTAGAGCTTCGCGCGGTAGTCGGTCTGGATCTTGCGGATCTTGCTGTCGGTACCGAAGAACGCGTGCCGCGACATGTCGGCGCTGAAGCGACTCGCCGGCGGGTGCCGGCCGAGACTCTCGGCGAGCGCGCGGATGTGATGCGGACCTGCCCCGCAGCAGACCCCGAGGTAGCGGATTCCCTGCGCGAACGCCTCGCGCCCGAAGTCGAAGATCTCCTGGCGCGTGCAGAGGAACGGATCGAGGCCCACGGGGAAGGCGCGTGCGTCGCCACGGCAGGGGTCGGTGAGCGACATGAAAGAGGGCTGCTCCGGCGTCGTGCGATAGGGCACGGGGAGCGCGGCGACGTCACACTTGACCGCCGCGCGGATCTCGCGCAGGAGCGGCATCATGGTCCTCGGCCCACGGTGGCAGTTGATGCCGACCACGTCCGCCCCTGCAGCCTCGAGACGACGACAGGCTTCGGCCGCCGTAAACCCGTCGCGCGTCAGGATCTCGCGATGGATGGCGAGCGTGATGACCGCCGGCACCTTCGAGTACTTGCGAATCGCCTCGAGCGCCATCAGCGCCTCGCCGACCCAGGCGATGGTCTCGGCGACGAAGTAGTCGACGCCCGCCTCCACCGCCCAACCGACCTGCTCGGCATAGATGCGCTCGACCTCGCGGATCGAGCTCTTGTCGGCCGGATCATAGACGTTGGTGTTGCAGATATCGCCCGCGAACAGCGTGCCGGTGCGGCGCGCGACCTTCTTCGCGATCGCGAGGGCCGCGCGATTCATCGGCACCAGGTCTTTCTCGCGGCCGATGACGCGCAGCTTCTCGCGGTGCACGTAGTAGGTGAGCGCCTGCGTCACGTCCGACCCGGCGTGCACCAGATCCATGTGCAGCTGCTCGACCACCTCGGGATGATCGAACAGCACCTCGGGAACGAACGCTCCGGCCTGCAGGTAGCCACGCCGCTCGAGCTCGAACACGTAGCCCTCAGCGCAGATCACCGCTCCGTCCTTGAGCCGTGCCAGCAGGTCGCGCCCGCCCGCCTCGACCGTGGATGGACCGCGGCGTGCGCTCGCGCGCGCGCTCGGCGCCTTCTTGGCGCCGCTCGTGGCGCGTTTTCTGCTCTTGGCTTTGGCCCTGGCTGCCATGCTGGTCTCCGTCGGTGTGAGAGCGGGTGCACGCACCCCTCGCGGCGCGTTACATTCTCATGAGGGTGTTACATTTTAATCAGGGTGGTGACGGCCCCGATGCCTCTTTTCGATGGGGTTATTCAATTTCTCGGCTGTGAAACCCAGACCGAGTATGGAAGCCTGATCCCATGAGTACCGCAGCCGCGGAGCGCGGCCGCGCCGCCGCAGCGCGCTGCCCGGCGGCGCCCGAAGCCCTGCGACGGCACGTCGCCGGACTGCTCGGCGCCTACCGGCCCGGCTTTGCCCTGCCGGGCCCCATCGCATCGAGCGAGTACATGGTGGAGCTGTTGCACACCTGGTACACGGAGCGGCTGCGCGCACTGCTCGGTCTATAGCGCGCGGCGTGCTGCGACCAAGCTCAGCGCCTACACGATTGGCCTGCCGGCCATCTCCAGATGCAGTTGGTCGCCGCGGTAGGGGTGGCGGGCGATGAGCGGCTCGTTGAGCTCGACGCCGAGCCCGGGCTCGCTCGGCGGGATGACGTACCCGGCCTCCCAGCGGATCGGTTTCACGAGCACGTCCGCATGAAAGCCCTGCCAGCGCTCGATGCCCTCGAGGATCAGGAAATTCGGGCTGCAGGTGGCGAGCTGGATGTTGGCCGCGCCGACGACCGGCCCGCAGTACAGGTGCGGCGCGAGCTGCACGTGATCCACCTCCGCGAGCGCTGCGATCTTCTTCGCCTCGAGGATTCCGCCGACGCGCCCGAGATTCATCTGCAGGATGGCGGCGGCGCCCGCGCGCAGCAGTCGCGCGAAATCGTACTTGGTGGCGAGCCGCTCGCCGGCCGCGATCGGGATGCTGGTGGCGCGCGCCACGCGCGCCATCTCCTCGGGCGCATCCGGCGGCACCGGCTCCTCGAACCACAGCGGGTCATAAGGCTCGAGGCGCCGCGCCAGGCGTATTGCGCCGGCGGCGGTCATCTGTCCGTGGGTGCCGAACAGCAGATCCGCGCGCGGTCCGACCGCCGCACGCAGCTGTCGCATGAAACGCTCGCACAGCTCGAGCGCTGCAAGCGACAGCTGCCGTCCGTCGAAAGCCGAATACGGTCCCGCGGGATCGAACTTCAGTGCCGTGAAGCCCTGTGCCACGTACTCGGCGGCGCGCTCGGCGGCGAGGTCCGGGTCCTGGTAGACGTCGGTCTTGTCTCCGGCGCGAGCATAGATGTAGGTATACGAGCGCAGCCGCTCGTGCACTCGCCCGCCGAGCAGCTTGTATACCGGCTGACCCGCCTCCTTGCCGATGATGTCCCAGCACGCCATCTCGAGCGCCGAGAGCACCGCCATGAGCGAGAGGTCGGGATGCTGCGTATAGCCGGCGGAGTAGACGCGCCGCCAGATGCTCTCGATGTCGTGCGGATCCTCGCCGGCGAAGTAGCGGGCGAACACGTCGACCAGCATCCGCGCGACCACCTCCGGGTGGAACGGCAGGCAGTAGGCCTCCCCCACGCCGTGAACGTTGCCGTCGGTGGTCAGCTTGACGAAGACGAAGTAGCGCCCGCCGACGCCGGGCTGCGGGTTGCCGGCGACAAAGGTGCGGACGTCGATAAGTTTCACGACAATGTTGCTTATATCAGATGAGTGATCCTGACTACATCATCGTCGGTGCGGGCACCGCCGGTTGCGTGCTCGCCAACCGTCTGACGGCGAGCGGCGCGCACCGCGTGCTGCTCCTCGAGGCGGGCGGCGCGGACCGCTCGCTGCTGATTCGGGTGCCGATCGGCTACGGACGCACTTTCAACGACCCACGTTACAACTGGATGTACGAAGCGGAAGCGGATCCCGCGCTCGACAACCGCCGCGCCTTCTGGCCACGCGGCAAGGTGCTCGGGGGCTCGAGCTCCATCAATGCCATGGTGTACGTGCGCGGTCAGCCCGGGGATTTCGATGACTGGTGCGCGGCGGGCAACCCCGGGTGGTCGTGGGCGGAGGTGCTGCCCTACTTCCGCAAGCTCGAGGATCACGCCTGGGGTGCCTCCGAGTATCACGGTGCCGGGGGACCGGTGTACGTGGGCGACGTATCGGCGAACGTCCATCCGCTGTGCGCTACCTTTCTCGAGGCCTGCACCGTGCTTGGCATTCCGCACACGGGTGATTTCAACGGCGCGCAGCCAGCAGGCGCCGGATTATGGCAGGTCACGATCAAGGACGGCCGGCGCGTCTCGAGCGCGAGCGCCTACCTGCATCCGGCCATGCGGCGCGCCAACTTGAGCGTCGAGCTGCGTGCGCAGGCGACGCGCATCCTCTTCACCGGTACCCGTGCGACCGGCGTCGAATACATTCAGGGCGGCGAGCGACGTGTCGCCCGGGCGCGGCGCGAGGTACTGCTGTCAGCCGGGGCAATCAACTCGCCGCAGCTCCTCGAGCTCTCGGGCGTTGGCGATGCCGAGATCCTGCGGCGCTTCGACGTTCCGCTCGTCGCCGACGCACCGGCGGTCGGACGGGGGCTGCAGGATCATCTCGCAGTGAACTATTACTACCGCTCGCGCGTGCGCACGCTCAACAACCAGCTCGCCCCTTGGTACGGCAAGGTGAAGGCGGCGTTGCGCTACGCCTTCGGACGGCGCGGCCCGCTCGCGATGAGCGTCAACCAGGCGGGCGCCTTCCTGCGCAGCCGCCCCGGGCTCGGCCGCCCGAACCTGCACATCTACTTCAACCCCGCGAGCTACAGCACGACCACCCACGGCGCGCGGCGGCGCCTTCTCAACCCCGACCCCTACCCGGGGTTCCTCATGTCGTTCAACACCTGTCGCCCGACGAGCCGCGGCACGATCCACATCCGCTCCGCCGATCCACTCGCCGCGCCCGCCATCTCGCCGAACTCACTGTCGACTGCCGAAGACGTGCAAGACGTGTTCGACGGCGCCCGCATCGTGCGCGGCATCGCCGCCGCCGCGCCGCTTGCCAAGGTGACCGAGGCCGAGCGCGAGCCGGGCGCGGCGGTCAAGTCGGACAACGAGGTGCTCGCGGATTTTCGCCGGCGTGCAGGCTCGGTGTTCCACGCGAGCGGTACGTGCGCGATGGGCCCGGTGGCCCGCAATTCGGTGGTCGATCCGCGGCTGCGCGTTCACGGCATCCAGGGGCTGCGGGTGGTCGACGCCTCAGTCTTTCCGAACGTAACCTCCGGCAACACGAACACGCCCACGCTGATGGTCGCCGAGAAGGCAGCCGATCTCATTCTGGAAGACAGCCAGCTGCCGCGGGGGTAACCTGCCTCGCAGCCTTCAGGCACTGAGAACGCATGAGCGAACTGCAATCGAGCGTGGTTTCCGGAGTCGGCGAGCTGCAGCGTGCGCCCGCGACGCAGTCGGCGACGCTGCTCGTACGCTGGTACGTGCTTATCATGATGTGCCTGGTGTACACGCTAAGCATTGCCGACCGCTACGTCGTGTCGACCGTGCTCGATCCGATCCGCCTCGAGCTGCATCTCACCGACTCGGGAGTGGCCTGGCTCACCGGTGCCGCGTTTGGACTCTTCTACGTGGTGCTCGGCTTTCCGCTGTCCTGGCTCATCGACCGCAAGAGCCGCCGCACCATCGTTGCCGTGTGCCTGGTGCTGTGGTCGGTGATGACCGCCCTGTGCGGACTGGCCCGCACCTCGCTGCAGTTCTTTCTCGCCCGCGTCGGGGTGACCATCGGCGAGGCCGGCGGCACGCCCGGGGCGAACTCGCTGCTCTCCGATTACTTCCCAGCTACGCGGCGCGCCATGGCGCTTACGGTATTCGCGCTCGGGGCGCCGATCGGCGCCTGGGTCGGCTACAACGTCGCCGGCGCTATCGCCGATCACTATGGCTGGCGTGCGGTGTTCTTCGCGCTCGGCATACCCGGCGTGCTGGCCGGGCTCGCGGTGTGGCTTACGGTGCGCGAACCGCGGCGCGGCTGTCTCGACAGCGGCGACGACGGCGAAGCGCCCACGATCGCAACGACGCTGCGATTTCTCTGGCAGCAGCGCTCGGCGGTGCACGTGATGATGGGGACGGCGGTGTGCGCGCTGTGGGGCTGGGGACTCATGTTCTGGACCCCGGCTTTCCTGCAACGCACTTATCACCTGAGCGTCGGGCAGGCGGGCGCGGTGACGCAAAACATGCACCTGTGGGGCGGGGGTATCGCAACGCTCGTGACCGGCTTTCTCATGGCCCGCAGCAGCATGGTCGATGCCCGCCGCATCGTATGGCTGCTCGCTGGCGGCATCGCCCTCGCAACCGTCGCCTCGGGAGTCGTCTACTACACCCGCGATCTCACGGTGGCCCGCGCGATGCTATGGATCTTCATTCCCTCAATCTACTTCTACATCGGCCCCGGCTTTGGTCTTCTCAACAACCTGGCGCAGTGCCGCATGCGAGCGATGTTCTGTGCCATGGTGCTGTTTCTCGCCAACCTCGGGAACCTGGTCATCGCGCCGCCGCTGATCGGTGCCCTGAGCGACTGGTTTGCGCCGAATCACGTCTCGAACGCCGACTCGCTGCGGCTCGCGATGCTGTGCCTCGTGCCCACGGGCTTCTGGGCCGCCGCGCACCTCTACCTCGCGGCGCGTGACATCCTCAAGGACCAGGAGCGCGCGCGGGGCTTTCCGTATTAGCTGCCCGTGCGTCCCCGTAACGGCCCCACTCGATCGGGCGCACGGGCGGAACAGCGACGAGCCAGGCGAGGAGCCCGACGAGCGCGATCACGCCCGCGACCCAGAGCGCCGCGGTGTAGTGTCCCGTCCCGCGCGCTAGGTACCCGGCTGTGAGTGGCGCGATGATGCCGGCGGTGTTCGACACCGCATTCTGCACGCCCATCCAGCGGCCAGTCGCGAGCGGACCGGCGAACTTCTGCACGAGCGAGCACACCGACGGCGCATTCATGCCGTCCATGACGCCGGCCGCCAGCAGCAGCAGCGCGGCGCCCGTCAGGCCGGCACTCCCCGCGGTGAGTAAGCAGATGCCGACACCAGCGGCGCTTACGACCAGTGCGGTCTTGTAAGCCCGGTTTGGGCTGGCGCCTCGCCGCGTCCAGGCATCGAGCAGCCAGCCGGTGGCCAGCACACTCGCCGAGTCGCACAGGTAGAACCCACTCGTCAGGCTGCCCATCCTGAGCAGCGACAGGCCACGCTCGTGGACCAGATAAAGCGGCAGTGTGCTGAATACGAAGTAGAAAGCGTAGTTCGAGCAGAAGTTGCCGAGCATGGTCCCCCAGAGCCCGCGCTGGCGCAGGATCTCTGCATATGAGGGACTGCGATCCGCGCTGCCTGCGGAGCGCATGGCAGGCGCCGCTCGTAACTGACCCCGCCAGGGCAAGAGCCACAGCAGCGATGCCAGTCCGAGCGAGATGAACATGGCTCGCCAGCCATAGCGCTCCATGATCATGACGCTGAGCGTCGTACCGATCGCGGGGCCGATCATGCCCCCGAGCTGCAGGACACTGGTAGCGCGAGCCCGGTGGCGGTCCGTCACCCGCTGCGCGAGCAGCGCCAGCGCGCTCGGATAGGTCACGGATTCGGCGGCGCCCATCACCAGCCGTGCGCCGACCAGGGTGCGAACGCCGGAAGACAGGCCTGTCGCCACCGTGGCCAGCGACCAGACTGCGAATCCTGTGGCGAGCACGCGCGCCGCACCCAGGCGATCCGCGCACCAACCGACGAGTGGTTGCGCACAGACGTATGCCCAGAAGAAAGCCGAAATCACCCAGCCGAGCTGATCCGGGGCGAGATGCAGCTCTTTCTCGAGCACCGGCGCGGCAGTTGAGATCGTGCCGCGGTCGATGTAGTTGATCATGAGCGCGGCGCCGAGCAGCACCACCATCGCGAGTGGCACGCGCGCCGACGGAGGTGCGGTGAGCGAGGCGTCGGACACGCGTTACGGGCCGGAGTCCCGAGCCGTTGCAACGATCACGCTGACGCTCGGCCCGCGCAGCTTCGCATCCTTTGCACGCACCCCGAGTCCGATCTTTGCGTCATGCAGCCGTACCGTGTCATCAATCGTGCCGTGGACGCGAGCGTAGCAGGTGTGGAGACCGCGCTCATCAGGACTTTGAAGCTGTCGGGCGTAATTGAATCAGCGCTTCCCTTCCTTCGCCCTCCATCGTCCGGACGGGCGCGGCACATCACCTCCCGCCGGTGCCGGCGGCCTTTTGGGCTTATGGCGAGCGAGGCGGATGTGGAGTAAGAATGCACATCTCATCGCTTGCCGGATGAGCGTCAACACCTTTAGGGAAAGCAGCGGAGATCAAAAAATGGCCACCATGCTCGACTCGATACTCGGGATGGTCACACCCGAAATGAAGCAAGCGCTAGCGTCGCGACTCGGGGAGCCTGCGCAGAGCGTGCAGACCGGACTCGGGACTGCCACGGCAGCGACGCTCGGAGGCCTCGCTAACAAGGCCGGCGACAGCGGGTTTCTATCGCAGGTCCTCGGACTGTTAGGCGGTAGTGCCGGCGGCAACATACTCGGTAATCTCTCCTCGATACTTTCCAGCGGCCCGAGCGGCGCCACCGGCGACCTCGTCAACAAGTTCCTGCCGATGGTGTTCGGCTCGCAGCAGGGACAGGTCGCGAGCGCTATCTCGCAACAGGCAGGACTGAGCAATGCATCCGGCAGCGGGCTGCTGAAAGTCGCCGCCCCGCTGGTGCTCGGGTATCTCGCCAAGATGCAGAGCGCCGGCTCACTCAACGTGAGCTCCCTCGGCAGCATGCTGCGGGCCGAAGCCCCCAGCCTGCAGAGCGTCCTGCCGAGCGGGCTGCTGAGCGGCGCCGCGAGCACCGTGAGCGCCACCGCCGGGCGTGCCGCTTCGGCTGTACAGGCCGGCGTTGGCGCGGCCACCACCCGTAGCTCGCGCTGGATCGTGCCGCTCGCCATCATCGGGGCGTTGCTGCTCGCATGGCTGCTGATTCGCTCGCTGAATGCGCCGAAGGAAATCGCACAGAGCGCCACGAACGCCGGTAACGCCGCCGTCAACGCCGTGAACAATGCGGCCAACTCTGCCTGGTCTTCGCTCGGCGAGATCATCGTCGTGTCGTTGCCCGATGGCTCGAAGCTCAACGCACCGACGCTCGGCGTCGAGAACAAGCTGGTCAGCTACCTCAACGACGCTTCAGCCGGCGTCAGCGAAGACAAGTGGTTCGACTTCGACCGGCTGTTGTTCGATACCGGCTCGGCCACGCTGCAGCCTGCCTCGCAGGATCAGCTCGCCGACATGGCGGCAATCCTCAAAGCCTATCCGGGCGTGAAGATCCGCATCGGGGGCTATACGGACAATACCGGCGATCCAGCAGCCAATCTCAAGCTCTCGCAAGACCGCGCCGACAGCGTGATGGCGGAGCTCGTGAAGCTCGGGATCGATCCATCGCGCATATCTGCAAAGGGCTACGGTGACGCCAACCCGATCGCAGACAATTCGACCGAGGAGGGACGGCAGAAGAACCGCCGCATCTCGCTGCGAGTAACCGACAAGCCGACCGGCGCGAGCTGAAGCCCCGCACGACGACCGTCCCATGCGGTTCCGCGTGGGACGGTCAGTGCGCGGCGGACGTGTTCGTGCCCTTGGTGCCCGGCTCGTCCGTCACCAACACGTCGGTGCGCAGTTGCGTACCCCCCAGCGTGAGCTGATTGGGGATGCACGTAGACTTGTAGTCGACGTTACGCGTGGTAAATTGCGGCAGGATGCTCTGCTTGATCTGCTCGATAACCTCGCAGTCGCCGGCCTCCTTGACCGCGTCGTTCGAGGCGGTGAGGTCCACCCTCTTCCAGCGCGCCGGCACAACCTGTGGCGGTGCGCCAGCGTTGACCGGGTTCGCGCTGCTCGCCGGCTGAAGCACGTTCATCTTGATGGTGACGGTTGGAAAAATCGTCGGCGTACCCAGCGGGGCTGCACAAGGTCCCTGACTCACCTGCAGGTCAGGACGTGCGCCGAGCTTCAGGAGCGCAGCCCGGATGCGCTCCTGCAACCCGTCGCACGAGTACTTCGCGGTGAAACCCATGAACGTAAAGCGCAGCTCCCTGGGCGTCCAGACGGCGGCGACCGGAGGCTCACCTCCCGCAGACGGTGGATAGTTAGGCGGTGCCTGGTAATTCGGCACCGGCTGCGGGTAATTTGGCGGTGCCTGCTGATAGTTGGGCGGTGGCTGCTGGTAGTTCGGCGGTGGCTGCTGGTAGTTCGGCGGCTGCTGCGGGTAGTTCGGCGGCGGCTGCGGGTAGTTCGGCGGCGGCTGGTAATTCGGGGACTGCTGGCTCAGCAGTGGCTGCTCGCCGCTCGCCTCGGCCGAGGCGAGCGCCGACAGCAGGACCGACAGGCCGGCTCCGGCCGCTCTCAGGGCAGGAGCCCGGTTCAGGGTACGCATACTGCCTCCAAGGCGCCCACGGGACGGCACAATTTCAGACAACACCCGGCGCACGGCGTTGCAATTGTAACAAGCACTGGCCGCGGCGATTTCCCTGGCCACCGGACCTGACCCTTCGCTCTGAACGCCGCGCGGAGTGAGGCGTTGACTCGAACGTCGGGAACGGCGACGGCAGTCGCGTATAGTGCGGGTCGTGGCGCCGACCGCCGAGACTTCGACGACCCGGGACGACGCGATCCCGAGCATCCTGCGTGCGGCTGCATTCGCCGCGGAACGGCATCGCGACCAGCGGCGCAAGGGGAAACACGCCTCGCCGTACATCAACCATCCGCTGGCCCTCGCCCGCCTGCTTGCCGACGAATGCGATGAGCATGACCCGAAGGTGCTGGTAGCGGCGTTGTTGCACGACACGGTCGAAGACACGGCCACCACGTTTGGGGAGATCGAACAGCTTTTTGGCGCGGCGGTGGCGGATATTGTGCGGGAGGTGACCGACGACAAGTCCCTGCCCAAGACAGAGCGCAAGCGCCTCCAGGTTGAGCGTGCCGCCCATGCGAGCCACCCTGCCCGGCTGGTCAAGCTGGCAGACAAGATCTGCAACTTGCGCGACCTCAGCAGCGGGCCTCCCACTGACTGGACCCATGAGCGGTTGCGCGAATACTTCGACTGGGCCAAGGCCGTGGTCGACCGCATGCGCGGCACACACCCGCAGCTCGAGGCGCTGTTTGACCGCGAATACCTGCGCAAGCCGTCCGCCCCGGCGAGCAAATGACCGCAGGCGGGCGAGCACTAACCACCAGAACAAGACAGGGAGCATCCGCATGTCAACGAGGTCAATCGCCGCTCTCGCCACCTTCGCTATCGCCGTGCTGGCCGCCTGGACGAGCAGTGCACAGCAGTCGCCGCCTGCAACGAATCCGCTCGATGCGGTCCCGGAAAAGATGCCGTTCGATATCCCTTACGGGCCGCCCATTACACTCGAGCGCGCAACGACTCTCATCGCCGCAGCGATCGCTGAGGCGAAGAAGCGCGACTGGAAGCTGAACGTCGCGGTCGTCGACTCGGGCGGGAATCTCGTGGCCTTCGAGCGCATGGATGGCGCGCAGCTCGCCTCGATTCAGGTCGCCGAGCACAAGGCACGCGCTTCGGCAACGTTTCGACGTGAGACTAAGGCGTTCGAGAATGCGATCCAGGTAAACGGCTCGAACTACGTCATGACGCTCGACGGCGTCGTCGCCTCGCGTGGCGGAATTCCCCTCATCGAGGGTGCCAAGCTGATCGGGGCAATCGGTTGCTCAGGCGGCACCGGCTCGCAGGACGAGGTGGCCTGCATGGCCGCTGCCGCACTGCTCAAAAAGCCGTGAGGCTCACGCCCGCGGCTCGGCGAATAACTGCACCCAGTACAAGCCGTGGCGCGAGGCGCGGCCTGGAGCGTAGGCGATGCCCATCTCGGCGAACCGCGGATCCATGATGTTCTCGCAGTGACCGGGGCTGTCGAGCCATCCGTCGACGACTTCCTCGACGGTGCCGGGGCCGTAGGCGAGATTCTCGCCCACGAGCTTCTCGCTATATCCCGCCGCGCGCACGCGATCCGCGGGTGACTTTCCCGCGAGGTCCTCGTGCTCGAAGTAGTTGTGCTCGGCCATGTCATCGGCGTGTCCGAGCGCCACACCGGCCAGTGTTCCGGAGAACCTGAGCGGCGGCGCCGGCGAGAAAGTGCGCGTTCCGCAGCGCGCCCCGTGGGCACGTACCTCATTGACGAGTTGTAAAGCGCGCGTCGACAAGAGTGGCGCCGTGGGTACAGCCGGTGCCGTGTGAACGGCGGGCGCCGCGGGGGCAACCGGAATCGGAATCGCGGCGCGGGGCTGCTGCGGCGGCACCCCCGAGCCTGCGGCGGGCGGAGGAGTGCGATCGGTAGTCGAGAGCGCGCCCGGCAGGAAGGGCGATACCACGACGAGCCAGGTATCAGTGGCGCGCCGGTAAACACCGATGCCACGTACCTCGCGGTCCATGACGATGCGGCAGCCCGAGTGCCGCAGTTGCTGCACCATCGAGTCATCCGTGCCGATGAAGTGGAGACCTCCGGCGAGCTCGGGACGGTAGCCATTGTCCTCGGCGGCCGCCGCCAGCGCCCGCCCGTCGGCCCACTGCTCGGCTATGCGGTCGAGCACCACGTTACGTCGTACCGGTGGAGCGGCCGGAAAGATCCCACCGCATCCTCCGGCGCGCAGCATCTGCACCGTGGAAAGCGCGTCGGCCGCTGCAAGTGGCAGCGCCGCCGGCACAGCGAGCGCTACCCAGATCCCGTGCAACAGGGCGCGGCAAAACCGCCTCATCTCATAGCTCCCGTGACCGCGCAGCCGTGATCCAAGCGAGCGAGCCTCGCTGCACAAACGCACGGGCGGCGGAGTGGATGACGGGTCACTGCGGCACCGGTCACAGAGATTAAGTGAGCGGTTGTGGGCTCCTGCCCCTTCGGGCAACGCACGGCGCAGGGTACGCCGAAACGCGCCAGCACATGACAGAATGCGGCCGCCGTGGCGCTGCGTCGCGCAGGGAACGCGAACTTGCGGAGGTCTCTCCATGCACTGGCCCAATGCGATCATAGACTTTCTGCGTGGGCAACCGGTCCTGGTGCTCTTCGTGCTGCTCGGGATCGGCCACGTCCTCGGACGTATCAAGGTCGCGGGCTTTGCCTTCGGACCGGTCGCCGGCGTGCTGCTGGTCGCGCTCGTCCTTGGCTCCTACGGCTTTCGCATCTCCCCGGGCGCCCAGGCCGTCGGGTTCGCGCTCTTCATCTTCGCCGTCGGCTATCAGGCGGGCCCGCGATTCATCGAGGTGCTCAGAGCACAGGGCCTGCAGTACTTCGCGCTCGCCGTGTTCGTGACCGGCATCGGGTTCGTGACGGCCTGGCTCGCCGGGCGGCTGCTGAGGCTGCCGCTGGGTGGGAACGCGGGGCTGCTCGCCGGGGCGCTCACCTCGAGTCCCTCGCTTGCGGCCGCTCAGGACGCCGTGCGTTCCGGTCTCGTCTCACTGCCGGCGGGCTGGACTGCTGAATCTGCGCTCGCGTCTATCGGCACAAGCTATGCGATCGCCTATGTCGTCGGCACCCTCGGCATCGTCGCATTAGTCAGTCTCTTTCCCAAAGTCATCGGCCTCGATCTCGAAGGTGAGGCGCGGCGCCTCGAGCAGCTGGTCGAAGAGGACGCCGCCGAACCCCTGCAGGCACGCGCTTACCGCGTGCAGAACGAGGAGTTCTGCCACGCCCCGCTCGCCCAGCTCGCCGAGCAGTACTGGGACGGTCTCGCCGTGGTGCGTATTCGTCGGGCGTCGGTGTGGCTCAAGCAGCACCCGCAGGAGCACCTGCGCATCGGCGACGAGCTCTACGCATACGGGTATGCCAAGTTCTTCCGCGGCGGTATCGACCGGGCCGGTCCCGAGATTCCCATCCTGAGCGAAACGGAACTCTCGGCATCCCAGCGTCACGTGGTCATCGCGCGACGCGGGGCGGTAGGTAAGTCGCTGCGTGAGTTGAATCTCGCGCGCCACTACGGGCTCGTAGTCTACAGCGTCAGGCGCGACGGCTACGCGCTGCCGGTCACGCATGATCTCGTCCTGCAGCGGGGCGACGTGTTGACGGTGGTCGGCCCGATGTTGGGCATCAAGGCGCTTCCGGAGACGCTCGGGCCGGTCGAGCCGAATCCGGTCGAAACGGACATGATGACCTTCGTATTCGGGGTCGCCCTGGGCGCGGCGCTCGGGTTGCTGTCGACTACCGTGCGCGGAATTCCGCTGACGCTCGGGATGGCGGGTGGACTACTCTTGGTGGGCATTTTGATCGGCTGGATCAACAGCACCCGTCCCACGGTCGGCCGCTTTCCCGACGCGGCGCGCTGGGTTCTCATGGAGTTCGGGCTGCTGATCTTCATCGCCGGCGTCGGCCTGAACGCGGGCGGTGGCATCCTCCATACGCTACGCCACTCCGGAATCGGCCTGATCATCGCCGCGGTGCTCGTCGTCTTGCTCCCCTTGAGCCTGGGCTATCTGTTCGGCAGGAAAGTTCTCGGGCTCGAGCCGGTGCTGTTGCTCGGCGCGCTGACCGGGGCGATGACCTCGGGTCCCGCACTCAGTCTCATAACGCGGGAGGCGCAGAGCCCGGTGCCGGCGCTCGGCTACACGGGAACCTACGCGCTCGCCAGCATCCTGCTGACCGTTGCGGGCACGGTGATCATGCACGTGTAAGGTAATCCGCCGTGGGCCCCTAGAAGCGCATGCCGATCAGGATCGGCAGCATCTGCAGCGACTGTCCCGAGGTCTGCACCTGTGTGTAGCGCGCTTCGACGAACAACGTCGGCCCCGAGGCGAGACGAAAGCCGATGCCGGCGCCGGCATTCCAGCCGAAACGCGTGCTCGAATTGGAAGCGACCACGGTATCGCCGCTGCCGGTGTAGCAGTAGTACCACCACGGGTTGCACACGTAACCGTAACCGTACTCGGTCAGCTGGATACTGGTGTAGTAAGCGCCGATCCCCCCGATCAGGTAGCCGTACACCGCGTTCGAGAAGAAGTGCTGCGCCTCGAGGTTGACGGTTGCGTTCCACGAGTCGACCCAACCTCCGGTGATGTTGAGACCGGTCGACTCGCTGCCCTGCTGCAGCAATGCGCGGGTGGCATTGTTCGAGCCGTAGTTGAAGTCGAGGCGGATACCGAGCGGCTGGCCCGGATTGCGGAACGTGACGCCGAAGCCGAAATCCCACCCGGTCTGCAGAAGATCACTGGTGTTACCGAGCGGCTCGAGCACTCCACCCATAATGTGCCAGCGCACCGGCGAGGTTTCCTGCGCGTACGCCTTCGGCGCGGCGGCAACCACGGCGCCGAGGGCAAGCAACGCAACGCGATACAGCATGAAAGGCTCCTCCTGGATGGCCCTGTGCTCCGCCAGAGCATGCGCTTTCTATGGTACCTCACCCGTACGTACGTCCGCGAACGAGCTCGAGCGCGCGCTGAGCGCCAGCCGGCCGCACCCGCGGTGCTCCTTGATCGTCACATCAGTGGCAGTGGATATCGTTGTCGACGCAGCCCTGCCAGGCATGCTCGTGATACCAGCGGTGGTGGTCACGATCGTAGTAGCCTTCGCGTGGCTCAACCACGCAGCCGCTCGCAAGCAGCATCAGTCCAAGCAGGAAGAGCGTCGCCTGGACGATCGGTTTGGACATACTCATAGGCACTCCGGGGACTCGAAGATGCTTCAGCGTAACGGACCGCGATCCGCAGGCGCCGTCCGCCTCCATCCGCGACCGCGTGTGAGCTGACGCTTACACGTGTGCGCCCGGCACGCCGGAATCTATAATCCGTCCGAGCAGAAGCACGCACGTCAAGGGGGTGTCATGAGTTCTCAACCGGTCTCCTGTTGCAGCCCGTCGCTCGCTTGCGACCGGCGCAGCGTGCTCAGGCTTCTGTCAGGCGTGACCGTCGCGATGGCCGGTGCCGGCATCGCCGTACCGCCGCCCGCGAGGGCCGCAGCACTGACCAAGGAGGAGCGCGACAAGCTGACGCCCGATGCCGTGCTGGCGCAGCTCGAGCAGGGGAACGAGCGCTTTCGCAGCGGCAAGACGCAACCCCATGACTACCTTGCGCAGAAGCGTGCGACTGCCGGCGGGCAGTACCCCGCCGCGGCTATTCTCAGTTGCATCGACTCACGAGCCCCGGCCGAAATCATCCTGGACGCGCGCATCGGCGACATGTTTGTGGCCCGCATCGCCGGCAACGTGGTCAACGATGATCTGCTCGGGAGCCTCGAGTTCGCCTGCGCCGCAGCGGGGGCCAAGCTCGTGCTGGTGATGGGTCACACCGCCTGCGGTGCCATCAAAGGCGCGATCGACGGCGTCGAGCTCGGGCATCTCACCGCGCTGCTCGGTAAGATCAGGCCGGCGGTCGCCGCGACGGAATACGCGGGTGACAGAACGAGTAAAAACGCCGACTTCGTCGACGCCGTGGCGCGCACCAATGTCATGCGGACCGTGCAGGACATCCGCCAGCGCAGCGGCGTGCTCGCAGGACTCGAGAAGGACGGGAAGGTCCGCATCGCCGGGTCGATGTACCACCTGGTGGGCGGGCGTGTGGAGCTCGTGAGCGGATGAGGCCCGCCCGATCCGGAGTGGGAATCGCGGCGGGCGGTGTTCGATGGGGGGTCGTATGCACAAGGTATTCGAGAAGATCAAGGAAGAGCTGCTGGCACTGCTGCCGCCGACGATCTATTTTCTGATCGCGCTCGGCCTGGTGGCCGAGGTCCACCGGTTGATGTCGAAGGGCACTGGTCTTTCTGTCGCGACCTCGGCTCAGATCCTGGTCGGCGCACTCATTCTGGGCAAAGCGGTGCTGATCTCCGACCTCCTGCCGTTCGTCAACCGCTACCCGGACAAGCCACTTGCCTACAACATCGCATGGAAGGGCAGCATCTACTTTGTCGTCGCCACGCTCATCCACTACCTCGAGCGACTCATCGACTTCTGGAAGGAGGCTGGCGGATTCGCAGCCGCCAACCGCGACCTCCTGGCCCGTATCATCTGGCCGCATTTCTGGGCCCTACAGATCGTGCTGCTGATACTGATCTTCAACTACTGTCTGCTGCACGAACTTGCACGGGTCATGGGAGCGGCAAAGATGCGTCACATGTTCTTCGGCGGGGGGGCGGGCGTCGCGGCGTGAGTCTTATGTCACGCTCCGGCTGAGCTTCTGTCCGCCGGATTGCCGTGCCCGGTGAGGCGGTCGCGGGAACGACGCTGCCCAGTGAGCGCGCCAGCGAAACTTTGGGACGCGTCGGGCGTCGATTAACAGAGACGCTTCGACGTCGGCGGGACCGGATCGCCCGTAGCGTGAGCTACGTCCGTTGTCCTGACGGAGACCCAGATGAAGACATATCTTGCCCTTGGCCTGCTGCCCCTCCTGTTCGCCTCGGCGCTCGCAGACGTTGGGACGCTACCATCACCGGACACGCAGAAGCAGCCGCGCACGCTCGGGCAAAAGGCAGTGTTACATATTTATTACTATGCGCCGAAGACGCTGGAGATCACCTACGTGGACTCCTACCTCTTCAAGGATGAGGATGCCTGCCGAAGCGCGATCTCCGCGGCGCTGCAGATAGCCATGCCGTACGCCGGCGAGGGTGATCTGGTGAGCGCGCGCTGCGTGGGCATGAATCCGCCCGCGCCCATCACCAAGCCCGACCAGAAGCACGAATCACCCGATAGCACGGAGCTCTGACGGGAAACTATCGACAGGTAAACACGACGGCCATCGCTGACGTCGCAGGTTTCGGACAGGTGTCCGGCTCGAAGCGCTCGACGACCGACACCTGATCGAACTTCCCGCAGTAATTGTCCGCCGCTCGAACGGCCTTCACCTGCGGATTGGTCAACCCCGACTCCGAGCAGGCACTGACACTGTGCTGGCCGCCTCCAAGGTCCTTCACCTGATCGCCCGCGCAGCCCCCAAGCGCCCAGAGCAAGAACGTCGCGGTGATGACGGTCGCGAGCCGCCGCTCGGAGCGCTTGCGGGAAAACACGATTCCGTGCATGGCGATGCTCTCGTACACCGCGTCAGTTCCCGGACGCTGCCTGCGCACGGCGTGCAGCGTCCTCGGGGGCTATGCAGCTGTACGTGGTGGTGTTGCCCGCAGGCGTGGCGAGGGTCGCCATCCCCTTCCCGGCGCATTCGAGCTCCGCCTGCTCGAGCGCCGGCGAGCTCATACGAGCTGACGGTGTGCATCCGACCGTAAGCGTCGCAAGGAAAGCGGCCATCCACTTCATGGGGTGTGTCCGGCGAACGGGTCTCAACAAAAGTAAGTCTAGGACGCCGCCCGACAGCCAACCGTGAAATCCCCCACAGACCACGCGACGAGAGTGTCAGTACCCGGCGACAATAGCCGCCTCTTCCTGCCTCGGGTTACATTGGGCTCGCCGTGCCGGTGGGACGGGGAGGAGCACCATGGATGGGCCGTTTTCGTTTACGTCATTGTGCCCACGATGCGGGCACGAGCGATCCCAGGACGACCTCGACCGTCGGTCACTGCGCAGATCGCTCGCGCTTGGGCACCTGATCGAGGGCTACTGCGCCACGTGCGACGATCTCTGGCCCATCAGCATCCCGGAGCGGGCTTCGCTCGCGCAGGCACTCGCGGCCAACGAGAGGCACGTGCCAACCCCGGACGTGTCGCAAATCCGGCCCGCCTCCCGCCGCGCCGGAGACGCCAGCGCCCGGCGTTCGCCCAAGCAATGAGGCGATCAGGCACGCCGGCGATGTGCGCCAGCGTGGCGAGGCCGCAGCGGCACGTCATTGCCAGTCACGACGAATTGCGGGCCAGCCGCACGGCTTGAGGGTCGAAGCAGTGCGGGATAGGTCACGGAACCGTACGAATGCGGCGGAGGACAATCGCGCCCGCTGTGTCCGCACGCAACATTGCCATCTGCAGCCTCGTGACGCTGCTCGCGGCATGCGACAAGGCATCGCTGCCCGCCCCTCCGGTGGCCACCGCAAGCGCCGCCGCAGCCGTGCCGACGCCTGCGCCTCCGGCCAGCAAGATCAGTCCCCAGGTGCAGGAGAAATGTGACCGCGATGCGCGCGACTGGTATGAGCACCAGCGCGCCTGGGAAGACTTCCCCAACTCCGCTGGCGTGCGCATCGTGAGCACCTACGCCAATCATTACAGCACCAGATTCAACAGGTGCTATGCAGTCGTGGACCGCGCGACGTCCAACACCGACGTGAAGACCGGCGCGGTCACACAGTTGCGGACCAGCACCTTGACCGACGTCCTGGCGGACCGCGACGTCGGCACTGCGAATTGGTTCGGCTCCAACGATGCCTTCAATCAATGCCAGGTGAACGGAACCGCGTGTTTATCCAAGCAGGAGTGGATCGCGCTCCTGAGGCCGTACCTCGAAGACTGAGGCGGCCGACGTCGGACCAGCAGACAGGGACGGGGTCGCCGGAGCGTCCGGCGACCCACACACCGTGACTCGTCACTAAGAGATCTTGCGGATCTTCGCCCCTTGTAGTGAAGCGTCACCCATCAAGCCCTTCTCACCGAAGATAAAGGCGTTGACCGGCTTGTTGATCGTTTCAGTGTCGTACGCTCCACCCGCCCCTTTCTTCGCAACCGCCACCGAGGCATCTCCGCCGATCGACCAGTTGCCACCGTGGAGCAGCTTGTCGCGTGCCTCTGGCGTTTTGAAGACGATGACCTCGCTGTGCCGCGACAGCCCGAGAGTCAAACCGATCGAAGCTCCCGAAATGGAGTAGTAGCCGACGGTCTTGCCCCCCTCCTGCAGGGCGCCGTCGCCGTGCTCACCGCCGACGCCAATACCGCCCTTGGTGATGTCCGGAAATACCAGCACGGCCGCGGCGTTCTGCACCAGGTCCCGGTTCTTGTCCGACATGGCATAAAACTTATCGAGCGTCGCACCCACCTGAGTATCGAGCGCGGTGGTGTCGACGGCCGACGCGACGCCAGCAGTCACGGCGGCCAATGCGGCGATGGTCGTCATAGTCATGTATGACGTGAGTGACTTCCGTTTCATTCAAGTCTCCTTGTCGGTCGGGTTAGGGTGTGTCTGAGAGGCTCGCGCCTGAAGAGGACAGGCGACGCCCATCCGACCTGACCTTGAGCCGATCAGAACTTCGGCTGAGGCGCTAGTCGGCGCAGTCGTACACTGTCTCGCCCTCGATGCGTTTCGACTCCGCATGTTTGCCCTGGCGCGCGCAGTCGGCCTCGGCCTGTTCGAGGGCTTGAGCTTCACCCGCGTCGGCGGCGTCACCCCCCTGCACCGAATCCGGCGCCGACTCGTAGCCGATTTGCGGACCGCCCGCGCACGCCGCGCAGAACAGCACACCCACCAAAAGCGCACGTTTCATGCTCGTCTCCGTGGCAGGCTAAGCTTGCGCACGTCCCGGTCCGTCTCAGGTCACGTCAATGGACGATATGCGCCCGTCGTTGCGCATGCTGTCGACCACTGCCTGGCAACGCTCCGGCGGTCCTGGTCCCTGAAGCTGCAAGGTGACGTGCGTGTCGTCGACGCTCTCGATCAGGAATAGCTGGTATCCCACGTTGTCGCCGAGCAGCGAGCTCAAAAATCCCCCATTGCTCGGGTTGGGCACGTCAGGGGTCACCTCGACCGAAAGACGCAGTGCGCACATGGGAACCGGCGTCGGCGCCTGAGCGTAGACGGCGCAAGTGATAAGCAATGTGTAAGCCGCGCCGATTACGCTTACGAGCATGCCGAGCCCGTCGCTCGGACGCAGACGACTGTGTTCCTGCAAGGACGTACTCAGTCTCCTGTGAATGACGAGCATCGCCCCTACCCTCCGCTCGGCGTTCTCACTGTTGCTGCACCTCATTGCGCGCGCCTCCTGCTACGCAGCCGGTGCCTCCCTCTGCACACACCACGAGATACGTCGCGCGCTTGTTGCAGCCGGCAACACCGATCGTGTATTCGGCACGCTGCGGCGGTGCCCACCGCGGGTTCACGACCGTCGACTGAATCATTTCGTTGCTGAGGACCGTGGCAGTCGCCGCAGGGCAGTTGAGTTCGAACTTGCCGCGTTGCGTAGCGACGTGGAGCGCGTCGGCCTGCATCTCGTTGACCATCTGCTGCTGTGATTCGCAGCCGCAAACGACCGCCGAGAGTGCAAAGGTGGCGAATGCGAGCCGTGTTTTCATGACACACTCCTGAAGTTCAGGTCGAGCCTCGAAGGCTGATGAACGCTCGAGGGGTCGGGGTTCGCGATACTGTAAGTAATTCCTGAGTAATTCCTGCGTTCCCTGAATGCTTACTTTCTGAACTGCGCCAAACCTGCACCAAACCCCATTGTCGACCCTAATTCATGTCGTGCCAAATTAGAAATAGGACCTTGGTCCAATGGCGGGTGCACTCGAGAAGCGGAGGCTAGCAGCAGCCGCCTTCCCGTACGGGCAGTGGCTCTGGTCGGATCAGGAGTACATACTTCCCGGAAGGGATTTTTCTGCGGACGACCGCAGCCAGGTCCTTTCCGAGCTGGAGAAACAGGGGACTTTCACATGTTGTCACGAAGAATGCTCTTGGCCCTCGGTGTACTTCTCACGGCGGCCACACCCTCGGCCTACGCCCAGTACTACGGCAACTCCACATACGAAAATCCGGTGCAATGGTACATCGATGGCGGAGCCAATGTGCCGGCCGGCGACACCGCCAACCTTCTCAACACTGGTTGGAACTTCGGCTTCGGCGTCATTTTTCGTCAACCGCAGGCGCCCTTCGGGCTGCGGCTGGACTTCAACTGGTCGACCAACAACGCCAGCGCTCATGCCCTCTACCAGGCTTCCAATGCGACGAAAATGAACATCGACGGCGGCTGGGCGGACGTGTGGTCGCTCAGCGCCGGCGGCGAGTATCGCTTCAACTTCAACCCGCAGACGTATGGCTACATAACCGCAGGGATCGGTGCCTACTACACCTCGGTCCAGCTCACCGAGGTGGGCTACGGCTATGTCTGCAACCCGTGGTGGGGCTACTGCTACGTCGGCACCGGCCAGGCCATCGTTGCCTCAAATGCAGCCACCCACTTCGGCTGGGATGCTGGCCTGGGGGTCGCCTTCAGGCTCGGTTCCGGGGCGACGCTCTTCGCCGAGGCGAAGTACACATGGATCGACACTTCGAATCAGACGGTCACCTACATCCCCGTGCTGTTTGGGATCCGC
The DNA here is from genome assembly GCA_035621995.1 of Steroidobacteraceae bacterium. Classification (GTDB taxonomy): domain Bacteria; phylum Pseudomonadota; class Gammaproteobacteria; order Steroidobacterales; family Steroidobacteraceae; genus 13-2-20CM-66-19. Next base: position 40,099 of record DASPWF010000009.1, read on the forward strand.
TTCTAAGGGAGCGCACGAGCTGCAGGCTGTCATCGGGAAATATCGAACACAATCTGGTCGTGCCACCACAGCCGTTCGAAGAACGCACGGCCCACATCGCGCGGTACGTGTGGCGGGAGCAGCTCGCCGATGGTCCGTTGGCCATCGACCGATTGCAGGAGTCGCCACTCGGATGCTTCCACGGGAAGGTAGATATCGGTATCCGTGTGGGCACGGTTGATCAGCACCGCAGCGCTGCCGGGCGGCAGCCGCTCCTGGACGGCTAACGTGTCCGCCGCACGGATAGGAATATAGCGGGGCCAGTCATCTCCCGCGAAGGTGATGTCGGGTGACGCCGTATGCTCGTCCCGATAGGCCACGGCGCTGTGACGTAGCATGGTTCCGCGAAAGAGCTCGGCGACGGCCGATTGATCGCCGGGCGTGAGCTGCCCCAGCGGCAACGTCGTGCCGATCCGCGCCATGACACCGCAGTGAAGACTGTACGGGGCCTGCCGCACCCAGCGCGCGAATCTCAGGCCGCTCCGGGCCAGGAACTCAAAAAACTCCGGAACCGAGTAGGCGCGGTCCCGCGGATTGAGTAGCGCATCGGCCAGCGCGCTCTCGGAGCGGAAATCCGCGGACTCGCGCAGCAGACGTTCGAGGGGATGCCCGGAGGGCAAGGCCCTGAGCGCAACGATCAGGTCCCGGATACCGCTGTCGGTCGCCCGGACGCCGATGCGTCGGCAAAACTCCTGGAGCATGTACACGCCGGTTCGGCCATACGGCGCGTACACCATGAGATGCATAGCACCGTCGGGCTTGAGAACGTTGCGCAAGGCGACGAGTCCTGCATCCGGGTCCGCCAGATGGTGCAGCACGCCCGTACACACGATCTGATCGAAGCTCGTACCGAGGTCAGCGGCCCGCTCGAGGGGCAAGTGGCGGACCATAAGGTTGGCGAGCCCGTGCTTGTCCTTCAATTGCGCCGTGTGGCGCACACTGGCTTCACTGAAATCGATCCCGGTCACCCGGGCCGCGGGCCAACGGACCGCGTACTTTGCCGCCTGTGAAGTGCCGCAGCCGGCGACGAGAATCGAGTAGTCCTCGTGGTAGCGCTTACCCGGCCAGAAGAGATGGAAGTCAGCGCGACGGCGCCGCGGCTCCTGCCACCGCTTGCGATAGCGGTCGAGATCGTCGCTCGGCGGAGGGTAGGGATAACGCTCGTAGAAGTCCTGCACTTCCGCCGCGACCCACGGCGGGTCCGGCGTACTGTTCTCAGATGAGCTCACAGGGCGATCAAGCGCTGAGCGACCGGTATCAGCCGGTTGGCTAAGCGCACGGTGACGCACGCGATCGAGTAATGCAACCCCGCCGGGCAACACGGCCCGGCGGGGAACTGGCGTCGGCGCGGCGGTCGCGGGCGGAGCGACCTTAAGCGCCGTGCGCCTTCGAGACCTGTGCCAGCACCTCGTCGAGGTTGAAGGACGCCGGCTTCTGGCGCGGCGGAAACTTCGCAAATCCCTGAATTTGCTCCGCTACCACCGCCTGGCATAGATACAAGTATGGAGCGTGATCGACGATCCAGTCCCAGTACGTATTGGAATTGAAATCCGCCCGCTCGAAGGGGTCGCGACGCAAGTTGAATATGTGCGGTACACGAAGCTTCACGAGCGGCTCCGCCCACACGTTCATCTGAAACGCCCGTTGCACGGCGAACTGCAGCTTGTAGTCACCGACGCGAACGGCCATGAGCTCGCCGTCATCGCTGAAATAGGCCAGCGACTTCCTCGGGCTTTCCTTCGCCTCGCCCGTCAGGTAGGGCAACAGGTTGAAACCATCGAGATGAACATTGAAGCTCTTGTCGCCCACCTTCGTGCCCTTGAGCAGCCTCTGCGTCACGTCCGGGTCGCCCGCCGCTGCCAAGAGCGTCGGAAACATATCGATGTGGCTGACGATGCCGTTGAGCACCGTGCCCGGCTTGATCTTCCCCGGCCACCGGATGAAGCACGGCACGCGCCAGCCGCCCTCCCAGTTCGTGTCCTTCTGGCTGCGGAAGGGGGTGGTGGCGCCATCCGGCCAGGTGTCGTTCTCGGGGCCGTTGTCGGTTGAGTACATGACGATCGTATTGTCGGCGATGCCGAGCTGATCGAGCTTGTCGAGGATCATGCCGATCTGCTCGTCGTGCACCACCATACGGTCGCTGTATGGATCCTGACCGCTCTTGCCGAGGTTCTTCTCCGCCACATGAGTGCGGAAGTGCATCGCGGTCGAGTTGTACCAGAGGAAGAACGGCTTCTGTGCCTTCGCCTGCTGCTCCATCCAGGCGATCGCCCGGGAGGTGACCTCTTCATCGATCGTTTCCATTCGCTTCTTGGTGAGCGGGCCGGTGTCCTTGATCTTCTGTTTGCCGACGCGCCCCCAACGAGGCTGCTCCGTCGGATCGTCCTCGTTGGTCGCCACGCAGTCGAGTACGCCGCGCGGACCGAACTGCGCGCGGAACTTCGGGTCCTTGGGGTAATCGGGAAGCTCCGGCTCTTCCTCGGCATTCAGGTGGTAGAGGTTGCCGAAGAACGCATCGAAGCCGTGCACCGTCGGCAGGTACTCGTTGCGGTCGCCGAGGTGGTTCTTGCCGAATTGCCCGGTCGCGTAGCCGAGCGGTTTGAGCAGCTCTGCGATGGTCGGGTCTTCCTTCTGTAGGCCTACCGTGGCGCCCGGCATGCCGACCTTGGTCAACCCGGTGCGGATCGGATTCTGTCCGCAAATGAACGAGGCGCGGCCGGCGGTGCAGCTTTGCTGCGCGTAGTAGTCGGTGAATGCAACGCCTTCGTTGGCGACGCGATCGATGTTCGGCGTGCGGTAACCCATCATCCCGCGGCTGAAATACGAGACGTTCCACGTGCCGATGTCATCGCCCCAGAGAATGAGGATATTGGGAAGCTTCGCAGCCATGGTGTTATTCCTTTCGGTCACCGAGCTCTCTCGTGACCGGTAATGGTTGACGAACGTCGCAGGCCAGTGAGGCTAACCATTGATACTCGGTTTGTCAGTGGGACCAGAGGCTTATTTCAGCCGTCCCGCGGAGGGTGCGTATGCCCGAAGCGTAAGCGCTACCGTAATACTGCTGTAGTCTCAGTGAGCCAGTACCGTGAACCCTTGATGATCACTTCACCGAGCGAATTCATCCGCTACTTCATCGGTCGGTTCGACGGGCCACTGCATTTTCGCTTCATTGCGCAACCGCTGATGGCTATCCTGCTCGCCATGCGCGACGGCTGGCGAGATGCACGTGCCGGGCGATCCGCTCTTGCCGCTAGTCCTGCATGAAGAGCTTCGTGACGATCATCGCCACACTCGTGGTGGCCGGCGTCGTAATTGGCGCGGGGATGTATCTGGCGGCGCCGGCCCTGATGACGCAGATCGGGGGCATGGCACGCAACTATCTTCTGACCTTGTCGGCGCCGGCCGGCACGCTCACCGTTGACTCGAACCCGTCCTACATTGCCCCCGGGGACGCCATGCCGTTGCCAGCCGCTGCGGCGTTATCGCCCGAGGCGGCGGCCGACTGGCCGAGCTATAACCGTACGCCGTCCTCGGACCGGTACTCACCGCTTAAGCAGATCAACAAGACGAACATCGCCGCGCTCAAGGTGCTGTGCACCTACGACGTCGGTGGATTCGATGCCTTCGAGTCGGGCCTGCTCATGGTCGACGATGCACTGATCGCGACGACCGAGTTCGATATTTTGTCCCTGAATCCAGCGAACTGCGCCCTCAACTGGCGCACTCACGAGGACTACCCGCGCAATATCAAGCCCGCCAACCGCGGCGCGGCATACCTCGACGGCATGTTGTTTCGGGGTACTCAGGACGGACGTGTGCTGGCCTATGACTTCAGAACCGGCGAGCGACTGTGGGCGACGCGGATTGCAGACCCGAAGTTAGGCGAGTCGGTGCCGGCGGCGCCAATTGCCTGGGACGGCCTGGTCTTCATCGGCAACTCGGGTGGAGATTTCAAGGGCGGCAAGGGACACATGTTCGCGCTCGACGCCAAAACGGGCCGGATCGTCTGGGAGTTCTTTCTCGCCCCCAAAACCGCGAACGATCCCGTGCTCGGACCCGAGGGCAAAACGCCACTCGACATGTCGACCTGGAACAATGTGTCCGACATACCCATCAGTGGCGCCGGAACCTGGACCTCATTCACCCTCGATGTCAAAACGGGGGCGTTGTATGTCCCGGGCGGCAATCCGGCCCCGGACTTTGCCGTCGACGTGCGCGAAGGTGGCAATCTCTACAGCGACTCCGTGGTCGTCCTCGACGCCGAGACGGGCGACTACCGCTATCACTACAAGCTGGTACCGAGGGATTGGCACGATTGGGACGCGTCCAACCCGCCGGTTCTGGTCCAAACCATGGGCGCCAAACGGCTGCTGGTGATTGCGCCCAAGGACGGGCACCTCTACGGCTTCGATCTCGACGACAACAATCGCCTTCTCTACCGCGTGCGGGTCACCCGGATCGAGAACGTCGACGAGCCCTTCGTGGTCGGCAAGGACGTGCACTTCTGTCCCGGCGCCGTGGGCGGCGGCGAATGGAACAGCCCGTCCTTCGTTCCAGAGTCGAACCTCATACTCGTGGGAGAGGTCGAGTGGTGCGACACCGTCAGGCTGGAGGATGTCAGCCGACTACGGGCGAAGGGACTCGGCGAGCCGTGGGCCGGAATGGCGACCCTCAACCCATTCTGGACGCTCGTCAGGGAAAGGAAGTCGGATGGCACCTGGGCCGGCTGGGTTTATGCCGTCGACGCGGACACCGGGGTGTGGAAGTGGCGTCTCAAGTCGAACTACCCGATCGTCGGCGGTGTGACACCAACCGCTGGCGGTATCGCGTTTGTGGGCGATGTGGGCGGCAACTTCTACGCGCTCGACACCGCCAACGGCCAGAAGCTCTGGAGCGGGCAGCTCGGCGGCGCCATCGGTGGCGGTGTGATCACCTATGCAACGCAGGGTGTCCAGCGAGTCGCTGTCGCGATCGGGTTCACCCATGTCGCCTGGCCCACGAAGATCGTCACGCCCAAGATCGTCGTGCTAGGGCTCCCGGAGTGACAACGGGCCAGCGAACCTCGACGGGCTGGACTGACGCGGAGCGCGGTTTCCTGTCGCCGACCGGGCGCTACTGTGTCATCCGTGCCCGACGCACTTCACATTCGCAGGGAGCGGCGCCGCGCACGGTGCGGATATGTGACGCCCGTCGTGGTGAACGCACCGCCGGCGACCTGACATTGCACAGCATGACGAGCAATGTCATACCGCTGCGGCCACGCAGGATCACCGAGAACGAGCTCATCGCCTACCGGATGATCACGCAGGGCTGGTCCGAGGCAATGAAGCGGTTGCTGCTGCCCGCGTACTTCGCGGCCGAGGCGAAGCAACGCGGCTCAGCGGCCGGCTCGAACCGGCCGTAAACGTTTCGGCCCAACGCTGGAACTGCGCCTCAGCCCGCCTCGCGCGCCCTGGCGGTAGCTGCAGCCGGCTTACGGCGCTCCTGCCAGCGCTGCAAAATCACGAAGAACGAGGGGACGAACAGCACCGCAAGACAGGTCGAGGCGAGCATTCCGCTGAACACCGCTATGCCAATGGACTTGCGCGCCGAGGCTCCGGCGCCGCTTGCGAGCACCAGCGGCAGCACGCCCAGGATAAAGGCGAAGGACGTCATGACAATCGGGCGGAAGCGCTTCTCCGCCGCCTCGACCGCTGCGTCTGCGATGTCCTTGCCCTGCTCGTGCGCTTCGCGCGCGACCTCGACGATCAGAATCGCGTTCTTGGCGGACAATGCAATCAGCAGCACCAGGCCGATCTGCGTGTAGAGGTTGTTGGCGACACCGAGGGCCAAGAGCGCACCGCCGGTTCCGAGCAGTGCCAGCGGTACCGCGAAGATCACCGCGGCGGGCGTGACCCAACTGCCGTACTGACCGGCGAGCACGAGGTACACGAGCGTTATCGCCAGCGCGAACACGATGTAGACGGAGCTTCCAGCCAGCTTTTCCTGATATGACATCGCCGTCCACTCGCTCGCCATGCCGGGCGGGAGCAGGCGCGCGGTGAGGTCGTCCATGGTCTGCAACGATTGTCCCGAGCTGAAGCCGCTGGGGGTCAGCCCGTTAATCGAGCTCGAGGGGTAGAGGTTGTAGAGGCTGATGATCGCCGGTCCTTTCGCGTAATCGACGTCCGCCAGCGTACCGATTGGCACCATGGTGCCGCTCGCGCTGCGCACGTAGTAGCGCCGCAGGTCCTGCGGTGTCAGGCGATAATCACTGTCGGCCTGGACGAACACCGGAAAAACGTGACCGAACTTGGTGATCTCGCTGGTGTAGGTTGAGCCGAGATAGCTCTGCAGAGTGTCGAACACGTTGCCGATCGGCACGTTGAGAGCCTGGGCCTTGGCACGATTGATGTCGGCGCGCAACTGCGGGACGTTCGCGCGGAAGGTGGTGAACACGTGTTCGAGATCGCTTTGCGTATTGGCGTCGTTGACCAGCAGGTCGGTAACGCGCTGCAGCTTGTTGTAGTCGAAGCTGCCGTCGGTCAGCTCGAGCTGCTGCTGAAAACCACCTGAATTGCCGATGCCCTGGATGGGCGGCGGCGGCACGACCAGGACCTGTGCGGATTCGATCTGTCCCAGCCGCTGCGCTAGCGTTTGGTAGAGCGTCTTGAGGTCCTGGCCCTTGGTCTTATAACGCTCGTCCCAGTCCGTGAGCGTCAGGTAGATGACGCCAGCGTTGGCGAGCGAGGCACTGTTATCGAGGGCCGAGACCCCGCCAATGGTGATGGCGTGCTCCACTCCCGCAGTCTTGAGCGCCATATCGGCGATCCGGTTGAGCACCTCCTGGGTGCGCTCGAGCGATGCGGCATCGGGCAACAGCGCCGCGACCATCAGGTAGCCCTGATCCTCGATCGGTATGAAGCTGGTCGGGATGCGGGTGAGCGCGAATACCGCCGCTGCGATCAGCGTCACGGCGACGCACGCCATGAGGCCGCTGCGCTCAACCATGCGGCGGATGAGACGCCCGTAGGCGTGCTCGATCGGGTAATAGACACGGTCGAAGCCGCGATTGAACCAGTTCTTGCGCTGCTGCGGGTCGACGGGTTTCAGCCACAAGGCGCACTGGGTCGGTTTGAGCGTCGCGGCGTTGATCGCGCTGATCAGCGCGGTTGCCGCGATCACCAGCGCGAACTGGCGGTACATCTGACCGGTGATACCGGGCATAAACGCCGCCGGCAGGAACACCGACATGAGCACGAGGGTGATGCCGATGATCGGCCCGAGCAGCTCGCGCATCGCCCCGATGGAGGCATCGTGGGGTGTCTGGCCGCGCTCGATGTGCTGACTCACGCCCTCGACCACCACGATGGCATCGTCGACGACGATGCCGATCGCGAGCACCAGCGAGAGCAGCGTCAGCACGTTGATGGAGAAACCCATCGCCGCCATGGCAGCGAAGGCGCCAATGATGGTGACCGGCACGGTGGTCACCGGCACGAGTGTCGCCCGCCAGTTCTGCAGAAACACCAGGATCACGATCAGCACGAGCACGCCGGCCTCGAACAGCGTGCGGTAGACCTCGTGAATGGAGGCAGACACGAACTTTGTGGTGTCGAACGGAATGCTGTACTTGAGACCCTGGGGAAAGTCCCGGGACATCTCCCGCACCTTGGCCTGCACGGCCTGGGCGACGTCGAGGGCGTTGGCTTCCGGGAGCTGGAAGATCGCGAGGCCGGCGGCAGGCTTGCCGTCCATGGTGAAAGACTGGCTGTAAGTCTGAGCACCGAGCTCGACGCGCGCGACATCCCGCACGCGCGTGATGGCCCGGCTGCCGCCAGCCGCCTGATCGGTCTTGACGATGATGTCCTCGAACTCCGTGACGTCACTCAGCGCGCCGGGCACGTTCACGGTCAGCTGAAAATCCTGCCCGCGAGAAGCCGGCGGGGTGCCCACCTGACCGGCCGCCACCTCCTGGCTCTGCTGGCGGATTGCGTTCATGACATCGCTGGGGGTGAGCGAGCGCGCCAGCAGCTGCTGCGGGTTGAGCCAGATGCGCATGCTGTACTGGCCGATGCCGAATATGTTCACGTCGCCGACGCCCGGCAGACGCGCCAGCACGTCGCGCATGCGGATCGAGGCGTAATTACTCAGAAACAGGCTGTCGAAGCGCGGGTCGTCACTGGTGAGGGCGATGATCTGCAGGATGGCCGTGGACTTTTTCTTGGTGACCACTCCGTTGTTCTGTACCGCGTCCGGAAGCGATGCCAGTGCGGCAGCGACCCGGTTCTGCACCAGCACCTGCGCGAAGTCGAGGTCCGTGCCCACCTTGAAGGTGACGGTGAGCGTGTAGTTGCCGTCGTTGGTGCTCGTCGACTGCATGTAGAGCATGTTTTCGACGCCGTTCACCTGTTGTTCGATCGGCAGCGCGACGGTGTTGATGAGGGTCTTGGCGTTCGCGCCAGGGTAGCGCGTCGTCACTTGCACGGTCGGCGGGGTGATGGGCGGGTACTGCGACACCGGCAGGGTGAAGATCGCCACGAAGCCGAGCAGCATGGTGAGCAGCGCGATGACATTGGCGAGCACTGGCCGCTCGATGAAGAATTTGGCGAGCATGCGGGCGCTAGGGACCGGTACCGGCCTGCCTGGTCGGCGGCGTGAGCGGCCGCTCGGTCGGCGTGACCACATTGCCGGGTATCGCGCTCTGCAAGCCGTCGATGACGACTTCGCTATTGGCATCGAGGCCGGCGAGCACGGCGCGGAACCCGTTGTCGAGCGGACCGGTCTCGATGCGCTGCTGTTTCACCTTGTGGTCGGAACCTACGGTGAGCAGGTAGCCCCCGACCTGATCACTGCTGACCACCCGATCGGGCACCATCAAGCGCGCTACCGGCTCGGAGAGCGCAATGCGCACCCGTGCGAATAGCCCCGGGAGCAGGATACGGCTGGCATTGGGGACTATGGCGCGCAGTTGCAGAGTGCCGCTACCGGTATCGAGCCCGGTGGCGGCGAAATCGAGCGTGCCTTCGTGCGGGTAACCGTCCTCGGTCTGCAGCGCCACCTGCACCGGCACACGCGGCGCCTCGTGGATCTGTTTGCCCTGCGCCTCGGCCGCTGCACGCACCCGCAGCAAGTCGCGCTCGTTGATGCTGAAGTAGACGTAGGCAGGGTCGATCTGCTCGATCGTCGCGAGCTTGGTCGCAGTGCCCGCGGTACCGACCAGGTTGCCGGGATCAACCAGGTGCCGGTCGACACGCCCGTCGAATGGCGCGGTGATGCGCGTGTAGCCCAGGTTGATCTTGGCAAGCGTCACGGCCGCCGCGGCCTGATCACGCTGCGAAAGCCACTTGTCGACGTTCGCCTGCGAGGTGGCATTCTGCTTGATCATGCGCAGCTGTCGGTCGTATTCGGCCTGCGCGTCCAGCAGCTGCGCCTGGTAGGAGGCGAGCTTGGCCTCATACGGCTCCGGCTCGATGACAAACAAGAGCTGTCCCGCCTTGACGAGGCTGCCGTCCTTGAAGTTGACACTGCGCAGGTAGCCCTCGACGCGCGCCACCAGGTCGACGGTCTTGAACGCCGACACGGAACCGGTTTGCTGCAGATAGTCCGTGACCGGCATGCGCAGCGGTCTGCTCACCGTGACGGTTGGCGGCGGCGGCGGCTGGTACGCGTTGCGCTTGCCGCAGGCACTGAGCGCTGCGGCCGCCACCAGCCCTGCAACGAGCATGGTGAGCGCGCGAGGCTCAGCCCGAGAGTCAGTGCGCATCGGCGCTCCCGGGAGGTTGTGCCGCGGATTCTTCGGTCGTCGGCAGCTCGGCGCCGCTGTCCGGGAGGTGTCCCCAGTTGGTGCGGCGCTCCATCTCCCGGCGCGTGTCCTCCGGCAGCAGCTGCTTGCCTTCGCGCAACTCCCAACCCCCGCCCAGTGCCCGATAAACACTCACGAGTGCGAGCGGTACGCCGCCACGCGCACTCGCCAGCGCGTCCTCGATCTGCAATTGCAGCTGCTGGGCCGTCAGCACCGTGGTGTAGTCGGCCGCCCCCTCCTTGTAGCGCACGACTGCGAGCTCGGTGGTGCGCCGCGCCGAGTTGGCCGCCTCGATGAGTGTGGCCAACGTCGCCTGCGCAGCAGCGAACGCCTCGCGCGCGTCCTCGACCTCCTGCTCCGCCTGCAGCACCGTATTCTGGTAGCTGAGGACCGCCTGCAGAAAGATCGCGTCCTGGACGCGCACCGAGTTGACGATACGACCGTAGTTGAAGATCGGAAAAACAAACGAGGCGCCGGCGGCAGCCGCGCGGTTGTCCCAATTGAAGAGGTCGCTGGTCGAGTTGCCGCGCAGATTCGTACCCGCAAAGCCGAAGCTGCCGGTGAGCGAGAAGGCGGGAAAGAGGTTCGCCTTCGCGACACCGATGGCGGCGCTCTGCGCCGCGGCGGTCAGCTCCGCCTGCCGCACGTCCGGGCGCCGCCGCAGCAGATCCTTCGGCATGCCGGTCGCGACCGTACCCGGCGCTCCCGGGATGGGCGTCGTCGGTCCGAGCATGGCGTCGACGGCATCGGGCGTCACGCCGAGGAGCACCGCGAGGGAGTCCTTGGCCGAACGCAGCGAGCTTTCGAGTCCCGGGGTCTGCGCCTCGGTCTGCGCCAGCTGGGTCTCGGCCTGCTCCACATCGAGCTGGCTGGTCTCCCCTGCTTCGAATTGAGCCTGTGCGATGCGCAGGCTTTCCTGTTGGGTCTTCACGTTCTCTTCGATCACCTGGATGCGCTGCTCGAGAACGAGGATATTGAAATAGGTGCTGGCCACACCGGCGGTGAGGCTCACCAGTCCGCTGTCGTAAGCCGCCACCGAGGCCAGCATTGCCGCGCGATCGGCTTCGATGCCACGGCGGTACTTACCCCAGAAGTCGAGCTCCCAACTCGCGCTGAAGCCGATCTGACTGGTGTCGAGTATCGGATTCTGACCCGGGAGCAGCAGTGTCGAGGCAGCCTGACGCTCGCGCTGTACCTGTCCGCCGAGCGCCTGCTGTTGCGGAAAGAGCTCGCCGATCGAGACGTTGAGTTGTGCCTGCGCCTGCAGAATGCGCGCCGCGGCTACCTGCAGCGACAGGTTGTTGTGGTAGGCCACATCGATCAGACGATCGAGGGTCGCGTCGTTAAAAAGCTTCCACCAGTCCGCCATCGCGGTTGGCTCCGCGGCGCTTCCGGGTGGCTCGCCGATCCAGTGCTCGGCCACCGGCGATGGAGGGCGCTCGAAGTTCGGTCCGACCTTGCAAGCGCTCAGGGCAGCGAGCATGGCGCAGGCCGCCGGCGATACCAGCGGCTTGGCTGCGGCACCCATTCGGCTGTCCGCCATGAGCGTGCTCCGTAATCTTGGTGTCCGTTTATAGGTTCCGCGATCGATCGAGGATCGGAGCGCGGCTGGAGCGAGTGCGGCGAGTGTAATGCAGCAGTGGGACCGTGTCTGCCTTCGTTGACCGCGCCTTGCACGCATCACTAGAATCCCGCTCCGCCCGTGCCGTGCTCCGGCGTCCGGGGTCCGCCAAAACAAGAACGAGGGAACGTCATGACCCGCTTGCTCTCGGCCCTTCTGACGACGGCGCGGCGTGCGCGCGGCACTGCACGGTCCCCCGCGGCTGCAGCCGTGTCAGTCGCGGCGCTGGGGTTTATCTTTGCGCCAGCGGCGCTGCCGCAGCAGCCCAACCCGCAGGCGCTCGCCGCGCAGGCCGCGGCCGCCGCGGCCTGGCCACACACAATCGAGCGCGAGGGGAACACAGTCACGGTCTATCAGCCACAGGCCATCGAGTGGCCCGAGCGCAAGCAGCTCAAAGCGCGCGCGGCACTCTCGATCGTACGTCCCGAGCAGCGCCAGCCGCTGATGGGAACCATCGAGCTAAGGCTCGCCACCACGGTCGACGAAGCCCATGGCATCGTCCATCTTTCCGATCCGCAGCTGCTCTCGAGTCATTTCCCCGCCCTCGACACGCAGCAGGCGGCGGCGCTCGAAGCAAAGATCCGCGAAGCGCTGCCACAGATGCAGATCCGCGAGGTGCCACTCGCTTCCGTGCTGCTGAGTCTCAAGCAGCTGCCGGTGGCCACCGTCGCGGTGAACAACTCCGCCCCGGTTATCTTCTACGCCGATCGCCCGGCGAGCCTCGTGGTGTTCGACGGTGAGCCGGTGCTGGTCCCGGCCGGCAAGTCCGTGCTCACCTACGCGGTCAATACCAACTGGGCAGTGTTCGTCGAACACGGCACGTGGTTCCTCCTCAACAACGGCGTGTGGCTCTCTGCCACGCAGGTGGGCGGCCCGTATGAGCTGGTGACGCAGTTGCCCGAGACGTTTCAGGCACTGAAGAGAGAGCCCGAATTCAAGAATGTGGCCCGATACATCCCGGCAAAAGCTCCGCCGTCCAAGTACGTGGCACCGCAGATCTTCGTGAGCCAGAAGCCGGCGGAGATCATCGTCACTGCGGGGGCTCCGAGCCTGCGAGCGGTAACGGGCACCGGGCTGCAGCGTGTCGTCAACACGGCGAACGTGCTCTTCTATCACGCCGCCGAGAACCTCTACTACGTGCTGCTGTCCGGCCGCTGGTTCTCGGCGCGCACCTTTTCCGGCCCCTGGGAGTTTGCCACCGATCGACTGCCGCCGGATTTCTCGCTCATCTCCCCGACCGGACCCGACGCTGCCGTGCTCGCTTCAGTTCCGGGCACCATCGCCGCGCAGGAGGCGGTGCTCGCGGCGCAGATCCCACAGACCGCCACACTCAAGCGCGATGCCGCAAAACTCACCGTAGTCTATTCCGGACCGCCGCATTTCGTGCCCCTCACCCCGACCACGATGTTATACGCGGTCAACACCAACACCTACGTGCTGCAGGTGAATACAACCTACTACGCATGCGAAGGTGGCGCCTGGTTTTTCGCGCCCGCCCCTGCCGGACCCTGGGTGCTCGCCGAGAGCGTCCCGACGGTGATCTACACCATCCCGGCCAGCAGCCCTCTCTACCCGGTCACGTACGTGCATGTGTACGCCGCGACACCGTTATACGTCACTTTCGGCTTCACGGCGGGCTACACGCTCGGCTATGTGAGCTCAGGAGTCCTGGTCTACGGAACCGGTTACTACTATCCGCCGGTCATCATTCCGGGACCCGTGCCGATCTATTATCCCTATCCATACACGTATGCGGGCGCGGTCTGGTACAACCCGAGCACTGGCGCGTGGGCACGCGGCGGCGCCATCTACGGACCCGCCGGCGGTGTCGCCAAAGGCGCTACCTACTACAACCCGACCACGGGCGCCTGGGCACAGGGCGGCGCGATCTACGGCCCCAACGGCGGCGCAGGTGCCTGGTCCGCCTACAACCCGAGCACCGGCAGCTACGCGCACGGCAGCGCCTCGTGGAGCAACGGCAGCGGCAGTGCCAATGCGAGCTACTACAACGCCCGAACCGGCGTCTCCGGTTCGACGAATCAGAACGTCAATCCGTACGGTCGCTGGGGCTCGAGCACGTTCGCCGGCCCGAATCAGACGGTGAATACCCAAAGCCGCGCTAACAGCAATGGCCGGGCGGGAAGCTTCGACTCATCGACCGGCGCCAAAGGCGCCGGCTACCAGAACGCGGTTACCGGCGGCAGTGGCGGCGCGGTGAAGACGCAAGGCGGCGATGTCTATGCCGGCCACGACGGCAACGTCTATAAACATACCGACAGCGGCTGGTCCAAGTACGTCGATGGCAGCTGGAACGCGGTCCAGCCGCCCGCCAACCATGCGAATCCTCCGGCTGCCAACGCCAACACGCTCGGCGGCGCGCAGGGTCGGGGCGGGACTAACGCGGGTGGCTCCATGGATCGCGGCAATTACCAGCAACTCGAGCAGGATCGGCTCGGTCGCCAGGCAGGTGGCGGCCGCTGGGGCGGCGGCGGCCGGGAGCAGTACGGTAGCCGCGAGGGCGGCGCACGCCGGCGCTAATCGCACTGCAAACTCCGGAGTCACCATGATGAAACGACTTGCGAACCTTGCTGTCGGACTGCTGCTTGTGAGCAGCGCCTGCGCTCCGCTCGCTGCACAGCAGCTCACCGATGCGCAGCGCTCTGCCATCAAGAGTGCCTGCCGCGGCGACTACCAGAATGTCTGCGCCGACGTGCCGCCGGGAACCAAGGATGCGCTGCAGTGCCTGCTGCAGCACAGCCAGCAGGTCTCGACCGGGTGCCAAGCCGCGCTCGCGCCGGCGGCTGCGAGCTCGGGCACCGCTCCAGCCTCGAGCAGTGTCGCCGCGGCGACCACGGCCGCAGCCGGCAGCGCACCCGCAGCGGTGCCGCCGATGGCACGCCCGCTCGCGCCGCGCGAGGAAGCGCACCTGCTGCGGGTTCAGTGCGGTGCGGACTTTCAGAAGCTCTGTTCTAACGTGCAGCTCGGCGGAGGCCGCGGAGTCGCATGCCTGCGCGAGCAGGCGGGCAACCTGACGCCGGCATGTCGCTCGGCGCTCATGTCAGCTTCCGCGCCGCACTGAATCGCCACGATCCCCTGACCTGCGCTCGCTCTCCCTACTTGTGCCGGTTCAGGAAGCGATCGAGGGCATCGCCGAAGTCGTCGGCGCCGCGCGTGATGCCAAGCTCGGCGGCGCGCAGCTTGCCGAGGCCTGAGGTGATGTCGAGGGCGATCGGGCTCTCAGTGGCCACAAAGCCCGCGATCGGCTCGCCGGATTCGGTGTCGAACATCTCCCCGGAGACCGTCACTGAACCGATCAGCGCCGAGGATTGTCCCGTTACGGTCTTGGCGGCGCTCATGCCGAGGCCGAGCGGGGTGAGGCGAAGCACGGTCGAGGCCACTGGCTTGCTCTCCTTGAGTCCCGCGAGCGTCAGGTGCAGTCGCACGACACCCTGACCGGGTTGAGTCGCGAGGGGGTACTTGCGCTTGGCGAGCTCGTTCCTGAAGTCGGTGGTGAGCTGCGCCGCGAGTCGTGCCTTGTCCTCTTCGCTGGCGCTGCCGAAATCGGCGTCGGCCGCACGGTAGACATCGGCATCATCGACAAAGAGGAACTTGTACTTCCCCGCCTGCAGGTTCGGCGATTTGTAGACGAGTGTCCCGGGGTACTGACCCGGTGAAAGTGGCAGCTGATCGCCGAGACCGGCGGTGGTTTTCGGCGTATGACTCGGGCATCCGGCGAGCAGAAACGCGCCACAGCAGGCGCCAATGTAAAGGCGACGCACGGTTGTTCTCCCCGGTGTTCCTCTTGGAGTTCACGAACTTCAACACCCGCACTTCAGCATAGCAAGTGCAACCAACGGCTGCTTCGTTGCGTGGAGTTCGTCGCCCACAGAGAGCTGCCGAGCAAACGCTGGCGCGCGTGGCCGCCGAGCTCCGGGAACGGTGGCGACGCGCGGCGCGGGTTCGGGCTGTCGTGTCCGGACCGTTGGTCTTGTCGGCCCGCAGCTGCAGGTCAATGCATCGCGCCCGTCGCGGGCGCGGCCGCCTGCGGCGCAGGTAAGGGCTCATCTTGATGATCGGGCTCGGCGGCGAGACCCACCAGCGTCGGCATGCCGGTTGCGGCCTGCAGCGTCTCGCGTGCGAGATCCCAGTGAATCGCGGCGGTGTCGTTGCCGAGCTCCTGGTCGAGAAGCGGCTCCAGCACCTGCAGGTCCGGCTCAACCGACTGGCCTTCGGCATCGACGGGAGGATGCACCTCGATCAGCAACTGCCCCTCGATCCAGGCGACCTTCACCGGCTCATTGATCAGGCGCACCGTCGTGCCGACGGGCACCAGCGGGAAAAGTGCGGCGATGTCCTCCGGGTACATGCGGATGCAGCCATGCGTCACTGGCATACCGACCGCCACGGGGTTGTTGGTCCCATGAATCAGGTAGCTGCCGCTCGTGATACCGAGGCGCATGGCAAATGCTCCGAGCGGGTTGTCGGGACCCGCTGGCACCACCTTGGGCAACGGATCGCCGCGCTCGGCGTGCTCTTTGCGGACGGATTCCGGTGGGTACCACGGGGGATTGCGGACCTTGGAGACGATGCGCGTCACGCCGAGCGGTGTGCGCCAGTCCATCTTGCCGACACTGACCGGGTAGGTGATGACAATCGGGTGCTCGCCTCGCCGCGGCTTCGGGTAGAAGTACAGCCGGTGCTCCGGGAGATTTACCACGATACCCTCGCGCGGTCCGGGCGGCAGGATGCGCCTTCCCGGAAGCGTGAGGTGCTTATCGGCTCCAGGGATCCACACGTCCACGGCGGGATTCGCGCGGATGATCTCGTAATAGCCGAGACTGTAGCGCTGCGCGAGGTCGGGCAGTGTGTCTTCGTACACCGTCGTCACGTTCGCGTCCTCGCCGATAAGGGGCGAACCGCCGTCGGGCAGCGGATACGTGCTGCCGTACGCGGAGCTCCCCGTAAGTGCGAGCCACATGAGAGTCACTGCACGGCCATACATGCGTCGTTTGTCCTGCCTCATCGTGGGAGTCTAGAGTATCCCATCGCCAGCGCGGCGAGGCCCAGCTCTCAGTGCAGCGCGAGCGTGTCACGCCGCCAGGTAACGTCCTGCCAACGCCCGAAGTCCACGAGCAGCTCGGGGCTGCTCGCCTGCTTCACCGGAACGAGATCCTCGAGGCGCAGCTCTTCGAAGCGGCGGCGAAACCGGTCGCGCTCCTTCACTTCGCGTGCGATGAGCAGGCGCCGTGTGCCCGGAGTGAAGCCGGCGAAATCCACATAGCCTTCCTCGGGATCGTCGGCACCGGGCGGGATGACATCGATCGCCCATCCCGCGGAGCTGTCACGAAAGACCCAGAGCTCGCGCCAGCTCTCGAGCGGCTGCACGGCAAGCACCAGCGCACGGCCGCGAGCGATCGGCTGGGCCGAGACCGTCCACACAATCCCGTACGTGCAGCGTCGCACCAGGGGTACGGCAGGTCGGTTGGCGTCTGCGAGCACAAGGCAGGTCTGGCCCTGCTCGCCCGGGAGCGTGCTGAGAAGGAGCGGCCCCGCCTGCGATGCGGGAGCGACGGCCGCCCAGCGGATTGCGCCCACCCGCAGCAGCGCATCGAGGTACTCCCCCCGCTGCTCCTCACCGAGATCGTCCGGGCGCACGGCAAGAATCTCGGCGATGGCGCGCTGCGCCGCAGACTCAGGCGACTGGCCGAGGCGCGCCTTCTCGTAAGCGATGGCCGCCCAGACTGCCGCGCGCCGCGCATGAAGACGACTGCGCGTCATGGCATTCAAGGACCGCTGCTCCACTTTTTCAAGGAGCACACTGCGTTCCTCGTCGAGCGGCACTCGCAGGAGGATCCCCATCGCCGGATCGACGCAATCCGGCCGCGTGAGCGCGAGTACCGCGCGCGCACGCTCCTCGGCGCTGGCCCGCGGCGAGGCAAGCACCCGGCGAAACAACTCGCCGTCGTAGCAGATCTGCATCCGGCCGTTGCGCTCGAAGCTCCTCATGTGAACGCCGAACTGCTCCACCACCTCGAGGTGCGCAGCCGCGTCTGCGTGCCGAACGCCGCTTCCCGAGGCTGCATCGGCCAGCCGCTCGGCCATGCGCGCGATGGCGTCGAAGGGCTCAGCGGTGAGCACGCCCGCCGGTGCCGCCTTCAGATACGCAGCCCCATAGCTGATCCCCAGCGCTTCGGAGCCGGCGCTGTCGCGCAGGAAGCGCAAGACCGCGAGCAGGCCTGGCGCATCCGCCTCGGTGAGACCGATCTCGCGGACGGCCTCGCTCTTCACGAATCCGCCGCGCTCGCGGCGATAGTCGTAGACCTTGAGATAGCCCGCGCGCTCATCGCGGATCTCGAGCACCTCTCCCTGCGAGAGCGTCGTCAGCCCGGTGGCTCGCGGGTGCGGCGCGGCACGCAGCGGTGTGCGATCCTGCGCGACGATCGCGAGGGTGGCGGCGAGCGTGAGCAGCATTCAGGGGCCCGCCCCTGCCGTGCTCACGGGGATCGAGGTTGCCGCGGCGCCTCTCGCGGCGTCGAGCCCGACCAGGTTCGAGCCGAGGAACTGGCCCGGGGCGGGCGTCGGAGCGATGATCACCTGCACCTTGTCGGAGAGCTTGTCGGCAAGCGTCTTCTGGATGAGGAGCGGGTAGCGGGCGATGAGCGCGCCCTCGCGCTCCATCTGCCCGGCGTTGCTCTTGCCTACGGTCTCGAGACGATAAGCCTCGGCGTCGGCGAGCTTCTGCCGTGAGTCGGCCTCGGCCTTCGCCTCGATCCGCCGTGCCTCCGCGGCGCCCTCGGCGGTGCGAATCCGCGCAAGCTTTTCCGCCTCGGCCTCGAGCTGGCGCTGCTCGATCTGCTTCTGCTTGAAGGGCAGGACGTGCTTCATGGTCTCCTCCTGCGCGCGGGCGGCGATGACCTGCTCGGCGCCCGCCGCCTCGGCCGCCTTCTGCCGCCGCACCTTGTCGGCCTCGGCCGTGAGTTGCGTCTCCTGCACCTGCGCCTCCTTAAGTTGGAGCGTGTAGCGGATCTTCTCGGTTTCCAGCTCCTCGGCGAGAAGCTTCTGCATCTGCGCGCGGTACTCCGCAGGGAGGTCCACCTGCCCCATGTCCACCCCGCGCAGGACCAGACCGAGCGTGGCAAGCTTCGGTTTGAGCTCGATGGCGATCTCCTGCTGGATCTGCTCCCGTTGGCTCGAGAAGATCTCGCGCACCGAATGTCGTGCGAGCAAGGGATAGACGATCCCCTGCACGGCCGGGCGCACCAGATCGTCGTTCAGGTCGTCGGGATACTCCTTCGACATCTGAGCGATGCGCGCGCGATCGATCGCCCAGCGCACCGTCAGATCGACGCCGATTGAGAGGCCTTCGTTCGACTGGAACGGTGCCGGACCCGTGGCGCGCGCCCCCTCCGCCAACCGATACACCTGGTCGCGGGTCGCATAGCGGCGCACCTGATGGATGCCGGGGATGAGCAGAACGCTGCCCGCGTCGTAGGCGCGCGAAGTGCCGTCTAACAGGTTGCTGCGCACGAGTACCTCACTGTGGTGCACGCCGGCGACCGGCGGGTTCAAGTAGAGAACGTAAGCGACAGCGGCGAGCAACGCTGCGATCACCAGCCGTACGCGCAGGCGTAAGACGGCCGTTCCAAGTAGGCGGATGGCGCGCCGCATCGCCCCCATCAGCCGCCCGAGGGGCTCGATGAGCGCGCGCTGCAGGAAGCCCCGGAATGCCGCGAAGTGTTCTGACACGAGTGACTCCTCCCGTAGGTTGTCCGACTCGATAAGAGGAGTCTGGCCGCCCCGTCTGGCAAAGCGGTGGGGCAATAATGGCAGGCTGTGGCGGTCGGGCGGGAAGTTAGAGCGCCGCGGGCACGGCGGTTTCAGGGTCAGTCGAGGAGCGCGTAGTGCACCGTCCGCGGCGTGCCACCGCCGTTCACGGGCGTTATGTCCATCGGGCACGCGGAGAATATGAGGTAGCAGTCCATCAACGCGCGTAGCAGCACATAGTCGCCCGCCTGGCTTACGGGCTCGCGAAGAGTAATGCGCTCGTTGTCCGCCACCACAACGTTCATCCAGAAATTAATTGGATTGGGAACGATGTCCGGCCGAACCTCGAGTCGGGCAAGCGCCGCGAAATAATTATCCCGGCAATTGCGGTGGCCCGCAGCACAGCCGTAGAACGCATAGAGCCACGGGTCACAGCAAGCGACGAGCATGTCGTGCGTGGCGCGCGAGGTATCCCGCTCCATCTTCAGCAGCACGTTGCGTCGGTTGCTGTACAGTGGGTCGCCCTCTTTGGGAAAGAGTCGACCCAACATCCGGCGCGTGTGCTCGACGGAAAGGTACTCGGTCGTATCCGGCGCCCCCAGGCACCATGCATCTACGGTCTGCGTGCCATGGGTATTCACGAGCTTCACCGCCTGACCTGCGCTGAGCGCGACCGCAGCAGACTCGCTCCCCGCAATCGCCGTCATCATGCCGAGCCGTCCCGCGCCGTCTGTCGATCAGGTAACGGCCGCAGCCTGCCGTTGCCCGAGCCGCTGTTGGCGCCCGAAGTGCGCATCGGCCACCAGGCACAGAATTTCGTACATGATGCTAGCGCCAACCAGTGCCGTGTTGCCGGACGGATCGAACGGCGGGGCCACCTCGACGACATCGCCGCCGACCAGATTCAGCCCGCGCAATCCCCGCAACAGGCGCTGAGCCTCGAGCGTCGTGATACCGCCGATCTCCGGAGTTCCAGTACCCGGCGCATATACCGGATCGAGGCCGTCCACGTCGAAGGAGATGTATGTGGGTCCAGCGCCGACCACTTTGCGCGCTTCGGCAATTACCCGATCGACGCCAAGGGTGGCGAACTCCTCGATGAACATCACGCGCATGCCGTGGGACTTCGAGAATTCGACGCCCTCGAGCGAGTTCTGTGCGCCACGGATGCCGATCTGAATGGTACGTGCGGGATCGAGCAGTCCGTTCTCCACCGCGAGACGAAACGGTGCGCCGTGAGTGAACTTTGAACCGAAGAACTCGCCCCAGGTGTCAGTGTGGGCATCAACGTGCACCATGCCGAGAGGAGCCTCGGCGGCGATGCCGCGGAAGATCGGATAGGTGATCGAGTGGTCGCCGCCCGCGCTCACCGGGAGCACGCCGGCCTTGTGCAGCGCGCGGTAGAACCTCTCGATCTCCCGCACCTGGATCTCCAGATCATAGAGATTCGAGAAGCGCACGTCGCCCAGGTCCGAGATACGGCATAACTCGTACGGGTTGATGCCGAGCGCAATGTTGTGCCCACGCATGAGGCTCGATGCATTGCGTATCTCGCGCGGCCCGTGGCGCGCACCCGGCCGGTTGGTGACGCCGAGGTCGGTGGGAACGCCGATCAGGCCGATGTCGACTGCGTCGAGCGTGCGCGCAAGCGGGGCACGCATGAACGTCGCGATGTCGGTGAAGCGGGGCTCCGTCATCGGATCGTAGGCGTCTTTGCCCTGAACATCGGGCTTGAAATAATGAGGGCTCTTCATGGGCGTCCTCTCTCGGCTGCGGTTCCGGCGTGCGCCCCTCCGGCGGCGAGGCTCGTGAGGGCGAATGCGAGCAGGCTGCCTGCCAGACCGGCGTAAATCGGAAGCTCGGAATCGGGGCCCTTCATGATGAGGAAAGTGATGACGAGCGCACTGCCGAGCGCAATGGAGGCCAGCGCACCGCCCTTATGGACACGCGGGAGGAACATAGCGCCGACGAGCGGCACAAGCAATCCTCCGACGAGAAGATCGTAGGCGACCGTCAGCGCGGTGATCACATCGTGCAGTACGCACGAGAGCACCGTCATCACAACACCGAGGATGAGCGTGATACCACGGCTCTGGGTGAGCGTGCCTGTGCCGCTCGTGCGGCGTACTCGCAGGTAGACATCTTCGAGCAGGACCGTGGAGGCAGCGACCAGGCAGGCGCTCGCCGTCGACATGATGGCAGCAAGGGCCGCGGCGAGCACCAGACCGCGAAGCCCAACCGGCAGTACCGCGTTTACGATCTGCGCATAAGCCAGATCCCCATCTGCGAGCGGCGGCAGGAAAACCCGGCCCGCAGCCCCAATCAAGGCTCCTGCCAGCGCATAGCAGATGCAGTAGAGCCCCACGGCAATCCCGCCGTTGCGCGCAACCCGCACGCTGCGCGCGGTGAACACCCGCTGCCAGACGTCCTGTCCAATGATGATGCCGAAGAAGTAAAGAACGAACAGAGTCAGAATGCGTGCCGGGCCGATATTCAAAAGGGAGAAATGCTGCGGCGGCAAAACTGCATGCATGTGTGCGAGGCCACCCGCGTGCCAGATAGCGCCGGGCAGCAGAATGAAGAAGATTCCGATGGTTTTGATGACGAACTGAATGATGTCGGTTAGCGTAAGCGACCACATGCCGCCGAGCACCGAATAGCCGACCATCACCAGGCTGCTGATCAAGATGGCCGGCGTGCGCGGAATGCCGACGATGACCTCCATCACCGAGCCAACGGCGATCGTCGCCGTCACGCTCACCATGAGATCGTAGCCGGCCATGACGGCGCCGCCGGCTATGCGAGCGCTGACGCTATAGCGCCGCTCGAGTAACTCGGGAACCGTATACAGCCGCAGCCCGAGAATCCGCTCGACGAGCACCGCACTCAGCACGAGTATCCCGAGGCCAAGCATGAAGACGAACCACATGCCTGACACCCCGTACTGATATCCCAGCTTCACGCCGCCGATGGTGGAAGCACCACCGAGCACGATGGCGGCAAGCGTACCCGCGTAGAGCCCGACACCGACCGAGCGCCCCGCGACGAGGAACTGCTCCTGGGTATTGGCCTTGCGCCGCGCCCAAAAGCCCGCCGCAACAATGCCGATCATGTAGGCGGCCACGATGAGGAGATCGAGCTTAGCCAAGACGTCACCCCCTCGGTCGATCCAGCTCTTCACGCCCCGGGCGCGGCAGTCGACCTTGGTGGCTGCATCCTACCGAACTGTCTGGTTCGACACGCCCTCCACGCGGCCCCACCCTGCCCAAACTCAAGTCCCTGAAGCGGTTGACGCGTGATCGGGATAGTTAATGTCGCTTGGGCGCGGATCCTCGGTCTTCTTCATCCACGGATGTGGCGCGGAACTGTCGAGCGATTCGTTGAGCGCCTCCCGCGCGTGGGCGAGCGTCTAATCTGCTTCCCTGCCGCTTCGCACGATCGCTCGGGCAGCTTCATTCATCAGCGCCAGTGCCTTGTACCCCAGTACCCTCCAGAGACGTACCTCGGCACGGCAGGCAGCCACTTCACGACGCACCGCTGCCAGCTCCACGGCCAGTTGCTCAACGCGATCACTGTCACTCATGCCACTGGCCCTCCGCCGACCCGTTCGAGTCCGTGCGCCTGTCGACAGGCGTGCTTGTGCACCACGCAGCGACGATTCAATGTGGACCGTGCGTCGGCGCTTCCTTCAGCTCTTTGCCAAGATCACTACCTGAGGCGAAGCCAGGGCCTGCGATGTCCTTTCGAACTATGGCCGGGAATCCGCCAGAGCCGCGGCGGCACGCTTCAGATCGTGAAGCAACCAATCCCTCAGTCTGCTTGGCTCCCTCCTCTGCCCGCAGCACGGCGGACGGGTGATACGTGACAAATATGTGTGCACCCGACGGATGACCGAGCACGTGGCGACGAGCCGACTCGATTGTCACGACCTTGTGCAGGAGCGCGCGCGCCGCAGTCGCGCCCAGAGCCACGAGAATCCTGGGCTTCACCGCCAGAATCTCCTGCTCGAGCCAAACTTGGCAAGCGTCGATTTCGACCGTGGTCGGACGACGGTGGAGCCGACGCTTTCCCCGCGGCTCCCACTTGAAGTGCTTCACTGCATTGGTCACATAGACGGCGCCGCGCTCTAGTCCGGCTTCAACCAGGAGTTGGTCGAGCACCCGGCCCGCAGGACCGACAAACGGACGGCCAGCGCGGTCTTCCACGTCGCCAGGTTGCTCGCCGACCAGCATCATCTGCGCAGGCGACGGCCCCTCTCCGGTAACCCCATGCGTCGCGCGGCGCCATAGATCGCAGCGGCGACACCGATCAATCTGGCTTGCCAAAGGCGCCGCCACCTTTTCGGTGCTGCCCGGTGCCTCCCGCACCATTTGCGAAGGTCGTGCCGGTCTTACTACCATCGATCCGCCCTTGTTTCCGCGACCTTGCGCCGTGATTGCAGCTAGCGCAACCGATTCGCCTCGGCAAGAACCTCATCGACTGCCTCCCGCAGCGACGAGTGCCTCGACGTCTCCTTGCGACGACTGCCGCCGTGTCCCTGCACTGCAGCATGCCACGCCGAGCGCCACTCGAGCTTCCGGTGCAGCGAGGCTCATGACGGCGGGTCTGTTGTTCGGCTGCCCATCATTGGACCAAAGGCCAATGCTCGTCGCGTACGCGGCTGCTATGTTGGTTTTTGCGGTGGCGGCTTGACACGCTTGTCTCGATTCTCCGCGTGCTGAGCTGCTAGCCAGCAGGTTGCGACCTCGTGGGCGACGAGTCCTCGAGGGATCCTCGGAGGTAAGCGTGCCCGGAGAAAAACACGCGTCCGCTACCGCCAAAGCCACGCCGGCGGAGTACAGCGACGGGCATCCGCTCGATGTCATCCAGTATCTGGAAGCGAAGCTGATTCTCAAGCCTGATCGATTCACTTCGGTAGAAAGCTTTCGGGAATTCGGCAGGCTCGTTGCGCGTGCGGCCAAAAAAACTGAGAAGGTTGACTTCATAGCCGATGCCGAGGCGAGCCGCGGACCGAAAATCAGAGAAGTCATCTTTCTCGACACCCCCGACTTTCGCCTTTACAAGAACGCTTTCATTCTCCGCCGTCGCGTAACCTACGTTGACGGCTTTCCGCAGGGGGACCCCGAGATCGTCTTCAAGTTCCGCCATCCCGACGAAATGGCCGCTGCAGCGGTAGACGTCCGACCGAATATCTCGGGAAAGTACCAGATCAAGTTCAAGGTGGAGGCCCTGCCTCTCAAGGATCAGATCGGCGGATACCGGCTCCTCTACTCCCACAATTGCCAGTTCGGCCTGAGTCAGGCACACGAGTCTGACCGCATGGCCATGAGAACCTTGGCTCACGTCTTTCCGGCCCTCGCCAAGCTCAAGAAGAGCCCCGATGAGAAAGTGACGCTCGTCAACGAAGGGATCGTCGAGGAGGTCCTGTTGCCACTTGGTCAGATTGATTTTCACAAAGGTCAGGTGGCGAAGTGCGACATCTCGCTCTGGCGTACCCGCGGCGAGCACAAGCCCCTCGTCGGAGAGTTCGCGTTTCAAGGCAGGTTTGATCGTCGGGAAGACGTACACGATAACGCCAAGAGGCGGGCCGAGCAGTTCTTCATCTCACTGCAGCGGGATGTGCAAGACTGGCTCGCGCTCGGCTGCACCAAGACCGGCATGGTCTACCGTCTGAACGGCAACGAGCCGCAGGCCCATGAGTGAATCTGGCCCGTCCGCGATCCCCACCGAGAGTCGCACGGCGATTGCCGCATCACCGAACGGCGTCAGCACCGCGCAGATCTTTCGCGAGTTCCTGCTGATCGGTGCTACCAGCTTCGGCGGGGGTGTAGTGGCGTATCTGCGCAACGGTCTGGTGACAAGGCGCCAGTGGGTGGACGACAAGGAGTTTGTCGAACTGCTCTCGATCAGCCAGACCCTTCCGGGTCTGAATGCCACCAACATGGCGATTCTTGTCGGCGACAGGCTGCGCGGCGCGATGGGCGCGCTCGCCGCCATCTGTGGCATCTGTCTGCCGGGCGCCGCACTGATGTACCTCGTTGCAATGGTCTACGCCGCTCACGGCGATCACCCGCTGGCCACCGCGGCGCTCAAGGGTGTGGCGGCGGCGGCAGTAGGTCTGGTGCTGGCGACGTGCGTTCAATTGGGCAAGAAGTCACTGAGCAACACCTACGACCTCATCTTCGTTGCGTTGACCGTTCTTGGTGTGAACCGCCTGCACCAATCGGTTCTTACCGTACTCGCCGTCGTCGGCATCGTGGCGATTCTCTGGTACCGCCCAAAAAAGACGCCGGACAAGCGCGCAACCTCATGGACCAAATAGTTGCCTTACTGCGCGTCTTCGCCTATCTGTCCCTCCTGACGGTCGGGGGCGGAATGGCGGCCTTTCCGGAGATGAAGGTCCTCACGGTCGACGTACATCACTGGTTGACTTTCCCTCAATTGATTCACTTGTACAGTGTGGGCCAGATGGCACCGGGCCCAAACATGATGATGATCGTCGCGATCGGCGAGTGGGTCGCCGGAGTGCTCGGAGCGGTCGTTGTCCTGCTCGCCTTCTTCGCGCCGACCGCATGTCTTGCCTTCTACACGGGGCGGCTATGGAAGCGGCTGGAAAAGTGGCCGTGGCGGACTTCAATCCAACGCGGACTCGCGCCGGTATCAATTGGCCTTCTTCTGGCCGGCTGCTTCACATTGGCAAAGGGTGCAATTTTTGGCCTGGACACCGCGGCGATAGCGGTCGCAGTCCTCTTGATACTGCTGCAGTACCGGGTCAATCCGGCGCTGCTGGTCTTGGCGGGCGCCGTCGTTGGCGCGCTCTCGTTTGTGCCGAAGTGACCGCCCATCGCGTCGGGGCAACAACCATCGCGTTCATTGTTCCTCGGTGCGGCGCGTCACCTGTAGCGCGACCGCAAGCCAGCGCCCGTTCTGACGGATGTATACCTCGGTGAACCGGTAAGCGCCGTTGAAATCCCTGTCGTGTTGCTGCCTGGTGAGCACCGAGCGACCGGTTACTACTGCGGCATCGCCATAGACCCGGACGTTCAAGTCCTCTTTTTGTATGTATCGATACTCAGCTTTGCGCCTGGCAAGCCATTCGAGAGTCTCCCGCTTGCTATGCAGGTCTCCATTCTCGGAAATGACGGTGTAGTCGTCGCTCGTCATTCTGTCGAACGTCGAGACGTCTCCGCGAAAGATGACTTCACTGAAGGTCTTCTCCAGAGCTCTGATCTCCTCAACCGAATCTCTCGCCGTAGCCTCCGAACTCACGCGCTGCGCCCAAAGTGCAGCTGATAACACAGTGATCACTGCCAGAAGTACGGGAACCACGCGCCGCTGCATCGTTCTGCCTCCCTACCATCGCCTCGTCATTGCATCTTTCTTTCGGCGCTTTCGCAAGCAATTGGCGCGTTCGCCGCGCGCGCCGCTCGCAGCGCAATCGGGTGGTGCGGGCGTTAACGACGGCGCACGCGGCGCCGCCACATCTGATCACCTGGGTTAAGCTGCCGCTTGGGGCGGATGCAAATGACAGCCGGCTAGCCGAACTATGTACTCCTGGCGTTTTTTGCGGCGCTCTCTGATCGTCGCCGCGACCGCTACCGCGCTGCCTTTCGCTGCGGCGAATGGCGCGCCGGCCTCCGGCAAGGGGCTGCTCGGCGTGGCCGTTGCCAACCCGTCTCCCCCGGCCCAGGGCGCGCTGATCGCCCGGCTTCTGCCGGAAGGCTCGGCCGCGCGCGCCGGCCTGCGGCTGCAGGATCTGATCATGCAGGCCGACTCGCAGGCGATCCTGTCGGCCTCGGACCTGACCGCGTACGTGGCAACCCGGCGCGCGGGCGACCGCATTACTCTTACCGTGATGCGCCCCAATGGTGCGTCGCTCGGGCGCGTGCAGGTCACTGCCACGCTCGATCCGGCGCCCATTTCGGACAATCTGGCTGGAGCCAGCTCGCCGCAAAACGGTCCCCCGCCCACGCACGCCTCGGCGCCCGCAGGAGCGCCGCCACGAGGGCTAACCCACGTCTCTTGGACCACCTTTACCGATCCGTACGAAAATGCGTTCAGCATCGAGGTTCCGCAAGGCTGGAGGGTTGCGGGCGGCGTCATCCGCAAAACTCCGCTGTGGCCCGCCATGGTGCTGCGGGTCCTATCGCCCGAGCGACGCACGCTACTCGCCGTCGGCGACCCGGATAGCGTTCCCTATAGCGCCCCGATCGCGGCTCGCGATTACGTCCGCCGCTTCACCGAAAGCGCGATGAGCCCGGCATGTTCGGGCCTGAAGATTGTCGCTGTCGCTGACTTGCCGGACGTCGAGCGGTTTGCCAGCTCCAATTCGCTCGGGCCATACAATCAGTGGAGCGCCGCTCAAGCTACATTCACCTGCAACGGCGATCGACAGACCGGCATGGCCGGACAGGCAATTGCCGTGCTGCAATACATGACCACACTGCGCAGTGGACACGCACAGATTCTCGCGGCTTTCGTGACGACGACCGGGCAAGAGAACGCGGCCGACGAGCTGTTGAATCATATGATCGCCACTCTGCGCCAAAACCCGGAGTGGTCGGCGCGGCAGCAGCAGATGGCGCAGCAGCTCGCCAACGGCGCGATGGCCCGCTGGCAGGGCGAGCAACGGCAATTCCAGCAGATGGACGATGCAATCACCAACACTGCGCATTTCGTCGCGCCCGACGGGCGGCGCTACGATCTCGATGCCAGGCCTCGCTACCAGTGGCTCGCCCCTGACGGCAAAACGGTCGGCACCGACACGCCGACGCCGCCCTCCCCCGGCTCGCAGGCTCTGCAGCGACTGGGCGAATGAAGGCACTCTCAGCACTGCTGACGCCCGGGTGAACAGCGAGCGCAGGGCGGCCGCTGATCTTGCGGCGGCATGCCGCAGCCAGACGCCGCATGGCGTGCAGTGGTTTTAGCGCTGCAGCAATTCGACGATCGGGCCCATGGCGAGCGCAGGCAGAAAGCTCACGGCAGCCGTGAGCAAGATCGTGCCCAGCAACAGCAGTCCAAACGTTGGCGTATCGATGGGCAGCGTGCCGGCGGAGGGGACGACGCGCCGTTGACCAGCGAAGAATCCTGCCGCCAGCAGGGCCAGCACCGCAAGTCCGTATCGACCGGCGAGCATCGCGACGATTGTGGTGGTGTTGTAGAAAACGTTGTTCGCATCGAGCCCGCTCAGCGCGAGGCCGTTGTTCGCCACACAGGAAGCGTAGGCGAACACGATCTCTGTGAACCCCCGCGGCCCGGGGTTAAGACCCACGGCCGCACGACCGGCATGCGTGAGCACCGCGAAAGCAGTCAACACCAGCACGACCATGGGGCCGGTGAGAACGTAGAGGGCGATCCAGCGCGTTTCGGCGACCGTCACCTTCTTCCCGAGGTATTCGGGCGTGCGCCCGATCATCAACGCGCCCAAGAATGCAGCAACCAGCGCCATCATCGCCATACTGTAAACACCGGTGCCGAGCCCACCGAAAACCACCTCGCCGAGCAGTAGGAAGGTGAGCGGCACGAGCACGCCCAGCGGCCGATATGAATCGTGTTGGGCGTTGTACGAGCCAGTGGAGGTATTCGACGTGACGACGGTGGTCAGTGTCGATTCGCCGATGCCGAAGCGCACCTCCTTGCCCTCCATGTTCCCACCGACGAGGTGCAGGTCAGCGAGACGGGGCGGCGTTGCTCGCTCGGCGTGATCACACACTGCCAGTCCGCCGACGAATAACACTACCATTACAGACAGCAGCAGCCAGCCTGCGCGCAAGCGCTGCGTCAACTGACCCAGTGTGATCATGAGAGCGGCGGGCAGTGCGCAGATCGCGAGCATGCCGATGAAGTTCGTCAGAGGTGTCGGGTTGGCGTATGGATGCGCCCCGTTGGCGTTGAAGAAACCCCCGCCATTGGTGCCGAGGTTCTTGATGAATTCCAGCGCGGCGACCGGCCCCTGCGCGATGAGCTGCGTGCGCCCCTCGAGCGTGTGCGCCAGCGTGTAGGGCGACAGGTTCAGCGGGACGCCTTGCCAGACCAGCAGCAGGCTTCCGACGAGGCTCAGCGGTAAAAGGACCCACAGCAGTGACCGCACCAGGTCCACCCAGAAGTTGCCGATCGTCGCCGCGGTCTGCCGCGCGATGCCGCGAATGAAGGCGAATCCCACAGCGAGTCCCGCGGCCCCCGCGAGAAAGTTCTGGGCGACCAAACCGGTCACCTGGGACAGGTAACGCAAGGTGTTCTCGCCCGCATAGGCCTGCCACGTCGTAGTCGTGGTGAAGCTGACGGCGGTATTCGCCGCGAGGTCCACCGTCATCGGCGTCGTCAGATAGACATCCGAAGGTCCCCCCGGCAGCGCACGTTGCAACATCAGGATGAGAAACAAAAATACGGCGCAGCCTGCTCCGAATGCCACGAAGCAGACCGCATACGTGACTGCAGACATTTCCTGACCGGCTTGCACTCCAAGTAGACGGTAGAGTGTCGATTCGATGGGCTGCAGCAGCGGATCGAGAAACGTGCGTCGGCGCTCGCACACACACGTGAGATACGTACCGAGCGGTGAGGCCAGCGCGAGCACCGTGCCGATGAACGCCGTATATTCCAGCCAGCTCATGGCGTCGGCAGGCTCATCGCGCCGCTGGCAACCCCACTGTGGGCTGCTGCTGCAGACGAACCAGTGCCAGATTGAGCTCTAGCACGGACACGCGCGGATCGCCGAGGAGCCCGAGCTGCGGTTGCACTACGTGCTGTGCGACCAGCCGTCGGACCGCGTCCTCCTCGAGTTTGCGCACCTTGGCGACGCGCGCGACCTGAAGGAACGCGTTGGCGGGACTGATATCCGGATCGAGCCCGCTACCCGAACGCGTCACGGCATCGATCGGAATTGGAGCGTCGGCGGCGAGTCCGTTGCGCCGACGGTACTGCGCGGCAAGCGCGCGGGCCCCCGCGAAACCCGCCGCGCCCTCCTTGAGCCTGGGATTGTCGGGCGCAAGGTTGGTGGCGCCCGATGCCGTGCCGTCGTAACCGTTGCCGGCCGCTGACGGTCGAGGCTGGAACCACTCTGGCCCGGTAAAGTCCTGCCCGATCAGCCTGGAGCCGACTACGGTTCCGTGAAGGAGCGTCAGACTTCCGCCAGCTTGGTCTGGAAACAGGATTCCGCCGATCGCGAACAGGACCAGCGGGAATAGACCGCCCGTCACGAGACTGAGGACGAGCACGCTTAGGATCGCAGAGCGCAACTGCTGCGCGAGCCGCACCTCCGTAGTCGCTGGAGCGGCCGAAGCGGATAGCTCCCTGCTCGCTCGATCTGCCTGACTGCTGCGGACACTCAAGTCCGCAGGCTACCGAAATTGAGGTTAGAGCAGCGTGAGCAAACCGCGCCGTCCCCGTCAAAGATTTGCGCTGGCAACCCCTATCGCGCCGAATTCCCCTTGGTTCGGCTCCTCTCCCGGCACACAATGGGCTTATTTTCAAGAAGGTACGGCGGGTTTTTCTCTAGATCTGGCGACCGTACCTCGAGGCGATTGCACCGACCGTCCGGTTCGGTCCATTCATAAACCGCCTGCATTGGCTCCCTTTCACACCTTATCCAAGTGCCATCCCCGAACTGAACTTCCCAGAAGGTCTTGCCACCGATGGTGAGGCCGCTACGGACGAAGGCGCGACCCCACCAGATGGCGAAACGTCCGGTTAGATCGAAAGCAAGCTCTTTGGCCGCGTTGCCGAACAGGATCGCCGTGAGGCCCGCGGCTACTAGCTGAATAACCGCGGCAGTGATGTTCGGCAACAGTCCGTCCCGCAGCTCTGTTCGCAGACTCGCTACAATCACGAAACAGCCGATAACGCGACAGAGATTCGCGAGTCGTGAACCCGCAGCGGGACGGAGCGTCAGCAGCAGGAATTCGTGGACGAACCACTTCAGCGCTCGCAACACTCCGGTAGCCAGCGGTGTCAGTAGACGCGGGACAAGAACCGTCATGTGCCGAAAACTCGGGCGACAGCAACCCGCCGTCGGCTCAGCGCCTCACCCACCCCGTTTCAGCACCTAGCCCCGCCCACGCGGTTGATCAGGCAACCCACGGGGTTGATCACTTGTTCGTTGGGGGAACTTCTTGGAATACTGCCGCGCCCGCCACTGATGTGTCAGGCGAGAATCGACGCTGACCGGAGGCGACCGTGGGCGCCACGCGTCATTACGCGAGGACGCATCCTTCGAGTGCCACGTCGCCGCCACGAAATAAAGCGTGAATAGAGCTCCAAGCACGCAAAAAGCGACGGGTATATTGCCCATGACGGTTCACGCGGACTTCGCGTTTCTGCAAGTTCGAAGACTAATGCGCGGTGTGTTATGAACGGATTAGGAAACGCGTGGTCCCTCTCGCTAAGACCTGCGCTCGCGCCAGCAACGCAGCTACAGCACGCGGGGAAGCCGATGTACCGGCACCCGGTAACGGTGAGCGGCTCATGAGCGAACCGGCCGCCACACGCATGCGCTGGCCACCGAGGGGGCTGCGTAAACATCTGAGCGCCGGCGCGAACCGCATCGCACTGTCAACGGCGCTACGGGGAACGCTCGCTACCGTTGTGCCGCTCGCCGTATTGCCGCGCGTGGGTCTTGGGTATCTTGCGTACCCGGCCGTGCTCGGCGCACTTGCGACTTCCATGGTCGATGTCGGCGGTCCGTATCGCACACGGCTGATTGCCATGCTCGTACAGGCACTTGGAGGACCGTGTCTGTTGCTTCTGGGCACCCGCGCCGAGGGACACTGGTGGCTTGCTGCGGCTGTCATGGCGGCCATCGGAGTGCTGTCCGGGCTGACCCGTGCCCTGGGCCCAGCCGGCCCCTCGTTGGGCACCAACACGGCGGTTGCCTTTCTCGTCGGGCTGCAGCTCGCAACACTTTCAGATGCGCGCGCAGGGCTCTGGGCAGTGGGCTATGCCGCCGGCAGTGCGTGGACGGTGGTAATCGCGCTCGTATTCTGGCAGCTGCGCCCCTATCGCCGCCTCGAGCAGGAGCTCGCTGCAACCTGGCAGGCCGTGGCGTTGCTCCTGCGCGTTCCTGCACTAAACAAGCCCGCGAGCGCGGTCGGACGACTACGTCGCGAACGAAAGGTCGGGACGCTCCATGCAGACGTAGTTGCGGCGCTCGAGCGGTCACGCGATGTACTCGGTGACATACGTGCCGGCATGGCCGGCCCCGGCACGACCATCGCCCAGATGCTCGTACTGATTGACGCGGCGGCAGCCATGGCGGGTAGCGCGATCACACTTTGTGACTTGGAGGCCAGTTCCGAAACGACCGCCCCACTTGCCAGGGCTTGTCGTGCCGTCGGCCGCGTCCTACTCAGCGGAAAGGGTGAGCTGCCGTTGTCGGAACTGCATAACCAGGTGCGTAGCTCTGAAGCGGCCGCAAGACTGTCGCGCGAAGAGCTCACCGCCTGGACCCATGCGTTGAGTACCCTGGATGTCGCCGACGAGGCACTTCGAGTCCTGTTCGGCGTAAGACATCGTCTGCCGGACCTACTGCGCCTTCCCTTCGCGCATCGCTTACCGCGCGGGGTCGTGCTTACTGCGCTCCGTGCGCATGCTACGCCGCGCTCCGCAGTATTCCGGCATGCGATGCGAGTGGCTGTGGTGACCGCCGCCGACGCCGCTCTGTTGGTCTACCTGCGTCTGCCGCATGGTATCTGGCTGCCCCTCACGTCACTCACCATCCTACAGCCTGAGTATGGAAGCACGGTCACACGCGCTCTGCAGCGGACCCTCGGAACGATCGGTGGGGCGGTGATTGCGAGTGTGCTGCTCGCGACCGTACACGGCACAGCGACATACGATGCGGCGCTGGGTTTGCTGCTCTTTGCCACCTTCCTGGTCATCCGGCGCAATTATGGGTACGGCATCACGTTCCTCACCCCGATCGTCATTCTGCTGATCAGCCGCGGCAGTCTCGACCCATGGATCGACCTCGCCGAACGGGTCGCCTACACGGTGGCCGGCGCGATTCTCGCGCTGGCTGCGGCCTACCTGCTGTGGCCGCAATGGGAGCGCGATCAACTGCGGGACCGTCTCCAACGCGCGCTGCAGGCGTTGCACCGCTACCTGGATGGAGTGCTGCAACATCTGGCAGGCACCGGCGTGACCCCGGAGGCTCTGGCCGCCTTGCGGCGGCAAGCGGAATTGGCGCTGGTGAACGCCGAGGCGGGGTTCCAACGGATGCGTGCAGAACCCGCTGACCGTACCGAGTTGCTCGGCGTTGCCTTCCCCCTCCTCGTCTACCTGAGGCGACTGTGCCGCCACACCATCGCCCTATCACTTCAGCACGAGGATGCTCCGCTGCCTGTGGAGCCCGTGACCAGGTTGCGCGAGCTAATCGCGGCAGCGCTGGCGGATCTTGGCAAGGTCCTCGCTGAGGGACGAATGTCAGTGCCGCGGCCGAGCCTCGAGTCGCAGCTTGCAGAGCTCGTATCGCAGCTCAGCCCAGGCGCTGCGAGTGGGACGAGTCGCGCCACGGGACTAGTAGGGCGCATCGTCAGTGACGTGATGGGACTACTCGGCGCAGCAGGCTATCACCGCGATGTTGCGTCGTTCTCCGGGCGGGAGGTGACCTCAACCTAAGATTGCCTCACAGGACCCTCGTCATCGACGATGCGAGCCATGCGGGACCACAAGCGACCCAGGAGCGGTCGTCGTAGCGGCCGGATAGATTCCTCCAGGCCGGTCGTGAGCCTCACTCGGGCAGGAACAGGGCTCACGAGCGATCCGGATTACTCGTGGCTCGGTCGTGGACGAGCACTCGGATACCTACATAGCTAGCCGCGAGGCTTAATACCAACAAGGCGATCGCAGCCACCAGCCAGGGCGGCGTGTGCTCATAGTCCAGCTGAATGACGTGACGTGCCACCGCGATAAGCGCCACGCTGATGAGAAGTTCCATGCGCAACCGATGCTCGATGAAGTAGTTTCTGAGTGTATCCATCAGCTCGAGTCCGAGCACGACGAGCAGTATTCCGGCGAACAGGGACTGCACCGCATCCTGCAATTGCGCAATGGTCTCGACCTGCCACACTGCACGTTGCATCTCGCGAATTGCTAGCAATACCAGAATGCCTAGAGCGGCAATTATTCCAAACCCGAGCGTAGCTCGAAGGATCCGTAACACCCAGAGATCGAACAGAAATGAGAAGCGGGTTGGGCCAGTCACAGGGACTCCTATCGCTCAAAATTCT
>DASPWF010000010.1:0-7195 GCA_035621995.1 Steroidobacteraceae bacterium
CAAGTTTGGTTTTCATCGATCGGTACCCCGGAGAGAAGCAAGAGTTGTGTGGGTGAGACTGCGACCGTTCGCGGTCGTTCCGTGGCCCGTTCCGGGCAACGCGGACGGCAAATTCTATAGAAGTCCCGGTACGATTGGAAATTGGCGGCCGTACACTCGGATGTCGGTTTGGAGCGACAGCTCGCGGCGACGGCGGTTAGGGGACTGGCAATGTCAGACAAGAGTTCCAACGGGCAGCTCGCGGCAACCCTCGATGGCACGTTCGGCGCGCATCTGCAGGCGGTGTGCGAGCGCTCGGCGCGCGCACTGGACGCGTGCGGCTTCGGCGGACTTCTAGTGTATGCGGGCTCGCCCGTGCCGATCTTCGAAGACGACCGGACCTATCCCTTCGAGACGAATGCCCCGTTCAAGGTGTGGGCACCCCTGCAGGATGCACCCGGCAGCCTCCTGTGGTTCGAGCCGGGGGCGGTGCCACGGCTGATCGTCGAGCGGCCGCAGGACTACTGGTACAAACCTGCCGACGCGCCGCAGGGCTACTGGGTGCGCCACTTCGATGTGCGCCTCGCCGCCGATCGGGCGGCGGCACGCGCCGAGCTGCCGTCAGATCTCTCCCACGCGGCTTTTATCGGTGATGCCTTTGTCGAGCTCACCGCCTGGGGAGTCGGCGCCGTCAATCCACGAGCGCTCATGCGGCGGCTCGATTACGTGCGTGCGGCCAAGACCCCCTACGAGCTCGCCTGCCTGCGCGAAGCGAACCGGCTCGGAGCGCTCGGCCACTGCGCCGCCGCCGCAGCCTTCGCCGCCGGGGCCTCGGAGTTCGAGATCGAGCTTGCCTTTCTCGAGGCATGCGGGCTGCGCGAGCAGGAGCTTCCCTACAACCCCATCGTCGCGTTGAACGCAGCCGGTGCGGTGCTGCACTACCAGCTGCTCGAGAGGCAGTCCCCAGGCGAGCGACTGTCGCTGCTCATCGATGCCGGCGCCGAGTTTGCCGGCTACGCGAGCGACATCACGCGCAGCTACTCCGGCAATCCGGACTTCGCCGCGCTCATCGAGCGCATGGAGCGCATGCAGCAAGAGTTGTGCACAACCGTGCGCGCCGGCGTCGACTGGCGGGACGTGCATCTCGAGGCGCATTGGCGCACCGGCGAGGTGCTGCGCGAGGCCGACCTGATCCGCTGCAGCGCGGCGGAAGCGGTGGCGAGCGGCGTGACGTCGGTCTTCCTGCCACATGGCATCGGTCACCTCCTCGGCCTCGAGGTGCACGACGTGGGCGGCTTCATGCGCGGACCCGACGGCGGGGAAATTCCGCGCCCACCCGGGCATCCCTATCTGCGTTTGACGCGCGTGCTCGAGGATGGCTTCGTGGTCACCATGGAGCCGGGCATCTACTTCATCGAGCAGCTGCTCGCAGCGGCGCGCGCCGACGCTCGCGGCCGTCACATCAATTGGTCACGCGTCGAGTCACTCGCGCGCTTTGGTGGCATCCGCATCGAGGACGACCTGGCCGTCACCGCAGGCGGGTGCGAGAACCTGACACGCGAGGCTTTCCGCTCGGTTCAGTGACGCTGTGAGGCTGCGGGTTACCCTCCGGGGAACGGAGGCCGCATCTGCCACTTTCCCTTGTCGTCCTTGTAGAAGACGGCGCCGGGAATGTCGTTGTAGAAGCCGGCGGCAAGGTTCGAGGAGGCGACCTGGACCTGGAAGGTACAGTTGTAGCCTTGTGGGGTCGGCTTGTCGCAGGCTTCCTTCTTGAAGAACTTGATCGTGATCGGCGCGGCGATCGTCGATCCGTCCGCCGGGTGGTTCATCTCGTACAGCATCGCGTCTTTCATCTCCGCCTCGCTCGGCTCCCCGCCTCCCATGGCGCCCCCACAGCTACAGATCCCGAAGAGCATTGCAGTCCCAAAGACATGATGTCTGATCGCCAGGCGCATTGTTGTTCTCCTGTTTGTCTCATAATTGAAACAAAAGTTATTTCTTGGACAGTAGGTCCCTTATCTCCTGCAACAATACCTCGCTCTTCGTGGGCGGGGGCGGCGCGGCATTTGGCGCGGGCCGCTTGAGCTTATTGATGCCCTTGATCACGACGAAGATGGAGACGGCAATTACCAGAAACTCGAAGATCGTCTGCAGGAAGGCACCGTACCGGAGCATCACCGGCTTACCCTGCGCATTGGTGGTGATCTGCACGGCGAGATCAGTGAAGTTGACGCTTCCAAGGACGGGCGAGAGCGCCGGCATGATCAGATCGCCCACCAGCGAGGCGACGATCTTGCCGAAGGCGGCGCCGATAACGACCCCGACCGCCAGGTCGAGGACGCTGCCCTTCATCGCAAACTCTTTGAACTCCGAGGCAAAGCTCATGGCGGGACTCCTCCCCTGATGCATACCGGTTCGAATGCCGGCTCAATCAGAGCGTAGCTGATGGCTTCGACGGCAGGCAACGCACGCGCAGCGCACCCGACAGGCTGTGCCCGCCGCGCGTGGATTTCTCAGCCCGTGGCTTTCTTCTTGCGCGTACGCTTCTTCGGGGTTTCCTCGGGCGCAGTCTCCGCCGGAGCTGCCCTCTTGCCCTTCTTCTTCGCCATCGGCTCAGCCTGTGCTTCGACTTTCGTTTCTGCCTTGGACTTCCCGCGCCGGGCGCTCTTCTTGCGGCCTTCGGTCGGCTCCTCAGCGGCTGCCGATGCGGGGCCCTCCACCAGTTGCATCAGCGCCATGGGGGCGCAATCGCCGGGACGGGGCACCATGCGCAGTATGCGGGTGTAACCGCCCGGGCGCGCCTTGAAGCGCGGACCCAGGTCCGCGAACAGCTTCTCGACCACCTCCGCATCGCGCAACCGCGAGAAGGCGATGCGGCGGTTGGCATCGCCGTCGCTCTTGGCAAGCGTGATGAGAGGCTCGACCACGCGCCGCAGCTCCTTCGCTTTCGGCAGCGTGGTGCGGATCGTCTCGTGCCGCAGCAGCGAGACCGACATGTTGCGCATCAGCGCGTGCCGGTGCGCGCTGTTACGCGACAGCTGACGGCCGGAGAGATGGTGACGCATGGCTCGCCCTTCAGATCACGTCGCGCTCTTCGTCGTGCTTCAGCCCCGCCGGCGGCCAGCCGTCGAGCCGCATGCCGAGCATGAGGCCATGGCTCTGCAGCACTTCCTTGATCTCGGTGAGCGATTTCTTCCCGAGGTTCGGCGTGCGCAGCAACTCCACCTCGGTGCGCTGCACCAGGTCGCCGATGTAGTGGATGTTCTCGGCCTTGAGGCAGTTGGCACTGCGCACGGTGAGCTCGAGCTCGTCCACCGGACGCAGCAGTATCGGGTCGAACTGCATCTCCGAGACCTTGGTTGCCGCTTCCTCCTCGCCCTGCAGGTCGACGAACACCGACAGTTGGTCCTTGAGGATGCTGCCGGCGCGGCGGATCGCCTCCTCGGCGTCGATGGTGCCGTTGGTCTCGATGTCGATGATCAGCTTGTCGAGGTCGGTGCGCTGCTCGACACGTGCCGCATCGACCGAGTAGGTCACACGGCGCACCGGTGAGAAAGACGCATCGAGCTGCAGGCGGCCGATCGGGCGCGTCTGCTCCTCGAAGGCGACTCTCGAGGCCGCCGGGCGGTAGCCGCGGCCGCGCTCCACGCGCAGCGTCATGGCGAGCTCGCCCGCCTTGGTGAGATTGGCGATCACCAGCTCCGGGTTGACCACCTCGATGTCGTGATCGGTCTGGATGTCGCCCGCAGTCACGGGCCCCGGGCCCTTCTTGTGCAGGCGCAGCTCGGCCGAGTCGCGCGAATGCATGCGCAGCGCCACCGACTTCAGGTTGAGCAGGATGTCGACCACGTCCTCCTGAACACCCTCGATGCTGGTGTACTCGTGCAGCACGCCGTCGATCTCCACCTCGGTGATCGCGCTGCCCGGCATGGAAGACAGCAGCACGCGGCGCAGCGCGTTGCCGAGGGTATGGCCGAAGCCCCGCTCGAACGGCTCGATCACCACGTGTGCCTGGCGCGGAGCCACCGGCTGCACCTTCACCACACGGGGCCGCAGAAACTCGCTCACAGAACCCTGCATTGTCTCACCTTGCCGGTTAACGACCGGCGCAAAATGAAAAGACTCGGGCGGACCAGCGTATATGGGTGCAGACAGCGCCCATTACAAGCCGCCATTGATCACTTCGAATAAAGCTCCACGACCAGGTTCTCGTTGATGTCGGGCAGGATGTCGTCCCGTCCCGGCGCCGACTTGAACACGCCACGGAACTCCTTGTCGTTCACCTCGACCCACTCGGGCAGCCCCACCTGCTGTGCGACGTTGAGCGCGCTCTGGATACGCAGCTGCTTGCGCGATCTCTCGCGCACCTGAACGATGTCGCCGGGCTTCACCTGGTAGGAGGCGATGGTGACCGGTTGCTCGTTCACCGTGATCGCCTTGTGGCTCACCAGCTGGCGCGCCTCGGCACGCGTCGCGGCGAAGCCCATGCGATATACCACGTTATCCAGGCGGCACTCGAGCAGTCGCAGCAGGTTCTCGCCGGTGGCACCCGATTTGCGCGCTGCTTCCTGGTAGTAGTTGCCGAACTGCCGCTCGAGGACCCCATACATGCGGCGCAGCTTCTGCTTCTCGCGCAGCTGCAGCCCGTAGTCGGACAGCCGCTGGCGCCGCTCGCCCTTGATGCCGCCCGGCGGTACGGTGAACTTGCACTTGTTCTCGAGCGGCTTGACGCCGCTCTTCAGGAACAGATCGGTGCCCTCGCGACGCGCGAGCTTGCATTTGGGGCCGGTATAACGCGCCATAAAAGTCCTCGTTGCTCCTTTAGACCCTGCGCTTCTTCGGCGGCCGGCAGCCGTTGTGCGGGATCGGCGTCACGTCCGAGATGCTGGTGATCTTCAGTCCACAGTTGTTGAGCGCGCGCACCGCGGACTCGCGTCCCGGCCCCGGGCCGCCCACGCGCACCTCGACGTTCTTCACGCCGTGCTCCTGCGCCGCGACGCCGGCCTTCTCGGCCGCCACCTGCGCGGCAAACGGGGTGCTCTTGCGCGAGCCGCGGAAACCGCAGCCGCCAGCGGTCGCCCAGGAGAGCGTGTTGCCCTGTCGATCGGTGATGGTGATGATGGTGTTATTGAAGGACGCATGGACGTGCGCGATCGCATCGAGCACGTTCTTGCGCGCCTTCTTGGGCTTCTTCGGCGCCGCCGCGGGGGTCGCGCCCGCGGCCGGTGCCGCAGCGCCCTGCTGCGGGGATTTCTGCTCGGCCATTCGTTATGCCTTTCCGGGAGGTGCGTTGAGCTTCACGGCCTGCTTGCGCGGACCCTTGCGGGTACGCGCATTGGTGCGCGTGCGCTGACCGCGAACGGGGAGCCCGCGGCGATGACGCAGCCCGCGCCACGAGCCCAGGTCCATCAGTCGCTTGATGTTCATCGAGACCTCGCGCCGCAGGTCGCCCTCGACGGCGAACTTGGCGATCTGCGAGCGGATCGCATTCACCTCCGCCTCGGTGAGATCCTTGACCTTGGTGGCGGGATTGACGCCCGCAGCGGCGCAGGCCAGGCGCGCGCGCGCCCGACCCACGCCGTAGATGTGCGTCAGTCCCACCCACACGTGCTTGTTCATCGGAATGTTGATGCCGGCGATGCGTGCCATATTGACTTACCTCAACCCTGGCGCTGCTTGTGCCGCGGATCGGTGCAGATGACGTACACCACGCGGCGGCGGCGCACGATCTTGCAGTTCTTGCAGATCTTCTTCACCGAGGGACGTACTTTCATGAGTTAACCACCCGACCCGCTGCGGCCGTAGCCGAGCAGGTTCGCCTTCTTCAGGAGTCCCGGATAGTGGTGCGACATCGTGTGCGCGTGCAGCTGCGCCATGAAATCCATCACCACCACCACCACGATCAGGAGCGAGGTGCCGCCGAAGCGGAACGGCACTCCCTGCCAGGCAATGAGAATCTCCGGTATGAGGCACACCGCGGTCACGTACAGCGCCCCCCAGAGCGTCAGCCGTGTGAGCACCTGGTCGATGTATTCGGCCGTCTGTTGGCCCGGGCGGATGCCGCGCACGAAGGCACCGGACTTCTTCAGGTTGTCGGCGGTGTCGCGCGCGTTGAACACCAGCGCGGTATAAAAGAAGCAGAAAAAGATAATCAGCACCGCATAGATCACCAGGTGCAGCGGCTGGCCGTAGCCGAGCGCCGCAGCCACGTTCTGCATGGCACTCGCGAACCAGCCCTCCGAGCTCGAGCCGACGAAGCTGGCGAGTGTCGCCGGGAACAGCAGCAGGCTCGAGGCGAAGATTGGCGGAATCACGCCCGACATGTTGAGCTTGAACGGCAGGTGGCTCGTCTGGCCCGCGTACATGCGCCGCCCCACCTGGCGCTTGGCATAGTCGACGGGAATACGCCGCTGCGCACGCTCGACGAATACCACGAACGCGGTCACGCCCAACACCAGGATGAGCGTCGCGAGCGCCACCGGGCCCTGCATCTCACCGGTGCTCACTGCATCGATGGTGTTACCGACCGCACCCGGCAACCCCGCGACGATTCCGGAGAGGATGATCATCGAGATGCCGTTGCCAATGCCGCGCTCGGTGATCTGCTCGCCGAGCCACATGAGGAACATGGTGCCCGTGGTCATGGTGATCGTGGCGGTGAACAGGAACGGCCAGCCGTGCACCAGCGTCAGCCCCCCCTTGTCGAGCGCCCCCGCGGCGGCGAACGACTGCACCAGCGCGAGGCCCACCGTGCCGTAGCGGGTGTACTGGGTGATCTTGCGCCGTCCCGACTCGCCCTCCTTGCGCAGCTCCATGAGCGAGGGCACCACCATGGACATCATCTGAATGATGATCGAGGCGGAGATGTAGGGCATGACGCCCATGGCGAAGATCGACAGGCGCGACAGCGCACCGCCCGAGAACATATTGACGATCCCGAGTATGGTGTTGGAGCGGTCGCCGAAGAAGCGTGCCACCTCCGCCGGGTTCACGCCGGGTACCGGGATGAAGGTTCCGATGCGGTACACGATCAGCGCGCCGATCAAAAAGAAGATGCGGCTGCGAATCTCCCCGTACCGCGCGGCTTCACCGAACGCGGCGGCGGGATTGCTGAGGGTGGTATTCGCCATGCCTGTCCTGCCTCGGCCTTAAGTCCTTCAGGCCTCGATCTTGCCGCCCGCGGCCTCGATGGCCGCGCGCGCACCCTTGGTGGCGG
>DASPWF010000011.1:0-3053 GCA_035621995.1 Steroidobacteraceae bacterium
GACATTACATCGGATGGTCCGAGGCCCTTGGAGCCTGTCTGTGCGTCGTAGCGCATGTCGACTAGTGATTGTGCCGTTGACGCTCGTCGGGCGAAGAAATCGTCGCAACCCCGGAAACGAGTTTTTCAACAGAATAGGCCAGAACCGGCCACACGGCTAAACTTCTTGGATTTCCGAATACCAGCCGTTCGCACCTGAACGAACGCCTCGAGATCGCGTTGACACTCAGCTCGGAAACTTCAGCGCACGCACGATCGCCTGGAAGCGCGACGTAAAATCCGGCGCGTCAAAGCCCTCGGGTGAGGCTAGCGCCACTTTAGGTCGCCAAGCCGTGCAGGGCTTGTCGTGCTGACTCCGTGAGCGGCGCGTCGGTCCCCAGCGCATTCGTATAACAGCGGAGGGCTCGCTCTATCAGGGGACGCGCTTCCGTCGCACGGTGCATCGCAATATCGATACGCGCGAGCACCATCAACGCGTCACCCACGTCGGCACTCGTGTCTGTACCGCGGGCACTCCGCTCGGCAATCGAGCGGGCATCGTCGGCATAACTCTCCGCGGCGGCGAAGTCGCCGAGCGCGAACGTCGCCCGCGCAGCGCTGATGAGCGCCGGCTCGAGGATGATCCTGGTGCGCTCCTGCGGGTAGTGCTCGGACTTCAAAAAACCCTCGATGCGGCGGCGCGCTGCGGCCGGCTGGCCGGAACTGGTGTCGAGGTCCGCGAGATAGGCGTACCCTTCCGACAGTCCCGCCCCACCCCCCGGGTGTCGGGCCATGATGCTGATGGCGCGGTTCAGCTCCTCGCGCGCGCGCTCGACCTCGCCGAGTTCCGCCAGAATCTCGCCCTCTTCGAGCAGGGCCTGCGACCCGAGTCTCGGTGCATCGCTGGCGAGCAGTTTGTCCGCCTCGCCGGCGATCGCCGCTCGGGCCTCGTGCAGACGGCCGACCCGTCGCAGCGCCAGGCCGACTTTCGCCTGCATTCCGGTCCGGGGACTCTCGTCGGTGACGCCGGGCGAGGGGTGACGGGCCGCCTCGAGCTCGAGGAGCGCTGCGCGCGGCTCACCCATCCGCAACAGTGCCGCCGCCAGGTTCTCGTGGATGATGCCGCGGCCGAGCGTGCCGCCGCGTCCGCCTCGGTCGAACGCTCTCCCGACCTCGAGGGCGGTCTGATACGCGTCGGCGAACCGACCCTGCTCGAAGTACACACCGCCGAGATCACCGAGGATCCCGGTGTAGTTGAGTCCCGTGCGCATGTCCTCGGCAACCTGCAGCGCGTGCGCCTCCTGCAATAACGCTGCCGCCTCCGTGAGGCGGCCGGCGTCGCTGGCCTGTTCGGCCTCGGCCCTGAGGCAGGTGGTCCTCGCGCGCAGCGGGGGGTCTCCGATCCGCGCCGCGAGAACGGCTGCTTCACGGAGCCACCCGTCCACGTCGGGATGCGCATCTCCCTGCGCCTGTTGGTGGGCAGCCTCGCACAAAGTCAGCAGGAGCACTGACGGGTCGTTCGCCTGGCGCGCCATGGCGAGCGCGCGCTTCGTCAGCGTGATCTCCATGTCGTTGCGTTCGAGGTCGCCGTACAGTCCGGCCATCTGCGTCAGCATCTCCGCGACGAAGGCCCGATCGCCGCCGTAACGGGCATCCAGCAATTGCACGCCGCGATCTAGCAACTGCTCGCGGCTGAGGAGTTTGCCGCCCTCGCCGACCTCCTCGAGCATCAGGCTGGAAAAGTCGTTAGCGGCTTCCGCACGGTGAAGCTCCGAGCGTGCGAGGTCGCGCTGATGGCGGGCTTCGAGCATGTTGAGAGTGGTCACTACGGTCGCGGCGACGAGCACCAGGAGCGTGAGGAGTGCGCTCAGCACACCGCCCCAGTGGCGCTGGGCGAACTTGCGCGCGATATAAGCGCGCGTCGCCGGTCGCGCCTGCACCGGAAAATTCCCGAGGAAGCGCCGCAGGTCCGCCGCAAGGTCCGCGGCCGTCGCATAGCGTTGTGAGGGGTCGCGGCTGAGTGCCCGAGCCACGATGGCATCCAGGTCGCCACGCACCCGGCGCCGCTCCGCAGCAGATGCCAGACGTTCCGAAGCCGGTCGCGCATCCTCGGTCAAGGTCGCCCGGATGAGATCGGTGTCTGTCGACCCGTTCGTGCCGTGAGGGTGCTCTCGCGTCACGAGAACGT
Source organism: Steroidobacteraceae bacterium (assembly GCA_035621995.1). Taxonomy (GTDB): domain Bacteria; phylum Pseudomonadota; class Gammaproteobacteria; order Steroidobacterales; family Steroidobacteraceae; genus 13-2-20CM-66-19. Next base: position 2,167 of record DASPWF010000011.1, read on the forward strand.
GCAGGAGGACACCCAGCGCGTACACATCGCTCGCGGCCGACGCCGGCTCGCCGCGCAGCTGTTCCGGGGCCGCGTAGCCCGGCGTGAACGCCCGCAGATCGCGCTCTGGCGATGCCGACGGTGGCTCGGCAGCCCGTGGCCGCAGCGAGGCGATCCCAAAGTCGAGCAGCTTGACCACGCCCTCGCGCGTCACCAGCACGTTGGACGGCTTCAGATCGCGGTGAACGACCAGCTGGGCATGGGCGTGCGCGACCGCTTCCAGCACGGGCAGGAACAGCTGCAGGCGTGCCGCGAGCGAGAACTGACGGGCGTTGCAGTAGCGATCGATGGACTCCCCTTCAACGTACTCCAGGATGAGGTAGGGCTGTGCGTTCTCGCGCACGCCGGCGTCGAACAGCCGCGCGATATGCGGATGCGAAAGCCGCGCAAGGAGACTGGCTTCCTGGCGGATGCGGGCGGCGGCGTCGGCCCCGAGGCCGCGGCGGTGGAGCAGCTTGATCGCCGCCTGCCCCTCGAACTTGCCGTCGCTGCGCCGGGCGAGCCATACCGTGCCCATGCCGCCGCGACCTAGCAGTGTCTCGACGGTGTAAGCGCCAATTCGCGCGCCGGCGAGCGATTCCTCCGCTCCGAGCGGCGAGCGCTCGAGAAAGCCCGCGGCGGTGTTAGCGGCATGCATCGCCAGCAGCCCGCGCAGTTGCGCCGCGATCTCCGGCTGCGCGGCGCCGAGCGCTGCGAGCCACGGCTCGCGCTGTGCCGGATCGAGAGCGAGTGCCTCGTCGAGATAGGGCGACACCTGCGCCCAGTGCTCGCTGCTCCACTGTGCCATCGCTTCTCCCGGATCAGGCTGACTGGCCGCGCGCCGCGGCCCTAAGGTGAAGAATCGGATT
>DASPWF010000012.1:0-42454 GCA_035621995.1 Steroidobacteraceae bacterium
CCGTTGGCGAGCCCGCCCACGTGTCCCGGGCCGTTGGTCGGCCAGGCCGCCTCGTACTGCGGCCAGAGGATGAAGTTGGTGAACACCTTGACGCCCTGGCCGCCGAGCCACGGCACCGACAGCACGCGCGCGTAGAACAGCGCGCCGAAGAAGGCGCCGAAGAACATCACCTCGGAGAAGATGAACCACATCATTCCCATGCGGAAGCTGCGGTCGACCTGCAGGTTGTAGGTGCCGTGCTGGTTCTCGCCGATGACGGTGGCGAACCAGCCGAAGAACATGTAGGCGAGCAGCAGCGCCCCGGGTATGAACACCCAGGCGCCGGCCCAGTCGTTGAGGAAGCTGATGGCGCCCAGCATGACCGTGAAGAGGGCGAGCGAGCCGCGGATCGGCCACGGGCTGTTGTGCGGGATGTAGTACTGGCTGCTGTCGGGGGCGTGTGCTTCGGTCATAGGCTCGGCTTTTTTTCAGCGCCGTGAGATGACGCGCGAGGATTCATCGTAGAAGGTATAGGCGAGCGTGATCAGGTCGATGTGGCTCGGCAGCGAGGGATCGATGATGAAGCGCACCGGCATGTTGCGCGCCTCGTTGAGACTGAAGTGCTGCGGCGCGAAGCAGAAGCACTCGGTCTTGTGAAAATAGGCGGCTACCTCGGAGGGGGCGATGTTGGGCACGGCCTGGGCGACGGTGTCGCGGCCGCTCAGGTTGTGCGCGTAGAACTGCGCCGTGAACAGCTCGCCCGGGTGCACCTCGACGGTGCGCACCACCGGCCGGAACTCGAACGTCCCGGCACTCGCCACGTCCGCGAGGAACTCCACGGTCACCGTGCGGTTGAGCTGCGGCCGCTCGATGGCGCTCACCTTCTCGAGCAGCTTCGCCTGATCGCCGTAGCCGGTCACGGCGCACAGTACGTTGTAGAGCGGCACGAGCGCGAAGCCGAAACCGAAGCTGCCGGCCGCGATCGCCAGCAGCTTCCAGGTCATGTTGCGATTCTCGCGCGCCCGGTCGCTCATTTGGCCCCGCGCACCAGCGTGAGGACGATGAAGCCGATGTAGAACGCCGCCGCGATCAGCGCCCACACGAGGGCGCTGCGCCGTACGCGCAGCCGTCGCTGCTCCTCGAGCGCCATGTCCGTGCCTGACATCAATGCTCCGCACCGCGCGCGATCACGGCGTCGGACGGTGGCGTGGTCCAGGAGTGATACGGCGGCGGTGAGGGCAGCTCCCACTCGAGCCCGTGCGCGCCTTCCCAGGCGCGGTTGCCGATGCGCTCGCCGCCGCGCACGCACTTCCAGATGATGTAGGGGAACAGCAGCTGCGCCAGCCCGAAGGCGAAGCCGCCGATCGAGGACACCATGTTCCAGTCGGTGAACTGCACGGCGTAGTCGGGGATGCGGCGCGGCATGCCGGCGAGCCCGAGGAAGTGCTGCGGGAAGAACAACACGTTGACGAAGATGGTGGACAGCCAGAAGTGCCACTTGGCGAGCTTCATGTCGTACATGTGGCCAGTCCATTTCGGCAGCCAGTAGTACACGCCGGCCATCATGCCGAAGATGGCGCCCGGCACCAGCACGTAGTGGAAGTGCGCCACGACGAAGTAGGTGTCCTGGTACTGGTAGTCCGCCGGCACGATCGCGAGCATGAGCCCCGAGAAGCCGCCGATGGTGAACAGGAACAGGAACGCGAGTGCGAACAGCATCGGCGGCTCGAATGACAGCGAGCCCTTCCACATGGTGGTCGTCCAGTTGAACACCTTCACCCCGGTCGGCACCGCGATCAGCATGGTCGAGAGCATGAAGAACAGCTGCGCGGCGAGCGGCATGCCGACCGTGAACATGTGGTGCGCCCACACGATGAAGGAGAGGAAGGCGATCGAGGCGGTCGCGTACACCATGGCCTCGTAGCCGAACAGCGGCTTGCGCGAGAAGGTGGGGATGACCTCGGAGACGATGCCGAAGGCCGGCAGGATGAGGATGTACACCTCGGGGTGGCCGAAGAACCAGAAGATGTGCTGGAACATCACCGGGTCACCGCCGCCGGCGGCGGTGAAGAAGGTGGTGCCGAAGAAGTGATCGGTGAGCAGCATGGTCACCGCGCCTGCGAGCACCGGCATCACCGCGATCAGGAGGTACGCGGTGATCAGCCACGTCCACACGAACAGTGGCAGCCGCAGCAGCGACAGCGCCGGCGCGCGCATGTTCATGATGGTGACGATGATGTTGATGGCGCCGAGGATCGAGGACGCGCCCATCAGGTGGATGGAGAAGATGAGCATGGGGAACGCGGCCCCGGTCTGCAGGATGAGCGGCGGGTACATGGTCCAGCCGCCTGCCGGCGCGCCGCCCGGCACGAAGAACGAGGCGATCAGCAGCGTAAAGGCGAAGGGCAGGATCCAGAAGCTCAGGTTGTTGAGGCGTGGCAGCGCCATGTCGGGCGCTCCGACCTGCATCGGGATCATCCAGTTGGCGAGCCCGGTCCACCCCGGCATCACCGCGCCGAAGATCATGATCAGCGCGTGCATCGTGGTGAGGGAGTTGAAGAACTGCGGGTCGAAGAACTGCAGTCCTGGCTTGAAGAGCTCGAGCCGGATCAGCATCGCCGCGCCGCCGCCGATGAAGAACATGGTGCAGGCGAAGATCAGGTACATCGTGCCGATGTCCTTGTGATTGGTCGCATACACCCAGCGCCGCCAGCCGTGCGGCTTGTGGTCGTGATCGTCGTGCTCGGCGTGCGTGAGGACTTCGGCCATGGCGTGCTTCTCTTTTCGCAGTGTCGGGCGTTGCGTTTGAAGGGATTCCCTAGGGGGCGGTGCTCGCTGTCGCGGGCGGGGCAGGCGCGGGAGCGGCGGGTGCGCCGGGCGCCGCCGCCTGCTTCTGCTCGGCCGCCTTGGCCTTCAGCCAGGTGGCAAACTCGGCCTTGGGGCGCACGTCGACCACGATCGGCATGAAGCCGTGGTCGCGGCCGCAGAGCTCCGCGCACTGGCCGCGGTAAAGACCCGGCTTGTCCGCGTCCACCTTGAACCACGCCTCATTCACGAAGCCCGGTATCGCATCCTTCTTTACGCCGAAGGCCGGCACCCACCAGGAGTGGATCACGTCAGCGCCCGTGACCAGCAGCCGCACCTTGGTATCGGCCGGCACGACGAACGGCTCATCGACGTTGAGCAGGTAGTGCTCGACGGTGTTGGGATCGATGCCGGAGAGCAGCTCGCGTGCGGCGTTGCTCTTGCGGTCGAGGTGCGAGAAATACGACACGCCGTCGTCGAGATAGTCGTATTGCCAGCCCCACTGGAAGCCGGTCACCTTGATGGTGAGCTCGGTCTTGCTCGTGTCCTCGATCTCGACCAGCGTGCGGGCCGCAGGCACTGCCATGGCGATGAGGATGATGACCGGCACCACCGTCCAGACCATCTCGACCTTGGTGTTGTGCACCAGCGTGACGTCGGCCACCGCGCCGCGCGACTTGCGGTAGCTGAAGAGCGACCAGATCATGGCGCCGAACACGACCACGCCGATCGCCACGCACACCCAGAAGATCGTCATGTGCAGGTCATAGATCTTGCGGCTGATGTCGGTGACGCCCTGTGTCATGTTGAGCTGACCCCAGCCGGACTCGGCACGCGCCGGGAGCGTGCCGGCGGCCGCCGCGAGGGTCAGCACCGAGGAAGCGAGCTTTTCACGAACCATCATTATTTATTGCCTCACAGCGCGCCCGCCTTCCGGCAGCGGCGCGCAATGTCCGAACCCGCAAACCCGCACCGCTCTCCGACCTGTCGCCGCGTCAGGGCCAGGAAGGCGACTCGTTGACGCGGCCGATGACGCGCTGCAGCCGCAGCGCCAGGCCACGCCGCTCCTCTTCCGTGAGGAAGCTGCCGAGCTCGCACTGGTGGCCGTGCGACTCGATCGTGAGACGGCTCGGGTGCAGGCGTGCTGCGGGGCGGCGCAGTTTAACCTGCGCCCAATGCCGCGGAAATACGACGTGCTCGCAGCGGCTGCGCTCGAGCGTGTCGACGCTCACGTCAGCTTCCGTGACGGTGATCGTCTGGCGGTGAAAGCGCCGCTCGAGCGATACCTTGAGTGCCCAGCCGAGGAGTGCCATCTCGAGCCCCGCGAACGGCAGCACCGGCCAGAAGCCGCGCAGCGTGAGAAAACCGGCAACGCCGAAGGGCACGAGACAGGCCGCGGCGAAGAACAGCCGCGCACCGCGCAGGCTGAGCGAGCAGTTGGGACAGATCTCGATGCGCAGCGACTCGGCTTCCACGGTGCGCTCGATGGTAACGCGCGAGGACTTTTATTCAAGCCGACTCAGAGGCTTATCGTGTGCTGTGCGAGATGCCGGGCGAGGCGCTGCGCGACCTCGGGGAGGCTGAGCGCCGCCACCGAGTGCGGCGCGTACGGTACCACTGCGAGCGCCGGCTCACCGAGCAGCCGCTCGAGGGCGGCGAGATTCTCGGCGGGTCGCTCCATCGCCGGATCCACCTGGCTCGCGACCCAGCCGGCAAAGGTGACTCCATGCGCCTCAATGGCAAGCCGCGTGAGCTGGGCGTGGTTGAGGCATCCGAGGCGCACGCCGACCACCATGACTGCCGGAACGCTCAGCGCCCAGGCCACATCCGCCATGGTCTGGTGGTCGCTGATGGGTGCACACCACCCCCCCGCGCCCTCCACGACAACGCGGTCCGTCTGTGCCGCGAGGACGTCGAAGTGATGCCGTATTATGTTACAATCGACCTCGATCTTGGCGTCTTTTGCGGCGATATGTGGCGAAATCGCTGGTTCGAAGCAATAGGGGTTCACGTCGCCGTAGGGGCGGTCCGTGCCCGCGGCCGCAATGAGCGCGAGTGCATCCTCGTTGCGCAGCCCCTGCGGGGTACGTATCGCGCCGGAGGCGACCGGCTTCATGACGCCGACGCGGTGGCCCTCGGCGCGAAAGCCGCGCACCAGGCCACAGGCCACGACGGTCTTGCCGACCCCCGTGTCCGTCCCGGTGATGAAAATGCCGCGCCCGCTCACGGCTGCGCCCCTCTCCTGCCGATCGACCCCGGGGCGATGTGTACCACGCCTGCCGATGCCGGTGCTGACCGGCGTCCGGCGGAGCCCCAGCACGCCCCGTAGACGATCTCGTAGGTGGCGGGCAGTCCCCCGTCGCGGCGAAAGCTCTCGTAGGCCTGCTGCATGTGCTCGAGGCGCGCGCGCCCGGCGAGGGTTCGGGGCCGACCGGCCGTGACGTTGTGCGCGCCGATCGCCTTGAGGTCGCGCATCAGCGCGAGCGCGTCGGGGTAGTCGAGCTCGATGCGGTCGACGTCGAGGACCGGCTCCGTGAGCCCGGCGCGAAGGAGCGCATTGCCGATCTCCTGCACGTCGGGGAAGTGGTTGACGTGGTTGTAGCGGTCGGCGCGCGCCCAGGCGCTGCGCAGCTCGTGCAGTGTCTGCGTGCCGAAGGTGCTGAAGGCGAAGAAGCCCTCGGGTGTAAGCACACGGCGCGCCTCGAGGAGCGCCGCATCGAGCGGCTGGCACCACTGCAGCATCAGGTTGCTGTACACCAGGTCGACGCTCGCGTCGGCGAGCGGGAGGTGCTGCGCGTCGCCGCACAGCCGCGCGAAGCGCCGCCACGGCCGCTGATGCCGGCGCGCCTCGCGCAGCATTCCCGGGGCAAGGTCGAGCGCAATGACGAGCGCGCGGCGGTAGCGGCGCTTGAGCTCGCGCGACACCCGTCCGGTGCCGGCGCCGAGGTCGAGCGCCACTCGCGGCTCGAAGCCGAATGGCTCGAGCCGTTCGAGGAGCTCCGCGGCCACCCGTGCCTGCAACGCCGCGGCGGACTCGTAGCTGGCGCTTGCGCGCTCGAACGAAGCGCGGATCCGGCGGGCCTCGAGGCGAAACTCGGCGCCCGGGTCAGCCATGGAGAAATCCTCCGACCTGCCGCGCGAACTGCACGGGGTGCGACAGGAACGGCACGTGCCCGGCGCCGGCCACCTCGACGTAGCGCGCCTCGGGAAGCGCGCGCGCCAGGGCGCGCGAGGCGGCCGGCCGGATGACACGGTCGCGCTGGCCGGCCACGACCAGCGCCGGCACGCGCACCTGCGGCAGCGCCGCTCGCAGGTCCCCCTCACGCAGCCGCGCGAGTCCGCTCGCGAGCGCTTCGGGCCGTGCCGTGCCATGAGTGCGCAGCGCATCGCGCAGCTTGTGCAGCGCCCGGGACGCGGTGCGCGGCGTGCTGCCGCGTACCGCGAGCGCGAGGAAGTCGCTCACTGCGCGCTCACCTTCGGCGTGCAGCCGGTGCGCGAGTCGCGCGAGGAGCGGGCGCGGCGTGCCGCAGCGCCACCCCGGGGCCTTGAGAAACTTGGGCGTGGTGCAGATCAGCACGAGCCGCTCGACGCTCGCCGGCAGCGCCGCCGCAAGGTCGAGCGCCAGCTGTCCGCCGAGCGACCAGCCGAGCAGCGCGTAGCGCCCGGTGAGTGGCACCAGCGTCTCGTGCACGCGCCACGCCTGTGCGGCGGGGCTGGCCGCCCGTGGGTCCCAGTCGCTGCGACCGTGGCCGGGCAGGTCGATGGCGATGACGCGGAAATGCGGCGCGAGCGCGCGCACCAGGCCGTCCCACACCCCGAGGTTGAGACTCCAGCCGTGCAGCAGCACGACGTCCCTCCCCTGCGCCGTACCGCAGACCTCGTGATAGAGCGCGCCCACGCCTCAGCCGCTCCCGTTCGAGACCACCGCGAGGTGCTCGACCAGTGCATCCACCTCACTCTCGGTATGGGCGGCCGACAACGTGACGCGCAGGCGCGCGCTGCCGGTCGGCACGGTCGGCGGGCGGATCGCGACCACGAAGAAGCCGGCGGCGGTGAGCTCGCGCTGCGCCGCGAGCGCACGCGCTGCGCTGCCGAGCAGCACCGGCTGGATGGGGGTGCTCGAGACCGCGAGCGGCACGCCGGCGGCGAGTGCCGCGGAGCGAAAGCGCGCGGTGAGCATGTTGAGCCGCTCACGTCGCCAGCCCTCGGTACGCGCGAGCGCCAGTGCCGCCCGGGTCGCCGCCGCCACCGGCTGCGGCAGTGCCGTCGTGTAGATGTAGGTGCGCGCGCGCTGCGTCAGCAGCTCGATGAGATCGGCGGCACCCGCGACGAAGGCGCCGAAGGAGCCGAATGCCTTGCCGAGCGTGCCGATGAGCACCGGCACCGCCTCGCCATCAAGACCGAAGTGCTCGAGCACGCCGCCGCCGCTCGCTCCTACCACGCCGAGCCCGTGCGCATCATCGACCACGAGCCAGGCATTCGCCGCCCGCGCCGCGCGCGCGAGCGCGGGGAGCGGTGCGAAATCCCCGTCCATGCTGAATACGCCGTCGGTGGCCACGAGCGCAGTATGTCCTGGATCGGCGGCCAGCAGCCGTGCGGCGGCGTCGGCATCGGCATGGCCATAGCGCGTGAGCCGCGCGCCCGACAGACGTGCGCCGTCGATGAGCGAGGCGTGGCAGAGCCGATCGAGGAGCACCCGCTCGCCGTGGCCGGCGAGCGCCGTCAGGACGGCCAGATTCGCCATGTAGCCGGTGGAGAAGAGCAGCGCCCGCTCGCGGCGGGTAAAGGCTGCGAGCTCCTCCTCGAGCCGCGCGTGCTCGGCGCCGTGACCGGTGATCAGGTGTGAGGCGCCGCTGCCGGCCCCGCGTCGCGTGGCGCACTCGCTCATGGCGGCCGCGAGTGCCGGGTGGCGCGCGAGCCCGAGGTAGTCGTTGCTGCTGAAGTCGATGAGCGCGCGGCCGCCGGCAAGGGTCAGCGTGCGGCGCTCCGGCGCGGGGTAGCTCTCGACGAGGGTGCGTGCGCGCCGCAGCTGCGCGGCATCGAGCCGCGAGAGCACCGCATCAAGCGCCGGCGCGGTCCGCTTCATGGCCGAGGGGCTTAAGCCCGAGCCGCGCAAACAACTCGCGGTCGCGCGCCACCTCGGGGTTGCCGGTGGTGAGGAGCTTGTCGCCGAAGAAGATGGAGTTGGCGCCCGCGAGGAAGCACAGCGCCTGCAGCTCATCCGACATCGTCTCGCGCCCCGCGGACAGGCGCACCGCAGCGCGTGGCATGAGCAGGCGCGCCACCGCGATGGTGCGCACGAACTCGAACGGGTCGACGTCCGCCGCCTCGGCCAGCGGCGTCCCCGCCACCCGTACCAGGCGGTTGATCGGCACGCTCTCGGGATGCTCGGGCAGGTTGGCGAGCGTGCGCAGCAGCTGCGCGCGGTCGCTGCGCGACTCGCCCATGCCGATGATGCCGCCGCAGCACACCTTGAGGCCCGCCACGCGCACCGCCTCGAGTGTGTCGAGCCGGTCCTGGTAGGTGCGCGTCGTGATGATCTCGCCGTAGAACTCGGGCGAGGTGTCGAGATTGTGATTGTAGTAGTCGAGGCCGGCCGCCTTCAGCTGCCGCGCCTGCGTCGGGGTGAGCATGCCGAGCGTGGCGCAGCTCTCGAGCCCGAGCGCATGCACCTCGCGGATCATCTGCTCGATCACCGCGAGCTCGCGCTCCCGGGGCGAGCGATAGGCGGCGCCCATGCAGAAGCGCGTCGCCCCGGCCGCCCTGGCGCGCAGCGCGCAGGCGCGCACGGCCCCGACCTCCATGAGCCCCTCGCGCCCGACGCCCGTGTCGTAGCGCGCGCTCTGCGGGCAGTAGGCGCAGTCCTCGGGGCAGCCGCCGGTCTTGATCGATAGCAGCGTGCTCATCTGCACGGTGTTCGGTGCGTGGTGAGCGCGATGCACGCGTTGCGCGCGCAGGATCAGGTCCATGAACGGCTGGGCGAACAGCGCGCTCACCTCGGGGAGCGACCAGTCGTGGCGGACGGGATCGAGGGCGCTGGCGGCTTCGGGCATTGGAGATCATCCTCGCGCGGTGCGGTGCGGGGCGGGGTCCGGTGCGCGAGCGACCATGCCCGAGGGCGGCCGCGCGTGTCAACGAGGACTGGTGCGCGCAGTCGACAATTGGCCGCTTTTTGTACAGCGGACGGTGCGCCGGCCAACCCGACGGCAAATCCGCCCGCGCTCGCGGGCTACCGGCGGCTGTCGGGGCCGCGCTAGCTGCCGTGCGCCAGCAGGTGCACCAGCAGCGCCACGCCGGTCGCGACGGCGCCGAGCGCGGCGATGAGCACGCCGGCGGCGGCGCAGTCCTTGACGATGCGGATGCCCGGGCTGTCGGCGGGGTGCAGCTCGTCGGCGAGCTGCTCGATGGCGGTGTTGAGGAGCTCCGCCGAGAGCACCGCGGCGCTCGCGAGCAGCACGAGCGCCCACCATACCGCGGCCGGTCGCAGCGCAAGCAGTGCGAGCAGGGCGAGAGCAGCGGCAGCCGCCTGGAACCTCAGGCTCGCCTCGGTGCGCAGTGCGTGCGCGAGGCCGTGCAGCGCAAAACGCAGGCGCACGCGAAACGGTTGCCTGCGGGGCACCGCCATCGGCTCACTCGGCGTACACGTACTGCAGCAGAATGCCGACGAACACCACGAGGCCCACGTACTGGTTGTTGACGAATGCGCGCAGGCAACCGCCGGGGTCGCGGCGGCGGATGAGCCACTGCTGCCAGGCGAACAGCACCGCGGCGGCGAGCACTCCGCCCTGGTACCAGCTGCCGTAATGCATGTTGCGCCCGACCAGGACCAGCGCGTAGAGCATCATCAGCTGCATCGCGCCGATCAAGAAGCGGTCCATGTCGGCGAATAGGATGGCGCTCGACTTCACCCCGATCTTCAGGTCGTCCTCGCGATCGATCATGGCGTAGATGGTGTCGTAGATCGCCGCCCAGATCACGGCGGCGATGTAGAGGACGAAGGCGACGCGTGGCAGCGCGCCGAGCTGCGCTGCAAAGGCCATGAGGACGCTCCAGCCGCCAAAGGAAATGCCGAGATAGAGCTGCGGCATGGGGAAGACGCGCTTGACGAAGGGGTAGGACACGGTGAGGAGCGCGCCGACGAACGCGAGTTTCACCGTGAAGACGTCGAGGCGCGTCACCAGGTAGAGCGCGCTACCGATCAGGAGTGCGAACAGCACCAGCGCCTCGCGCGGTGAGACGCGCCGCGCGGCGAGCGGGCGGTCGCGGGTACGGCGCACGTGCGGGTCGATGTCACGGTCGGCGAAGTCGTTGATGACGCAGCCCGCGGCCCGCATCACGAACACCCCGAGCACGAATACGAGCAGCACGCGTGGGTTGGGCCGGCCCTCGCCCGCGATCCATAGCGCCCAGAGCGCTGGCCACAGGAGCAGCCACGTGCCGATCGGGCGATCGAGTCGCGTGAGGCGGGCGTACTCGGTGAGGCGACGCGTCAGGCGATAGGAGAGCGGCGCGTCGGCGTAGCGCGGCTCCGGCGAAGGCGAAGGCGAGGGCGCGGGAGTCGGAGCCGGAGCCGGACTCGGAGTCGGAGTCGGAGTCGGAGCGAGATCGGGGGTCACTGCGGCCATGCCGTCTATGATACGGCGCCGCCGCGGGCGGCGGCGCGCGGCGCGCGCAGGACGTGCAGCACGTCGTAACAAGCTCCCATGGTGTGGTAGTCGGTTTTACCGGCCGGGCTCTTCGCGTCGCTGTACTTGCGGTTGGTGCGGTCGAGGATGCGATACCAGGCGCCGTGCTCGTGGTCGATGAAATGCGTCCACGCATAGGCCCACAGTCGCTCGTACCAGTGCCAGTAACGCACCGCGCCGCTCGCGCGCGCGAGGCGCGCGGCGGCGGCGATCGACTCGGCCTGTACCCAGAAGTACTTGTCGGCATCGCACACCGTGCCCTCGGGCGAGAAGCCGTAGCACACCCCGCCGTACTCCTCATCCCAGGCGGCGGCGAGGGCGCGGTCGAACAGCTCGCGCGCCTTGGGGAGCAGCCAGTTGGCGCTCGCGCCGCGCGCGCACAGCTGCTCGTCGAGGACGAGCAGCAGCTTCGCCCACTCGGTCTGGTGCCCCGGCTGGAATCCCCACGGCCGGAACAGGTGCCGCGGCTCATCGCGATGGTAGTTCCAGTCGACGTTCCACTCGCGGTCGTAGTGCTCCCACACGAGTCCGCCGGCCATGCCGGCCTGGCGGCGCGTCATGTGGTCGGCGACGGTCAGCGCCCGCTCGAGGTAGCGCGCCTCGCCCGCGGCGGCGTAGGCCGCGAGCAGCGCCTCGCACAGGTGCATGTTGGAGTTCTGTCCGCGGTAGTCGCTGAAGTTCCAGTCGGGATCGGCGTCGTCGCGGTAGAGCCCGGGCCGCTCGTCCCAGAAGCGCGACTCGAGCAGCGTCCAGGTCTCCTCGAGCCACGGGCGCGCCTCGCTCAGGCCCGCACGCAGCGCCACCGCATAGGCGAGCAGCACGAAGGCCACGCCGTAGGCGTGGTTGGTACGATCCTCGGGCACACCCGCCCGCAGCGTCCATGCGTAGCCGCCGCCCACGGCGTCGCGGTGGCGCTCGCGCAGGAAGATGAGCCCGTGGCGGGCGGCCCCGAGGTACTCAGCCGCAAGCCTCGTGCCGGCGAACTCGACGGCGGCCATCGCGTAGTTGAAGACGAAACGCGTACTGCTCACCAAGTGGCGCTGCGCCGCGTCGTAGACCGTACCGTCGTCGCGGAAGTAGTGATAGAAGCCGCCCCGCGGGTCGATCGCCCGCGGGTGGTAGAACGCCATGGTGTGCGCGATGTGCTCGCGCAGGAAGGCCTGGCTCGAGAAATCAGGCAGGCCGTCGGGGGGGCCGCTCACCACGCAACGCTTCCCATGGCGATCACCGCTGCCCGAGCAGCTGCTCGACCTCTGCAGCGTCGGGCATCGCGGCGAAGGCGCCGTGCCGGGTGGTGGCGAGCGCGCCGCAGGCGGCGGCGAAGCGCAGCGTCTCGGTGAGCCGTGCGCGGTCGGCGAGAAAGTGTCCGAGTGTCGTGGCGCCGACGCCGTGCGTTGCCAGCGACTTGAGCCACCCGGCCACGAAAGCATCGCCGGCGCCGGTGGTGTCGATCGCGCGCACGTCGAACGCCGCCACGCTGCCGCAAGCCCCGCGGGTCACCCAGCGCAGCGGCGCGGCACCGGCGGTGAGCAGCACACACTGGGCGCGCTGATCGAGGAGCCGCGCGAGCACCGCCTCCTCCCGCGAGGCCGAGCCGGCGAGCAGCGCGAGCTCGCCCTGGGAGAGCTTGACGACATCCGCCTCGCGCAGTGCCTCCCAAAGCTGCGGCAGCGGGTCCACCGCCGGCGGCCAAAGCGCCGGGCGCAGGTTCAGGTCCATGCTCACCAGCGCGCCGCCGGCGCGGGCGCGGCGCATGCCGGTCAGGGTCGCCGCCGCGATGCCGGGCTCGGTCAGGCTGTTCGAGCAGACGTGAAAGAAGGCCGCATCCTCGAAGGCGCGGGCGTCGAAGTGCTCGGCACGGAACAGCAGGTCGGCGGCCGGCGGGCGGTAGAAGCTGAAGCTGCGCTCGCCCGCCGCGTCGAGCGCGACGAAGGCGAGCGCCGTGTTGGCCGCCGCCGTGCGCCGCACGCACGAGACGTCGACGCCGGCAGCCGCGAGCTGTGCGAGCAGGCGCTCGCCGAACATGTCCTCGGCCAGCATGCCGATGAAGCGTGCCGCGCCACCGAGGCGCGCGACGCCGACTGCAACGTTCGCCGGCGCACCGCCGGCGTACTCGAGGAACTGCCGCGGCGCATCGCGCCCGGCACCCGGACGGGCCAGCAGGTCGATCAGCGCCTCACCGAAGCACACCACGACGGGCGGCGGGCGGCGCGCGGTGGAGGCGGCGTCGCTCAAGCAGCGACGTCCGCACTGAGTGCGGACTCACGCGAGCCGCGCAGCGCGTACCAGGCGATGTAGGCGTAGCACAGCAGCGGCAGGAAGAACGCCGGCTGTATGCCGATGCGGTCGGCGAGCACTCCCTGCAGCAGCGGCACTATCGCGCCGCCGACGATCGCCATGATGAGCAGACTCGAGGCCTTGCTGGTCATGGGCCCCAGCCCCTCGATGCCGAGCGTGAACAGCGTCGGGAACATGATGGAGTTGAAGAGCCCGATGGCGATGATGCTCCACATGGCGAGCGCGCCGCTCGAGGCCATGGTGGTGACGAGCAGTGCGATGGCAATGAGGGCGAACGCGCACACCAGGCGGCGCGGGTCGATGCGACGCAGGAGCGCCGCACCGACGAAGCGTCCGACCATCGCGCCTCCCCAGTAGTAGGAGACGTAGCGCGTGGCGCTCGCCAGGTCGATGTTGCCGATGCGCGGGTCGGAGATGTAGTTGATGAGGAAGCTGCCGATCGCCACCTCGCCGCCGACGTAGACGAAGATCGCGATCACGCCGAGTCGCACGTTACGGTGCCGCAACACCTCGGCGAAGGTGTGGTGGCGCGGGTCAGCCTGCTCGGTCGCCTCGGTGAGGGCCGGCAGTCGCAGCAGGTACACCAGACTCGCGAGCAGGAAGAGTGCGGCCGCGATCGCGAGGTAAGGCTGCTGCACCGAGTGGGCCTGCGCGAGGCGATAGGCCTCCTGCTCGGGAGGGGAGAGGCGGGCGAGCTCAGCGCCGCCGAGCACGCCGACCGCGAGGATCACCGGTCCGATCAGCGCCGGCGCGAGCGTGGTGCCGAGAGAGTTCAGCGCCTGGGCGAGCGTCAGACGGCTCGAGGCGCTTCCCGGATCGCCGAGCAGGCTGATGTATGGGTTGGCGGCGACCTGCAGCAGCGTGATGCCGCTCGCCAGCACGAACAGCGCCAGCAGGAACAGCAGGTAGGAAGGCACGCCCGCGGCCGGGTAGAAGGCGAGCGCGCCGCCGCCGGCGACGATGAGTCCGATGACGATGCCGGCCTTGTAGCCGACGTGCGCCACGATGCGTCCGGCAGGGATCGACATCACGAAGTAGGTGCTGAAGAAGGTGAACTGGATGAGCATCGTCTGCGCGTAGTTCATGGAGAACACCGCCTTCAGATGCGGGATGAGCACGTCGTTGAGACAAGTGAGCGCCCCCCAGGCGAAGAAGATGCTCGAGAGGATCGCGATCGCCGCAGTGGAGGACAGGTCGCGGCGCGACATGGCACGGCTCTCCGGATGTGGCGCGCGGGCCTGAAGCTGCGCGGCCCGCGTGCGCCGATGCGGCACAATAGCCGATCTCAACCACGACCAGAATCTCCGGGGGCGAGGCATGAGCGCAGGGCGGATCGGCAGGCGGCACGCGCCGCTGCGCTTGGCCGTGCCGTTCGCGCTCGCCATCGCGGCGGCCGGCGGCGCCGCGCGCAGCGGCACTGCCGATCCGGGCAGCGCGGCCTACGCGGCGGTCGATCCCTTCATCGGCACGGGCGGCGAGGGACACACGTTTCCGGGGGCAGTCGTGCCCTTCGGCATGATCCAGCTGAGTCCCGACACGCAGATCAAGCCGCGCAGTGAGGCCTTCGGCTGGTCGGCCGGCTATCGCTACGAGGACCACACCATCGTCGGTTTCTCACACACCCACTTCTCCGGGACCGGCCACTCGGACCTCGGCGACGTGCTGCTCATGCCGATTGCGGGGGAGGTCCGTTTCGAGCGCGGCGAGCCCGACAAACCCGGCAGCGGTTACACCGCGCGCTTCCGCCACGCCAGCGAGGTTGCGCAGCCCGGCTACTACGCGGTCACGCTCGATGACTACGGCGTTCGGGCCGAGCTCACCGCGAGCGCGCGCGTCGGGCTGCACCGCTACCACTTCCCGGCCGCTCGCCCCGCGCACGTCCTCATCGACCTGCGCACCAGCATGTACGACTACCCGGGCAAGGTGCTGTGGGCGCGCCTGCGGCTGCGCCCCGACGGCACCGTCAGCGGCTTTCGCGAGACGCGCGGCTGGGCGCCCGGGCGGCAGCTGTATTTCGCGCTGCGCTTCTCCGTGACCCCGAGCGGTCACGAGTTCCGCAACACCGAGAGCGACATCCTTTACAAGGGCTTTCCGCCGCCGGCGGACCACGAGCCGCGCGCCCGGGCGCAGCTCGAGGGGCGGCAGCTGGTCGGGGCGTTCGACTTTGCGGGTGCCGAGGGCAGTACGCTCGTCGTCAAGGTCGCGATTTCCCCAGTGAGCGAGGAGAGCGCGATCGCCAATCTCGCCGAAGTGCCGGGGTTCGATTTCGACGCCGTGCAGCGCGCGGCGCGCGAGCGCTGGATCGAGGCACTTGCGGCCATCGAGGTGGCGGCCGCCGAACCCCTGAAGCGCAGCTTCTACACGGCGCTTTACCACGCGCTGCAGGCACCGAGCCTCTTCATGGACGGCGACGGCGGCTTCCGCGGCCCCGACAACGCCGTGCACCGCGCCGCAGGCTTCACCAACTACTCGACGTTCTCGCTGTGGGACACCTACCGCGCGCTGCATCCGCTCTTGACGATCGTGCAGAGCGCGCGGCGCACCGACGACATCGTGCAGTCGCTGCTCGCGGCACAGCGCGCCAGCCCCTACGGAATGCTGCCGGTCTGGGCGTTCCACGGGCTCGAGACCTGGTGCATGATCGGCTATCACGCCGTGCCGGTGATCGCCGATGCCTGGATGAAGGGCATTCGCGGCTTCGATGCCGATGCGGCACTCTCGGCCATGGTTGCCACCGCGACTTACGGCCCCTACGGCGGGCTCGCCGGCTACATGCAGCTTGGCTACGTGCCGATCGATGAGGAGGGCGAGGCGGCCTCGAAGACGCTCGAGTACGCCTTCGACGACTGGACCATCGCGCGCATGGCGGAGCGCATGGGACGTGACGAGATCGCCGCCACCTTCTACCGGCGTGCCGCCAACTGGCGCAACGTGTTCGACCCGGCGAGCGGCTTCATGCGCGCACGGCGGCGCGACGGCCGCTTCCGCGAGCCCTTCGACCCGGCGCTGAGCGGCTATGGCACCGACTACACCGAGGGCAACGCCTGGCAATACTCGTGGTACGTGCCGCAGGACATCGCCGGGCTCGTGCAGGCGCATGGCGGGGCCGCGGCGCTGCTCGGCAAGATCGACCAGGTGTTCGACGCCCGGGTCGACCCGAAGGTGTTCGCCCACATGGAGGACATCACCGGACTCATCGGCTGGTACGCGCACGGCAACGAGCCGAGCCACCACATCGCCTACCTCTATGCCGCAGCCGGCGAGCCGTGGCGCACGCAGGCGCGGCTCGCTGCCATCATGAACAGCCAGTACGCGCCGCGCCCCGACGGACTGGCCGGCAACGACGATCTCGGCCAGATGTCTGCGTGGTTCATCTTCACCGCGCTCGGCTTCTACCCGCTCGCCCCGGCGAGCAATGAGTACATCATCGGCCGCCCGTTCCTCGAGCGTGCCACGCTCAATCTGCCCTCGGGTAAGCGCTTCACGGTCATCGCGCCGGGGGTCGATGACGCGCATCCGTACATCGCGGGTGTCACGCTGAACGGCAAGCCGCTCGGGCGCGCCTTCCTCCGGCACGAGGAGATCATGGCAGGCGGCGAACTGCGCTTTACGATGCGGGCTACGCCGAACCGCGACTGGCCGGGGGCCGGCGCAGAGCAGCCCTACTCGATGTCGCAACGGTAGACGCCCCCGCCAGCGTGCCCGGAATGCCGGCATGGGCGGCGCGTAGCACATGGCCTTCTGCGCCATGGTTTACCAACCGGTAAACTATTCCCAAACGGACATCGCTACGCCGGCCTGTTATCCCACCCGCCCGTAGCGCTCGCCCGGCCCGATCCAGCGCGCGGTGAGCGCCGTGACCTGCGCACCGACGCCGCCGAGCAGCCGCTCGGCGCAGGACTGCACGCGCGGCAGCAGCTCGGCGTCGCGCATCAGATCCGCGACGCGTAGCTGCGCGAGCCCGGTCTGGCGGGTGCCGAGAAGCTCCCCGGGGCCACGCAGCTCGAGGTCACGGCGCGCGATCTCGAAGCCGTCCCCGGTCTCACGAATCACCTTGAGACGCTCGCGCGCGAGCGCCGAGAGCGGCGCCCGGTACAGAAGCACGCAGCTGCTCGCCTCGCTCCCGCGGCCGACGCGCCCGCGCAGCTGGTGCAGCTGCGCGAGTCCCATGCGCTCGGCGTTCTCGATGACCATGAGTGTCGCGTTGGGTACGTCCACACCCACCTCGATCACCGTGGTCGCCACCAGCAGCTGCAGGCGGCCGCTCTTGAAAGCGTGCATGGCCTGCTCGCGCGCCGGCGTGCCCATGCGCCCATGCACGATCCCGACCTTCACGCCCGGCAGCGCCTCGGCAAGGCGCGCCGCGGTCTCTTCCGCGGCCTGTGCGCGCAGCTCGTCCGACTCGTCGATCAGCGGGCACACCCAGTACGCCTGCCGACCGGCGCGGCAGGCTGCGACGATCCGCGCCACGACCTCGGCGCGCCGTTGCTCGGGAACGACCACCGTATGCACGGGGGTGCGTCCGGGCGGCAGCTCGTCGATCACCGAGATGTCGAGGTCGGCGTAAGCGGTCATCGCGAGCGTTCGCGGAATGGGCGTCGCCGTCATGATGAGCTGGTGCGGCAGCCGTCCGCCCTGCTGCCCCTTCTCCGAGAGTCTGAGGCGCTGCTGCACGCCGAAGCGGTGCTGCTCGTCGACGATGACGAGCGCCAGGTGTGCGAACTCGATGCCTTCCTGGAACAGCGCGTGCGTACCAACGACCACGCGGATCTCGCCCGCGGCGATGGCCGCGAGCGCGCTGCGGCGCGTGCGCGCCGGCAGGCTGCCGGAGATGAGGGCGACGGTCTCGCCGAGGGGGGCGAACCAGTCGCGAAAGCTGCGCCAGTGCTGCTCGGCGAGGAGCTCCGTGGGCGCCATGAGCGCCGCCTGTGCGCCGCTGCCGGCGGCGCGTGCCGCGGCGGCGGCGGCGATCACCGTCTTGCCGCAGCCGACATCGCCCTGCAGCAGCCGCAGCATCGGCACCTCGCCCGAGAGGTCCTGCTCGGCCTCGCCGAGCGCGCGCGACTGGGCACGGGTGAGCGCAAACGGCAGCGCCTCGAGGAAACGCCGGCCGAGCCCCGCCGCATCGTGGAGCGGCGGTGCCGGGTCGGTGCGCAGCGCACGCTTGCGCAGCTTGAGCGCCAGGTGATGCGCCAGCAGCTCCTCGAAGGCGAGCCGGCGCTGCGCGGGGTGACGTCCGGCAGAGAGCTCATCCAGCCGCGCCGAGCGCGGCGGGGCGTGCAGATAGAGGAGCGCCTGTTGCAGCCCGGGCAACCCCGGCGGCAGTCCCTCAGCCGTGGAGAGCAGGTCCGTGATGCCCGAGCGCTCGAGCTCGTGCAGCGCCTGCCGGATGAGCGCGCGCAGCCGTCCCTGCGGAATTCCCTCGGTGAGCGGATAGATGGGGGTGAGTGTGTCCTCGAGGGGTCCGGCGCCGGCGAGCAGGCGGCGGTACTCGGGGTGCACCATCTCGAGTCCCAGAGGTCCGCGCCGTACCTCGCCGAAGCAGCGCACGCGCGTGCCGCGCGCCAGGTTCGACTGCTGGCTGGCCGAGAAATGGAAGAAGCGCAGCGTCAGCATGCCGGAGCCGTCCGAGAGGCGACACAGGAGCTGGCGGCGACCGCGGAAAGCCACCTCGGTGAGCTGGATCTCGCCTTCCGCCACCGCGCGCGCGCCGGGGACGAGCGTGCCGATCGGGGCGATGCGCGTGCGATCCTCGTAGCGCAGCGGCAGCAGGAACAGCAGATCCGATACGCGCCGTACGCCGAGCCGCGCGAGGCGCTCGGCGAGCGCTGCACCGACCCCGCGCAGTGCAGTCACCGTGCGCTCCTCGGTGCGGCTGCTGTCGGCCACGGGCGCAGCGGCACGCCGCTGCGCGACCGGCGAGCTCAGGGAAGGTGCAGGACGCACTCGATCTCGACCTGCGCGCCGCGCGGCAGCTGCGCGACGCCGACCGCGGCTCGCGCCGGGTAGGGCTTGGCGCAGTAGATCGCCATGACCTCGTTGACCTTGGCGAAATGGGCGAGATCGATCAGGTAGACGTTCATCTTGACCGCATCCGCGAGCGAGCCACCGGCGGCTTCGGCCACCGCCTTGAGGTTCTCGAAGACGCGGCGGATCTGCGCTTCGATATCGCCGCTCACCAGTTGCATGGTGGCCGGATCGAGCGGCACCTGCCCCGAGAGGTACACGGTGTCGCCGGCGCGGATCGCCTGCGAGTAGGTGCCGATCGCCTGCGGCGCGCGCTCGGTGTGAATGACGTGGCGGCTCATCCTGCGGTCCTCCTTGCTTTGGGGGTCATTCGCTGTCGCCATCGACGTCGCTGTCGCCATCGACGTCGCTGTCGCCGTCGAGGCGGTGTGCGGCCACGTTGGCGTGGGCGCCGTGACGCGCGTGCGCGGCGATGGTGCGTGCGACGCGCGTGACGTCCGGCATGCGGCGGACGACCCGCATGAGCCGCGCGAGATGGCGACGGTCACGCACCCGCAGCTCGAAGGTCAGCACCGCGGTATCGCTGTCCTGCTCGTCGATCGAGACGTGATCGATGTTGGTCTCGGTGCTGGCGATCGCAGCCGCGACCGCGGCGAGCACCCCGGTGCGATTCACCACGTTGGCACGGATCTCGGCGGCGAACAGGCGGTCGGGCGCCGTCTGCCAGCTCACCGGCAGCCAGTTCTCCGGGTGCTTGCGGTAGTCCTCTACGTTCACGCAGTTCTCGCGGTGGATCACCACCCCGCGCCCGGCCGAGAGGAAGGCGAAGATCGGGTCGTAGGGGATCGGGAAGCAGCAGCGCGCGTAAGTGACGAGCAGGCCCTCAGTGCCGGCGATGGCGAGCGGGGCGAGGCCCGAGGGGCCACTCGCCGCCGGAGCGGCGGGCAGCAGCCGCCGTGCAACCAGCGGCGCGAGGCGCTCACCGAGTCCGATCTTCTCGTAAAGCTCGTCGAGGTCCTTCATGCCGAGCTCGCCGAGGGCGGCGCTACGCACCTCCTCGCTCACGTCCTCGAGCGACAGCGAGAACTCGCCGAGCGCCTGCGTGAGGAGTTTCGAGCCGAGCGCAATCGCCTCGGTGCGCCGCAGCCCCTTGAGGTAGTGACGGATGGCGCTGCGCGCCTTGGCGCTCACGACGAAATTGACCCAGGAAGGGTTGGGGGTCGCACCCTTGGCGGTGATGATCTCGGCGGTCTGGCCGTTGCGCAGCACGGTGCGCAGCGGCGTGAGGCGCCGGTCGACCTTGGCTGCGACACAGCGGTTGCCGATGTCGGTGTGCACCGCGTAGGCGAAGTCCACCACGGTGGCGCCCAAGGGCAGCCGCAGGATCTGCCCTTTGGGCGTGAACACGTACACCTTGTCGGGGAACAGGTCGACCTTGACGCTCTCGAGGAACTCCTCGGAGCTGCCCGCCTCCTGCAGCGACACGAGGTTCGAGAGCCACTCGCGGGTGCGCTCCTGCTGACCCGAGTCGGCATCGCCGCCGGCCTTGTACCTCCAGTGCGCGGCGATGCCCGCTTCCGCCACGCGGTGCATGTCGTTGGTGCGGATCTGCACCTCGATCGGCACGCCGTTCGGTCCGAAGAGCGTGGTGTGCAGCGACTGGTAGCCGTTCACGCGCGGGATGGCGATGTAGTCCTTGAAGCGTCCCGGCATGGGCTTGAACACCGTGTGCACCGCGCCGAGTGCGCGGTAGCAGGTATCGGGTCGGTCGACCACAATGCGGATGCCGTAGACGTCGACGATCTCGTTGAGCGGGGCACGCTTGCGGCGCATCTTGCGGTAGATGCTGTACAGGTGCTTCTCGCGCGTCAGCACCTGCGCCGGGATCTCGCTCTTCATGAGCGCCGCTTTGAGCTGCTGCTCGATCTTCTTCAGGAATTCCTTCTGGTTGCCGCGGGCGCGCCTGAGGGCCCGCTCGAGCACGTGGTAGCGTCGTGGATAGAGCGCCTTGAAGCCGAGGTCCTCGAGCTCGAGCTTCATGTTGTAGAGCCCGAGCCGCTCGGCGATCGGTGCGTAGATCTCGAGCGTCTCGCGCGCGATCGCGCGGCGCCGCGCCGGCGCCATCGCCTCGATGGTGCGCATGTTGTGCATGCGGTCGGCGAGCTTCACCAGGATGACGCGCAGGTCGCGCACCATCGCGAGCAGCATCTTGCGGAACGACTCCGCCTGCGCCTCCTCGCGGCTCTTGAACTTGATCTGATCGAGCTTGGTGACGCCGTCGACGATCTCCGCGACGTTGGCGCCGAAACGCGCCGCGAGCTGGTCCTTCGGTGTGGGGGTGTCCTCGATGACGTCGTGCAGAATGGCGGCGACGATGGTGTCGGCATCGAGCCGCAGGTCCGCGAGGATGGCGGCGGCGGCGACCGGGTGCGCGATGAACGGCTCGCCGGACAGGCGCTTCTGCCCGCGGTGCGCCGAGGTACCGAACTCGGCCGCCTCGCGGATGCGCCCGACCTGGTCATCGGGCAGGTAGCCGCCGACCGCGCCGAGCAGCTCCTTCAGTCCCGGAGTGCGTCTTCCGCCGGGCAGCAGTCCCAGGAGCGAAGACGCGTAGTCCATCGGTTTAGGCTGGAGCCGTCAGTCTCCGAGGCCGAACTGTGGCGCGCGGAAGCTCGACTGGTTGTCGGCGTCGGGCACGATCGACTCCGGCGCGGGTTCGGGCTCGCGGAGCATCTCGGCGGTCACGTTGCCGGCAGCGATTTCGCGCAACGCCAGCACGGTGGGTTTGTCGTTTTCGAGGGGCAGCGTCGCCTCCGCGCCATTCGCCAGGCGCCGCGCGCGCTGCGCGGCGAGCAGCACCAGCTGGAACAGGTTGTCGACGTTCTGCAGACAGTCTTCTACGGTGATTCGGGCCATGGGTCGCTGGGTGAAAGGCACCCGAAAGGGGTGCACAAGACCCCATACTATAAGCCACTACCCCCGTGGCCGGCCAGCCGCGGGTACGGCCAAGGCCGAGCACCCGGCAAGGCCACCTCAGGCCGGCTCGAGCAGTTCCCGAATGAGCGGCGTGAGCTGCGGGCGGTCGCTGCGCAGGTCGTCGGCGCGCTCGGCCACGATGCGCTCGAGATCCTCCACCGCCTGCGCGAAGTCGTCGTTCACCACCACGTAATCGAATTCCCGGTAGTGCGACATGTCGCTCGCGGCGTCGGCCAGGCGCCGTGCGATGACTTCGGGCGTATCCGTCTGGCGCCGCGCCAGCCGCTCGGCGAGCGCGCGCCGCGCCGGCGGCAGGATGAAAATACTCTCGGCCTGCGGCATCGCCCGGCGCACCTGCTGCGCCCCCTGCCAGTCGATCTCGAGCAGCACGTCGTGGCCGGCGGCGAGCTGCTGCGCGACGAACGCCCGCGAGGTCCCGTAGCAGTTGTCGAATACCCGCGCGTGCTCGAGGAACTCGCCGGCATCCCGCAGCCGCTCGAACTGCGCGAGCGACACGAAGTGATACTCGCGACCCTGCTGCTCGGTGGGGCGCATCTTGCGTGTGGTGTGCGAGATGGACAGGTGCAGCCGCGGATCGCTCGCGAGCAGCGCCTTCACCAGCGAGGTCTTGCCGGCGCCCGAGGGAGCCGAGATCACGAACAGCTTTCCGGGCCTCATGGCGCGCGAATATAGCCGGCCGCCCCGAGCATCGCGACGAGGGCGCGCAGTGCCTGTGCGCGGTGGCTCACCGCGTTCTTCTCGGCGGCACTCAGCTCCGCGGCGCTGCGGCGCTCGCTGCCGGGTATGAATACCGGGTCGTAGCCGAAACCGCCCTGTCCGCGCGGCGTGTGTGCGATATGTCCCTCCCAGGTGCCGCGCGCAATGAGCGGCGCCTGATCGCCGACGCTGCGCACCCAGACGATGACGCACTGATAGCGTGCCTGGCGGTAGCCCGCCGGCACGTCCTCGAGCTCGGCGAGGAGCTGGCGGAGGTTCTCGCCGTCACTCGCCCCCTCGCCGGCAAAGCGCGCCGACCATACCCCGGGACGTCCTCCGAGCGCGTCCACCTCGAGGCCGGAATCGTCGGCGAGGGCGGGGAGCCGTGCGTGGCGAGCCGCGTGATGCGCCTTGAGGAGCGCGTTCTCGATGAAAGTGCCGCCGGTCTCGTCTGCCGGGTGGATGCCGAGCTCGCTCTGGGCGACGAGCTGCAACGAGAAGGGCGCGAGCAGCGCCGCGAACTCACGCAGCTTGCCGGGGTTGCTGCTGGCGAGAACGGCCCGTGTCACGCTGTCTTGAGCGCCTGAGCCTGTAGCGCGAACAGCTCGCCGATGCCCGCGGCGGCGAGATTCAGCAGGGCATCGAGCTCGTGGCGGCGGAAGGCATGGCCTTCGGCGGTACCCTGGATCTCGACGAAGGCCCCGCCGTTGTTCATCACGACATTCATGTCGGTCTCGGCCTGCGAGTCCTCCTCGTAGTCGAGATCGAGCACCGCCACCCCAGCGACGATGCCGACCGACACCGCCGCCACCTGTCCGTGCAGCGGACTTGCGGCGATCAGGCGGCGCGAGACGAGCTGCTCGCATGCCTGGGCGAGCGCCACGTAGCCGCCGGTGATCGCGGCGGTGCGCGTGCCGCCGTCGGCCTGCAGCACGTCGCAGTCGAGGGTGATGGTGCGCTCGCCGAGCGCCCGCAGGTCCGCCACCGCGCGCAGCGAGCGGCCGATGAGACGCTGGATTTCCTGGGTACGACCGCTCTGGCGGCCGCGGGCCGCCTCGCGGGCCGTGCGCGTGTGTGTCGCGCGCGGCAGCATGCCGTACTCGGCGGTGATCCATCCTTGGGCTTTGCCACGCAGAAACTGCGGCACCATGTCCTCGACGCTCGCCGTGCACAGCACCTGCGTGTCGCCGAACTCGATCAGCACCGAGCCTTCCGCGTGCTTGGCGTGGCGGCGCT
Organism: Steroidobacteraceae bacterium; assembly: GCA_035621995.1. Lineage (GTDB taxonomy): Bacteria > Pseudomonadota > Gammaproteobacteria > Steroidobacterales > Steroidobacteraceae > 13-2-20CM-66-19. Next base: position 23,664 of record DASPWF010000012.1, read on the forward strand.
CGAAACGCACGCGGCGCAACTCGTCGGGGGCGCGTCCGGAGGGTCTCGTCATGGCGTTTGCTAGTCGCCCAGCCAGCGCAGCGCCGCCGCCGAGGTGTTGTCGCTCGCGTTGCCGGCGCGTTTGACGGCACGCTCACCGAGCTTGAGGAGCTTCTCGCGCAACGGACCGGAGGTGCCGAGCTCGCTCGCGATCTCGGTGTCCTTGAGGCTGCCCCAGAGTCCGTCGGTGCACACGAGCAGCACGTCGTTCGGCAGCAGTGGACGGCGCCGCGTGACCGACATATCCGGCAGGATCGGGTCTCCGCCGAGACAGCATTCGACGAAGTTGCGCATCGGATGCGTGTGCGCCTGCTCGGCGCTGATCAGCCCCTCGCGCAGCAGCAGCTCGACGTGGCTGTGGTCGCGGCTACGCGCGAGCAGCGCGCCGTGACGCACGTGGTACACGCGGCTGTCGCCGACGTGCGCCCACCAGCTGGCGTGCTGCTGGATCAGGCACACGGCGCAGGTGGCGCGCGGGCGCTGTTCGAGGGCGAGCTTGGTGCCGAGCTTCACAACCTGCTCGTGCGCGCGCCCGAGTGTCAGATGCAGAAACCCGAGCGGATCGAACAGTGGCTGCGGCGTGTGCCGGAACGCGTCCACGATCACCTGCTGCGTCACCTGCGCGGCGCGGGCGCCATCGGCGTGACCGCCCATGCCGTCGACCACCACGAGGAGCGCGGCGTGCTCGGCCACCGCGGCGGTGACCCGGTCCTGGTTCTCCTCGCGCCCGCCGAGCAGGCTGATCTCCGCGTATTCCACCTGCAAGAAGAAATCCGTGCCTCTGTTAGACTGGTCGAGGCTTTATATCACCTGTGACGAGCGCGAGCATGATCGCCAGCATGACCGGCTTTGCACGCCGTGAGAGCACCGGATCGTGGGGCACGCTGGTGTGTGAGCTGCGCAGCGTCAATCATCGTTTCCTCGAAGCGGGCTTTCGCCTGCCGGACGAGCTGCGCGCGGCGGAAGGGGAGCTGCGCGCGCGCCTCGCGCGGCAGCTGCGTCGCGGCAAGGTTGATTGCTCCATGAGCTACCGCCGCCCGCAGGGTGCGAGCGGCGTGCTGCAGGTCGACACGGTGGCGCTCGAGCAGCTGCTCGCGGCGGTGGAGGTGGTGACGCGCTCGCTACCCCAGCCTTCCGCGGTCAACGCGCTCGACGTGCTGCACTGGCCCGGCGTGCTGCGCGAGGACAGCACCGACGGCGAGCAGCTACTGGCGGTCGCCTACGCGGTGTTTGGCGCCACGCTCGAGGACCTGGTTGCAACGCGTGCGCGCGAGGGCGCGCGCCTGCGCGAGCTGATCGAGCAGCGCTGCGCGTCGCTCGAAGCCCTCGTGGCCGGGGTACGCGCGCGCCTGCCCGAGGTGCACGCGCGTGTGCGCGCACGGCTCGATGAGCGTCTCGCGGAGCTCGGCACGGCGGTCGACCGCGAGCGCCTCGAGCAGGAGCTCGCGCTGCTGCTGCAGCGGCTCGATGTCGACGAGGAGCTCGAGCGCCTCACGGGTCACATCGTCGAGGTGCGCCGCGTGATCGAGGGCAGCGAGCCCTCGGGGCGACGGCTCGACTTTCTCATGCAGGAGCTCAACCGCGAAGCCAATACCCTGTCGTCCAAGTCACAGGACCTTGAGACCACGCGCAGCGCCGTGGACATGAAGGTCCTCATCGAGCAGATGCGCGAGCAGGTGCAGAACGCTGAATAGGCGACGAGACCACTCGAGTCCCACGGCGTGACCAACCGCTGACCAGAGGAGTACGACATGAGCAAATCAAAGGACACGAGGAAAGACCTCAAGAAGAAAGCCGCCAAGAGCCTGATGGAGAAGCGCGCCGCCAAGCGCGAAAAAAAGGCGAGCAGAGCGTTTCACGGCTGAGCGACTCTACCTCTGCCTGACGCCGCGCCGCCCGCTCGACACGGCGCGCGCACGACCCGAGGGAGCTTTGGGTAGGCTTATTCCTCGGTACCGCCTGATTCTGCTTTGGGCATCGGCTCGCCACGCGATCGTGGCTGACACGCCGGTCGGCACTCGGCACGCGCGCTAGGCGCGTACTGCTGCCCGCGGGGAACTCGGCAACTGCGACGCCGCTCGCAGCGCGCGGCACCCGAACGCTGGCAGATTCAGCGCTGTCCTAAAGTGAAATAACGTGGACCAAGGAGCCTTTCTTGAGCGCAGCGCTGTGGCTGTCCGTCCTTGTCCTCTCGGCCGGGCTCGCCTACTCGATCATTTTCAGCGAAGTGACGCTGGCCCTCGACCGTACCCTCAGCGAGGGCGACGCCGTCAGCGGTTACCAGGCCGCACTGCTGCCGCCCTGGCAGGTGCGCCTCAGCCTCCTGGTCTACGCGCTGGCACTCGCCGTTACGGTGTTCGCCTGGTACCACTTCGGTGCGGTGCGCGGCATCGCCACGGTGGTGGCGCTCTTTGGCTGCTCGCTCGCCTGGCGGGCGGTGCTGCCCAAGGGACACAGCCGGCACTACCTGAAGTTGATCGTCATCTCGATGGGACGACGCTACGCCGACTGGGTCCGTTCCGGCGACTCGGTGCGCGCGGCCGCGATGGCCTCGCTCATTCGCAAGATGGGACTCGATCCCTCCGCCTGAGCCGGTCGGGCCCGCCGCTACGAATGCCCTGCCGCGCGCACGCCGGTAGCGTGCCGCCGTCGCGCTCCGGCGCGAGCGGCTGATCGTCGCTGCGACTATAGTGAGTCGATGCGTGGGTGGAGGCGCCACTTGCCCGTGGCGCCGCCCGCGCCGCCGTCCGCGACCCCGATGTCCGCGCTCGCCAGCCCGCCACTCGCTCTCTACGTGCACTTTCCCTGGTGCGTGCGCAAGTGCCCGTATTGCGATTTCAACTCCTACGCGCTGAGCGGGGAGCTGACGTCGGAGCCGTACCTGACACGCCTGGCGTGCGACCTCGGCGCGCAGGCCGCGCAGGTCGCAGGCCGCGAGGTGATCAGCGTGTTCCTCGGCGGGGGCACGCCGAGCCTGTTCCCGCCCGAGGCGATCGACCGGGTGCTCGAGGTGGCACGTCGGCAGTTGACACTCGCGCACGATGTGGAGGTGACCCTCGAAGCCAACCCGGGCACTATCGAGCGTGGCGCGTTCCGCGAGTACCGCGCCGCGGGCGTCACGCGCATCTCCCTCGGCGCGCAGAGCTTCGATCCCGCGACGCTCAAAGCCCTCGGGCGCATCCATTCGCCGGCGGAGACGCGCCGCGCCGCCGAGGAACTGCACGCCGCGGGCCTCACGAACTTCAATCTCGACCTCATGTACGCCCTGCCCGCGCAGGGACTCCCCGAGGCGCTGCGCGACATCGACGAGGCGCTTGCGCTTGTGCCGGCGCACCTCTCGCACTATCAGCTCACGCTCGAGCCGGGAACGCTCTTCGCCGCGCGACCGCCACTCCTGCCCGATGAGGACGTCGCCGCGGCGATGCTTGCCGAGGGCGCTGCGCGGCTCGCAGCGGCAGGCTTTCGCCAATACGAGGTGTCGGCCTATGCGCGCGAGGGCGCGCAGTGCCGCCACAACCTCAACTACTGGACCTTCGGCGATTACCTCGGCGTCGGCGCCGGCGCGCACGGCAAGCTGACCTATCCCGCGCGCGCGCGGATCGAGCGCACCACCCAGCTGCGCGAGCCGAGGCGCTACCTGGCCGCAGCCGACGCTGCGCTTGCCCGCCGCGCGATCCTCCCCGAGGAGCTGCCCTTCGAGTTCATGCTGAACGCGCTGCGGCTCACGGGCGGATTCGATGCGGCGCTCTTTGCGGCGCGCACCGGACTTGAATGGCACTCGATCGAGCGGCAGCTGCGCGCAGCGCGCGAGCGCGGACTCCTCGAGACGACGGCGAAGCGCGTGCGGCCGACCCCACTCGGACGACGTTTCCTCAACGATCTGCTCGTCGGATTCCTGCCGGAAACGCCGAAAAAGTCTGGTGCTTCGCGCTTGTCAATGGCCGGGTCCGAGCTCGGCGCGGACAACTGAGACAGCGTTATACACAGCCCCCGGGGCGCGTTCCGGAGAATGAGTAGATTACGCGGCAATCCAGCCAAGCTGCTGGACATGATGTCCGTAAGTCGTTGATAAAAAACGCAAAAATTGCCTGATCATTTTTTGACCAAGGTAACAAATATGCAATCTGGCTGCGAGTTCGCAGCCCCGCGCGGCGGATCCTCCACAGAGTTGTCCACAGCTTCTGTGGATAAGGAGCGCGGGCGCGGCTGCGTGTCCGGAGGGGCACTACGCGGAGCTTGAGACAGCGCAGCCCTGCCGCTACACTCGCGCGCCCTTTAACTCTCGTGCTCCCCGCCCCATTAAGCGGTGAGTCCGCATCACGACTCCCGAGCCTGCCATGAAAGCCGCGATTCACCCCGAGTACAAAGAGATCACCGTCACCTGCACGTGTGGTAACACGTTCAAGACGAGCTCGACGCTCGGCCACGATCTGCAGGTCGAGGTGTGCTCGAACTGCCATCCCTTCTATACCGGGAAGCAGAAGATCGTCGACACCGCCGGTCGCGTGGACAAGTTTCGCCGCAAGTACGCGAACGCAACGGGCGCCAAGTAACGCCCGTTCTCGCCGTCCGCGCTGGCGGTACTTGCAGTACCTGCAGCCGCCTCCCTACTGCTGAGTAGGATTGGCCGCGCGCCTTGATTCGGCGCACGGACCATGTAAGTCTCCTTCGATCGTGCGCCCACGCCCCGCAAACGTCCCGCTTCGAGCGGGATCCAAGACTGCTGCGGACATGACGGACAAGACCGCCAAGACCTTCAAGCTCACCGACCCGGCCCACGGCCGCAGCGCGAGTCTGCCCGTGCGCGAGGGCACCATCGGCCCGGCGGCGCTCGACATCACCGACCTGTACCCGGAGCTCGGCGTCTTCACCTACGACCCGGGCTTTGGCATGACGGCGGCGACCGAGAGCCGCATCACCTACATCGACGGCGATGTCGGCGTGCTGCTGTACCGCGGCTACCCGATCGAGCAACTCGCCGAGAAGAGCTCCTTCATGGAGGTGGCGTACCTGCTGCTCATCGGGGAGTTGCCGACGGCAAAGCAGCTCACCGAGTTCACCGGCAACATTCGTTATCACACGATGATCAACGAATGGCTGCTGCGCTTCTTCAACGGTTTCCATGCCAACGCGCATCCCATGGCGATGGTGTCCGGCGTCGTCGCCTCGATGGCCGCCTTCTACCATGACACCATGGACATCCATAACCCGCGCCATCGCGAGATCTTCGCGCATCGCATCATCGCCAAGATCCCGACCATCGCGGCGGCTGCGCACAAGCATTCCCTCGGGCAGCCTTTCATCTACCCGCGCAACGACCTCACCTACACCGGCAACATCCTCAACATGCTGTTCGCAGTGCCGTGCGAGCCCTACCAGGTCGACCCGGTAGCCTCCGAGGCACTCGACCTGCTGTTCGTGCTGCACGCTGACCACGAGCAGAACGCCAGTACCTCGACCGTGCGCCTCGCCGGCAGCACCGGTGCCAATCCGTACGCAGCGATATCCGCGGGCGTGTCGGCGCTCTGGGGCCCGGCCCACGGTGGTGCCAACGAGGCGGTGCTCAGCATGCTCGAGCAGATCGGCTCAGCGGAGAACATTCCCAAGTACCTGGCGATGGCCAAGGACAAGTCGAGCCACTTCCGCCTCATGGGCTTCGGCCACCGGGTGTACAAGAACTTCGACCCGCGCGCCACGATCATCCGCGCGATGTGCCATAAGGTGCTCGCCAAGCTCGGACGTACCGACAGCCCGCTGTTCGAGCTGGCGCTGCGCCTCGAGGAGATCGCGCTCAAGGACGAGTACTTCATCGAGCGCAAGCTCTACCCGAACGTGGATTTCTACTCCGGCGTCATCTACAGCGCCATCGGCATCCCGCGCTCAATGTTCACCGTGATGTTTGCCATCGCGCGCACCGTCGGCTGGGTGGCGCACTGGCAGGAGATGATCTCCGATCCCGCCATGCGCATCGGCCGCCCGCGGCAGCTGTACACCGGGCCCACGCGGCGCGAATACGTCGAGATCAGCAAGCGCACCTGAGGCCGCGCGCCTCACGCGCGGGCCGGCGCCTCTCGCGCGGGCGGTGGCCAGCGTTCGGCCGCTACCAGGGTGGCGTGGCGACGGACGGCGGCGGAGCCGGTCAGTCGCGCGTTTCTTCGACGGTGCGATCGTTCAGCGCCTGGATCGGCCGGGCATCGTGGGGGTAGCGCGCTGCGAACTGCTGCACCTGCGCCGCCGAAGCCTCGACGGCAGACTTGAGCACGAACCAGCGCACGTGCTCGGTGCACGGCGGTGTCGTCAGCGAGCCGTCGAAGGTGTAGTAACCGTGTTGCCGGGGCAGGAAGTCACCGAGGTTGAGCGTGGCACCGGGCATCGACGCCTCCGCCGTGCCCTTGGGGGGGAAGTGGTCGAAGACCTGCTTGAGGAACGCGTTCGCCGCGCCCGTGTGAATGAGCACGGCGACCACGGCCAGATCGCCCTTGGCATTCTGGTGCACGAGGTGCGCCACCATTGCGTAGCGGTGCCCGTGAATCTCCTCCTCGCTGGGTCGATGGAAGTGAAACTGCACCAGGTCGTAGTGCTCGCCGCCGACGGTGATGCCACCGCTGCCGGGCCCGGCATTCACCTGGAACGAGTGCCCGGTGTCGGTGACCGTGAGCGCAATCGGCTGATAGGCAAACTCGATGGGCGGGAGTGCTTCGACCTCGGCCTTCTCGATGTCGATCGGTGACTGGTGCTTGCCGCTGCCGCAGGTAGCGAAGGCGGCGTCCTCGCTCGCCCAGTGCTCGGGCCCGGCAGCACCCGAGTAGCTCCAGTGAGCCGTCGGGCCTTCTGCCCAGCCGGCAGCGGTGGCCGCCAGGGCGGCGGCCGCGAGTGAGGTGAGGAGGGCCGCACGGTTGCAACGCGCTGGGGCGCGCCGCTGGCGCGGGTGACGTGGGTGTTTTTGATTTTCACGCATTGGATGGCGACCTCACACGGAATTCCTCGACCAGCGCCTCCACCTCGAAAGCGTTGGCGCGCCGCATCGGACGGCCGTCTACCGGGCTCACCGGCGCCTGGCGGATGCCGTCGGGTGGAAAAACGGTGACCTCAATCGACTGCTCCTCCATCTCGAAGCGCACGCCGGGGAAGGCGCGCACCTGCTCAGCGTCGAATCGAACGCGCTTCTCGGTCACCTCGTGGGGAATGCCCTGGTCGAGGAGCTTGAGCGACACCGATTCGGCGCGCTCGGCGAACAGGTGCAGCTGCACGCCGGAGTGCTCGGTCGCGGTGCCCGAGAGCACGGCGCCGACGAGCCGCGGAGAGAACTCACGCAGGTAGCGCATCGCCGACAGCGCTGCGTGGCGCTGCGCGTTGAGCGCCGTGAGGTGCGATTCCCCGCCGAAGAGGCGCTGGTACTCGGCCAGCGCGCTCTCGATCTCGCTGTTTTTCGGCAGGAGCGCCGCGCCATCGACCACGCCGAGCCGCTCGGCGGCCTTGCGTTTGGCCACGAGGAAATCGCGAATGCCATGCTGAGCCATGATGCGCGCGGCTTCCTGCGCCAGCGCGCGCCGCAGGTTATCGCCGCGCGTGGGGTGTCGCTTCACGGTCACCCCGGATCAGAAGATCGGCTCGCTGTTGGCCTGGCCCTCCGGGCCCTGCGCCGGATTTCCGTTGTCGTTGGTCGCCGGCAGGTGATTCACCATGAACATCTCCGGGATGCCTTCTGCGTTCTCGGCGCTGACGAGCGTGCCGTTCTCGGGTGAGATTCGCAAGGTCACGAGTCCGTCGGGCATGCTGCGGCCCTGCTCGGGCACGCCCTGCAACGCCTCGCGCATGAACTGAATCCAGATCGGCAGCGCCGTGCGCGCACCTTCCTCGGCCTCGCCGAGGGGGCGCTCCTGGTCGAAACCGACCCACACGGTGGCGACCAGGTTGCGCGTGAAGCCGTTGAACCAGGTGTCCTTGGCCTCGTTGGTGGTGCCGGTCTTGCCGGCGATGTCGGTGCGGTTGAGAACGAGCGCGCGCCGGCCGGTGCCGCGCTTGATGACATCCGCCATCATGTCGTCCATCAGATAGGCGTTCTGCGCGCTGATGACCCTTGGGGCGGCCTCGGACTCAGGAAGCGGCGGCGGCTCACCGCGGCTGCTCGCGCGGCCGGGGTCGGCATGCGCCGGATCCGAGATGCGCAGCGCCTGGCCGCCGGCGGTCTGCACCTCGCCCTGGTCGCACTGCGTGCACACCATGCGCGGGCTGGCACGGAACACCACCTTGCCGGAGGCATCCTCGATGCGGTCGATAAAGTACGGCGGCACGCGGTAGCCGCCGTTGGCGAACACCGCGTAGCCGGCGGCGACATCGAGCGGGGTCGCCTCGAGCGTGCCGAGGGCGAGCGTCAGATCGTGCGGCATGGTGCGCGCATCGAAACCGAAGCGGCTGATGTAATCGATCGCGTTGGGGATGCCGATCTCCTTCAGCACGCGGATCGAGACGAGATTGCGCGAGTGCACCAGCGCCTCGCGCAACCGTGTCGGGCCACCGAACTCCTTGGTGGAGTTTTCCGGGCGCCAGGAGTCCTCGCTGCCGTTGCTTTCCAGCACGATCGGCGCATCGAGCAGCACGGTCGCCGGCGTGAGCCCGTGCTCGAGCGCAGCCGAGTAGAGGAAGGGCTTGAAGCCCGAGCCCGGCAACCGCCGCGCCTGGGTGACGCGGTTGTACTTGTTGGTGAAGTAATCGAAGCCACCGACGAGGGCGACGATGCTGCCGTCGTTCGGGTCGAGCGCCGCGAGCGCCGCCTGTGCCTCGGGAATCTGCCCGAGCTGGGCGTGACCGGCGTTATCGGCCACCACGTAGATTACGTCGCCGCGGTTGAGCACCTGTGCGGCGTCCTTCGGCGCCGGCCCGAGCCCGTCGTTGTGCAGCTCGCGGCGCGCCCACGACAGGCCATCCCAGTCGATCGCCACCGCGCCGAGCGTCTTGACGTAGGCACGCACGTTGCGCTCGCCCACCGCCGTGACGATCGCCGGCGCGAGGTTGCCGATGGCGGCGTACTCATCGACCAGCTCGGCGTAGTCCGGCTCGCCATGCGCGGGCAGGTCGACGTGCCCCGCGGGACCGCGCCAGCCGTGGCGGCGGTCGTACTCGATCAGTCCCACACGCACCGCGCGGTTGGCATCGGTCTGCAGCCGCCCGTCGATGGTCGTGTACACCTTGTAGCCGGCGGTCTCGGCGTTCGGGCCGAACCGCTGGCGCAGCTCGAGGCGTGCCATCTCCGCCACATACGGCGCCTCGACGTCGTAAAGCGGCGCGTGCGCGCGCGCCTGCATGGGCTCCTTGTTGGCAGCCTCGGCGGTGGCGTCGTCGATGAAGCCGAGCTCGCGCATGCGTCGCAGCACGTACGCGCGGCGCATGGTCGCGAGCTCGGGATTGACGATCGGGTTGTAGCTCGAGGGGGCCTTCGGCACACCGGCGATGGTGGCGGCTTCCGCGACATCGAGCTTGTCGAGCGGCTTGCCGAAGAACGCCTCGGCGGCCGCCGCGACCCCGTAGGCGCGCTGGCCGAAGAAGATGACGTTGAGATACAGCCCGAAGATCTCCTGCTTGGTGAACTCGTGCTCCATGCGATAGGTGACGAAGGTCTCCTGCAGCTTGCGGCGCACGGTCTTGTCGAGCGTGAGAAACATGTTGCGGGCGGCCTGCATGGTGATGGTGCTGGCGCCCTGCGTCTTGTGACCGGAGATCAGATCGATGGCGACCGCCCGCACCACGCCGAAGTAGTCGATGCCGTGGTGCTCGAAGAAACGCTCGTCCTCGGCGGCGACGAAGGCGTGCTTGACCAGATCAGGAATCTGGTCGTAGCTGACCGGGATGCGCCGCTGCTCGCCGATCTGCGCGATGAGCGCGCCGCTGCGGGTGTAGACGCGCAGCGGCACCTGTAGTTCGACGTTGCGCAGCGCCTCGATCGAGGGAAGCGTGGGCACCAGGTACACGTAACTGCACGCCAGCGCATACGCCCCGACAAGTGTGACCAGGATCACACTCGCGCCGATGATGGCGAGCGCGCGAAACCAATTCCATTTCACAGAAACAATCTACCTCTGCTTGCGCTCCCTGCGAGGGCTATGCATAGTAGCCCGCGACTCTTAGGCAAACTCACCGAAAGGTGGGGACGCAAAGCCTCCGGTCTACGGGACATAGGTGCCTATGACAGCGGGGTTGCCGGCTCGAACGTTAACGCACTCCGGTTCGCTGGGCCATGCGGCCCACCCGGGGTGATGCGTCGGCCGACCGATCATCGCAGCCCAGGCAGCCCCCCGTATCCGAGGCCCTCCGTCCCCTTTCAGGACGCTTGGACAATACGAAACCGCATTCGTTGACCGCCGGCGACCCGGGCGCAGCCTGTGACGTAACCTGGAGAGTTCCTGCTGCGCTGCGAGCGCGCATGCAGATCCGTGAGCGCCCTCACGTTCAATTTAACTATGCGCTGATATATAGTGTCTCCGGATATATACAGGGCGGTCATTTTCAGGCGTAATGTCCTGAAAAGGAAATAAAAAATGTTCCTCTTCCAGCGCAAGTATCGCCCGCTTTTGGGACTCGACATCACGACCTCATCGGTCAAGCTCATCGAGCTCGCGATGGCCGGCGGACAGTACCGCGTCGAAGCTTACGCCGCTGAGCCCACGCCCCAGAACGCCATCAACGAGAAGGCGATCGTTGATGCGGAAGCGGTGGGCGAGGCGATCCGCCGTGCAGTGAAGCGCGCCGGCGCGAAGAGCGGCGAGGTGGCGGTCGCGATCTCCGGCGACGCCGCGATCACCAAGGTGATTCAGATGCCGCGCTCGCTGCGCTCCGGTGATCTCGAGTCACAGGTCGAGATGCAGGCCGATCAGTACATCCCCTTTCCGATGGACGAGGTCAGCTACGACTTCGAGGTGCTCGGGCCGAACGACAAGGATCCCGACAGCAACGATGTGCTGTTGGTGGCGACGCGCACCGAGAACGTCGAGCAGCGTCAGGCGGCGGTGAAAGCCGCGGGCCTCAGCGCGCGCATCGTCGACGTCGAGGCCTTTGCGCTCGAGAACGCCTGCAAGCTCATGACCCACCAGATGCCCGACGGCGGCATCGACCGCACCATCGCGGTGGTCGACTTCGGCGCGAGCAGCACGACCTTCAGCGTGCTGCGCAATCTCAAGGTGGTATATACGCGCGACTTTGCCTTCGGCGGGCAGCAGCTCACCGAGGAAATCATGCGTACCTACGGACTCGCCATGGAGGAGGCGGGGCGCGCCAAAAAGGAAGGCGGCCTGCCGGGCAACTATCAGTCCGAGGTCCTCGATCCGTTCATCGACGACATGACGCAGCAGGTGAGCCGCTCACTGCAGTTCTATCTCGCGTCCGGCTCCGGGCGCGAGCAGCCGGAGAAGATCCTGGTGTGCGGCGGCTGCGCCAACATCCCGGGAGTGGCGGAGGTGATCGCCAGCCGCGTGGGCATAGCCGCGGAGAAGGGCGACCCGCTCGGGCAGATGAAGCTGTCCTCGCGCGCCAAGGCGCAGGCGGTGCAACGCGATGCCACGGCGCTGCTGACGGCCTGCGGCCTCGCACTGCGGAGTTTCGACTGACATGCCTCGCATAAACCTACTTCCCCACCGCGAAAGCAAACGCCGCGAGCGCAAGCTCGGGTTCGTGGTCGCGCTGGTCGCGGCCGCCGGCGCCGGGGTCATCACGTCGTTCGCCGCCTACCTGCTGTACGGCTCGATGATCGAGGCACAGCAGCACCGCAACGACACGCTGCGCCGCGAAATCAAGACGCTCGACAAGCAGATCGAGGAGATCAACGACCTCGAGAGCGCCAAGCAGAAGTTCATCGCGCGCATGGAGATCATCGAGAAGCTGCAGCGCTCGCGCCCGGAGATCGTGCACGTGTTCGATGAGATCGTGCGCACCTTGCCCGAGGGCGTGTACCTCACGGCGGTCAAGCAGAACGGCATGAAGCTCAAGTTCGACGGCATCGCGCAGTCGAGCACGCGCGTCTCCTCGTTCATGCGCAACATCGACGGCTCGCAGTGGCTGCGCAACCCCGAGCTCGAGGTGGTGCAGGTGACCAAGGCCGCCGGCTCCGGCGAAAGTTTCACGCTCAGCGCCGACGAGGTGACCACCGCGGGACCCGACAACGCGGGCGGCAAGTCCGTCAAGGGCAAGATGCGCAAGGCGAGCGTCGCTGGCGGGGGGTCACAGCAATGAACCTGCTCGAGGAGCTGCGGTCACTCGATCCGCGCGATCCGGGGCGCTGGCCACTGCCGGTGCTCGCCGGCGCCGTGGCGCTCGCCTTCGTCGCCGTGATGCTGGTCGGCATCTATCTGCTGGTGTGGAACGGGCAGCGTCCCGAGCTGCAGCGCCGCGAGTCCGAGGAGCAGACGCTGCGCCAGGAGTTCAAGGACAAGCACTCCAAGGCGGTGAACCTCGAGGTCTACAAGCAGCAGCTGAAAGACATCGAGCGCTCCTTCGGCGCCTTGCTGCGCCAGCTGCCGGGCAAGACCGAAGTGCCGAGCCTGCTGGTGGACATCTCGCAGACCGGCCTCGCGGCGGGGCTGCAGGAGAGGCTGTTCCAGCCGCAGCCCGAGCAGAAGAGGGACTTCTACGCGGAGCTGCCGATCAAGATCCGCCTCACCGGCAACTATCACTCCTTCGGCGAGTTCGTGAGCGGCATTGCGGCGCTGCCGCGCATCGTCACGCTGCACGATATCGACATCAAGCCAGACACCAAGGATGCGTACGACCAGCTGTCACTCGAGCTCACGGCGAAGACCTATCGCTACCTGGATGAGGACGAGATTGCCGCCGCCGAGGCGGACAAGAAGAAAGACGTCACTCACCGGGCGAAGCCGCCGGGCGCGGGCTGATGGTCATGAAGGCTGCGACCGCGGTGCTCTCATTATGAATAGCATGAACCACCGATCCGGATTTCGCCTGCTGTGCACGGTGCTCGCGTGCGGCTATGGCGCACTCACCGCCTGCTCGAGCGCGGACGATGAGCTGGCACGTTTCATCGAAGACACCAAGCACCAGCCGGGCGGCCGTGTCGAGCCGCTGCCCGAGATCAAGCCCTACGAGTCGTTCGTGTACAACGCCTACGAAATGCGCTCGCCCTTCCTGCCGAGCAGCCCGGGCTCGGGCGCCGGCCTTGGCCCGCGGCCGGATCAGAAGCGCAACCGCGAATTCCTCGAACAGTATTCGCTCGACACACTGAAGATGGTCGGCACGCTGCGCCTCGGCGGGCAGATGTTCGGCCTGGTGGAGACCAAGGACGGCTTGGTCCACCGCGTCACCACCGGCAACCACATGGGGCAGGCCGAGGGCAAGATCACCGAGATCACGCCCTCGAAGATCAGTCTCATTGAAATCGTTCCGGACAGCCTCGGCGGGTACATGGAGCGTCCCGCGGCGCTGGCCCTGAACGAGTAGAGGTCCAGCAGGGAGTCTCCAGAATGCATCCGTCCAGCCTGATCAAACGTCTCCTCGGCGCGGCCGCATGGCTGATGCTCGCAGGAGCACTCGGCTTCGCTCCCGGACTACCGGTACGCGCCGCGGATCAACCCGCGCTGCAAAGCATCGACGTGCAGCCGCTGCCGGGCCAGCAGCTGCAGCTCACCATGCGGCTGTCGGGGCCGGCGCCGCAGCCGATGGCGTTCACCATCGACAACCCGGCGCGCATTTCGGTGGATCTGCCGAACACCACGCTGGCGCTGCCGTCGCGGCGCATCGACGTGCACACCTCGGGCCTCGACAACATCCTCGCCGCCGAGACCAAGGACCGCACGCGCCTGGTGCTGAACCTCGACAAGCTCGTGCCCTATGACACGCGCGTCGAGGGGAACAACGTCATCATGGTGCTCGGCGCCGGCGCTGCCACCGCTGCGACCGCTGCCCCGGCGGCCGCCGCCGGCGCCGTGAGCAGCGGTGTGCGTGAGCTGCGCTCGATCGACTTCCGCCGTAGCGCCGACGGCGCCGGCCGGGTGGTCGTCAAGCTCTCCGACCCGCACATCCACATCAACCTGCACCAGATCGGCAACCAGATCGTCGTCGACTTCAGCGATGCCGCGGTGCCCGCGAATCTGGTGCGCCGCTACGATGCGACCGACTACGGCACGCCGGTGAACGGCTTCGACGTCACGCGCGTCGGCAGCGGCTCGCGCATCGCGATCAACGCCAACGGCGACTTCGATCAGCTCGCCTACCAGTCCGACGACCAGTACGTGGTCGAGGTGTCGCCGCGACGGCGGGTGGCTAACGCGCCGGAAGACAAGCCGGTGTACACCGGCGAGCGCCTGACGCTCAACTTCCAGGACATCGAGACGCGCGCGGTGCTGCAGCTGCTCGCCGATGCCAGCGGTCAGAACATCGTGGTGAGCGATTCGGTGACCGGCAACGTGACGCTGCGCCTGCAGAACGTCCCCTGGGACCAGGCCCTCGACATCGTGCTGCGCACCAAGGGGCTCGACAAGCGCCGCCAGGACAACGTCATTATCGTGGCGCCGGCCGCCGAGATCGCCACGCGCGAGAAGGCCGAGCTGGCTGCGCGCAAGGAGACGCAGGAGCTCGCGCCGCTGCGCTCGGAGTATCTCCAGGTCAACTACGCCAAGGCGAAGGACATGGAGGGTCTCATCAAGACGCAGACCAACTCGCTGCTCTCGCCGCGCGGCAGCGTGACGGTCGATGAGCGCACCAACACGCTGCTGCTGCAGGACACCGCCGACCGGCTGGCCGACATCCGCCGCCTGGTGGCGACGCTCGACATCCCGGTGCGCCAGGTGCAGATCGAGGCACGCATCGTCATCGTCAACAACGACTTCCAGCGCCAGCTGGGTGCCGTATTCGGTTGGACGAACGTGCAGAGAAACGGCACTTCGGGCATCGTCACCACCACCGGTACCGCGGCCGGCACCGACCAGATTATCGGCTCGGCGCTCCAGAACTCGCAGACGAACGCGAACGGCAGCCCGTACCCGGTCTCGATACCGACCGGCAGCACGGCGGTCAACCGCTACAACGTCAACCTGCCGGTGAGCCCGGCGGCCGGGTCGTGGGCCCTCGGCATTCTCGGTAACAACTTCATCGTCGATCTCGAGCTGTCGGCGGCCCAGGCGGAGACGCAGGCGAACATCATCTCCTCGCCGCGCGTCATCACGGCGAACCAGAAGGAGGCGGTCATTGAGCAGGGTACGGAAATTCCGTATCAGCAGTCCGCCTCGAGCGGCGCCACCACCATTCAGTTCAAGAAGGCGGTGCTGTCGCTCAAGGTGACGCCGCAGATCACGCCCGACAACCGCATCATCATGGATCTCGACGTCCGCGACGACAGCGTCGGCACCGTGATCGTGGCCTCGGGCGGCGTCAACGTTCCCTCGATCAACACCCGCGAGATCGCGACCCAGGTGCTGGTGAACGACGGGCAGACGGTCGTGCTCGGCGGTGTGCTGCAGACCACGGAACGCGAGGACCAGACCAAGGTGCCTTACCTGGGCGACATCCCGGTGCTCGGCTATCTGTTCCGCAACACCAATCACCAGGACGACAAGGACGAGCTCATGATCTTCATTACCCCGAAGATCGTGCGTGAGGGCGTGAACGTCTACAACTGAGTTCCTGCCCGACTTCGCGGAAGTGCGGCCGCCTTCGGGCGGCCGCGTCCGTTTTGGGTATCCTGTCGGGCGAATGCTCGGCAAGCGCAGCGTGTTCCTCATCGGTCCGATGGGCTCGGGCAAGACCGCCGTCGGCCGCCACCTGGCGCGCGCGCTCAAGTTTCCCTTCCACGACAGCGATGCCGAGATCGAGCGCCGCACCGGCGTCGACATCTCGTTCATCTTCGAGAAGGAGGGCGAAGCGGGCTTTCGCCAGCGCGAGCGTGAGGCGATCGAGGCGCTCACGGCGCTCGAGGCTATCGTGCTCGCCACCGGTGGCGGCGCCGTGCTGCTGGCGGACAATCGCCGCCGCCTCGCCGAGCGCGGCCGCGTGGTCTACCTCGAGACCTCGGTGGCGCAGCAGGCCGACCGCGTGCGCCATGGCCGCAACCGCCCGCTCATCGCCAGCGGAGACACCGCGGCGCGCCTCGGGCAGCTCATGGACGCGCGCGCCCCCCTGTACGCGGAGATCGCTGACGTCGTGGTCTCGACCGACGGTCGCCGCGTCAGCAGCGTGGCCGAGCATGTGCTGCGCGAGCTCGCCGCCGCGGCACGCCTGCCCCGCTAGCGCGCCCCGCGAAATCCCTCACGTATACTGGGAGCACGCGGCATGCCTCGGTTTGCGCTGCCGCGCGCGCACGTGGACACCCTGAAGGTCGAACTCGGAAACCGCAGCTATCCGATCCTGGTCTCGGCTGGCCTGCTTGGGCAGCCGGACGCGCTGCGCCCGCACCTGGCGGCACGCGACCTGCTGGTCGTCACCAACACGACCGTGGCGCCGCTTTACCTGCCCGCTCTCAGCACCAGCCTGGGTGCGCGCCGTGTGGTCGAGGTCGTGCTGCCCGACGGTGAGGCGCATAAAACGCTCGCCAACGCCGCGCGCGTCCTCGACGTGCTGGTCGCCAACCGCTATGCCCGCGATTGCGCCGTGCTCGCGCTCGGCGGCGGCGTCGTTGGCGATCTCGCCGGGTTTGTCGCAGCGTGCTATCAGCGCGGTGTGGCGTTCGTGCAGGTCCCGACCACGCTGCTCGCACAGGTCGATTCCGCCGTGGGCGGCAAGACCGCAGTCAATCACCCGGGAGGCAAGAACCTGATCGGCGCCTTTCACCAGCCGGTGCTGGTGGTTATCGACACGCAGACGCTCGGCACGCTGCCGCCGCGCGAGCTACGCGCCGGGCTCGCCGAGGTGATTAAGTACGGGCTCATCTGTGATGCGCAGCTGTTCGGCTGGCTCGAGGTGCATCTCGATGCGCTGCTCGCCGGCGATGCGGGCGCCCTGGCGCACATCATCCGCCGCTCCTGTGAGATCAAGGCCGCCGTGGTGGGCCGCGACGAGCGCGAGCAGGGCGAGCGGGCGCTACTCAATCTTGGGCATACTTTCGGCCACGCGATCGAGTCCGCAACCGCGTACACCGCGTACCTTCATGGGGAAGCCGTGGGTGCCGGACTCGTGATGGCAGCGGCCATGTCGCGGGAGTGCGGTTTGCTGTCTGCAGCCGACAGCGAGCGGGTACGCCGCCTGATCGAGCGCGCCGGTCTGCCGACGCATATCGCAGAGGTGACGCCGGCCGATGCGCTCGCGCACATGCGCATCGACAAAAAGGTGCTCGCCGGGCAGCTGCGCCTGGTGCTGTTGCGGCGCATCGGCGAAGCCTGCGTGAGCGCCGACTATCCGGACGCTGCGCTCGCGCGCACGCTCGCCGCGCACTTCGGATGAGGGCTGTGAACGACGTCGCCGCAGCGAATCAGATGCTCTCGCTGTACGCGGCGCGCGATGAACAGTCGCGCGGCCGCCGCTACCCGGAGCCGAAGCCGGAGTTTCGCGGCGAGTTCCAGCGCGACCGCGACCGCATCATCCACTCCAACGCGTTCCGCCGACTGGTGTACAAGACACAGGTGTTCGTCAACCACGAAGGCGACCTCTACCGCACACGTGTGACCCACTCGATCGAGGTCGCGCAGATTGCACGTTCGGTGGCGTTGGCGCTGCACCTCAACGAGGCGCTGACCGAGGCGATCTGCCTTGCGCACGACCTGGGGCACACGCCTTTCGGGCATGCCGGTCAGGACGCGCTCAACGAATGCATGAGCGAGTACGGCGGTTTCGAGCACAACCTGCAGTCGCTGCGCGTGGTGGACGAGCTCGAGGAGCGTTACGCCGCCTTCCCCGGGCTCAATCTGACCTTCGAGTGCCGCGAGGGGATCCTCAAGCACTGCTCCGTGCGCAACGCGCGGGAGCTCGGGGAGCTTGGTGCACGCTTCATCAAGCGCCGCCAGCCGGGGCTCGAGGCGCAGATCGCCAATCTCGCCGACGAGATCGCCTACAACAATCACGACGTCGATGACGGAATCCGCGCGCAGCTGCTCGACCTCGCTGCGCTGCGCGAAGTGCGCATGTTCCGCCGCCAGTACGAGACGGTGGTGGCGCTCTACCCCGAGTTGAACGAGCGGCGCCTGGTGCACGAGATCATTCGCCGCATGATCAACTACCTGGTGGTGGACTTCATCCGCACCACCCAGGCGCAGCTCGCGCACGCGCAGCCGGGCTCGATCGATGAGGTGCGCGCGCACTCAAAGCCACTCGCGATGCTGAGCGACGAGTGCCGCGAGGAACACCTCGAGCTCAAGGCATTCCTGCGCGAGCACGTCTACCGTCATTACAAGGTGCTGCGCATGACGTCCAAGGCTCGCCGAGTGCTGCAACAACTTTTCGAGGCATTTTTCAAGGACGTAAGTCTCATGCCGACGGAGTATCGCGACGCGGCGTCGAAGGCTGAAAGCGTGCAGGGGGCAGCCGGACGCGCCCGCGCGGTGGCCGACTACATCGCCGGCATGACCGATCGCTACGCGATTCTCGAGCACCGACGCCTCTTCGAGCCGGGCGAGAGGACCTGACCCGCGCCCGTTTCCGCGTTCCTTACGGCGCCCCACAGGGGCCCCGGTACCCACCCCGCCACGGGCCCGATGTGGAATCTACCTAGCAGCCAAGTCTCTGTTTCCAATCGGATTTGTTGGATTGAACGGCCGTATAGCCGAGCGGCTGTCACAGGCCCTTAATTGACATAAGTCACTGAGGTCCCTAGAGTTATGTAA
>DASPWF010000013.1:0-6163 GCA_035621995.1 Steroidobacteraceae bacterium
CGGCCATGATACGGAAAGCGCGTGCGGGCGGCAAAAGCCGCAGCCGCAGGCGGGTCCTGCGGTTCAGGCGGCGCTCAGTCGCGCGCGCACGAACTCTGAAACCGATTCGAGCGCTGCTTCGAGCGCCTCGGGCTTGCTGCCGCCGGCCTGGGCGAAGTCCGCGCGACCGCCGCCGCGGCCACCCAGCTGCGCTGCCACTGCGCCCGCTAGCTCGCCCGCCTTGATGCGCGCTGTCTGGTCGTCGGTGACTCCGGCAACGAGCACGACTTTTGCGGCATTCTCGACACTCGCCAGCACGACCACTGCCGACTTGAGTCGCTCCTTGAGCTGATCCACCGCAGTACGCAGCGCCCCGGCGTCCGCTCCGTCCACTTTGGTGGCGACCACCTTGACGCCCTGAATATCGACCGCACCGGCGGCGAGGTCCACGCCTTGACCGGATGCGAGGCGGTCCTTCAACGAGCGGACCTCGCGCTCGAGCTGTCGCGCGCGCTCGAGCTGCTCGCGCACCTTGTCTCTCACGTCCTCGCGCGAACCGCGCAAGAGTGCCGCAACATCCTTGAGCAACGCATCGTTCTGCTCGACGTAGTCGAGTGCCGCCGCACCGGTAAGCGCCTCGATGCGCCGCACGCCGGAAGCCACGCCCCCCTCGCTGGTGATCTTGAAAAGACCGATATCACCCGCGCGCTGCACGTGGGTGCCACCGCAGAGCTCCATTGAGAAATCCCCGATGCGCAGCACCCGCACATCCTTGTCGTACTTCTCGCCGAAGAGCGCCATGGCGCCGGCGGCGACTGCGCCGTCGTAGTCCATCACGCGCGTCTCGGCCGGCAAATTGGCGCGGACCTGCGCGTTCACCAGCCGTTCGATCTCGGTCAGCTCCTCCGGCGTGAGCGGCTGGAAATGCGCGAAATCGAAGCGCAGCCGGTCAGGGGCAACCAGCGAACCCTTCTGCAGGACGTGCGTGCCGAGCACCTTGCGCAGCGCCGCATGCAGCAGATGCGTCGCGCTGTGGTTGAGGACGGTCGCCTGGCGACGCGCGCCATCCACCTCGGCCTCGAGGGTATCGCCAACACGGAGCGTACCCTGCACGACGCTGCCGATGTGCACGTGTGCCGCGCCGCGCTTCTGCGTGTCGGTGACCACGAACCGCGTGCCCTGACCACGCAGTTCGCCGGCATCACCCACCTGTCCGCCCGCCTCCGCGTAGAACGGCGTGCGATCGAGCAGCACTTCCCCCGAATCGCCCTGAGCGAGCGACTCGACCTGTGCGCCCTCCTTCAGCAGCGTCACCACGCGTCCCGACGCGCTCAGCACCTCGTAGCCGCAAAACAGCGTCTGTACATCGACCGGGGCCGCAGCGCGCGCGTCGCCGCCGAACTTGCTGGCCTCCTGCGAGCGGCGGCGCTGCTCCTCCATGGCGGCCTCGAAGCGCGCCTGATCGATAGTGAGCCCCCGCTCGCGCGCGACGTCGGCCGTCAGGTCCATCGGAAAGCCGTAGGTGTCGTAGAGCTTGAACACCGTGTCGCCGTCGATCGTCTTCGCGCCGCGCAGGTTCCGTATGGCGCCCTCGAGCAGCACCATGCCGTTGGCGAGCGTCTCGGCAAACCGCTGCTCCTCCTGCTTGAGCACGCGCTCGGCATGGGCCCGTCCGCGCGTCAGTTCCGGATACGCCGCACCCATCTCCTTCTCGAGCACCGGGACGAGCTTGTAGAAGAACGGGTCGCGGATACCGAGCTTGTAACCGTGGCGTATGGCGCGGCGGATGATCCTGCGCAACACGTAGCCTCGTCCTTCGTTGGACGGCAACACGCCATCGACGATCAGGAATGTGCAGGCACGGATGTGGTCCGCGATCACGCGCAGCGAGCTCGAAGTGAGCACGGAGGTGCCGGCCAGGCGGCCTGCCGCGCGGATCAGGTTCTTGAACAGGTCGATGTCGTAGTTGGAATGTACGCCTTGCATGACCGCAGCGATGCGCTCGAGCCCCATGCCCGTGTCCACCGACGGTTTAGGAAGCGGCGTCATCTTGCCGTCCGCCGCGCGGTCGTACTGCATGAACACCAGGTTCCAGATCTCGACGAACCGATCGCCATCCTCATCCGGCGAGCCGGGTGGTCCGCCGGGAATCTCCGGCCCATGATCGTAGAAGATCTCGCTGCACGGTCCGCACGGACCGGTATCACCCATCGCCCAGAAATTGGAGGCCTCGCCCAGGCGGGCAAAGCGCTGCGGGCTGACTCCGATGTCCTTCAGCCAGACCTCCGCTGCCTCCTTGTCGTCCTTGTAGACGGTACACCACAGCCGAGCCGGGTCGAGTCCCAGGGTGTAGATGAGGTAATCCCAGGAGAGATGAATCGCCTCGCGCTTGAAGTAGTCGCCGAACGAGAAGTTGCCGAGCATCTCGAAGAACGTGTGATGGCGGGCCGTATAGCCGACGTTCTCGAGATCGTTGTGCTTGCCGCCGGCGCGCACGCAACGCTGGCAGGTGGCAGCCCGCAGATAGTCGCGCTGTTCCTTGCCGAGAAACACGTCCTTGAACTGCACCATACCGGCGTTGGTGAACAGCAACGTCGGGTCATTCCCCGGCACCAGCGAGCTCGAGGGCACGATCATGTGGCTCTGGCTGCGGAAGAACTCCAGAAATCCACTGCGCACATCTGCCGCGCTCATGTAGGACGGCTTGCTCAAGGGTCGCTAACCTGCTTCGGGGTCGGCTCCGGTGGCCGCGCGGATATGATCCGACGAAAAGCCCCGGTACTGCAAAAACCGAGCTTGACGCGCCTTCTGGGCCCAATTTGCGGGCTCTGGTGTGCCGAATTTGGCGCGCCGCACGTGCCGCGCGAGCGAGTACCAGTCCGGGCCGCCCGCCAGGGCCGCCTCGATGAGCGCCGCCGGGAGGCCGTGCCGCCGCAGTTCCGCGCCGATGCGTATGGGCCCCTGGCCACGTTCGGAGTGGTAGGTGACATAGTGCTGCGCATAGCGCGCATCGTCGACCGTGCCCGCGGCGGCCAGCTCCTCGACGGCGGCGGTCACTTCGGAGTCCCTAAAGCCCCGAGCGAGCAACCGCGCCTCGAGCTCAGCGCGGGCGTAATCCCGGCGTGCGAGAAGGGCAATGGCGGCCGTCCGCACGGCCGAGGGCCCGAAAATCGCCCCTTCCGGCGGCTTCGAGCCGGCTGATCTGTGCGCGGACATCGCTTACAGTATAGTCACTCGCTGGCGGCGGCTTCCCCGCTGCCCTTCCAATCGGACCAAGGAATCGGAACCATCATGCGATCTGTCGTTCGAGTGCTGGCGTTGATCATTGGCGGCGGTGCGCTGACGCTGGCGCTTGCGGACCCTGCGGCGCCGGCGCAGCAGGCGCCCGCGGCACCGTCGGCTGGCACGGCCCCCGCCACCAGCGCCGCACCGGCCAGCTCTGCGCCGGCCGCAGCGTCCGCCACCTCTTCGGCTTCGGCCCCGGCCAAACCCGCGGTCGACGCGGACGAGAAGCGCCTCATCGCCGAGGGCTACAAGCCGGAGATGCGTGGCGGAACCAAGGTGTACTGCAAGCGCGAGCAGGTGCTCGGATCGCGCCTGGGCGCGCCCGAGCACTGCAGCACCGCCGAACAGCTGAAGGCCACGACCCAGATGTCCCGTGAGGTGACGGAGCAGTCACAGCGCTTCGGGACCAATCCGACCGGGAAATGAGCCGGCGCGACCCGGCCTATTCGTCGGGACGCCGAGCAGGCAGCTTGCGGAGCGGCTGATCAGGCGGTGTTGGCGGCCTGATCGCCACGGCGTTCCTGGCGCGGCGGCAGGAGCCGTGCTCGCACCTGCTCCTCGATCTCGCGCGCCACGTCCTTGTTGGTCTGCAGGTAGGTGCGGGCGTTGTCCTTGCCCTGGCCGATGCGGCTGCCCTTGTACGCGTACCAGGCCCCGGACTTCTCGATGATGCCGAGGGTGCTCGCGAGCTCGATGATCTCGCCCTCGCGCGAGATACCCTGACCGTACATGATCTCGAATTCCGCTTCGCGAAACGGTGGTGCGACCTTGTTCTTCACCACCTTGACGCGTGTCATGTTGCCCGTGACTTCCTCGCCGTTCTTGATCGCGCCGATGCGGCGGATGTCGAGCCGCACCGAGGCGTAGAACTTCAGCGCATTGCCGCCGGTGGTGGTCTCGGGGTTGCCGAACATCACACCGATCTTCATGCGGATCTGGTTGATGAAGACCACGATGGTGTTCGAGCGCTTGATGTTGCCGGTGAGCTTGCGCAGCGCCTGCGACATGAGACGCGCCTGCAGTCCCACCTGCATCTCGCCCATCTCGCCTTCGATTTCGGCCTTCGGTGTGAGCGCCGCAACCGAGTCGACCACGACGATGTCGACGGCGTTCGAGCGCACCAGCATGTCGGTGATTTCCAGTGCCTGCTCGCCGGTATCCGGCTGCGACACGAGCAGGTCGGTGATGTTGACGCCGAGCTTCTCGGCGTAGCTCGGGTCGAGCGCGTGCTCGGCGTCGACGAACGCCGCCGTGCCACCGCTCTTCTGTACCTCGGCGATGACCTGCAGGGTGAGGGTCGTTTTGCCGGAGGCTTCCGGACCGAAGATCTCCACCACGCGCCCGCGTGGCAGCCCGCCAATGCCGAGAGCGACGTCGAGCCCCAGCGAGCCGGTCGACACCGTCTCCACGTCGTAGGTCGCTGCCGCATCGCCGAGGCGCATGACCGAGCCCTTGCCAAACTGCTTTTCGATCTGACCGAGCGCGGCGGCGAGCGCCTTCTTGCGGTTCTCTTCCATCTGTGAATTTCCCGGGAGTGTGGGCGAGGCGAGAGGAAACATTGTGCCGCTGATTATCACATAAAGCCGCTGCACCCGGTGCGCGGCGCCGGTGCCGTTTGACCGCTATTCGTGTGCTTTCTCCGTCTTAACCAGTGAGTAGGACTCGATGACACTGTATACGGCTCCGCTCTCTTCCGTGCGGCTCTCAAGGAGTGCAAAGTCCGCAAAGCGCCACACGACCGGACGCAGCGCAGGCGCTCTGGCAAACCGCGCGACCTTGCGTGCCACGGTGACATGCGCGCGGAAAGACTTGAGATCCGGGCGGAATCCCGCCGCGACCGTCGCGTCCCTGAGCGCGGCGGCGAGCGCGTGCACGCCGCCAGGGTCCTCGATCGCAGCTACGCAGAGGATCTGCTGACGGGGCCAGTGCGCCAGGGTCTCGAGCGTGAGGCAAAACGGCATGTCCTGCGCGCGCGCCTTGGCCTGCTCGCGGGCGATGCGCTGCAGCTGCGGCAGGCGCGAGTGGGGGACGCTGCCGAGGAACGCGAGCGTCACGTGAAGGCTTGGTACGGGCACCGGGCGCCCACCGCACCTTCTGACCGCCCTCGCCGTCACCGCAGCGAGCGCGCGGCGCGACGCCTCATCCGGCCACAGCGCGAAGAACAGCCGCTGCGAGCGCTCGGCTGGCTGCAAGTGTCACACCGGATTCGGCTGCGCCGTCACCTCGAGGTGCACCGGCAGGTCGAGACGCAGGATGAGCCGCAGCGCATGCTCCACGGAGCGGCTGCGCACGAAGGCGCGGTCGCCGCTGAAGAGCTTCTCCTCGGCGATGATGTCGATGGCGCTTGCCTGGCGCGCGGCAGCACAGAACCACACCGTGCCGACCGGTTTGCCGGGTAACCCGCCGTCCGGGCCGGCGATGCCGCTCACCGCGAGCGCCACGTTCACCCCGGTCACCCGCAGTGCCCCTTCGGCCATCTCGCGCACCGTCTGCTCGCTCACGGCGCCAAATTTCTCGAGTGTGCTCGCGGCGACCCCGAGGTCACGCGCTTTGGCGGCGTTGGAATAGGTGACGTAGCCGCACTCGAACCATTGCGAGCTGCCGGGGATGTCAGTCAGCGCCTTGGCCACCCAGCCGCCGGTGCAGGACTCTGCGGTCGCGAGCCGCCGCTCGGCGGCTCGCAGCTTCTGCGCAACGCGCACCGCCAGCTCGTGCAGCTCAGGGTCGCTCGTCATGGCGCGAGGCTACCCCAGCGGCGACCCCCGCGGATAGCGGTGACACTCATCGCCGTCAGCCCCCTCGTGCTAAGGTGCCAGCCCCAAAATTTCACAGGTCTCGCCGCGCGCCGTATGGCAGCTCCCAGCCCTGATGCGCTGCACACGCCGGTCATGCAGCAGTA
>DASPWF010000014.1:0-39684 GCA_035621995.1 Steroidobacteraceae bacterium
GACGCCACCACCGCCGACGTCACCACCGCCGACGCCACCACCGCCGACGTCACCACCGCCGACGCCGCCACCGCCGACGCCGCCGCCGCCGAGCCCCGGGGCCGATGTGGTGACCTACAAGAATGATCTCGCGCGCACGGGACAGAATCTCAAAGAGACCGTGCTGACGCCGGGCAACGTGAGCGCCGCGACCTTCGGCAAGCTGCGCTTCCTGGCAACCGACGGCAAGGTGGACGCGCAGCCGCTGTACCTCTCTGGACTCGCCGTGGCAGGGACGACGCACAACGTGCTGTACGTCGCCAGCGAGAACGCTTCCGTCTATGCCTTCGACGCCGACACGGGATCAACGCTCTGGCACGTCTCGCTGCTCGGCCCCGGGGAAAGCCCGAGCGATTCGCGCGGCTGCAACCAGGTGGCACCCGTCATCGGTATCACCTCGACCCCCGTCATCGACCGCGCGGCCGGGCCACGTGGCGCCCTTTACGTCGTGGCAATGTCCAACGCCGGCAGCTATCACCAGCGGCTGCACGCGCTCGATGTCGTCTCCGGGGCGGAGCTCTTCGGCGGGCCGCGGGAGATCTCGGCCACGTACCGGGCGCCCGACGGAAGCGCGCTCAGCTTCGATCCGGGCCAGTACGAGGAGCGCGCCGCGTTGCTCTTGTCGCGAAATACGATTTACACGAGCTGGACCTCGCACTGCGATCGCGCGCCCTACACCGGCTGGATCATCGCGTACAGCCAGGCAACGCTGGCGCAGACCGCGGTGCTCAACGTGGCGCCAAACGGCACCGGCACTGGATATGCCTCGGCAGGCCCGGCGATCTGGATGAGTGGCGGAGGACCCGCGGCCGACAGTGCCGGAAACGTGTACCTGCTCACCGGCAATGGTGCCTTCGAGACCACTCTCGATGCCAACGGCTTTCCCGACAAAGGCGACTACGGCAACTCGTTCCTGAGGCTAGCGGGCACCACGGGCGGCTTGCACGTCGCGGACTACTTCACCATGCACGACGAGCTGAGCGAGTCAGCGGCGGACACGGACCTCGGCTCGGGAGGCGCGATGCTGCTGCCGGACCTCACTGACTCAGACGGCGCCCCCCGCCACCTCGCAGTGGGCGCGGGCAAGAACGGTACTCTGTATGTAGTCAATCGCGATGCGATGGGTAAGTTCAGCGGCGCCGGCAACAACATCTGGCAGGAGCTGTCCGGGGCACTCTATGGTGGTATCTGGTCGACACCCGCGTGGTTCGACGGCACGCTCTACTACGGCCCCGTCGGTCGGGGTGTGCTCGCGTTCCCCGTGAAGAATGCACGATTCTCCAACACCCCCTCGTCGCAAACCGTCACCAGCTTCCCCTATCCCGGTAGCGCGCCCGCGATTTCCGCGAACGGCAGCCTCAACGCCATTCTCTGGGCTCACGAGAACGGCAACCCGGCGGTCCTGCACGCCTACGACGCGCGCAACCTTGCCCACGAGCTGTACAACAGCTCGCAGGCCTCGGGCGGTCGTGACCACTTCGGCGCCGGCAACAAGTTCATCACGCCAACCATTGCCGGAGGCAAGGTGTTCGTCGGCACGCAGAGCGGCGTGGCAGTATTCGGCCTGCTGCACTAGGGACACCGCCCGCGGCGGTGCGTGCGCAGCCAACGGCGCCCGGTGCGGAGGTCGCGCGGCACCCGTGAGGCAGCCTGCCGGCGCGCTTAAACTCGGTCGACGCGTGCGGCGAAACAGCCCGGTCGCGCGTTGTGCACGTGCAGATATGCGACCTCCGCCGGGGCGAGCAGCCGCTCGAGCGCAGGCGCGAGCGCTGCGCCTTCCGCCACGTCGGCATCGAGGAGCATGCCCGCGCGGCTGAACGCCCGCAGCGACAGCAGGCGATGCTGCAGCACTTGCGGGATCTCATTCACGGCGAGTCGCGCATCGCTCGCGTTCTCGCGCACATAGATCGCATAGCGTGAGCGGTAGGGAGTCGCGACGGGTAGGTGCTCGTAGTTGACGAGCAGTACGTTCTCGCCGCGCTGCGCGTCGATGAGACTCACCCGGCAGGGAAAGCCGGGATGCCGATCGGCCACGACGCGGCAGGCGTTGCGCGCGGCGAGCTCGGCATCCGTCGACCCAAAGAGCGCGGCGAACTCGTTGGCCGCAAGTCCGCTGATCCGGAAACTCATGATTTGACTCCTGCTGGGCGCTACTGCGGGGCAGTCTGCATGCCGGGCACCGCGTGCTGCATTCCGTTTCTTGCTGAGCGTCGACAAGGCGCGGCCACAACCGTATCCTCGCCGCCGCACTATGAAGTTCTGCACTCAATGTGGCGCGCCGCTCGCGCTGCGCGTGCCCGAGGGCGATCACCTGCAGCGTTACGTATGCGACGCGTGCGGGTCGATTCATTACCAGAACCCGAGACTCGTTGTCGGTTGTGTGCCTGAGCACGAGGGCCGCATCCTGCTGTGCCGCCGCGCCATCGAGCCGCGGCGCGGATACTGGACCGTACCGGCGGGCTTCATGGAAAACGGCGAGACGCTGCAGCAGGCCGCGGCCCGCGAATCGCAGGAAGAAGCGCTCGCCGAGGTCGCGATCGGGTCGTTGCTGACGGTCGTGCACGTGCTGCACGCCGAGCAGGTGCACGTGTTTTTCCGTGCACGGCTCCCGGTCGCACGCTACGCGGCTGGGCCGGAGAGCCTCGAAGTGGCGCTGGTGGCACCGGCTGACATCCCGTGGGCGGATATCGCGTTTCCGAGCACGGACTTCACCCTGCGGCGCTACCTCGAGGACCTGGCCAGCGGGCGCGAGCCCTACCACTTCACGACGATCGACCGCCGCATAACGCGCACGGCGGGCGGCGGCTGATTCACCCGCGCGGCGCCGGCGTGGCACAATGCCGGCAGATCGCTGCGCCGGCCGTCAGCTGCAGGTGCCGGTGAATTCCCCGGGGAATCCGCATGACTTTTGTCGTTACCGAGAACTGCATCAAGTGCAAGTACATGGACTGTGTCGAGGTCTGTCCGGTCGACTGCTTCCACGAAGGGCCGAATTTCCTCACCATCGATCCGGAGGAATGCATCGACTGCACGCTGTGTGAGCCCGAGTGCCCGGTGGAGGCGATATTCTCCGAGGAGGAGCTGCCGCCGGGCCAGGAGCACTTCAAACAGCTCAACGCGGAGCTGGCCAAGCGCTGGCCGGTGATCACCGAGAAGAAAGAGGCGCCCGCCGACGCCAAGGAATGGGAAGGCAAGCCCGACAAGATCAAGCTGCTCGAGCGCTGAGCGAAGCCCTGCGGCGGGTTCGCCCGTCCGCGACGGGTTGGCCCGCGCGGAGCGCGTGGTGTGCTACTTGCCGTCCTTGAGGCGCTTCGCCAGAACGTCCGGCGGCACGTAGCCCGGCAGCAGCTCGCCGTTAGCGAGCAGGATCGCTGGAGTCCCCTGCAGATCGAAATCCTGTCCCAGCGCCCAGCTGTGCGCCACCGGGTTGTTGGGGCAGGCCTTGGCCTTCAGCTCCTCGCCGAGCTTGGCTCGCGTCAGGGCGTCGTTGTGGTTGGGGGAGCACCACACCTGCTCGGCCTTGGTCCAGGACTCGGTGTTAGGACCGGTGCGCGGGTAGAGCAGGTAGCGCACGCGGATACCCAGGTGGTTGTATTCGGCTATCTGGCTGTGGAGCTTGCGGCAGTAGGGGCAATCCACATCGGTGAACACGGTGACGGTGTACTTGGGGTCCTTGGGTCCGAAGATCACCATCTCGCTCTCGGGAAAGGCGGCGATGGCCTTGGCACGCAGCTCGCGCCGGCGCGACTCAGTGAGATTGTCATTGGTGCCCAGATCGACCAGATCGCCGGTCAGCGCGTACTTGCCGTCCGCGGTCACGTAGGCGATATCGAGGCCGCGGGTGAGTTCCCATACCCCGGGTATGGGCGTGGCGCGCAGCTCGTCGGGGCGGGCCCCGGAGATGTGGCTGGCGACCTCGGCGCGCGGATCGGCCTTGGCCTGCGCCTGCAGCTGCTGAATCGCCTGCTGCACCTGCTGCAATTGTGTCGCCACTCCCTGCGGTGTTGGCTGCGTCTGCGGCGATGACTGCGTCTGCTGTGCAGCAGCCGATTGCGCCGCGGCACACAACGTCAGTAACAGGAGCAGTCTCTTGGTACTCATGACACGGCCGCCGGAGTTGGGTGGCACTTCGACCGCGACGGTCGGCGAAGGTTCGCCCTCGTGGCCGGCGCGGAACGGGGAGCGCAGTCTAGCACGGGGGCCCGCTCCTGCAGCCGCTTTCACGGTCTGCCGAAGCCTTCAGCCGCGCGGGTGGTGCAGAGCGTGCAGTTCCTTCAGACGCTCGCGCGCGACGTGCGTGTAGATCTGCGTGGTCGACAGATCGCTGTGCCCGAGCAGCATCTGCACCACGCGCAGGTCGGCGCCGTGATTGAGCAGATGCGTGGCGAAGGCGTGGCGCAAGGTGTGCGGCGAGAGCTCTTTGGCGATGCCCGCCTTGCGCGCGTAGCGCTTGATGATGTGCCAGAACGCCTGGCGCGTCATGCGGTCGCCGCGGCGGGTGGGGAACAGGTAGTCGGTCTGCCGCTCGAGCAGGATCTCGCTGCGCGCGCCGCGGCTGAACTCCTTGAGCGCGCGCATCGCCTCCTCGCCGAGGGGGATGAGCCGTTCCCGATCGCCCTTGCCGAGGATACGGATCACGCCCTGGTTGAGATTGATCTGGCCCTGGCGCAGGTTGACAAGCTCCGAAACCCGCAGCCCGGTCGCGTACAGCACCTCGAGCATGGTGCGGTCACGGTTGCCGAGCGGATCACTCACGACCGGGGCCGACAGCAGTGCCTCGACCTCCTCCTCGGTGAGCGAGCGCGGCAGGGAGCGGCCGATCTTCGGCATGGCGATCTGCGCGGTGGGATCCTCGCGGATCACGCCCTCGCGCATGAAGTAGCGGAAGAAGCGGCGGAAGCTGGAAAGCTGGCGCGCGGTGGAGCGCGGCCGGGCGCCGGCGCGCACGCGATAGGCGATGAAGTCCTGCAGGTCGGCGCGCGAGGTACGCATGATCGGTACGTTGCGCTCGGCGAGCCAGCGGGCGAGTGCGGTGAGGTCAGCGCGGTAGGCCGCCAGTGTGTTGGGCGACAGTCCGCGTTCCATCCATACCGCATCGAGAAAGCGGGACACCGCAGGATCTGCGGAATCGGTGTTGGCTGTCATGGCAATGGCGGAATTGGACAAGCCTTGTCTCGCTGCAGGGCCACGCTCAGCATCGCGCGGCTCGCGGCCCCCGAGCGACGCTTTCCCGGTAAAGTGGTAGGGCCAGTATGGTGAGCGCGGCCGTACCATCGACGTGACGACTTTCACATCTGCCCGCCGGCATTAACATAAAGAGAACCGGTTCACAGTTCGTAGCGCAAACTACCGCACAGTTATGGTCGTCAGATTCCCGTGAAGCTGCCCGCCCGGCTGCAGGCACTGGCCCTCGGCGCCGTGCGGCTCGCCTACGCGGTGTGGGCGCTGCTCGCGTTTCTTTGCGTCGGCCTCACACTGCTGCTGCTGCTCGTGGGGCTGCCGGGCGTCATGCGGCGGCGGACTGCGGCGCGCGCGGGCGCACGCACGCTGTTGCGCCTTGCCGGCATGCCGCTCACGGTGCGCTTTCCCGAGCGGCTGCCGCCCGGACAGTGCGTGGTGGCGTGCAACCACGCCAGCTATCTCGACGGCATTGTGCTCACGGCGGCCCTGCCGGCGCGTTTTGGCTTCGTCATCAAGCGCGAGATGGCCGCGGTGCCGCTCGCCGGCGCGCTGCTCGGGCGGCTCGGCTCGGAGTTCGTGGAGCGCTTTGATCGCCAGCGTAGCGCACGTGATGCGCGGCGCGTGCTACGCAACGCCGTCCAGGGTCACTCACTGGTGTTTTTCCCCGAAGGTACGTTCACCCGCACCCCGGGGCTGTTGAGGTTCCACATCGGCGCGTTTGCCACTGCCATCCGCGCTGGCTGCCCGCTGGTACCGGCGGTGCTGCGCGGCACGCGCCGCGCGCTGCCGCCGCACAGCGCGCTGCCGTGCCCCGCGGCGATCGAGCTCGAGATCCTGCCGCCGCTCACTGCGGCGACCGGCCCCCCGGATGAGGCGGTGTCTGACCTGCTCGACCGCGCGCGTGAGGCGATCCTGGCAGTGCTCGCTGAGCCTGACCTCACATGTTGCGGCGATACTGACCGCCCACCTGATACAGCGCCCGCGAGATCTGCCCCAGCGAGCAGACCTTGACGCATTCCATGAGCTCCGCGAACACGTTGGCGCCGCTGGCCGCCGCCTGTTGCAGGCGTGCGAGCGCCGCGGGGGAGCGCTGCGCGTTGCGCGCCTGGAAGGCGCGTACCGCGGACACCTGGTCCTGCTTCTCCTCCTCCGTGGAGCGGATCAGCTGCGCCCCCTTGTGCTCCTCGGCAGCATCGGCAGCGGAGAGAAAGGTGTTGACGCCCACGATCGGCAGCGAGCCGTCGTGCTTCTTCGTCTCGTAATACAGCGACTCTTCCTGGATCTTGCCACGCTGGTACATGGTCTCCATCGCCCCGAGCACGCCGCCGCGCTCTGACAGCGCCTCGAACTCGCCGTAGACGGCCTCCTCCACCAGGTCCGTCAGGTAGTCGATGGCGAACGACCCCTGCCACGGATTCTGGATCTTATTGAGGCCGAGCTCGCGGTTGATGACGAGCTGGATCGCGACCGCGCGGCGCACGCTCTCCTCGGTCGGCGTGGTTAGCGCCTCGTCGTAGGCGTTGGTGTGCAGGCTGTTGCAGTTGTCGAACAGCGCGTAGAGCGCCTGCAGCGTGGTGCGGATGTCGTTGAAGGAGATCTCGCGGGCATGCAGGCTGCGCCCCGAAGTCTGGACGTGGTACTTGAGCATCTGGCTGCGCGGACCGGCGTGGTAGCGCTCGCGCATGGCGCGCGCCCAGATACGCCGCGCCACGCGCCCGATGACCACATACTCCGGATCCATGCCGTTGGAGAAGAAGAACGACAGGTTGGGCGCGAAATCATCGATCTTCATGCCACGCGCCAGGTAATACTCGACGATGGTGAAGCCGTTGGCGAGCGTGAAGGCGAGTTGCGAGATCGGATTGGCGCCCGCTTCGGCGATGTGATAGCCGGAGATCGACACGGAATAGAAATTGCGCACCTGCCGGTCGATGAAGTACTGCTGCACGTCGCCCATCATGCGCAGTGCGAACTCGGTGGAGAAGATGCAGGTGTTCTGCGCCTGGTCCTCCTTGAGGATGTCGGCCTGCACCGTGCCGCGCACGGCCCGCAGCGCCTGCGTGCGGATGCGCTCGTAGCTATCGGGCTCGAGCAGCTCAGCGCCGCTCACCCCAAGCAGCGCCAGGCCCGAGCCGTCATGGTGCGGCGGCAGCGCGCCCTTGTAGCGGGGCGGCGCGATCCCGCGCGCCGCATTGGCCGCGTGCAACGCGGCGATCTTCTGCTCGGCTGCGTGCCACTGACCCGCGCTCTTCAGATAGCGCTCGACCTGCTGGTCGATCGCGGTATTCATGAACATCGCCAGCAGGATCGGCGCCGGTCCGTTGATGGTCATGGAGACCGAGGTCGCTGGATCGCACAGATCGAACCCCGAGTAGAGCTTCTTCATGTCATCGAGCGTTGCGATCGAGACGCCCGAGTTGCCGGTGCGCCCGTAGACGTCCGGGCGGGTGTCCGGGTCCTCCCCGTAGAGCGTGGTCGAGTCGAACGCGGTGGACAGGCGCGGGCCGTGCCCGTGCGCGAGGTAGTGGAAACGCCGGTTGGTGCGCTCCGGACCGCCCTCGCCCGCGAACATGCGCGTCGGGTCCTCCTCCTCGCGGCGGTAGGGGTACACACCGCCGGTGTAGGGGTAGAAGCCCGGAAGGTTCTCGGTGAGGATGAAGTGCAGCACCTCCCCCCAGTCCTTGACCCGCGGCAGCGCAAGCTTCGGGATCGCCGAGCGCGACAGGCTCTCGGTGTAGTTCTCACCCTTCACCAGCCGTTCGCGCACCTTGTAGGAGTAGGTCACGTCGGTCGCCGAGCGCACCCGCTCCGGCCAGGCCCTGAGCTCCGCCACCGCCTCCGCGCCCATCTCCTCGAGGGCGCGATTGTAGGCCGCGCGCAGTTCCCGGCGGCTGGCGTCGGCACCGGCCTCGGTCAACGCCTCGTGCGGATAGCGTTCGAGCGCACCGGGCAGCCGCGCATCCTTGAGCGCCTTGAGGGCCTCGTACAGGCCGAAGGCGCGTCGCGCCGCCTCGACCTGCGCCTCGATGTGCGCCCGGCCAGCGCGCCCACCGTGCGCGATTTCGGCGAGGTAGCGCGTGCGCGCGCCGGGGATGAGCGGCGTGCGCGCGCTCAGTGCGGTGGGACCCGGGTCGGCGAGCTTCCACGAGCCGCTGCCGACGTGCTTGTCCTCCAGGGCGGCGCAGATCGCGGCGAACAGGCGGTTAACGCCCGGGTCATTGAAGCGGCTGGCGATCGTGGGGAAAACCGGGAGGTCGGCATCCGCGAGCCGCGAGCGCTCCGGGTGGTTGCGTCGCCACTGCTTGCGCACGTCGCGCAGGCTATCCTCGGCGCCGCGCTTCTCGCTCTTGTTCAGCACGATGAAGTCGGCGTAATCCAGCATGTCGATCTTCTCGAGCTGGCTGGCGGCGCCGTACTCGCTGGTCATAACGTACAGCGACAGATCCGCGAGGTCGACGATCTCGGTGTCCGACTGGCCGATGCCGGCCGTCTCGACCAGCACCAGGTCGAAACCCGCCGCCTTGTACAGCGCGATGACCTCTTTCAGCACCGCGGAGGTGGCGAGGTGCGCGCGCCGCGTGGCCAGCGAGCGCATGAAGACGTTCTCCGCCGCGAGACCGTTCATGCGGATGCGATCGCCGAGCAGCGCGCCACCGCTGCGGCGGCGCGTCGGGTCCATCGCCACGACCGCGATCTGCTTGTCGGGAAAGTGGCGCACCAGGCGTGCGAGGAGTTCATCGGTAAGACTCGACTTGCCCGCCCCGCCGGTGCCGGTGATGCCGATCACCGGCACCTTGTGCCGCGAGCGCGAGAGTGCGCGGCGGATCTGCTCGAGCTGTCCGCCGCCCGACTCCGGATCGCCGGCGCCCTCGAGCACCGAGATCGTGCGGGCGATCAGCCCGTGATCGCGAGCGTTCAGGGGACGGAATTCGTAGGGCGGCTTCTCGACCGCGCCGACGCGCGCGAAGACATCGTCGATCATCCCCGCAAGACCCATGCGCCGGCCGTCCTCGGGCGTGTAGATCTTCTCCACCCCGTGCCGCTCGAGTGCCTCGATCTCGGCCGGTGCGATGGTGCCGCCCCCGCCGACCACGACGCGTACATGGGCGTAGCCGCGCTCGCGCAGCATGTCGACCATGTAGGTGAAGTACTCGTTGTGGCCGCCCTGGTAGGAGCTGACGGCGATCGCGTCGACGTCCTCGTCGATGGCGGCGCGCACGATGTCGGCGACGCTGCGGTTGTGGCCGAGATGCACCACCTCGGCACCGCGTGCCTGCAGCAGCCGGCGGATCATGTTGATGGCCGCATCGTGGCCGTCGAACAGCGAGGCCGCGGATACGAACCGCAGCGGCTGGCGCACCACGGCGCGCTCGCTGCTGGCCCGCGCTGCGCTACCCTCGAGACCGGCGTTCATGTGGCTGTTCCTGTCTGTGTCGTGCCGCCGGCGCGGAAGGCTTTACCCGCCGGTAAAATGCCTACCCGTCAGTGTGATCGGGCCGCGGCAACCGGTCAACGCGTCCCGGCGCGCCCCGTGCCCGCGGCGGCAATCACGCTGCCACCCGCGCGCCGCTATAATACTCTTCACCCATGAACAACCGCCGCAGCAGCCCCCCGTCCGCAGCCAAGACGATCGTGCCGAGCGCCTCGCCGTGGCGGGCGAGCCGCGAGCGGCTGCACGACCGCGAGGTCAAGCGCGACGCCGTCATCCGCGCCGCGGCACGCGAGTTCAACCGCAAGGGCTACCACAACACCTCCCTCGACGACATCGCCGCGCGCCTCGAGGTCACCAAGCCCACGGTGTATTACTACGTCACCAGCAAGGAGCAGCTGCTGTTCGAGTGTTTCGTGGCCGGAGTCGAGCAGATCCGTGCGGCGTTCCGCGACGTGCGTGAGCTGTCCGTGCCGGCGCGCGAGCGGCTCAATGCGGTGCTGCGTCACTACGGTGAAGCGGTAGCCTCCGAGTTCGGCTGGTGCATGGTGCGCGCCGAGGACCAGGACCTCTCGCCGGCGATGAGCCGTCACATCAAGTCCCTCAAATCCGAGATCGACCACGGGATCCGCCGCCTGATCCGTGAGGGCGTGCAGGACGGCTCGATCCAGCCGTGCGATCCAAAAATGACGGCCTTTGCCCTTGCCGGCGCGCTCAACTGGATCGCGCACTGGTATCGTGAGGACCGATCCCTGACGGGCGCCCAGATCGCCGAGGCGTTCGTCGCCATATTCGAGGGGGGCCTGCGACCGCGCGGCAGCGTCTCCCGTCTGGTCCGCGCGCCGCTACCGCGGCGGCGGGCGCGAGGTGCCATGGCGCGCTGACTTGAGTCAAAGCGAGGCTCCCATGTCCGGTCCAGACGTCGTCATCGTTTCCGCCAAGCGTACCCCTATCGGGGCGTTCCTTGGCGCCCTGTCACCGCTTAGCGCCGTGCAGCTCGGCAGCGCCGCCATCAAGGCCACGCTCGAGGCCGCCGGCATCGCCGCCGGTGACGTCCAGGAAGTGCTGATGGGCTGCGTACTGCCCGCGAATCTCGGCCAGGCGCCCGCGCGCCAGGCGGCGCTCGGTGCGGGCGTGCCCATCTCCACCCCGTGCACCACCATCAACAAGATGTGTGGCTCGGGAATGAAAGCCGTGATGATGGCGGCCGACCAGATCCGCTCCGGCACTGCCGACATCGTGATCGCTGGCGGCCTCGAGTCGATGAGCAACGCGCCGTACCTGCTGCCGAAGGCCCGCACCGGTTACCGCATGGGTCCCGGCGAGCTGGTCGATCACATGTTGCGCGACGGCCTGCAGAGCCCGTTCGATGGCAAGTCGATGGGGTGCTTTGCGGACTCAACCGCGAGCCGCTACGGCTTCACGCGTGCGCAGCAGGATGCGTTCGCCACCGAGTCGGTGCGGCGCGCCATGCAGGCGCTGCAGGCCGGAGAGTTCGACGTCGAGGTCACACCCGTCACGGTGAAGGGCCGTAAGGGCGAGACGGTGGTCGCGCGCGACGAGACTCCCGGAACCTGCGACGTGAGCAAAATCGCCACGATGAAGCCCGCGTTCAACAAGGACGGCACGGTGACCGCGGCGAGTTCCTCCTCCATCTCGGACGGCGCCGCGGCGCTCGTGGTCATGAACGCGCAGACCGCCGCCACCCGGGGACTCAAGCCCCTGGCACGGATCGTCGCCTACGCCAGCTATGCCCAGGAGCCGGAGTGGTTCACGCTCGCCCCGGTGGGCGCCATTCGCAAGGTGCTCACGCAGCTCAACTGGAAGCCGCATGACGCCGACCTCTACGAGATCAACGAAGCGTTCGCCGTGGTCACCATGGCGGCGATGCGCGACATCGACATCGACCATGCGCGCGTCAATGTGAATGGCGGCGCCTGCGCGCTCGGTCATCCGATCGGCGCGACCGGGGCACGCATCCTGACGACGCTGCTGCACGCGCTGCGCCGACGCGGTGGCAAGCGCGGCATCGGCTCGCTCTGTATCGGCGGCGGCGAAGCGGTGGCGGTGGCCGTCGAGATGGTGTAGGCCGGGCGCGCCCGCGAAGGGAGCAGCGATGAAGATTCAGGACGCGCGCGCCGTCGTCACCGGCGGTGCCTCGGGTCTCGGTAACGCCGTCGCACGGCACATCGCCGCGGCGGGCGGCAAGGTGGTCATGCTCGACGTGCAGGAGGGGCCCGGGCGGGCCGCCGCGGCCGCACTCGGCGCCGCGGCCAGCTTCGTGCGCTGTGACGTCACCTCCGAGCCCGAGGTGAATGCCGCCATGGAAACGGCTCGCGCCTGGCTCGGCGGCCTCAACCTGCTGGTGAACTGCGCCGGCGTGGTGGGCGCCGGACGGATTCTCGGCAAGAACGGCCCCATGGCGGGGGAGTTCTTCACCAAGGTGATCCACATCAATCTGATCGGCACTTTCCTCTGTGACAAGGCCGCCGCCGCCATCATGCAGAGGAATACCCCCGGCGCCGACGGCGAGCGCGGTCTTCTCATCCACACCTCCTCGGTCGCGGCGTTCGAGGGGCAGATCGGCCAGGCGGCCTACTCCGCCACCAAGGCCGGGGTTGCCGGTATGACGCTGCCGATCGCGCGAGAGCTGGCGCGCTTTGGCATCCGCTGCGTGTCGCTCGCACCGGGAATCTTTCACACCCCCATGATGGACAACATGCCGCGTGACGTTCAGGAGTCGCTCGCTGCGCAGGTGCCCTTCCCGGCACGCCTCGGCAGGCCGGAAGAGTTCGCGCAGCTGGTCGCGAGCGTGTTCGAGATTCCGATGCTCAACGGCACAACGGTACGCCTCGACGGCGCGATCCGTATGCAGCCGAAATGAGGTTGCGCGTCAGGTCATCACGGGCCCGGGGGCAGGTGCGTGGCTGAGGCGTACGTCGCAGGCGAGGCGATCGAGCGCGATGTCATGCCATATGACGTCGTGATCGTCGGAGCGGGGCCCGCCGGCCTCGCGTGCGCCATCCGTCTGAAGCAGCTCAAGCCCGCGATGAGCGTCTGCGTGCTGGAGAAGGGCTCGGCCGTGGGCGCGCACTCGATCTCAGGGGCGGTGCTCGAGCCCGGACCGCTCGAGAAGCTGCTACCGGAGTGGCGCAGCGAGTATCCCGGCATGAAGGTGCCGGCGACCGAGGACGACTTCCGCATCCTGACGCGCGCGCGCTCCTTCAAGCCGGTGCCCGACTGGCTCATCCGGCTACTGCCGCGCTCGATGACCTACTCGACCCCCTTCAATAATCATGGCAACTACATCATCTCCCTCGGCCAGCTGACGCCGTGGCTCGCTGCACGGGCCGAGGCGCTCGGGGTGGAGATCTTTGCGGGCTTCGCCGCCGCAGCCGCCGTGTTCGATGCGCATGGCGCGGTCAAAGGCGTGCAGATCGGCGACATGGGACTCGATCGCGAGGGGCGCCCCGGACCGAACTTCACCCCCGGGCCCGAAATACACGCGCCCGTCACGGTGCTCGCCGAGGGCGCGCGCGGCTCGGTTTCCAAGCAGCTCATCGCCAAGTTCGATCTCGCCCGCGGCCACTGTCCGC
Source organism: Steroidobacteraceae bacterium (assembly GCA_035621995.1). Taxonomy (GTDB): domain Bacteria; phylum Pseudomonadota; class Gammaproteobacteria; order Steroidobacterales; family Steroidobacteraceae; genus 13-2-20CM-66-19. The sequence continues at coordinate 13,246 of DASPWF010000014.1, forward strand.
AGACCTTCGCACTCGGCTACAAGGAGCTGTGGCAGCTGCCCGCCGGGCGGGTGCGCCCCGGCCGCATCGAGCACGGGCTCGGTTGGCCCGCGGACCCGCACACGTACGCCGGCAGTTTCCTCTACCACCTCGACAACGACCGCGTGTACGTCGGCTACATCGTCGGCCTCGACTACGAGGATCCGCGGTTGCAGCCCTTCGAGGCGTTCCAGCAGTACAAGAACCACCCAAGCGTCAAGGCACTGCTCGAGGGCGGGGAAATCGTGTCGGCGGGGGCGCGCGCCATCGCGGCCGGCGGCTGGCAGTCGACCCCGACGCTGGAGATGCCCGGGGCGATCCTCGTCGGCGACGCCGGCGGCACGCTGAACTTCGCCAAGATCAAAGGGGTGCATCAGGCGATTCGCTCCGGCGCGCTCGCCGGCGAGCACCTCGCGCAGACCGGGTCGACGGCCGGCTTCGACAGCGCCTGGCGCGCCTCGGAAGGCGGCCAGGAACTAAGGAAAGTGCGCAACTTCAAGCCCGCCTTCAAGCGCGGCCTGTGGCCAGGGCTCCTCAACGCCTCGTGGGAGATGCTGAGCGGCGGCCACTCGCCCTGGACGCTGAATAACAGCGCGGATTGGTCGCGCCTGGCCAAGCTCGGTGAGTTCACCTCACCCGAGCGGCACTGGGTCGAGCGCACGCTGCCGCCGCGCGATCGAGTCTCGTTCGTATTCTTCGCCGGCAACGCGCACGAGGAGAACCAGCCGGTGCACCTGAAGGTGGCCGATACCGGGATCTGCGCGCAGCGCTGCGGCAAGGAGTACGGCAACCCCTGCGAGCGATTCTGTCCGGCAGGCGTCTACGAGATGATCGACGACGGACAGGGTGGCCGCCGCCTGCAGATCAACGCCGCGAACTGTGTGCACTGCAAGGCCTGCGACATCAAGGACCCGTACGAGCTCATTACCTGGACCACGCCGGAAGGCGGCTCGGGGCCCAACTACCAGTCGTTGTAACATTCAGGCAGTCCTCACGGCCTGAACCTGCACATGTCCGAGCTCTGGCGCCCCTCCGCTGCGCGCGTGGCGGATGCGAACCTGACGCGCTTCACGCGCTGCGTGAATGCGCGCCGCGGCCTGCACCTCGGCGACTACACGGAGCTGTACGCCTGGTCGCTGAGCTCAGCGGCGGATTTCTGGACGGAACTGGCGCACTTCGCCGACGTGCGCGCCGAGTGGGGCTCAGGGCCGGTGATCGAGCATCCGCACCTCATGCCGGGAGCGCGGTTCTTCCCCGATGCGCAGCTCAACTTCGCCGCCAACCTGCTCAGGTTCGCCGACGACAAGGAAGCGCTGGTGTTCCGCAACGAGCGCGGCACGCGCCGTACCGTCTCGTATCGCGAGCTGCGCGCCGAGGTTGCACGCGTCGCCACCGGGCTTGCGGCCGCGGGCGTGGTCGCCGGCGACCGCGTCGCCGGCTTCGTGCCGAATGTGCCGGAGGCCGCCATTGCCATGCTCGCCACGGCAAGTCGTGGTGCCATCTGGTCCTCGTGCTCGCCCGATTTCGGCGTCCGTGGTGTGCTCGAGCGCTTCGGGCAGATCGCACCCAAGGTGCTGTTCACCGCCGACGGCTATTTCTACGCCGGCAAGCGGGTCGATTCGCTGCCACCCATGGCGCAGGTGCTCGAGGAGCTCCCCTCGGTCGAGCGGGTGGTGGTGATTCCGTACGTGGAGGCGCAGCCGCAGCTCGCACAGCTCGGTGCTGCGGCGGCACGCGCGGGCACCTGGGAGGAGTTCGGTACACCAGCGGCCGCGCCGTCGTTCGCGCGGCTGCCGTTCAACCACCCGCTCTACATCCTCTACTCCTCAGGTACCACCGGCGTGCCGAAGTGCATCGTGCACGGCGCGGGTGGCACGCTGCTGCAGCATCAGAAGGAGCACCTGTTGCATACCGATCTCGGGCGCAGCGACCGGCTCTTCTACTTCACCACCTGCGGCTGGATGATGTGGAACTGGCTGATGAGCGCACTCGCCACCGGCGCGACGGTAGTGCTCTATGACGGCAGCCCGTTTCATCCCAGCCCCGCGGTGCTGTGGCATATGGCACAGGAGGAGCGCCTCACGGTGTTCGGCACGAGCGCCAAGTACGTCTCCTCGTTGCAGAAGAGCGATTTCGTTCCCGCTGCGAGCGTCGACCTGACGGCGCTGCGGACACTGCTGTCCACCGGCTCGCCGCTGCTGCCGGAGAGCTTCGACTACGTCTACCGTGCGGTGAAGGCCGATCTGCAGCTCGCCTCGATCTCCGGCGGCACCGACATCGTCTCCTGCTTTGCGCTCGGCTGTCCGACGCGGCCGGTGTACCGCGGGGAGATTCAGTGCCGCGGCCTCGGTATGGCGGTCGAGATCTTCGACGACGCCGGGCGGCCCGTGCACGGCACGCGCGGGGAGCTGGTGTGCACCGCGCCGTTTCCCTCGATGCCGGTCGGATTCTGGAACGATCCGCAGGGGACGAAGTACCACGCCGCATACTTCGAGCGCTTCCCGGACGTCTGGCATCACGGCGACTATGCGGCGCTCACCGAGCACGACGGCGTGATCATCTATGGGCGTTCGGACGCCGTGCTCAACCCCGGCGGCGTCCGCATCGGTACCGCCGAGATCTACTCCGCCGTCGAGAGGCTGCCACAGGTTGCCGAGGCGCTCGCCATCGGCCAGGACTGGCACGGCGACGTGCGCGTGGTGCTGTTCGTGCGTCTCAATGCCGGTGTGCAGTTGGATGAGGCGCTGAGGCAAGAGATCCGCGGCGTCATCCGCGGCAACACCACCGCCCGGCACGTGCCGGCCAAGATCATCGCAGTGCCCGATCTGCCACGCACCCTTTCCGGCAAGGTCACCGAGCTGGCGGTGCGCAACGTCGTGCACGGCCTGCCGGTGAAGAACGTGGACGCGCTCGCCAACCCGGGCGCTCTCGAGCACTTTCGCGACCTGCCCGACCTCGAGTCCTGAAAACTCCCGTGCGCGACGCTTCACCGAGCGCACCTGCCGCGGCGCCCGAGCCCGGCGCCGTGCCCGAGGATCTGCCGCACCTCTATCGGCGTGAGCTTGCGCAGCGCCACTTCGCCTGCGACCCCGCGCAAGGAATCGCCGTGGGAAGGCTCGAGGAGCTGCGCCACCGGCTGCTCGATGCGCCCAGGGCGCGCAGCGCGCTCTTCCCCCGCTGGCTCGCCGCGCTCGCTGGTGGTGCGCGGCAGCCGCCGCTGCGCGGGCTGTACCTGTGGGGCAGCGTCGGGCGTGGCAAGACCTGGCTGATGGACCTCTTCTGCACCAGCCTGCCGCCACCGCTCGTGCGGCGACGTCACTTTCACCGCTTCATGTACGAGGTGCATCGCCAGCTTGCACGTGCGCGCCGGCGGCGCGGGCCGCTCGAGACGATTGCGGCCGGCATCGCGCGCGAGGTGCGCGTGCTGTGCGTCGATGAGCTGCAGGTGGCGGATATCGCCGACGCCATGATTCTCGGCGGTCTGTTCGCCGGATTATTCCGCCGCGGCGTCACGCTGGTGGCGACCTCCAACGTGCCGCCGGCCGATCTCTACCGCGACGGCCTGCAACGGCAGCGCTTCCTGCCTGCGATCGCGCTCCTCGAGGCGCATCTCGAGGTGCTGCGCCTCGCGGGCGACACCGACTACCGGCTGCGGCAGCTGACCCAGGCCGGCATCTACCTGCCGCTCGTCGCTCCGGACACGCGCGCGCGCCTCGAGGCGCTGTTCGAGCAGCTCGCCGACCGGGATTCCTCGCGCGGCGGCGCGATCGAGATCGACGCTCGCGCGATCGCCGTGATCCGCGCGAGTGCGGCAGTCGTGTGGTTCGACTTCACCGCGCTGTGCGGCGGGCCGCGCAGCCAGAACGACTACATCGAGATCGCGCGTGAGTACCATTCGGTGATCGTGTCCGGGGTACCGGTGTTCGAGGCCGAGCACGAGGATGAGGCGCGGCGCTTCATCGCGCTGGTCGATGAGCTCTACGACCGCAACGTCACACTGGTGGTGTCGGCCGCGGCCGCGCCTGCGGCGCTGTATCGGGGCGAGCGGCTCGCCCCACTGTTCGCGCGCACCGCGAGCCGGCTCACTGAGATGCAGAGCGAGGAATACCTCTCGCGCGAGCACCGGCCCTAGATCTGCACGGCAACACCGCCACTACCTGGGCCTGCGGGAAAGGCCACCCTCGAAAGCCGGCTTTTCGCCGGCAAAAGTCACGCCTTTTGCCTGCGAGTTCGACCACGCTGATACGGTCCGGCCTTTTTTCGCCAATCCAACTAAATCACGCCGCGGCGGATCTGGTCCTGCTCGATGGACTCGAACAGCGCGCGGAAGTTGCCCTCGCCGAAGCCCTCGTTGCCCTTGCGCTGAATGATCTCGAAGAAGATCGGACCAATTACGTTGCGCGTGAAGATCTGCAGCAGCAGGCCCTCACCCTTTTGCGGGTTGCCATCGATGAGGATGCGCCGCGAGCGCAGCTCCTCGAGCGACTCGCGATGTCCCGGGACGCGCGCCGCGACACCCTCATAGTAGGTGTCCGGCGTGTCCTGGAACGCCACGCCGTGCGAGCGCAGCACGTCCACGGTGCGGTAGATGTCGTCCGTGGCGAGCGCTATGTGCTGGATGCCCTCGCCGTGATACTCGCGCAGATACTCCTCGATCTGGCTCTTGTCGTCCTGCGATTCATTGATGGGGATGCGGATCTTGCCGCAGGGGCTGGTCATGGCGCGTGACAGCAGGCCCGTCAGCCGCCCTTCGATGTCGAAGTAGCGGATCTCGCGGAAGTTGAACAGCTTCTCGTAGAAGCCAGCCCACACGTCCATGCGGCCGCGGCCGACGTTGTGAGTGAGGTGATCGATCAGCGTAAGTCCGGCGGCCTCGGCGCCGGGCGGCACGCTCACCTGACGGAAGTCGACGTCATAAATCGAGCGCTCGCCGTACAGATCGACCAGGTAGATGAGCGAGCCACCGATGCCCTCGATGCAGGGAATGTTGAGCTCCATGGGGCCGGCGCTCTGTGGCCCCGGCTTGGCGCCGAGCGCGAGCGCCCGGGCATAGGCCTTGGCGGCATCACGTACGCGAAAGGCCATGGCGCACGCGGACGGTCCGTGCACCCGCGCAAAGCGCTGTGCGAAGGAGTCGGGCTCGGCATTGATGATGAAATTGATCTCGCCCTGGCGGTGCAGGGTGACGTTCTTCGAGCGATGGCGTGCCACCACCGGAAAGCCGAGCCGCTCGAACAGGCTGCGCAGTAGCTGCGGGTCGGGCGCGGTGTACTCGACGAACTCGAAGCCGTCCGTAGCCATGGGGTTGTCGTGTGGTTCGCTCATGGGGTCACCCTGCGGGGATCCTCGCGGGTCATTTGGCGCGGAAGCTTATTATAACCCCCACGCCGTGACGCCCCGGGCCGCTGGCGCGTGTCGGTACGGCGGCCCGCCAGGGTCGTGCAGGCGGGGTGTCAGGCGCGACATGTATAATCGCGCCGCGCACCCAGTACGGGACCCGCGGCCGCGCCGACGTTGCAGAAAATACGCCACGCGCACGCGCCACCGCCGCCCTCCCAGGAAGATTGGCATGCACGCGCCAGTTGCTCCAGACGATAGCCGGCTACTCCGCAGTATCCCCGCTGCGCGCATCGCACTCATCGAGCGCATCGCACGCGCCGGCGGCGGCAGCCGCGCGGATCTGCGGCAACGCTTCCTGCGCGCCTATTTTCATGGCGTCGCCGAGGAGGATCTCGCCGAACGCTCACCACGGCATCTCGCCAAGGCAGCGCTCGCGCATCTCGCATACGCGGCGCGCCGCCCCCCGGGGCGCTCGCTGGTGAAGGTGTTCAATCCCGACGCCGGGCGCGACGGCTTCGAGTCACCGCACACCCTGGTGCTCACGGTCACGGATGACATGCCTTTCCTCGTGGACTCACTCGGCATGGCTTTCAGCCGCGCCGAGCTGGCCGTGCATCTCATCGTTCACCCGGTGCTGCAGGTGCGTCGCGATCGGCGCGGACAGCTGATCGACCTGGGCAGCAACGGGGCGCACGCCACGCACCCCGAGTCCTGGCAGCTCTACGAAATCGATCGCGTCACCGATCCAGCGCAGCTCGAGAAGCTGCAGCGCGATCTGGAAATGACGCTCGCCGACGTGCGCGTTGCGGTCAGTGACTGGCGGCCGATGCGCGAGCGGGTGCGTGAGATCATCACGCGCCTCGAAAGCGATCCGCCGCCGCTGCCACCGAGCGAGGTGAGCGAGGCCGCCCATCTGCTCGACTGGATGGAGGCCCGGCACTTCGTGTTTCTCGGCTATCGCCACTACCGCCTGCAGCGCGGTCGTTCCGAGGATCGCCTCGTGCCCGACGTCAACTCGGGCTTAGGGATCCTGAGCCAGGCGCGCCGGCACGCGCCGCGCAGCGCCACCACGATACTGCGTGGCGATGTGCGTGCGCGGGCACGCGAGCCGGAGCTGCTGGTGCTCACCAAGGCGAACTCCAGCGCCACCGTGCATCGCGGCGAGTTCCTCGACTACGTCGGCGTGAAGACCTTCGATGCCCGCGGCCGCGTCGATGGTGAGCACCGTTTCCTCGGGCTGTGGACCTCGACCGCCTATCACGGCAGTCCGCGCGAGATCCCGGTCCTGCGCCGCAAGGTCGAACGCGTCATCGAGCACTTCGGCCTCGACCCCGCCAGCCACGACGGCAAGGCGGTGCTCAACGTACTCGAGACCTACCCGCGCGATGAGCTGTTCCAGGCCGGCATACCCGATCTCATCCGCATCGTGCGCGGCGTGGTCAATCTGTACGAGCGACGCACGGTGCGTCTGCTGGTGAGACGCGACCCCTACCACCGCTTCTACTCGTGCCTGGTGTACGTGCCGCGCGATCGGTACAACACCGAGGTGCGTCAGCGCATCGAGCAGATCGCCCTCGAGGGGTTCGCGGGCGTGAGCGTCGAGAGCCAGGCGCAGATTTCCGGCTCAAGTCACGCACGGCTGCACGTCGTGGTGCGCACCGACCCGGCGCGCCGTCACCGGGCCGACATCGCGCAGATCGAGCGGCGCATCGCCGAGGCGGCCCTGACCTGGGCCGACCGGCTGCGCGAGGTGCTCATCGGGCGGCGCGGCGAGGCCGCGGGCCTTGCGCTCGCCGGGCGGTACCGGCAGGCCTTCCCGCTGGCGTACCAGGACGACGTGCCCCCGGAGGATGCGCTCGGCGATCTCGCGGACCTCGAGGCGCTACGCCAGCAGCCACATGCCATGCAGCTCAGCCTGCATCGCCCCGCCGGACAGACGCCGCAACGCGTGCACCTGCGGATCGTCCGGCTCGGCGAGCCGGTGCCGATCTCCGACGTGCTGCCGATGCTCGAGAACTTCGGCCTGCGAGTGATTTCCGAGCGCCCCTACGAGCTTGCCTGGCCGGAAGGCGGGCGGGCGTGGATCCAGGACTTCGAGCTCGAGCACCGCGACGGCCTGGGCGTCGACATCCCGCGCGTCGAAGGCAACTTCCGCGAGGGTTTCACCGCGGCCTGGAAGGGCGACATCGAGAACGACGGCTTCAACCGCCTGTTGATCGGCGCGCACCTCGCGGCGCGCCAGATCGTGGTGCTGCGCGCCATCTGTCGCTACCTGCTGCAGACCGGCGTGCCCTTCAGCCAGGCGTACATGGAACGTACCCTGGCGGCCAATACCCCCATCGCACGCCATCTCGTGCGGCTGTTCGAGACACGTTTCGACCCGGCGGCCGCGGCCCGCACTACCCGTGAGCGCAGTGCCGAGGGCCTCGTGGCGCAGATACGCTCCGCTCTCGATGCCGTCACCAGTCTCGACGACGACCGCATCCTGCGCGCGTACCTCACGCTGGTGCAGGCGACGTTGCGCACCAACTATTACCAGCCGGGCGCGGACGGCCGCCCGAAGAGCTACGTCTCCTTCAAGTTCGATCCGGCGAAGATCGCCGACCTGCCGCTGCCGAAGCCGAAGTTCGAGATCTTCGTCTACAGTCCGCGCGTCGAGGGCGTGCACCTGCGCATGGGCGAGGTCGCGCGCGGGGGTATCCGCTGGTCCGACCGGCGCGAGGACTTCCGCACCGAGATCCTCGGTCTCATGAAGGCGCAAAACGTCAAGAACACGGTCATCGTGCCGGTTGGCGCCAAAGGCGGCTTCGTGCCGAAGCGCTTGCCGGCGAGCGGTACGCGCGAGGAAGTGCAGGCCGAGGTCGTGGCCTGTTATCAGAGCTTCATCCGCGGGCTGCTCGACCTCACCGACAACATCGTCTCCGGACGTATCGTGCCGCCGGCGCACGTCATACGCCGCGACGGCGATGACCCGTACCTGGTGGTGGCGGCCGACAAGGGCACGGCCACGTTCTCCGACATCGCCAACGCCATCTCGGCGGAGTACGGCTTCTGGCTCGGGGACGCGTTCGCCTCTGGCGGCTCCGCCGGCTACGACCACAAGAAGATGGGCATCACGGCGCGCGGCGCGTGGGAGTGCGTCAAGCGACATTTCCGCGAGATGGGCATCGACACGCAGAAGGTGGATTTCAGCGTGGTGGGCATCGGCGACATGTCCGGGGACGTCTTCGGCAACGGCATGCTGCTGTCGCGCCACATCCGCCTGCTGGCCGCCTTCGATCACCGTCATGTCTTCCTCGATCCGGATCCGGATCCCGCGGTGAGCTTCGCCGAGCGGGCACGTCTGTTCGCCTTGCCGCGCTCGAGCTGGGACGACTACGACCGAAGAAAACTCTCGCGCGGCGGCGGGGTGTTCCTGCGCTCGGCGAAATCCATCGCGCTGTCGACCGAGGCGCGCGCACTGCTCGGCCTGGAGAGCGCCGCCGCCGCACCGAACGACGTCATGCGTGCCATCCTGACACTGCCGGTCGATCTGCTGTGGAACGGCGGCATCGGCACGTACGTGAAGGCCAGCGACGAGCGCAACGCCGAAGTGGGCGATCGCGCCAACGATGCGCTGCGCATCAACGGGCAGCAGCTCCTGGCGAAAGTGGTCGGCGAGGGCGGCAATCTCGGCCTGACGCAGCGCGGCCGCATCGAATACGCCCTCGCCCGCGGGCGCCTCAATACCGACTTCATCGACAACTCGGCTGGCGTCAACACCTCGGACGTCGAGGTGAACATCAAGATCGTGCTCAACCCGCTGGTGGCGGAAGGCAAACTGTTGCGTGGCGACCGCAACCGCCTGCTCGCGCGCATGACCAACGAGGTCGCCGCCCTGGTACTGCGCAACAACTACCTGCAGAGCCAGGCGCTCAGCACGCTCGAGCTGCAGGGGGCGACACGGCTGCCGGAGTTCCAGTACCTCATCCGCTCCCTGGAACGCTCGGGTGACCTCAACCGCACGCTCGAGTTTCTGCCGAGCGACGACGAGCTGACCGAGCGCCGCAAGAACGGCGTGGGTCTTACACGCCCCGAGCTGGCCATCCTGCTCGCCTACAGCAAGATCTGGCTCAACAACCACCTGCTCGCCTCGGACGTTCCGGAGGATCCGTACCTCTCGGCGGAGCTCGAGCGCTACTTCCCGGCGCCGATGCAGGAGCGTTTCCCGCGCGCCATCACGCATCACCGTCTACGCCGCGGGATCATCGCCACTGCGACCACCAACAGCCTGGTGAACCGCATGGGACCGACGTTCGTGTCGCGGATGCAGGAGGACGTCGGCGCCGAGCCCGCGCAGGTCGCGCGGGCCTACACTGCAGCGCGCGAGATCTTCGCCATGCGGGCCGTCTGGGAGCAGATCGAAGCCCTCGACAACAAGGTGCCGGCCAAGCTGCAGTACGAAGCTGCCTTCCAGACGAGCCGCCTGCTACGGCACGCGAGCTACTGGCTGCTCACCTCGCGCGCCGGCGCTCTGCAGGTCGACGCTGCGGTGCGATCGTTCCGCGAGGGCGTGCGGGCGCTCGAGGCGGAGACGCCGGACGTACTCACCGGCGCGGAGCTGACACGCTTCGAGGACGGCCGCCGCCACTACCTCGAGGCCGGCCTCCCGCCGACGCTCGCCGCGCGTATTGCCTCTCTCGAGGCGCTCAACGCCGCGCTCGACATCGTCGAGATCGCCGGCCACCACCGAGTCAGCGTTGCCGAGGCCGCGCGGGTGTATTTCGAGGTCGGCACGCGGGTCGGTTGCGACTGGCTGCGGGCCCGCATCGAGAAGCTCGCCGTCGAGGGCCCGTGGCAGGCCATCGCGCGCACCGGGCTGCGCGATGCGGCGCTGCGCGTGCACCGGCGGCTCGCCGAGCGCGTGCTCGCCCACAAGAGCCGCGGCAGCGCCCCGGCGCGCGTCACTGCCTGGCTCGAATCCGCTGGCAAGGAGCTCGCGCACTGGCAACGCATGGTCGCGGAGATGCGTGCTGCGGAAGCCGGCGACTTCGCGACCCTCACGGTGGGCGTCGAAGCGGTACGTAAGCTGGCGGGGTGATCATGCCGGGCAAGCTGATCCTGGTCCGCCACGGCCAGAGCACCTGGAACGTCGAGAACCTGTTCACCGGCTGGACCGATGTCGACCTCTCGGCACAGGGCCGCGCCGAAGCCGCGCAGGCCGGGCGCGAGCTGCTCGGCGAGCGTCTGGTGGTCGACGTCGCCTTCACCTCGGTGCTCAAGCGCGCCATCCGCACGCTGTGGATGATCCTCGACGAGATGGATCTCATGTGGATACCCGTCGAGCGCTCCTGGCGGCTCAACGAGCGTCACTACGGGGCATTGCAGGGTCTCAACAAGGCGCAGACGGTCGCCGAGCATGGCGAAGCGCAGGTGAAGATCTGGCGGCGCAGCTATGACATCGCTCCGCCGCAGCTCGGCGTCGACGACCCGCGCCACCCGCGCTTCGACCCGCGTTATGCCGGCATCGACCCGCGGGAGTTGCCCGCCACGGAATCGCTGAAGGACACGCTGCTGCGCGTCCTGCCGTACTGGCACGCGCGCCTCGCGCCGGAGCTGCGCGCGGGTCGCAACGTCCTGGTCGTGGCGCACGGCAACAGCCTGCGGGCCATGGTGAAGATGCTCGATGACGTCGCCGAGAGCGAGATCACCGAGCTCAACATACCCACGGGCGTGCCGCTGCTCTACGAGCTCGATGGCGAGCTGCGTCCGCGCGGCAGCCGCTACCTCGGCGATCCGGCCGCCATCGCCGCCGCCGCGCAAGCCGTGGCCCGCCAGACCGAGAAGCATTGACGCGGCAACCGCCGCAGGCGACACCGCTATCGAGACGGGCGAGCTACTTCGGCGCGGGAAACGGCGGCGGCGCCGGCAGCAGACCGAGCTGTTGCATCATCCCCATGTCGTCGCGCGTGGCGTAATGATCGACGATCTTGCCTGCCCGCAGCTTGTACCAGTGGATGTGCTGCACTTCGAAGTGTTTGTGGGTCGGCGCGACCCCAACCAACAGTCCGCCGTTGACGGGTAGCTGTCCCACGCCCTCATGCGTGCCGCTGAAGGTGCAGCGCACGATGACCGCGTCATCGACCGCGACGAGATCGACGATTTCGAGGCGCATGTCCGGAAAGGTGCGATGGATATCCTCGAGCACCCGCCGCACGCCGGCCCGGCCGACGGGTCTGCCGAAATTGCGGGTGTCCTCGGCGTACTCCTCGGCCGCAGCCTGCCAGTCGCCGCGGCTGAGCTTAGCGTGCTCGGCCCGAATCACGGCCGTATTCTGCGCGACGAGGTCCTGATCATTAGCGGCCATTGATAGTGCGACGACGCCAAGCAGCAGCGTCCCGGCAATGATTCTCATGGCTTCCTCCCTCGATCGGCACTTCGTCAGGCCGCCCAGCCGTCGTAGCGACCGTGCAGCTCGGTAGCGAGCGCCGTCAGTCGCCGGCTGATGTCCTGCATGTCGGGGACGACGAGTCGCATGGTCTTGGTGGCATGCAGGCTGTAGGAAAGCTCCGGGTCGTCGGCGAGCGGCTTCACGTCGACACTGAATTCCGGCTCGAGCCGCGCCCGGGCGCCGGCACAGGCGGCCTCATCCGGCAGCGCGAGGAAGAAGTCCACGCGATAGTCGTTGAAGGGCGCATAGCCCTGGGAGCGCAGCCGCCCGATGATCTGCTCGTCCCAGGTCTCGGCGCGCGATTTGCCGGCGGCACGCAGCTTGAAGTAAATGCGCAGCACCACGATCCCTAAGGCCGCGAGCAATGCCAGGAGAGACCAGGTCATGACGGCACTGTGCCTTCAGCGTGATCCCTTCTCGGGGAACTGGGGCTTGCGCTTCTCGAGGAAGGCGCTGATGCCTTCGACGCCCTCCGGACCCACCGCGTGCGCGGCGATGGTCTCGCTCTCGAGGACCATCTGTGACTCGAAAGCGCCCAGCGAATGTGCAATCAACCGCTTGGTGGCGCCGAATGCGCCGCTCGCCCCCTGCGCCAGGCGCTCCGCAGTCTCCAGCGAGCGCGCGAGCAGCTGCTCGTCGGCCACCACCTCGTTGACCAGCCCCCAGGCGAGTGCCTCGTTCGCGGGCAGCGTGCGATTGAGCAGCAGCAGCTCCATGGTGCGCTTCACGCCGAGGGTGCGCGGCAGCAGGAAGGAGGTGCCGGCATCCGGGGTGAGGCCGGCGTTGGTGTAAGCGAGGTTGAACTTGGCGCTGCGCGCGCACACGGCGATATCCGCCATGGCGACCAGACCCACCCCGGCGCCCGCCGCGGTGCCGTTGACGGCCGCGACGACCGGGGCATCCATGCGCACGAAGTGCGAGATCGCCGCGTGCAGGTAGGTGGTGAGCTCGCGGATGTAATCGTCTCCAGCCGTGTCGCGCGTCGCCATGGCGCGCAGATCGCCGCCGAAACAGAAATTGCGCCCCGCGCCACTCAGCACCACGGCGCGCACCGCAGTGTTGCGGGCGCAGGTCATGCTGGCCGCGAGCAGGTCCATCGCCATTTGCAGGTTGAGCGCGTTGCCACTGTCGGGGCGGTTCAGCATCACCAGCGCGACCGCGCCGCGGGTCTCGACCTGTACGGTGGGTGCAGACACGGCTATTCGTCCGGCGCGATCCTGACGCGCAGCCCGGCGAGCTCCGGGGTGAACTCGAGCTGACACGACAGCCGCGAGTTGTCCTGATAGTGTGACAGCTCGGAGAGCAGCTCGCGCTCGTCGGACATCATCGCCGGCAGCCGCGACTGCCACTGCGGATCGACGTACACGTGACAGGTTGCGCAGGAGCACATGCCGCCGCAGATGGCAGCCACGCCATAGTCGAGCTCGCGCAGATTCTCCATCACCTTGAGACCTGTCTTGCCCTCGACCTCGTGCTCAACCCCGTCGCGGTCCACGACACGCAAAAGCGCCATGCTTACTCCGTGACCCCTGAGAATTGTTTGCGGCGAACGTGCCCGGGATCTGGTAGTTTGCCGCTTCGCCCTGCAGGCCGCCAGAGGCGAGTTGAGCGTGCGTGTCAGGCGGTCGGCAAGGGTCCGAGCACCTTCATCACGAACACGGCCTTGTCTGATCGATCGCTAAGTGTCTCGAAGGTCGTACGCAGCTCGCGGCGCAACGCCTCCATGACCTCCTCGTACGCCCCGAAGACCTGCGTGCTCATACTGTTCGTCACCACCCGCAGCCGCGCATCGCCGCTCAGGCGGTCGAGGAATTCGCGGATCGCGGGAACGAAGTCCGCCCGCAGCGGATACAGGCTGATCTCGACCCCAATGTCCATGCGCAGCGCCTCCGTGAGAGCGGTAGTCGCCAGTATTGCACGCACGCACGCCGCGCACGGCTATGATCCCGGCCGAGGGACTAGAATGGAGCGCTCGGGGCCGAAACGGCGGGTGAGCAGATGACGCGGAAGATCCAGGTCCACCAGGTTGATGCATTCACCCGCGAGCCCTTTACCGGCAATCCAACCGGCGTGGTGCTCAACGCCGACGCGCTCTCCGAGGCGCAGATGCTCGCCATCGCGCGCGAGCTCAACAACGCCGAGACCGCCTTCATCCTCGCCCCCGACGCCGACGACCACACCGTGCGGGCGCGCTTCTTCACCCCACGGAGCGAAGCGGGCTTCGTCGGCCATGCCACGGTCGCTGCGCAGTACGTGCTGTCGCGTCGCCACGATGCGCCGCGTTGGCAGCGCCAGAAGTCCAAGGCCGGGATCGTCGACGTGGAGGTGCGCGGCAGCGACGATGACCGCCGCATCGCCATTCGCCGCAGCCCTCCGGCGATCGGGCGCGAGCTGAATGACCGCGAGCGGCTCGCGGTCCTCGATGCGTTGGCACTCGCCTCGGAAAGCCTCGACACGCGCATCGCGCCGCGCATCGTTGGCGCGGCAGGCACGCGGTTGCTGATCGGCGTTCGCGGGCCCGACCCCCTTAAGCATCTCAAGCCCGACTTCAGCCGTCTCACCACGCTTTCGGCGCAGATCGGCGCGGCCGGCTATTTCGTGTTCACGTTGACGCCGAATGCCGTCGACCATCTCACCGAGTCGCGCATGTTCTGTCCGGCGCTCGGCATCGCCGAGGACCCGGTCAGCGGCAACGCCCACGGCCTGCTCGGGGCGTATCTCGCAAGCCTCGGGCTCCTCGCCCGCAATGGCGAGCGCGCACGTTTTTGCGGCATACAGGGACACTCGCTGCACCGCCCCGGGCGCGTCGAGGTCGAGCTCGAATTCACCGGCAATGAGCTCGCCGGCGTGTGGATCAGCGGCCAAGCCGTGTCGATCTTCCAGACCGAGATCCTGCTCTAAGGGCGATGGCGCTCTTCGCCCCCGCCCTGAAGCTCGCCGAGGTGCCGCTCGCAAGCATGCGGGCCTGTGTGATCGGCGGTCGCGAAATCGTGGTATGCCACACGCGCGAGGGTGTGTTCGCGCTCGACAACATCTGTACCCACGCGCACGCCCGGCTGTGCGAGGGCCGGCTGCGCGCGAGGCGCTTGGTGTGTCCATTGCACGGCGCCTCGTTTGACGTACGTGACGGCCGGGTGCTCGGCCCGCCCGCGATCATGCCGCTGCCGACCCTGGTGACACGCATCGTCGACGGCATCGTCGAGGTGGGGGTCGACGACGGCGAGGGCTCGCGCGCCTGTGTGGAGCCGACGCCCGCCGAGGCGCGGCCGGCCCCGGAGGAATGAGTGCGGCCTCACTCGCAGCGGCGCGCCGCGCGTGCGTAGCGCACCAGCCACGCCGCCGGCAGAGTGACACAGGCGCCGATCAGGTACGGGGCGGACGGACCGATGAGCGCGTAGAGCGGCCCGGAGGTGAAGGGTCCGAGCACGCGCGCGAGACTGGCGCTCGCCACGTAGGCGCCCATCACCGCGCCGCGATCCGCACCACGCGACTGCATCGATGCCAGCGCGGAGGCGCTCGGGTTGTAGGCGCCGAGTCCACTGCCGCACAACAGCAGCCCGAGGACCGTACCGCTGAGAGCGGACGCGTGGGCGAGCGTCACCAGGCCCGCGACGTAGACCAGCACGCCGCAAGTCGCCAGCCGCACCTCGCCGAGCCGTGGCGCCAGCACTCGCACGCCGCCGCCCTGCATGAGCAGCGCCGGCAGTGCGATGGCGAACAGCAGAAACCCCACCGGCCGCGGCCCGAGACCGTAGCGGTGCAGCGCATAGATGGCAAAGATCGACTCGAGGATCGACTGCGAGTAGGTAACGAGCAGCGTCGCCATGGCGAGGAACGCGAGAGGCGCACGCTCGCGCAGCAGTTGCAGCACTCCGCCGCGCGGCGCATCCGGATGCTCCGCGCGGTGGACCGCGCCGTGACTCTCGGGCAACACGAATCTCACCAACGCAATCGCGAGCACGCTCAGGCACGCGGAAACCGCCGCCGCTATCTGAAAATTCGCGCCGCGCGCATCGGCGCCCGCGAGTAGGCCACCGAGCGGCGGCCCGAGACTGAAGCCGATCCCGATGGCCGCGCCAATCAACCCGAGTGTGGCGGTGCGCCTTTCGGTAGTGCTGACGTCCGAGGCGTAGGCGAACGCAGCGGCGATGTTACCGGCCATGAAGCCAGCCACGACGCGCGACGCGAGTAGCCACCAGACATTGCGCGCCAGGCCGAGGAGGAGATACGAGAGGCAGGCACCCGCCAGACTACTCATGAGCACCGGGCGGCGGCCCAGCCGGTCGCTCAGTCGTCCCCACCATGGCGCTGCAACGAGCTGACACAGCGAGTAGCTGCCGAGCAGTGGCGTGATGAACTGCGGGGCGACACCGAAACGATCAGCCATGTAGGGTACGAGGGGGACGAGGATGCCGAACCCCAGCGTGTCGATGACACAGAAGAGGAACAGCGCTCCGAGCTGCCGGCGCACCCTCACCGCCTCCGCCAGGCTCAGTGGCCCGGTACGACGGACGACATCGTCCCCCGGGTTTGCGCGGGCGACGGTGCGGCGTCGTGTGCCGCGCGTATGACGAGGTTCGGGATCCGGCCGTCGTCCCACGCCGCATCGCGCTCAGGCAACGCACTGGTGCAGAGGATGGCAATCTGCAGTGAGGGTACGAGCCACAGCCGGTTGCCTCCCTCGCCCCCGGCCACGAACACATCGCGCGCCGCGTACGTCTCCTGCCCCGTCCGTGCGGCGATGCGTACGTAGGCGCCGTAGGCGGGGTCGGGCTTGGCCGGCATACGCATCAGCGAAACCCAGCCGGGTCGAATGACTTCATCGCCGCGATAGTTGCCGTCTCTGACCAGCAGCTGCCCGATGCGGATCCAGTCGCCCTGGCGCGAGAGCATGCAGCAGTCCGCGTGCGGCATACCTGCGGAACGGTCGAGCCACAACCAGGCATCGGCCGCACCGACGCGCCGCCAAAGCGTCTGGGAGAGGTACGTTGCGTAGCGCTGCCCGGTAGCACGCTCGACCACCAGGGCGAGCAGCTGCGGGTCCGTCGGCTGCTCGCGGCGCGTCGCGCCGGGGGTCGTCACGAGCGGGGTGCTGAGCAACGCGGCCACGAGGTCCGCGGCGGGCCGCGTCGGCGCTGCAGACTCAAGGCCGCTCGACATCTGCATGAGGTTGCGGACGGTGATGGCGCCGCGGGGATCCTGCCTCCACTCGCTGAGGAAAGCGCCGACCGGCTCGTCCGGCCAGCCGATGCGGCGATGCGAGACGGCAACTCCTGCAGCCAGCGCGGCGAGCAGCGGAGTAAGAGACTGCGCATCGCTCAGCGTGTCAAAGCTCGTACCTTGCCAGTAGCGCTCGTACACAATGTGGTCGTGACGGCTGACGATGAGCGCCCGCGAGCCGTGCTCGCCGGCATAAGAGGCGGCGGCTTCGAGCCCGGCGCGTTCGAGCTGCTCGAGTTCCGGCGCCACGCGCGGCGCGAGCGGCTGCGCGCCCCCCGGGACGAGCTCACGCGGCTCATAGGCCGCGAACTCGGTTGCGGCGCCGGCGTGCGTACCGCGGTAGACGCGCCACAAGCGCGGCGCCACGAGCAGCGCCGCACCGCACAAGACAGCCAGGGTGAGCAGCAGGAGCTTTTGGGCCGACGGTCGCCTCATGGTGCCCCCCGGCGATCGCGGGGACTGCCGCGGGCGCTCGGCCGCAGCGGCCCGCAATACAGAGGGCGGCCACCGGCGAGCTCGAGCTCATGGGTGGCGCACGCCGCCCACTCGTGCACACGGTGCGTCGCAAGCACCACGGCGGCATCGCCCCGGGTGAAGCCAGCCACACGGACCGCGAGGTCGCGCCGCGTCGGACCATCGACACCCGCCAGCGGCTCATCGAGCAGCAGCAGCTCGGGCTCGTGCAGGAAAGCGCGCGCGAACAGCACACGCCGTGTCTGGCCATAGGACAGCTCACCGAGCGTGCGTGTCGCAAGCCCCCCGAGCCCGAAGTTCGCGAGCACACGCCGCGCCGCCGCCCGATGAGCCCCGCTCGCGCGGCGGATGAGACCGACGCTGGCGTGGGCGCCGGATTGCACGACCTCGGCAACTGTCAATCGCCGCGGGTGATCGGCCTGCAGATGCGGTGCCACCAGCCCCACGCGCCGCTTGAACATCTCGAGCGGTACTCCCGCCGCCGCACGTGCACGCTCGACGCTGCCGCCGACGGCGACCCCGTGGTCGCCGTAGAGCGTACGCAGCAACGTGCTCTTGCCCGCGCCATTGTGACCGTGCACCACCCAGAACTCGCCGGCGTGCACCGTGAGCGACACGTCGGCGAGCACACGACGCTGCTCGAGGTACACCCGGGCATTGCTCAGCCGCACCAGCCAGCGGCGGCGCGCGTGCCGGCGTGTCGGGTTGATGCGGCACGCCGCACGGCCCTGACCCCCGAGCCAGCGCGACAGCGGCGCCCCGCGCAACGCGCCGCGGTAGACGACGCGCCCCCCATTCAGCACCAGTGCGTGCGTAGCACCGTGGGGCACGTCTTCGATGCGGTGAGTGGAGAGCACCCACGGCAGGCGGCGGTTACGCCGCCCGAGCCAGCGCAGGATCCGCTCGCGGTTGCGCACATCGAGTCCGTTCAGTACCTCATCGAGCAGCAGCAGTCGCGGTCGCGATGCGAGCGCACGCGCAAGCAGAATGACTCTGCGCTCTCCGTAGGAGAGCGAGAGGAACGGCCGCGGAGCAAGGTGAGCCACGCCGAGGGCCGCCAGCACCGCGTTGACGTGCCGGCGTTGCGCCGCGCTCAGCGTATCGAGCGGAATGTCGGTGCGATGGATGCCAGTGGCGACGATGCGCACCGCGGTGGCGTTCCAGCCGTAGCGCTCGTACTTGTCCTGCCGCTCCGCACCGAGATAGGCGATCTCTTCCTTCACCCCGTAAGGTGTGCTCGCCTCCTCAGGGCCGAGTCGGTAACGGACGGGGGGTGGGTCTGCAGGTAGCGGCCAGACAATGCCGGCGACGATCTTCAGCAGCTGGGTCTTGCCCGCGCCGTTGCCGCCGGCGAGTACCCAGCGCTCCCCGGGTCGGATGTGCCAGCTGACGTCGCTGAGAACTGCTCGCCCGGCGCGCCTCAAGCAGGCACGTGCCAGGCGCACCTCGAGGTGGTGTAGATCGGCCCCGGTCATTCGCCGCATTGGATCACAGTTGTCATGCGCGAATGCGCTATTCTCGCTGCTCACAATAGGCGCCTTGCGCGCAGACCTTTGGGGGTCGGATGCGATTGCGCTTGCTGGCGCCGCGATACTGGCTCACCTGGATCGGGCTGGGGCTGCTGCGCCTCGTGGCATTGCTGCCGTTCGCGGGCATCGTAGGATTCGGGCGGATGATTGGCGCCGTGCTGCGTCGGCTGCCAATCAGTTTCGTGCGCACCGCACAGCGCAACATGGAGCTGTGCCTGCCGGAGCTCTCGCCCGATGAGCGCGCGCGCTTGCTCGATGAGCATTTTGCGAGCCTCGGCATCGGGCTGCTCGAGATTCCGTTTGCCTGGTGGAACAGGCCCGAGCGATTTGCACGGATCGTGCAGATGGAGGGCGTGGAGCACTTGCGCGCGGCACACGCGCGCAACAAGGGTGTCATCCTCCTCACCGCCCACTTCACCACCATGGAGATGGCGGGTCGCGCGTTGACCAGCGTCACCCCGGTGGGGTTTCTCTACCGCCCGCCGAAGAACGAGGTGGTCGCCTACGCGCTGCAGCGCTTTCGGGCCGCTGACGGCGCCCACCCCATCCCCAGGGACGACATCCGCGCGTTCATCTCGGCGCTGCGGCACAATGAGTGCGTCTGGTACGCTCCCGATCAGAGCTATCGCAACAAGGGAGCGGAAATGGTGCCATTGTTCGGCATCCCCGCGGCCACCAACACCCTCACCTCGCGCCTCGCGCGCCTGACCGGCGCGACGGTGCTGCCGTACTTCTTCCACCGCCTGCCCGGCACGCAGGGCTACCGCGGAGTGATCTACCCGCCGCTGGAGAATTTTCCGAGCGAGTGCCCAGTGGCCGATACGGAGCGCTTCAATCGCTTGATCGAAGCGCAGGTGCGGCGTGTCCCCGAGCAGTATCTGTGGATTCATCGCCGCTTCAAGGGACTCTCCGCGGACTACCCCGACTACTACGGACGGCAGGCGCCGCGCCGGGCGTGAGCGGCGCGACAGCGGGAAGCTGCGACCTGCTCGTCGTTGGCGGAGGTGTCAACGGTACTGGCATCGCGCGCGACGCCGCCGGGCGCGGACTCTCGGTGGTGCTCGTCGAGCAGGACGATCTGGCCGCGCACACCTCGTCCGCCAGCACCAAGCTGATCCACGGCGGGCTGCGCTATCTCGAGGATTTTCACTTTGCGCTGGTGCGCAAGGCACTCAAGGAGCGCGCGGTGCTGCTCGCGGCCGCGCCGCACATCATGCGCCCGCTGCGCTTCGTCATGCCTCACGCGGCGCATCTGCGGCCGGCATGGATGATCCGCGCCGGGCTCTTTGTCTACGACCATCTGGCACCACGCGAGCGCCTGGCCGCCTCCACCTCCATCGACCTGCGCCGGCACATCGCCGGCGAGCAGCTGCAGGCGCCTTATCGGCGCGGCTTCGTGTACAGCGACGGGCAGACCGACGATGCGCGGCTGGTCGTGCTCAACGCACTCGACGCGGAGGCACGCGGGGCAACGATCCTCACCCGCACGCGTTGCGTGCAGCTCGTGCCGCGTGAGGGACGCTGGCACGCGACGCTGAGCGGCGGTGACCGCGAGCGGCTGCTCGAGGCGCGGGCGGTGGTGAATGCCGCCGGACCGTGGGTGAGCGAGTTCCTGAGGAGCGCCACGCCGCTGCGCGCCGCGCACCACGTGCGCCTCGTCAAGGGCAGCCACATCGTGGTGCCACGGCTGTTCGCGCACCGCTTCGCCTACATCTTCCAGAACGAGGACCGGCGCATCGTGTTCGCGATTCCTTACGAGCACGACTTCACGCTCCTCGGCACCACCGACGTCGACTATCAGGGCGACCCCCGCGAAGTGTCGATCGCACCCGGCGAGGTCAGCTATCTGTGCACGCTCGCCAACCGCTATTTTCGCCAGCAGATCTCCCCAGCGGATGTCGTCTGGAGCTATTCGGGAGTGCGGCCGCTCCTCGGCGACGAAGCGAGCGACCCGATGAGCGTCACTCGTGACTACGCGCTCGAGCTCGAGCGGCAGCCGGCACCACTGCTTTCGGTATTCGGCGGCAAGATCACGACCTACCGCCGCCTCGCCGAGGATGCCCTCGATCTGCTCGCCGGGGTGCTCGCGGTGCGCGCCCCGCCATGGACCGCACAGGCACTACTGCCGGGTGGCGATCTGCCCGAGGGGAGCTTCGCGGTGTTTCTGCGCACCGTCGAACGCCGCTATCCGTGGCTGCCCGCGCCCGTGCGTCTGCGCTGCGCGCACGCCTACGGCACACGTCTCGAGCGCGTACTCGGTACCGCGAGCAGGCTCGCGGACCTCGGGAAGGAGCTGTTGCCCGGGCTCCATGAGCGCGAGGTCGCGTACCTGTGCCGCGAGGAGTTCGCGCAGAGCGCCGAGGACATACTGTGGCGGCGCTCGAAGCTCGGCCTGCACCTGATGCAGGCCGACCTGAGTCCGCTCGAGCGCTGGCTCGCAGCGAACGGGCACGTGACGCGTCTGCGCGGCGACGCCCCTGCGCCGCTCATGTGACCGGCATCGCGTTTTTCGGTTTCCGTGACCTCGAGGCCGGCCACGCGCTGCCGCGCCATGCTAGCGTGACGCTCGGAGTCGCCCGCCTGTGCTCATGCCCGATTCAGTGCTCGCCGCCATCATCGCGGGAACCGCGACGCTGTCCGCGTCGTTCCTGCAGTTGCGCACGGCGCTGCTGCGCGACGGCTCGGCACGGGCATCCTCGGCGGCGTCGCGGCGCAAATCCCGACGTCTGCAACTGATCATCCTGCTCGTCATCGTCGGCGCCGCGGCGGCGGCGGGGTTTGCCCTGTCGCAGTGGCTCACCGAGAGCGAGCGCCTTGCACAGAGCGCGCTGCAGCGTGAGCTGCAGGCGCGCGTCGCGGAGATCAGCCGCACTGCCGATCAGCTCGAACTGACCCGCGGGAGCGAGCGGAGCGAAATCGAAAGCGGCGTGCTGCGCCGTCTCGGCAACGACGGTGTGGTGGTCATGGCGACGGTGGCGCCGTGCCGGCCGGCAGTGGTGGTGAGCCCGCCGGGCAGCGCTTCGCCACCCGGCGCCGCGACCGATGCGCCCGCGCCCGCGGCCCACGTCTGCACCGAAGCCGAGGCCTCTCCGGTTACGCTCTGCGCAACGGTGCCGGGCAATGCGAGCATTATGGAGGTTGCCCTGTTCAGCCGGGCGGCCGACGCCGACACGCCGTGGAGCGCAAGCCGCTTCCTGCCGGGACAGGAGTCGGGGCAGGCACGGTTCGCGGAGAAGTATTCCGAGAGCACGCCCGAGGCCGGTGTACGGCAGGTGTGTCAGTCTTTCGCGCACTGGTCGACCGACCACGCGCGCCTCGTACGTCTGCTCGTACGCTACTCACTGCCGGGTTAACCTGCGCATAATTGTGCCACCGCGAACGCTCGCGCCCTTGAGGGGAGCTGTTGCTTTCATCGCCGCGTCCGTCCGCGCCTGCGCGCTCAGCGGGTGTCCTGATCGCCCTGGCGCTCACGCCGCTGTGGCTCACCGGGATCCTCGGACGCGGACTGTGGACGCCCGATGAGCCGCGGGAGGCGGACATTGCGTGGCGCATGAGCCTGCAGAGCGATCGCACCCTGCCGCAGCTCGCCGGTACGCCCTTTCTCGAAAAGCCGCCGCTCACCTACTGGCTGTCGGCGGGTGCGCTGTCACTGTTCGGTGACTCCGCCGCAGCGGCGCGCGCTCCCAACCTGCTCTATGCCCTGGTCGGTGCGCTGGCGATCGGCGCTCTGGCGCTCGCCATGCAACTCGAAGTGAGCGCCGCGGTCATCGCAGCACTCGTCGCCATGAGCGCGCTCACGGCTTATCGCGTCAGCGTCTGGCTGGCTCCCGACGCGTGTCTGCTCGGTGCGTGCGCGCTCGCGCTGCTCGGCGCCTGGCGCGGCTACCGCGCGCCGCCCGGTGCCGCCAAGGCCGCCGGCTATGCACTGATGCACCTCGGTGCTGCGATCGGCTTCATGGCCAAGAGTGCCCCCGGGTGGCTGGTGCCGGGACTGGCACTGCTCGCGGTTATCGTCTGGGAGCGTCGCTGGGCGGAGCTGCGGCGCTGGGAGCTGTACGCGGGGTTCGCGCTGCAGGCCCTGATCATCGGTCCCTGGCTGCTGGCGGTTGCGCGCACGGCGCACGGCACGGAGGCGCTGCGTGCGCTCTTCTGGCACAACGTTGTCGGGCGCTTTACGCGCGTCACCGCTCCCCCCGCGCTCGACTATACGAGCGGTCACCGCAACTTCGCCGGTAAGTATCTCTTCGAGCTGCCGGCGTACCTTTTGCCCTGGACGCTGGTGGTGGCAGCGGCGCTCGCGCGTGCCTGGCGCAGCGCGCGCAATCCCAACCTCGCCGGCACGCGCTGGCGCTTCGCGCTCGCCGCCAGTCTGCCATTCCTCGCGCTGCTGTCACTCGCTGCGACCGCGCGCGACATCTATGCGGCTCCGGCGCTGCTGGGCTTCGGGCTGCTCGCGGGGCTGTGGACGCAGGAGGTAAAGCGCACGCCGCTGCCGCTCGACCGCCTGGCGGTGCGCCTCACCCGCTGGCTCGTGACGCTGATCGCCTGGGGCCTCGCGGCTGCGCTCTGCGTGCTCGCGGCTGTAGGTGCCGGCTCGCGACCTGCCTGCCTCGCCGCCGCACTCGCCGCGCTCGCGGCCGCACACGCCGCGATGTATTTCGCCGTGCGCGCGCAGCGCGCCGGGAACCTCCAACAGAGTCTCGGCTGGAGCTACGGCGGCTATGCGGCGGCGGTCTGTTTCGCCGCAGTGGCGGCGCTGCCCATCATCGACCGCTGGCAGGATCTGCCCGCGCTGGCCCGGCGCATCCACGCGGACACCGCGCACGCGAGCCTCGCGCTGCTCAATCCCGATGAGACCACGATCGCCATGCTCGACCGCGGTCTCGAAACGCCCTTTGCGATACTCGTTAGTGACGCTCACCTGCCACAGCAGCCGGTCGCCGAGTGGCTTACCGCCCACGGGCACGCGGGGCGCGTGCTGGTGCTCTTGCCGGGTCACGCGCCCGGTCCACTCACGCACTGGCTCGAGCGTTTCCGCCACAACGAACCGCCGGGCGATGGCATCGCCGGGCTTCTGGTTGCCTCGGGCACGGCGGCGCTCGTCGAGCGTTACGAGCTGCCGCAAGGCCGGCGTTACGCACTTCTCGGCGCACCGCCACCCTGAAGCGCACGTCGCATCGTTAGGAGCCTGCGGGGACCCTCATGTCGCAATCAGATACACCCGATCCCGGCCTCTCGCGCAACCTGCGCAACCGTCATATCCAGCTCATCGCCATCGGTGGAACGATAGGCGTCGGCCTGTTCCTCGGCTCGGCCAAGGCGATCCACAACGCCGGCCCCGGGCTGCTGCTCGCTTACGCGCTCGGCGGCGTGGCCATCTTCTTCATCATGCGCGCCCTCGGAGAACTGCTGACCTATCGACCGGTGGCTGGCTCGTTCGCGACCTACGCGGAGGAATTCTGCGGACCCTTTCCCGGCTTCGTGACGGGCTGGTCGTACTGGTTCGCCTGGGTCGTGACGGTGATGGCCGAGATCACGGCAATCGGCATCTACGTGCGCTTTTGGCTGCCCGCGGTGCCGCAGTGGCTGCCGCCGCTCATTGCGCTGCTGGTGCTCTACGGTGCGAACCTGCTCGCGGTGCGGGTATTCGGTGAGCTCGAATTCTGGTTCGCGCTCATCAAGGTCGTGACCATCGTGGCGCTGATCGTGGCCGGGGTGTTGGTGATCGCCTTCCATGTCGGGGCGCTCGGTGCCACGGCGAGCTTCTCCAACCTCTGGTCGCACGGCGGATTCCTGCCCGGCGGCCTCCTGCCCGTGCTGCTCGCGCTGCAGATCGTGATGTTCGCCTACGAGGGTGTCGAGCTCATCGGGGTCACCGCTGGCGAGGCGCAGCACCCTGAGGTGAGCCTCCCGAAGGCCACCAACGGCATCATCGCCCGAATTCTCATCTTCTACATCGGCGCGCTACTCATCATCATGTCGCTCGTCCCCTGGACCGAGCTCGATCCCAAAGTGAGTCCGTTCGTATTCGTGTTCGGCAAGCTGGGCGTCCCGGGCGCGGCCAGCATCATCAATCTCGTGGTCATAACGGCCGCGGCATCATCGTGCAACAGCGGCCTGTTCAGCACCGGGCGCATGTTGTGGACGCTGGGCCGGCGCGGGCAGGGCCCGCGAGCGCTCGCCGCGTTGAACAGCCATCAGGTGCCTGCCGCGGGCATTCACGCCTCTGCCGCCGTGATGCTGCTCGGCGTGGTGCTCAACTACCTCGTGCCCGAAAGGGTCTTCACCATGGTGACCAGCATCGCGCTCATCGGCACGCTCTGGACCTGGGGAATCATCCTGGTGGCGCATGCCAACTATCGGCGCGCGGTGGCGGCCGGACGCGCAGCACCGGCGCCGTTTCGCATGCCCGGTGCGCCGCTGGCGAACTGGCTGGTGCTCGCGTTTCTGGTGCTGGTGAGCGTCATGCTCGTGCGCGATCCGGATACGCGCGTGGCGCTGTATGTGGCACCGGTATGGTTCGTGCTGTTGGGCGTGGGCTACGCCTGGCTGAGGGCCCGCGCCTCGCGTGGTGCCCTGGGGACTACATGAGCGGCTCGCCGCTGCCGATGAGGCCGCCGCCATCAACCACGAGTGTCTGCCCGGTGATGAAGGCGCCGGCACGCGAGGCGAGCAGCACCGCAACACCGGCCACATCGTCCGGCTCGCCGAGGCGCCGCAACGGATTCCTGCGAGCGAAGGCCGCCGCGCGCTGCGGGTCTGCCCACAGCGCCTTGGCAAAGTGTGTGCGAATGATGCCGGGGGCGATGCAGTTGATGCGGATGTTGTGCGGCCCCCATTCGACCGCCAGATTGCGCGCCAGCTGCATGTCGGCCGCCTTGGAGATTGCGTAGGCGCCGAGGTAACCCGTGCCGGTGAACCCCGCCACCGAGGATACGATGATCACCACCCCGTCCTTGCGCTCCGCCATCGCGGGCAGTGTCAGGTTGCACAGCCAGATGTTGCTGTAGACGTTGGTACGGATCACCTTGTCGAGAGCTTCGTCGGAAATCGAGAGCGAGGGACCGAAGTGCGGGTTGGCCGCCGCGTTGCACACCACGACGTCGATCCGGCCCCAATGGGCAAGCGTCGCATCGACCAGCGCCTTGAGCTCCTCCTTGTGACCGACGTGACAGGCGCGCGCGATCGCTGTGCCACCCGCCGCCGTGATCTCCGCGGCCGTCGCCTCACAGCTCTCGGCCTTGCGGCTGGAGATGACGACCCGGGCGCCATGCAGGGCCATCTGCAAGGCGATGGACTTGCCGATCCCGCGGCTCGAGCCGGTGATCAGGGCGACCTTGCCCGACAGGTCGAACATTGTCATGCCAAGCTCCCGGTGTCAGGCCGTGGTCATTCTGCCGCGACCCGCGCGGCGAAGGAAATGCCCGC
>DASPWF010000015.1:0-34361 GCA_035621995.1 Steroidobacteraceae bacterium
TCGATCGCGCGCGCGGCCGCATCGTGGGCTCGGAGCACTACCTCACCAAGCCCTTCACCAAGGACGAGCTGCTGTCGGCGATCGAGACCCACATCGGGAGATGATGGCCATGCCCCTGATCCTGATCGTTGACGACTCACCGACCGAGCTGCACGTCATGCAGAAGGCGCTCGAGAAGCACGGTTACCGCACCGCCGCGGCCGCCGACGGCGCCGAAGGGGTGCGCCTCGCACGCGAGATGAGTCCCGATCTGATCTTCATGGACATCGTCATGCCCGGCATGAACGGTTACCAGGCGACGCGCGCGCTGGCGAGCGATCCGCGCACGCGCACCATTCCCATCATCATGGTCACCTCCAAGGGGCAGGAGACCGACAAGATCTGGGGGCTGCGTCAGGGGGCAATCGATTACATGGTGAAGCCGGTTTCTCCCGATCAGCTGGTCGCCAAGGCACAGGCGACCCTGTCGTCGTGACCGCGGGCACCTGCCTGCCCCACCGACGCATCCACATCCCATGAGCGAGCCGACCGACTCCGCCGACGTCGAGCTGAGGTCGCTGCGCGACCGTCCGTTCGAGCTGCTCGCCGAGCTCGAGCGGCGCGGCCGTGCGGTGTCGGCACAGGTGAGCCAGGAAGCCGCCGGCGGCCGCGAGTGGGTGGGCGTGGCGCTGCGCATGGCCGGAGATCTGTACCTGGCGGCACGCGAGGAGACCCGCGAGGTGCTCGGAGTACCCGCGAGCACCACGCGGGTGCCGGGGGCGAAAGCCTGGATCAAGGGACTCGCCAACGTACGCGGCCAGCTGCTGCCGGTCATCGATCTGCGGCAGTTCCTCGGCAGCGGTGTCACGCCAATCACGCGCAACACCCGCGTGCTGGTAGTGAATCACCGCGAGATCCCCGCAGGACTCCTGGTCGATGAGGTGCTTGGATTCCGCCGCTTCGCGGAGAATGAGTTCTCGGGCGATGCCCCGCCGACCGTGGCGCGCTGCGAGCGCTATCTCGCCGGCGCCTTCCGTCGCGGCAACGAGCAGTGGCCGGTCCTGTCGTTGCGCCAGGTGCTCGAGAGTCCGGCGTTCGCCGAGGCGGCAGCATGAGCGGGCGCACCACCGGGCTTGCGCTGCTGCTGTTCCTTGCGGCGCTGCTGCTGATCGCCAGCGGCGTGTCCTCTTACCTGCTGCAGGCGCGCCCAGCGGGCGGCGCCGGCCGCGGCCTGCCGGTCGATGCGCTCTACAGTCTCGCCCTCGACGCGGGCGGCGCCGTGGCCGGCGATGGTGCGGCGATCAGCCGCTTCCAGCAGAGCCAGAAGGTGCTCGAGGACGCGGCGGCGCGCGAGGAGAGCGCGCCGTTCACGAGTGATGCGCGCTTCACACGGGTGATGGGCAACGCCAACGCGGTGCTGCACGCCCGGATCGCGCTGACCGATGCCGCGGCCGCCGCGCGCGACACTGCAGCCCTCGTGCCGAAGCTCATCGCCGAGGCCGATGCGCTCGCACCCGGTCTTCCACCGACGCCGCCCGGCGCGGCTGCCGGTGCGATCGAGCGCTTCGACTCGCGCGCGCAGCGGCTGCAGCTCGATGTGACGGCACTCACCCAGGGCGCGGCCGACCCGGTGCAGGCGGCACAGCGCATCGCCGAAGCGAGCGACTACCTCGGGCAGGTGATCTCCGGGTTCGCCGGTGGGAGCTCGGCGCTCGCGCTGCCGCACGTGACCTCCCCCGAGGGGGCGAAGCACCTCAAGGCGCTCGACACGGTCTACAGCCAGCTCACCGCCGCGGTGAAGCGCGCCGTGGCCGCAGCTCCGGCCCTGCCGGCGGCGCAGACGGCGGCCCGCGCCATCGTCGCCGATGCGCGTGATCTCGCAGCCGGCGCGGCGGTCCCCGCGGCCCCGACCGGCCCTCTCGCCACACTCCTCCACTGGCTGCCGCTCGCGCTGCTCACCGCGGGTGTGGCCTTGCTGCTCGGTGCGCTCGTTGCCGCGTTGCGCGTGCGCCGTACGCTCGAGCAGCAGCGTCTTTCGGCCGATGCCCAGCGCAAGGAGAGCGACCGCAACCAGCAGGCGATCCTGCGACTCCTCGACGAGCTCTCGAGCCTCGCCGACGGCGACCTCACCGTGCAGGCGACCGTCACCGAGGACATCACCGGGGCGATCGCCGACTCGATCAACTACGCGGTCGATGCGCTGCGGGGCCTGGTCACCACCATCAACGCCTCCGCCATCCAGCTCGATTCGGCGACGCGCCAGACCCAGGCGCTCTCGCAGCACCTCGCCAAGGCCTCGGGCGCACAGTCAAAGCAGATCGCTTCCGCCACCGAATCGGCAGCCAGCATGGCCGGCTCGGTGGAAGAGGTGTCCGGCAACGCCGAGCGCGCTTCCGACGTCGCCCGCCACTCGGTGGAAGTTGCGCACAAGGGTGGCGATGCGGTGCGGCGCACCATCGACGGCATGAACGCCATTCGCGAGACCATCCAGGAGACCAGCAAGCGCATCAAGCGCCTCGGCGAGAGCTCGCAGGAGATCGGCAACATCGTCGAGCTGATCAACGATATCGCCGAGCAGACCAACATCCTGGCGCTGAATGCCTCGATCCAGTCCTCCATGGCAGGCGATGCCGGGCGCGGCTTCGCCGTGGTGGCCGACGAGGTGCAGCGCCTCGCCGAGCGCGCGGCCAACGCCACCAAGCAGATCGAAGTGCTGGTGCGCACCATCCAGACCGACACCAACGAGGCGGTGGTGTCGATGGAGCGCAGCACCACCGACGTGGTCGGCGGCGCGCTGCTCGCCGAGAACGCCGGGGCGGCGCTCGAGGAGATCGAGCAGGTATCCAATCAGATCGCGAGTCTCGTGCAGAACATCTCCGGCAGCGCGCGCCAGCAGTCCCACGCCGCGCAGAACATCGCGCGCAACATGCAGGTCCTCAAAGAGATCAGCGCCCAGACCGCCGAGTCGACCAACGCGACCTCGATCGCCATCGCCAAGCTCGCCGAGCTCTCGGCCGGCCTGCGCAAGTCCGCAGCCGGCTTCCGGCTGCCGGGGAGCGGCGACCGTGCCGGGCAGAGCGGGCCTTTCCGGCGCCTGGAAGAGGCTACCCTCACCACGGCCAAGGTGCGGCAGATCTCCGCCCTTGGCGGCTCGTAGACTTCTGCCGCGAAAGCCCGCATGCCTGAAGTCGCTTCCCAGACATTCGACCTCGTCGGCCGCGAGATCACCGCGACGCTCGCCGAAGCGCGTGGTGCGCTCGAGACTTACGTCGAGCAGCCCGACAATGCGGCGCTGCTCGAGACCTGTGCGCAGGACCTGCACCAGGTGCAGGGCGTGCTGCGCGTGCTCGAGATCTATGGCGCCGCACTTCTCACCGAGGAGATGGAGCACGTCGCGCAGTACCTGCTGGCGACTCACAGCGAGCGCAAGAGCCAGGCGGAGAGCCTCGATGCGCTGATGCGCGCCATGGTACAGCTGCCGTCCTACCTCGAGCGCGTGCTCGCCGGCGGGCGCGACCTGGCGCTGGTGCTGCTGCCGCTGCTCAACGACCTGCGTGCGGTGCGCGGCCACTCGCTGTTGTCGGAAGGCACGCTGCTGCTGCTCAATCTCAAGTCCGACAAACAGGCGCAACCGGTCACGGGCGTGCCCGGTGAGCCGCCGATGACGGTTGAGCAGTGGGCGCGGCGGCTGCGCGCTCGCTACCAGGTGGGGCTCATCGGCTGGATCCGCGGCGAGCGACCCGAGCAGAACCTCGAGATCATTGCCGCAGTGGCGCGCAAGCTCGAGCAGATCGCAACCCGCCAGCCGGTATTCCAGCTGTGGTGGGTGGTCGGTGCGGTCATCGAGGCGCTGCAGGAGAACGGCCTCGAGGGCGGGCAGTCGGTGAAGCGGCTGCTCGGACTCGGCGATCGCGAGATCCGCCGCCTCTACGAGCACGGCGAGGCGCGCTACTCGCAGGCGCCCCCGGTCGAGCTGCTGAACAATCTGCTCTACTACGTCGGGCGAGCCGAATCCTCGGGCGGACGCGTGAGCGCCGTACGCGCCTCCTTCCGCCTCAACGAGCTGCTGCCGGTCGACGAGAGCATCGAGCAGGAGCGTGAGAATCTCTCCGCGCCGTCGGTGAAGCTCATGCAGACGGTCGCCGCGGCGATCCGCGAGGACCTCGGCAAGGTCAAGGACGTGCTCGATATCTTCGTGCGCCGCGGCGCGGGACAGCCGGCCGAGCTCGCCTCGCAGGTGGACCTGCTGCGCAAGATCGGCGACACGCTCGGGGTGCTCGGCCTCGGCGAGCTGCGCGCCAGCGTGCAGTCCGAGACCGAGCGGCTGGGAAAGATCGTCAATGGCACGCTGCGCGCCGACGAGGCGACGCTCGTCGACATCGCCGCGACGCTGATCGGTGTCGAGGACAAGCTCGATGACCGCCTGGTGGGCATGATCCTGCCGCCGAAGGACGCGGACCTGCCACAGCCCGCCGAGGACACCGAGTTCCAGCAGGTGCAGGCGGCGGTGCTGCGCGAGTGCATAGTGAATCTCGCGCGCATCAAGGAAGCGGTGACGCAGAGCGTCGGCGGCACGCTCGATGCCGCGGGAATGGACAGCTGGCAGGACCTGATGCGTGGCATCAAGGCGGGACTGCTGCTGCTCGGCAAGGCGCGCGCCGTCGAGATCATCGATGCGATCACGACGCAGCTCAAACGTGTCATGCAGCCGGGCGTGCACGTGCTGCCGCCGGGATTCATCGACCGGCTGGCCGACGCGATCGTTAGCGTCGAGTACTACATGGAGACCCTGCAGGCGGGCCGCGCAGATCCCTGGTACATGCTCGACAACGCCCAGGCGTGTGTCACGGCGCTCGAGCAGCAGCCCACCCCCGCTCCGCCGACGGTGCCGCCGCTCGAGCCCGCAGCTTACGGACGCACCCTGCAGATCCCGACCCCCGCCGTGACTGCGCCG
This sequence comes from Steroidobacteraceae bacterium, assembly GCA_035621995.1. GTDB lineage: Bacteria > Pseudomonadota > Gammaproteobacteria > Steroidobacterales > Steroidobacteraceae > 13-2-20CM-66-19. The sequence goes on from DASPWF010000015.1 coordinate 4,934, forward strand.
GCAAGACCGGACGCGCGGGCGGTCGGCGCCGCAGCGCCGACGCTCGCGGCATCGCCACCGCCTGCGGCCGCCGCCCCGGTCGAGCACGCCGATCCCGAGCTCATGAAGCTCTTCATCGAGGAAGCGCGCGAGGAGCTCGTCAAGATCCAGCACGGATTCCCTGTCTGGGACCAGAACCCGCTCGAGCGCGAGGCGCTCGTCACGGTGCGCCGCTCATTCCACACGCTCAAGGGGAGCGGGCGCATGGTCGGGGCGCGTGAGCTCGGCGAGTTCGCCTGGTCAATCGAGAACCTGCTGAACCGCGTGCTCGACAATACGCTCACACGCTCGCCGGCGATCCTGGAGACGCTGCGCCAGGCGGTGGCGGCGCTGCCGGAGCTCATCACGCAGCTCGAGACCGGTACGCCGGTGCGCGGCGACCTGGGCGCTATTTCATCGCGCGCGCACGCACTCGCCGCCGGTCGCGATGCGGGGGCCATTGCAGCAGCGGAAACCGCCGAGGAGGAGCCGCCTGCGGCAAGGATGGCGGAAGCGCCGGCCGTAGCAACCGGCGTGCAGCGGCCCGCGGCGGTGGCACCGGCTGCGGCGGCTGGCGCACCGGTCATTCCGCCGCCATCTCCGGCGATAGCGGCGGCCGCGGCGCGCGCTGCGGCCATCGCGAGCGTCGTGCGCTCCCCGGCCGCCCCGCAGCCCCGCGCTGCGGCCGCGCGGGCCCCGTCGCCGGCGTCCGTCCAGGCAATACCGCGGAGCACCGCCGCGCCGCCCGGCCCCGCCCCGGGGGATGGCGTGCCGAAGAGCGCGATTCCCGATGACACCTTGCGCGACATCTACGCGCGGGAGACGGCTGCGCACGTCGCCGCCGTGCGCGCCTACCTCGCGCGCGAGGCGCATCTGCCCGAACCGCATGTGCTCCCCGAGGAGGTGTACCGCGCCTGTCATACGCTCTCGGGCAGCTCGAAGATGGCGCAGGCGCGTCACGGCATTCGTCTCGCCGAGCCGCTCGATCACTGGCTGCGCCGGGCATTCTCGAGCGGCGTGGGACTCGGCACCGAGGACCTGGCACTGCTCGAGGACTGCATGGTGGCGATGGAGACCGTCGCGACGCACCTGGACGAGTCGACAGGTTTCTTCGTCAATCACTGGCAGCTGCTCGAGCGCATCGAGCGTGCCGATCGCAACCTCGAGCAGCGCATCGCCGCCGCAGCGGCGCACGGAGCCGCCGCGCACGGCGCCATCGCCCCGGGCATCGCCGGGCCGGAGCCGGCCGATGAGGCCGTGGACTTCGATCCGGAGGTCGCGGCGATCTTCACCGACGAGGCCACGGAGCTCATCGATGCTTCCGAGCACGCACTCTCCGACTGGCGTTCGCAGCCGGGGAGCGCGGAGTACCGTCTGAACCTCAAGCGTCCCCTGCACACGCTCAAGGGTGGTGCCCGCATGGCCGGCATCACCCCCATGGGAGACCTCAGCCACGAGCTCGAATCGCTCGTCATGCTGGTCGACACCGGCACGCTGACCGCCGATGCCGCACTCTTCGATGCGATCCAGGCAAGCCTCGATGAGCTCGCGCGCATGCGCGATCGGGTTGCAACGGGTCAGCGCGTGGCGCCCGCGCGCGCTGTGATTGCACGGCTGCAGGCGCTCGCACGGCCCGGTGGGGAGCCACCCGCGGCGGCGCCCCTGCCTCCGCCCCCGGCCGCGGCGGCACCGGCAGCGCAGGTGCCGCCTGCAGCGGTCGTCGCAGCACCGGTAAGGCCCGCGACGCCCACGGCGCCTGCGGTCCGCGCAGTGCCGGTCGCGCCTGCAGCTCCGGCGGCGCGTGCAGCTCCGGCGGCGCCTGCAGCCCCGGCGGTGCTTCCCACGCCGGCAGCGGCACCCGTTTCCGCAGCGCGGGAGCGGTTCGTCCTGACTCGCGAGTCTCTCGAGGGCACCGATACTGCGCTCGCGAAATTCAACGAGGAGCTTCTGCTGTCGCGCGGCGAGGAGGCGGCAGAGGAGGTGGCGCCCGCCGCACCGCGTGAGGCGGTGCATGCGCCGGCGGCGCCGGCAGCGACTGCGCCGCCGTCGGCCACTGCGGCCGCTACTGCTGAAGGGCCATGGACTTCCGCAACCGCACCGGCCGTGGTCTCACCGCTGGGCCGCGCCCGTGGCGGAGAGGGTCACGCCGAGGAGGGCCTCGCACCACCGCAGCCAGTTCCGCCGGGCCGTGAACCGGTCGTGGCCACCGAGCGGCAGGAGATGGCGCGTGTCGACGCGGAGCTGCTCGATCAGCTGCTCAACATCTCGGGTGAAGCGAGCATTGCCCGCGCGCGGCTCGAACAGCAGCTCGGCTCGTTCGACTTCAACCTCGGCGAGCTGTCGCGCACGGTGACGCGTCTCAAGGAACAGCTGCGGCACCTGGAGATCGAGACCGAAACACAGATCCTGCACAAGCACGAGGACGAGGGCCCTCATCGCGGCGAGTTCGATCCGCTCGAGCTCGACCGCTATTCCTCCATCCAGCAGTACTCGCGCGCACTCGCCGAGACGGCCAACGACGTGGCGAGCATCCAGCAACTGCTCGAGAACCTCGCCAAGGACACGCAGAACCTGCTGCAGCAGCAGGCACGCACCATCACCGAGCTGCAGAACGGACTGATGCGTACGCGCATGGTGCCGTTCCAGCGACACGTGCAGCGCCTCGCGCGCATCGTGCGCCAGGCCGCCGCCGACACCGGCAAGCGCGCCGAGCTCACCGTGGAGGGCGCCTCGGGCGAGCTCGACCGCCAGGTGCTCGAGCGCATGCTGCCGCCGTTCGAGCACATGCTGCGCAACGCCGTGGTGCATGGCATCGAGAAGCCCGACGAGCGCGTCCGGCGCGGCAAACCCGATTCGGGGCGGATCCTGCTCGAGCTGCACCGCGAGGGCGCGGAGGTGATGGTGCGCCTCACCGACGACGGCGGCGGCATGAACCTCAAGGCGATCCGCGAGAAGGCGCAGAGCCTCGGGCTGATCGCCTCCGGGCAGACGCTGAGCGACGAGGACGCGATGCAGCTCATCCTCGAGCCCGGCTTCTCCACCGCGGGCGCCGTTACCCAGCAGGCCGGCCGCGGCGTCGGGATGGACGTCGTCGCGACCGAGATCAAGCGCCTGGGCGGTGCACTGCACATGGAGACCAAGGCGGGCGAGGGCACGGTGTTCACCATCCGCCTGCCCCTTACCCTCGCCATCAGTCATGCGCTGGTGGTGCGCACGGACGAGGAGTACTACGCGCTGCCCTTGCCGACCGTCGAGGGCGTGCTGCGCCTCTCGAAGGCGGAGGTCGCGGGGCACCTCGGCCGCGATGCGGCCGTGTTCGACTACGGGGGCCAGAAGTACCGTTTCCAGCACCTCGCGACGTTCGTCGGGCTGAACCCGTCCGAGCTTCCGGGGCAGGACGTGACGATCCCGGTGGTGCTGGTGCGCGCGGGCGAGCACTCGACCGGACTCGTGGCGGACGAGCTGGTCGGCAGTCGCGAGATCGTGGTGAAGTCGGTGGGACCGCAGATTTCGAGTATCCGCGGCATCTCCGGGGCGACGATCCTCGGCGACGGCCGCATCGTCATCATTCTCGACATCGGCGCGCTCGTCCGCGGCGAGTGGCGGCTGCGGGCGCAGGCGCCGGCGCAGCCGCGGGAGCGCAGCGGCGACCGGCGCACCTTCGCCATGGTGGTGGACGATTCGATCACGGTACGCCGCGTAACGCAGCGCCTGCTCGAGCGCAACGGCATGCGGGTCGTGACCGCGCGCGATGGCATGGATGCGGTGGCGCTGCTGCAGGACAACGTGCCGGATGTGATCCTGCTCGACATCGAGATGCCTCGCATGGACGGTTACGAGGTCGCGGCGCATGTGCGCAACGACCCGCGCCTCAAAGACGTGCCGATCATCATGGTCACCTCGCGGGTCGGCGAGAAGCACCGTGCTCGCGCCATCGAGCTTGGCGTCGACGACTACCTCGGCAAGCCTTACCAGGAGGCGCAGCTCCTCGATGCGATCGCGCCGCTCGTCGAGCGGCGCCGCGCGGCGGCGCGCACCGCCTACGGGAGCTGATACATGGCGGAGCGCGTCGCCGAGATCTACAGCCTCCTCGTGCCGCTGGTCGACGGGCGACTGATCATCCCGCGCGCCTGCGTCGCTGAGGTGATCGGCTTCCAGACGCCCTCGGAGATGACCGGAGCGCCGCCCTGGTACATCGGCACCGTGCCCTGGAACGGCAAGGCGGTGCCGCTCATCTCGTTCGAGGGCGCGTGTGGTCAGATGATTCCGCCGGCGAGCGGCCGGACGCGTATCGTCATCCTGCACGCCCTCGGCCCACGCGTGGAGGGAGGTAACTTCGCACTCGTCAGCCAGGGCTTTCCGCAGCTGGTGCGCGTGAGCTCGGACGTGGTGCGGCCGGACAACTCACGGGTGTTCCCCGACCGCATGCCGGTCATCTGCCAGATCCGCATGGTGAACGAGACCCCGCTGGTCCCGGACCTCGAGCGGCTCGAGGAGATGATCGCCGACGAAACCAGCATCGGCGCGGCCTGAGCTGCCAAGCGCATGCCGCGGCCGCCTCACGCCGTCGGCAGCTTGTGATCCTTGAACCGCTCGCGCAGCTTGTGCTTCTGCATCTTGCCGGTAGCGCCAAGCGGAATCGTATCGACGAACACCACGTCATCCGGCGTCCACCAGCGCGCTATCCGCCCTTGGTAGAAGGCGAGTAGCTCCTCGCGCGTGACTTCGGCGCCCGGCTTCTTCACCACGATGAGCAAAGGCCGCTCGGCCCAGCGCGGGTGCGGGGCGGCGATGCAGGCGGCCATCGCCACCGCCGGGTGCGCCATGGCGATATTCTCGAGTTCGATCGATCCGATCCATTCGCCGCCGGACTTGATGACGTCCTTGCTGCGGTCGGTGATGGACATGTAGCCCTCGCCATCGATGCGCGCGCGGTCGCCGGTGAGGAACCAGCCGTCGCGCAGCGGGGTGCCCCCCTCGTTCTTGAAATACGCCGCCGCGACCCACGGTCCGCGCGCCAGCAGATCTCCGGACCGCGGCGACCCCCAAGGAATCTCGCCCCCCGCTTCGTCGACGACCTTGATATCCACCCCGTACACCGCGCGGCCCTGCTTGGCCATGAGTGCGTAACGCTCGTCGCTGCTGAGCGTCGCGTGCTGTGCCTTGCGCGCGCATACCGTCCCGAGCGGACTCGTCTCGGTCATGCCCCAGGCGTGCAGCACGTGGATGCCGTGGCGCTCACCGAGCGCCTGCAGGAGGGAATGCGGGCAGGCGCTGCCACCGACGAGAGCCCGCTTCAGGGTGCCGAAGGTCAGGCCGCGGGACTCGATGCAGGCCAGAAGTCCCTGCCAGACGGTGGGCACCCCGGCGCCGAACGTGACATGCTCGCGCTCGATGAGCTCGTAGAGGCTTTCGCCGTCGAGTTGCGGCCCTGGAAGCACGAGCTTCGCTCCCACCATGCAGGCGACGTAGGGCAGTCCCCAGGCGTTGGCGTGAAACATCGGCACGATCGGCAGCAGCGTGTCGTTGGCCGAGCAGTTGAGCGTATCGGGCAGCGCCGACGCGTAGGTGTGGAGCACCGTGCTGCGGTGGGTGTAAAGCACGCCCTTGGGATGACCGGTGGTGCCGCTCGTGTAGCACAGGGAGCTCGCGGTGTTCTCGTCGAGCTGCGGCCAAGCGAAATCGTCGTTTTCCACCGCAATCAGATCCTCGTAAACGAGGAGACGCGGAATGTCGGCGGCCGCCGGCGGCAGATGCCGGCGATCGGTCATCGCGATGAAGTGCCGCACCGTCGGCAGCCGCGCGGCGAGCGATGCCACGAGCGGCGCGAGGCCGGCATCGAAGCACAGCACTGCGTCCTCGGCGTGTGTGGCGATGTAGATCAACTGCTCGGGATGCAGGCGCAGGTTCAGGGTGTGCAGCACCGCGCCGCAACCGCTCACCGCGTAGTAGAGCTCGAGGTGGCGGTAGCCGTTCCAGGCGAGCGTCGCGACGCGCTCGCCGAGCTTTACGCCGAGTCGTGCGAGCGCATTCGCCAGGCGCCGTGAGCGGGCGGCGAGCTCGCGGTAGTCAGTGCGGTGGATGTCGCCCTCGATGCGGCGCGAGACGATCTCGCGCTCGGCATGATGTCGCTCCGCATGCGTGAGCAGTGATGAGATCAGCAATGGCTGCTGCATCATGTGGCCGTACATGAGTCACCTTCGATGCCTGTTGCGGCAGAGTTTTGCGAAGGGAGGCGCCCTCGCGGGCACTATAGGGGTTCGCCACGGACAGCGGCAAACGCGGCGCTGCCGTCGCCGCCGTTACAGGTCGCCGAACTCCCGCTGCAAGAGCACGAGCGCTGCGATCGCCGCCGTCTCGGTGCGCAGCACCCGCGGGCCGATCCGCACACCGACGAACCCTGCCGCGAGCGCGCGCTGCTGCTCCTCCTCGGCGAGTCCTCCCTCGGGACCGATCAGCACGAGCGCCCCGCCCTCGGGACGCGGTATCTGCGGGAGGCGCAGCGCGGCACCCGGCGACAGCACGAGCCGCATGCCGGTCTGCTCCGCACGCAGCAGCTCCTCGAGGGTGACGGGCGATGTTACCTGCGGCGGGCGGTTGCGCCCGCTCTGCTCGCAGGCGCCGATCGCGATCGCGCGCCAGTGCTCCAGCCGGCGCGCGGCCTTGGGGCCGTCGAGCTTGACGACGCTGCGCGCCGTAAAGACGGGAACGATGCGGCTGACCCCAAGCTCCGTCGCCTTCTGCACCACCAGGTCCATACGCTCGCCGCGTGCGACCCCCTGGGCGAGCGTGACCCGCAGTGGCGATTCACGCTCGATGCGCTGCGGCGCACCGACCGTGACGGTCACCGCGCCGGCGCGCGCCGCCTCGATCGTGCCGGAGTACTCGCCGCCGGTGCCGTTGAAGAGCGTGAGCGGCGCCCCCGGCCCGAGGCGCAGTACCCGGGTCACGTGCGCCGCTGCATCGCCGGCGAGCGTCACCCGCGCCCCACTTTCCAAGGGGGTCGCGACGAACACGCGGCTCAGTCGCACGTGGCGAGCCCGATGCCCTCGCGCGCAACTTCGACCATGAGATCGATCTCCTGCGGGGTCACGACGTACGGCGGCATGAAGTAGACGACGTTGCCGATGGGGCGCAGCAGCACACCGCGCGCGAGCGCGTGCCGATAAACGATGAGCCCGCGTCGCTCCTGCCACGGGTAGGGGGCGCGCGCAGCCTTATCCGCGCTGAGCTCGATCGCCACGATCATGCCGCGCTGGCGTACCTCCGCCACGTGCGGATGATCTGCGAGCGCCGCGCGGGCGCGCTCGCCCATGTGTGCCGCCAGCGCACGGTTGCGCTCGAGCGTGTGGTCCTCGCGGAAGATGGCGAGACTCGCGAGCGCCGCAGCGCAGGCGAGCGGGTTGCCGGTGAAGCTGTGCGAGTGCAGGAAGGCGTTGAGTTTCACGTACTCGTCGTAGAAGCCCGCATACACCCCGTCCGTCGTCAGAACGGCCGACAGCGGCAGATAGCCGCCCGTCAGCCCCTTGGAGAGGCACATGAAGTCGGGGCGGATGGCGGCCTGCTCGCAGGCGAACATCGTGCCGGTGCGGCCGAATCCAACGGCGATCTCGTCGGCGATCAGGTGCACCTGGTGGCGGTCACACGCATCGCGCAACAGCGTCAGGTACAGCGGGTCGTACATACGCATGGCACCCGCACACTGCACCAGGGGCTCGACGATCACCGCACAACTCTCGTGCGCGTGGCGCTCGAGCGCGCGCTCCATGTCGGCGAAGCGCCGCCGCGAGTGCTCCGCCCAGCTCTCCCCGGGCGCGCGCGCGAAACAGTCGGGCGAGGTGACGGTGATCACGTCCATGAGCAGCGGACGATAGGTCTCCTTGTAGAGCTCGACGTTGCCGACGGCGAGCGCCCCGAGGGTCTCGCCGTGATAGCTGTTGGCGAGCGTGATGAAGCGCCGCTTGGCGCTCGCGCCGCGATTGCGCCAGTAGTGGAAGCTCATCTTCACCGCCACCTCGATGGCCGACGAGCCGTTATCGGCGTAGAAGCAGCGCGTGAGGCCGGCGGGCGCGATCGCGCTGAGTGCCTCCGAGAGCGCGATCACCGGCTCGTGCGTAAAGCCGGCGAGGATCACCTGCTCGAGCTTCTCGAGCTGTACGCGCACCGCGGCGTTGATACGGGCGTTGGCGTGGCCGAAGAGATTCACCCACCAGGAGCTGACGGCGTCGAGATAGCGCTTGCCGTCATAGTCCTCGAGCCAGGCACCCGCGCCGCGCCGTATGGGGATCAACGGCAGCTCGCGCTCGTGGTCCTTCATCTGCGTGCACGGATGCCAGACGTGAGCCAGATCGCGGGCGACGTACGGAGAGTTGGCGGTGCTCATGGGGATGATTGTGGCACGCTCGCACCCGCACCAGCCGCTTGTGGAGGTCCGGATTGGCGGGCAGAATGACTCAGGGCCAATAACAATGAGATTAGAACCGGCCTTCCTGCAACGCCGTCGCGGCGCGTCGCTCACCTCTCTGCTGCTCGCGACCGGCGCCAGCGCGCACGCGCAGACCGCTCAGACGCCGCCGCCAGCGAGCGGGCAAGCTCAGGACTCGGGGCAGACGCTCGAGCAGCGGCAGTTCAAGCTTCCGCCGGCCCTCGCCGGCCAGTTGCAGCAGGCCGAGCAGAAGGCCGCCGAGGAGGCGGTCGGCAAGATACTCGATAACGAGTTGCCACTGCGTCTCGACGCGAGCCGTGTCTATCCGACGCTCGCCGTGCTGCCGGGCGGCCCCTTCAAGCCGACGCCGCTGGTGCTGTCACCGGCGGACATGGACAGTCCATTGCCGCCCGGCGATTACACGATCCAGGCCCTGGCGTTCTGCATGCAGTACTCGGTCCATCGGCCCGGCGCCGGCACGGCTTACGTGCTCGGTCCGCTGCAGGGGAAGGCTGCGGACGCCATCGGGACGTTGCTGTGGCGGGGAACCATCGACATGGGCAGGGACCGCCAGCAATTGCAGGGCGTTTCCTGGGCCATTCAGTCGGGTCTCACCTACGCGCAAATGCCGAAGACCTACCAGCAGGTCATCGACAGCGTGATTCCCGAGTACAAGGGCGAGCTGAGCGGCAACTTCCTGCAGCAGGTACAGCAGACTTACCAGGAGGCGGCCAAGGTCACCCACCTTCCGCCTCTCGAGCAGATGCTCGGCGAGCTCGGACAACCCGGGCAGCTCGCTGTGAGCGCCATGCGACAGCAGCAGATCCTGCTGCGCACCGACACGTCCGACCAGCTGCGCGAGCAGACGCTGTTCCGCGGCCAGGAGAGCGGGGTTTACACGCCGGTCAAAGCGGAGGCAGGACCGTGGACCGAGCGCATCGCGCACGTGGCCTACCTGCGCTTCAAGATCGTGGGTGGGAACTTCGCTAACAACAACGTGCTCGAGATCCGCATTTTGCCGGCTGGCGGCGCCAGCGCGGCGCAGCGGACCCATGGGAGCAACGGCTTGCTGCACGTCGCTTACGGCGCGCAGCTCGTGGCTGCCCCAGCGCAGTCGCAACCGTCGCTGCATGCGCTCGTCGGCGGCTCCGCGGGCGTTCCCGAAGGAAGTCCCTCGCAGGTCCTCACGCCGATACCCAACGCCAGTAACCCCTGCAACCTCTCGAAGGATCAGCTCTACCAGGCGAATCTCGCCACGGCCGATGACAGCTGCAGCTGCCCGCCCGCGAAGTGGACGTTCTGCACCAACACGAACACCCCGGCGCCGGGTCAGACGCCGGTGCGCACTTCTCATGTGAACGTCTATCCGCAGATGTGCCTGGGAAGGACCGTGAACGGGATACTGTTCCAGCCACAACAGCTGCCGCAGAATTGCAACCAGAGCAACACTCACATCTACCAGTTCGTGCAGACGACACCGCTGACGGTAGTGAACTCGCCCAGCTATCTGTCGGGTAGTTGTCGCGACTCCAGTGGAAACCCGATCAGTCGAAACTACGGGCAGTGGTACCTGGATGCCTGCCCGAATGGTGCGGGAAACGGTCATCTCGAGCCGGAGGTGCGCGTGACGCTGAACGGGGTCGCCGGCAACCTGTGGGACGACGAGCCGTCCGGTTACCTGGCGGGTGCGCCGCTGCAGAAACAGTTTTACGATTACCTCATGTGCGGTACGCAGGTGGTGGAGGCATTCACCTACAGCGTCAAAGGCTCGCAGCCGCCGGGGCAACAGTGCACCACACAGAGCGGCATCGCCAAGGGCGGCCAGCAATACAGCGCCATCCGCGAGCTACCGGTCACCGATTCGGGGCTCAGGTCGGCAACCTGCGCTGCCATGAGCAACCTCGAGACGGGCGCGATCGGCGATGAGCAGGTGATGACCGCGATCGCGCAGCAGCTCAATTGTCCGCACATTCCGTGAAGATCGACGTCGGCACGGGGCTCGTGACCGGCATTCGCCAGGTGCTCTCGCCGCACTTCGACCAGCGCCCGGCAGACATGCAGCCCGAACTTCTGGTGGTACACGGCATCAGCCTGCCGCCGGGAGACTTCGGCGGTCCCTGGATAGACCGGCTGTTCACCGGCACGCTGCCATGGGATGCCCACCCTTACTTCAAGGAGATCGAAGGGCTGCGTGCCTCGGCGCATACGCTCATCCGCCGCGACGGGCAGATCGTGCAGTACGTGCCCTTTACCGCACGTGCCTGGCACGCGGGCCAGTCCGCGTGGCGTGGCCGAAACGCCTGCAACGACTTCTCGATCGGCATCGAGCTGGAAGGCACCGACGAGATTCCCTACACGGACGCGCAGTATGCGGCGCTCGCCGCTCTGATCGCCGCGCTGCTCGGGGCCTATCCGTCGCTCTCCGCGGAGGCGATCGCCGGCCACAGCGACATCGCGCCCGGGCGCAAAACCGATCCGGGACCCGCGTTCGACTGGGCGCGCCTGCGCTCGCTCCTCACGCAGCGAGGGCAGGGCGGCGCGACCCCGGCGTGACCGCGACTACTTCGGTTTGCCGCGCTCGTGCCGCCAGAGCACTTCCGTGCCGCGCTCGTGCCGTGCCAGCACCCGTGCGAGCACGAACAGCAGGTCCGAGAGGCGGTTGAGGTACTGGGTGACCTCGGCGCTGACGCTCTCTGCCTCGGCGAGCGCCCACACGCGCCGCTCGGCGCGGCGGGCGATGGCGCGCGCGAGATGGCAGGCGGCAGCGGCGGGGCCGCCTCCGGGAAGAATGAACTCCTTGAGTGGCGGCAGGGCATCGTTGAAGGCATCGAGAGACTTCTCGAGCCGCTCGACGTGCGTGGCGCCGATGACGCGATGCCCGGGGATGCACAGCTCACCGCCGAGGTCGAACAGCTCGTGCTGCACGTCGGTGAGACACGCCGCGACGGCGGACGGGATCTCGGGTACCGCGAGCAGCACGCCGACGGCGCTGTTGAGCTCGTCGACCGTGCCGTAGGCTTCCACGCGCGCGCTGTCCTTGCGCACCCGGCTGCCATCGCCCAACCCCGTGGTGCCGTCATCGCCGGTGCGCGTATAGATCCTGCTCAGGCGGTTTCCCATGCGGCTGCCTCACTTCAGGGCACAAGGCCCGCGAGCACCTCGGTGATCGCCGCACGGCCCGGCGCGGTCAGCGCGTACGAACGTGGCTGGATGTGCTTCAAGGCCGGCGGGAGATCGATGTCGAGTACGAGCTCGCGGGCGAGCCCGAGCTCGACCAGCCGTGACCAGAGCATATCGTTGGCGGTGTCCCTGACCGTCGCGATCTGGCTGTCCGGTGTCTCCAGCGTGGCAGCGAGCACGGACCGGTCGGCGAGCGACAGGCGGCGCAGCAACCCCTCGAGTTCCCCTCTGGCAGACCTATCGGCGCTCATGTGGGTGTCCCCGTCGTATCCTAAGCGAATATGTCGTCGAAAGAACTCACCGCCGCGCTCGATGCGGCGCGGGAGGCGGCCGAGATCATCCGGGGCTTCTACCGCACCAGTCCCGCTGTACGCGCCAAGCCGGACGATTCCCCGGTCACCGAGGCGGACGTCCGTGTCGAGGAGGTTATCCGCACGATTCTCACCGGACGGTTCCCCGGCTACGGCTTCTTCGGCGAGGAGACCGGACGGCACGCCATGGGGGCCGAGAGCATCTGGCTGGTCGATCCGATCGACGGCACCAAGTCGTTCGTGCGCGAGATACCTTTCTTTTCCACACAGATCGCGCTGCTGCGGGCCGGCGAGCTGGTGCTCGGCGTGTCGAGCGCGCCGGCCCTTCAGGAGCTCGCCTGGGCGGAAGCCGGCGGCGGCGCCTATCTGAACCAGCGTCCCATACGCGTGAGCGCCGTGGGCGAGCTCGAGCACGCCTTCCTCTCCACGGGGAACGTCAAGAGCCTGGCGCGGTCGGCAGCCTGGGACCGCCTCGGCGCGCTCATCGGCCGCATTGATCGCGCCCGCGGCTATGGCGACTTTGTCCACTATCACCTGCTCGCACGCGGTGCGCTCGATGCGGTCATCGAGTCCGATGTCAACATCCTCGACATCGCCGCGCTCGCCGTCCTGGTCCGCGAGGCGGGCGGCACGTTCACCGATCTGGAGGGCGCGGCGGTGAACCTGGACACGCGCAGTGTGCTCGCCACCAACGGCCGCCTGCACGCGGTGGTGCTCGAGGCACTCAGGCGCTGACGAACACGCGCCGCCCCTCCTGGCTGAGCTCGATCATCGGCGTGAGGTAGAGCGCGCTCAGGCTCGCCGCGGTGAGCGCCGTCTCCACCCGCCCGAGCGACCAGCGCCCGTCACCGAAGAGCAGCAGCGCGCGATCGGCGAAGCGCGCGGCGAGCGTCGGGTCGTGCAGCGTCGTGATGATCGTGCGGCCCGAGTTCGCCAGCTGGCGAAAAAGTCCCAGCACTGCGAGCTGGTGATGAGGGTCGAGGTGATTGGTCGGCTCGTCGAGGAGGAAGATGGCCGGGTGTTGCGCGAGGAGCGCGGCGACGGCGACGCGGCGCTGCTCGCCCCCCGAGAGCGTGTCGGTACGCCGCGTGGCGAACTCACACATGTCCACCGCGGCCAGCGCCTCACGCGCGAGGCGCTCGTCCTCGGCGCTCTCCCACTGCCAGAGCGCCAGATGCGGGTGACGGCCGATCAGCACCGTCTCGATCGCCGTCGTGACGAACGCATCCTCGAGGTCCTGCGGCAGAAGCCCGAGCCGCAACGCCACCGCGCGGCGGCTGAGCTCGGCGATGGGCTTGCCGTCGAGGGAGACCTCGCCCGCGGTCGGCTTGCGCAGGCCCGCGAGAGTGTGCAGGGTCAGTGTCTTGCCGGAGCCGTTGCGCCCGAGCACCGCGACGATCTCAGCGGCTGCGAACCGCACGGAGAGCTCGCGCACCAGCTCGCGTGTCCCGGCGCGCACGGTGATGCCCGCGGCCGCGAGCCCGCCGAGCGCGGCGTCGGCCTCGCCGTTCAATGCGTCCACCGGATCTCCCGTGCCGTCTGTTGGCCGACCACGACCCGCTTGAGGCTGGATGGCATTTCCCACTCCTGAGCGGAGATTGCCCGGCGTCCGGCCATGATCTCGGCCTCGGTCTGCGGATAACGAGGCTCCTGGTCCGGGGCGGCGAAGCCGTTCGGGAAGAGCGGGGCGCCGCTCAGCGGATCGTACTTATCGCTCGCGCCTACCGTGTGCAGCAGCTCGTGCGCGATGACGATGTCGTTGCCGCCGTTCATGGCGCGGGCGGCGAACGCGTGCACCACAGCGACCAGGCCCTTCTGCAGTCCGTGCGAGTCGGGTGCCCGGGCGAGCGTGGACGGATCGTGATACAGCACGAACATGCGGATGCGCGGCGGGGCGCGGCCCGGCACCTCGGAAGCGCGTGTCGCGAACCAGCGCAACTTGAGACTCCACCACGCGGTGCCGAGGGGCCCGGCGCCGGGATCGAGCGCGGGCGGAAGCTCCGTGCCCTGCGGGTAGAGCTCCACGTGTACGGGCAGCTCGAGCTTGAGGCCGTAGCGCTGCCCCTCACGTGCAAAGAACTCCTCGATCGGCGCGAAGTCCTGCGTGCTGAGGCCATCGAGGTAACGCTGCGCCTGCGGGCTCGCATCGCCGTTCAGCGGAAAGATGCCGACCCACAGCGGCTCGCGCCAGCGCTGCGTCGCGACGCGATCGAGCCAGGTGTGGAGCGCGACCGCAGCGAGCACTAGCAGCAGCAGGAGGATGCGGATGCTTTTCCACACGGGCGGTACCGGGCGGCCTGCGCTGCGGTTACGCGTGCGCTGCGCTCACGGCTGCAGCCGGGTCGCCGTCCACTGCCCGGTGCGGAAGGTATCGCCGGCTGCCGCGGTGACCCTGCGTGTCCAGCGGGCACGATCGTGAATGCGCGCCGCGCCCTCAACCCACAGCTCGACGGTGTCGGCCCACAGCCGATAGCCGCCCCAGTGCGGCGGGCGCGGGATCGTAACTTTAAGCGAGTCGTCCGCCCCCGGGGAGCCGGGCGTCGGCGCGCCAAAGCGCCGCGCGGTCTCGCTCACGGCTTCGAGAAGCTGCGCACGCGAGAGGAGCGGTTGGCTCTGCTCGCTCGCCCAGGCGCCGATGCGGCTCTGCCAGGCGCGCGAGGCAAAGTAGACGTCGCTGTCGGAGTCGGGGGCGCGCGCCACCGGGCCCTCGATGCGCACCTGCCGATGCAGGGCATCCCAGTGCAGCACGCCCGCGGCGCGAGGATTGTCGCGCAGCTGGCGGCCTTTCTCCGAGAGGAAGTTGGTGTAGAAGACGACGTAGCCGGGCCGCGGCACGATGTCCTTGCAGAGCACCACGCGCGCGCTCGGACGACCCTCGCGGGTACTGGTGGCGAGCACCATCGCGTTGGCGTTCGGCTGGCTGCGCGCCGCCCACGCTTCGTCGAGCCATTGGCTCGCCACCGCCAGCGGGTCCGCGGGCAGGGGGTCGGGAAGCAGCTCGGTATGTGCCGCCATACCGTCGGCATGTTAGTGCCTTTCGCCGGCTCGTGTCGCCCGCCGACCGGCCGTGATACAAAGCCCGGCGATGCTCGGGCGCATCTTCAAGTGGGCCGGTATCGTGCTGGGAGGGCTGATGCTCGTCCCGCTGCTGCTCTTCGCCGTGGCCTGGCTCGTCAACTCGCGGGTCGACGAGCCGCTGACACCGCTGACGCAGGCGCTGCTGCACGGACCGCAGCAGCGCTGCTTGCCCGGGGACAACATCTACCTGGCGATCGAGGGATTCGACGCGCCGCCCGGCGTGTCCCCAATCGTCGCCGGACAGGCGAAGATCGAGTACTACAACCAGCGCATCGACGCCGTGCTGCACGATCCAACGCCCGCGAACGTTGCGCTTCTGCGGGCGCCGGACGCGCAGCGCCTCGCGTTCACGGGCGACGTCGGGTTCCTGCATCCGCTCGACGGATCGGTGTGGGACGAGGCAGCGCTGCATCGGCAAGAGATCGAACGGCTGCTCGCGGACAACGGCGAGCTCTACCAGCGTTACCTCGCGCTGATCGATTTGCACGCCTACTGCGAGACCGCGCGTCCGAGCGAGCTCGCGCCGTTCCCGCTCGCGCCGACCGAAGTGCGCAAGCTCTTCCTCGGCGCGCTGGCGCTGCACTTGCGCTCGTCCTTTGCGCGCGAACGGCGACGGGCGTTCGCGGACCTGCAGGGCGACATCCAGCTGTGGCGGGTGGTGCTCACCGCGCCGGGGGCGCTGTTGTGGAAGATGCTTGCGGTGGCCTACCTCGAGTCGGACGAGCTTCTGCTGGCAGACCTCGTCGCCGACGGTCAAATCGCGCTGCCGCCGTTCGCAGACGATACCGACGTGACGCCGCTGTTTGCTTTCAGAGACTTTGACATCGGCAGCGCCTTCGCCGCGGAATTTCGCATCATGGCCTCGGTGCTGCGGCAGCCTGATGATCGGTCCGCGACCGCCTGGGGATCCGCTGGCGCGGAGCACGGCGCCGTGCGCGGCTGGCTGAATCGCGCCGGCAACCGTGTGACGGGGCATTTTTTCAAGCTCAACGCCACCTTGAACCTCATCGCCCGACAGACCGCGCGCGAGATGGTGTCGGCCTCCGATCCGGCGAGGTTCCAGCAGGCGATGCGCGCGCCGCGCGGCTTCCTGCCCGAGGGCGAAAGCGTCTGGTTGCTGCCGCTCAGCTATAACTTCGTCGGCAAGATCCTGGCGGCCGTGGCGACCCCGGCTTACGAGAGCTACCCGGGCCGCGCCTGGGATGCCGCCGCGCTGCAGCGCGTGGTGCGGGCGGGCTACGAGATAAGGCAGCAGCGCCTCAAGGCCGCAAAGATTTCGGCTTTCCTGCGCGAGCACCCGGGACTTTCGACGCACCCCGCCAATGGGCGCCCGTTTCTCTGGAACGGGAAGTCTTCCGAGCTCACCGTGCCGACCATGGCCCAACATCCCCCGGGCCGCCGTTTCACCATACGTGTCTGGCAGGCCCCGCTCGACTGACGTCCCCTTGCAGCCCCGGCTCGCCCCCGATAGAAAGGAGCTGTTAACAGATGGAGGCGTCCTATCCCATGACGCGCGATTCCGCGACGCTGGAGGAGCTGCGCCAGCGCCTTACCGACCTCGATCAGCAGCTGATCGGGCTGGTGGCTGAGCGCAAGGCTGTGAGCGAGGAGGTCGCGCGTGTCAAGCGCGCCACCGGCCGGCCGACGCGTGACTACGAGCGCGAGCGCGAGGTGATCCTCGGCGTGCGTGGCGTGGCCGCCGAGCGCGGCGTGTCACCGGCACTCGCCGAGCAGCTGCTGCGGCTGTTGATCCGCTCGTCCCTCACCACTCAGGAGCAGGCGAGCGTCGCGGCCCACGGTGCCGGCAGCGGGCGGCGGGCGCTGGTCATCGGCGGCGCCGGGAAGATGGGTGGCTGGTTCGCGAGCTTTCTCGCCTCGCAGGGCTTCGCCGTGGAAGTTGCGGACCCCAGGCATGCGCCGCAGGGAGTGCAGGGCGTCGATGACTGGCGCCTCACGGACCTCAGGCAGGACTTCATCGTCCTCGCTACGCCCCTCGGCATCACCGATGCGATCCTGCGCGATCTCGCGCTGCGCCGCCCGCCCGGCGTCATCTTCGACGTGGGATCGCTCAAGTCGCCGCTGCGGGCCGGGCTCATGGCACTCAAGTCCCACGGCTGCCGGGTGACCTCGGTGCACCCCATGTTCGGCCCGGACACTGAACTCCTTTCCGGACGGCACGTGGTGTTCGTTGACCTCGGCCACGAGGCCGCGCTCGCGAGCGCGCGCGAGCTCTTTGCGCACACCATGGCCGAGCAGGTGGTCATGAGCCTCGACGAGCACGACCGGCTGATCGCTTACGTGCTCGGTCTCTCGCACGCACTCAACATCGCTTTCTTCACCGCGCTCGCGGAAAGCGGCGAAGCGGCTCCCAAGCTCGCCCGCATGTCGAGCACCACGTTCGATGCGCAGCTCGAGGTTGCCAGTCGCGTCGCCCAGGACAGCCCCGAGCTGTATTATGAAATACAGAGTCTGAACGACTACGGCGCCGAGTCGCTGGAGGCGCTCGCGCAGGCCGTGGAACGGCTGCGTGCCGCGGTGCTCACGCAGAATCACGATGCTTTCGTTGCGCTGATGCGACGCGGGCGCGATTATCTCGACGACCGACGCAGCGTGGCGGAGCGCCGCGCCTGAGGGACCAGGAGGCTCCCGTTCATGCGCCGACCCCGGAGCGAGCCGGCCGCCGAAGCGCCCGCCACTCACCTTGCCGAGCTTGAGGAGGAGAATCGCC
Source organism: Steroidobacteraceae bacterium (assembly GCA_035621995.1). GTDB lineage: Bacteria > Pseudomonadota > Gammaproteobacteria > Steroidobacterales > Steroidobacteraceae > 13-2-20CM-66-19. The sequence continues at coordinate 22,674 of DASPWF010000015.1, forward strand.
TCCTGCAGGCGCGGCTCGCTGCGCTCACCGATGCCGTCGGCCGCAACGACTCGCTGCTGCGCAAGACCCAGGAGCGCGAGCTCGAGTTGCTGCGCGCGGGCTCACTCACCCAGCTGTTCGACCTGCTGATCGAGGGACTGCGCACCGCGTACCAGCTCGACGAAGTGGCGCTGATCCTGCACGACCCGCAGCACGAGATACGCCACCTGCTGGCGGGCGACGCCCTGGTGGTCACCGAGCCCCCCGGAGTGTGCTTCGTCGACGCGCTGATGACGGTGGCGCCGCAGCTCGCCCACCTCGAGCGGCCCTGGCTCGGGCCGTATCAAAAGGCCGATCACGAGCTGCTGGTGCCGGGGATTGCGCCTCCGGGGAGTCTGGCGCTGATTCCCTTGCGGCGCCACGAGCAGCTCGATGGGGTGCTGGTATTCTCGAGCAGCGACCCGTTTCGCTTTACCGGCGAGCTGGCGAGCGACTTTCTCGCGCACCTGGGTCTCGTGGCCGCGATCTGCGTGGAGAACGCCGTGAACCGCGCGCGGCTGCTGCGCAGCGGCTTCACCGACTTCCTCACCGGGTTTCACAACCGCCGCTACCTGCACGCACGGCTGCGCGAGGAGCTGGCCCGCGCCCAACGCGCTCGCAAGTCGATCGTGTGCCTGATGATCGACGTCGATCACTTCAAGCGCATCAACGACCAGTACGGACACCTGGCCGGCGACGCCGTGCTGCGCGAGGTGGCCCAGCGCATCGATGCCGAGATGCGCATCAGCGACACCGGGGCGCGTTTCGGCGGCGATGAGTTTGCCCTGGTGCTGTCCCAGGCCACCATCAGCGAAGGGGAGAAGGTGGCGGGACGCGTGCTGCACGCGGTGCGTCATCATCCCATCGTGATCAGCAAGGACGTCGCGGAGACCATCACGCTGTCGATCGGTGTGGCGGCGGCGACGCCGGGCGCGGGCACGCGAGACTACAAGGTGCTGGCGGAGCGGCTGATTGCCGAAGCCGACGCGGTGCTCTACCGTGCGAAGAGCGCGGGGCGCAATCGCATCGCGACGTCGCCGAACGTGGTCGCGTAGCGGCGCGCGACCCCCGGCGATGGCCTATCTTCCGCGACCGCGCAACAGCGCCACGAAGAGCGGAGCGCCGACCAGCGCCATGATGGCGCCCACGGGGAGTTGGCGGGGGCTGGCGATGGTACGGGCCACGAGATCCGCTCCTGCGAGCAGCATCCCGCCGGCGAGCGCGGCGGCCGGCGCGACGATGCGGTGATCGCTCGTGCGGAAGGCGAGCCGCACGGCATGCGGGGTGATGAGACCGACGAAGCCGACGGTACCGGCACTCACGACCGCGAGCGCGGTGAGCGTGGCACAGGCGACGAACAACAACGTGCGCCATCCCTCGAGCGCCAGCCCCACGGTGCGGGCGCGCACCTCGCCCGCGGCGAGGACATTGAGCGGCCGGGCGACCACGATCGCGACCGCCACCGCCACCGCCGCGGCGCCGGCGCTCAGCCACGGATTCACCGCCCACTCGAGATCGCCCGCCAGCCAGAACACCATGCCGCGCACCCGCGAGGTGTCGGCGAGCGAGAGAAGCACGCTCACCAGCGCCCCGCAGGCGCTCGCCAGTACCACGCCCGTGAGCAGCAGCCGCGGCGTGCCGCCGCCGCGCGCGAGCAGGTACACCATGCCGACGGCAGCCAGCGCTCCGGCGACCGCGGCGGACTGCACCACGACGGCCGCCACTCCGGCCATCATGGCGAGCAGCGCGCCGATCGCCGCGCCGCCGGAGACGCCCAGCACGTAGGGATCGGCGAGGGAGTTGCGAAACAGCGCCTGCAGCAGCACCCCGGAGAGGGCGAGCAGGCTGCCGACGCCGAAGCCTGCCAGCACCCGCGGCAGCCGCACCTCGCGCAACACGGTGCGCGTCGCTTCATCGCCGCCGCCGGCGAGCGCGGCGAGCACCCGGGGGAGAGGGATGCCGGAACTGCCGACGAGGAGCGCCGCGAGAAACACCGCGGCCGCCAACAACGCGAGGATCGCGAGGCTTCGCAGCGATGCGCCTGGCGCGATCTTCGATCCCGGCATTACCCTCGTGACCCGCTTGCCGACACGAGGCGTTAGCCTCATCGAATTTGTTGGAAAACGCCATCCCTGGGCATCGGCGCGTGCGAGACGCACAAGCGCGTGCGCCTTGTGGCAGACTCAACTCCCTGAGATGAGCGACGTCATCGACGCGGACGGCTTCCGTGCCAACGTGGGCATCGTGCTGATGCACCACGAGCAAGTGTTCCTCGGGCGCCGCAGCGGCGGCCGCGGCTGGCAGTTCCCCCAGGGCGGGGTGCGCTCCGGGGAGTCGCTCGAGCAGGCGCTCTACCGCGAGCTCGACGAGGAGATTGGCGTCGTCAAGGCGGCGGTGGACCTCGTCGGTCAGACCGACCGCTGGCTGCGCTACCGGCTGCCGTCGCGCTACGTGCGCCGCAACCAGCAACCGCTGTGCATCGGCCAGAAGCAGCGTTGGTTTCTGCTGCGCCTGAAGCGCGCCGATGTCGCCTTCGATTTCAGCCGCACCGACGATCCGGAATTCGACCAATGGCGCTGGGTGTCGTACTGGGAGCCGGTCAAGGAAGTCATCTATTTCAAGCGGCCGGTCTATGCCCGCGCGTTGACGGAGCTCGCGGGACTCGCCTTTCCCCGCGGTAAACAGCCGCCCTTTCCGCCGTGGTGGGACAAGCTCACCGCCCGCGGCCAGCGCGAGGCGCCGGCAACGCCGGACTGACTGCGCCGTTGAGCCCGCTCGCCTCCATGCTCGGCAGTGACGACGGCGCACCGCTCGTGGTACGCCGCCGCGCGCCGGCACGACGCCTGGCGGTGCTGATCGCGGCCGTGCTCATCGGCCTGTTCGCGCTCTACGTCACCTACGAGCTCGGCCGCTTCGACGCGGGCTATGACCGCCAGGCGGCGGCGCAGCGCCGTACCGAGCTCGAGGTGCAGATCGAGCACCTGGAGAAGGACAACCGCGAGCTGCGCACCAAGCTCGCCGAGCTCGACACCATCCGCCTGGGGCGCGCGCACGAGCAGGCGGATCTCGCGCGCTCGCTCGGCGACCTGCAGGCGCAGGTCGCACGGCAGTCGCAGGAGCTGGCTTTCTACCGCGGGGTCGTGGCGCAGGGCGCAGCCTCGATCGGCGTGAAGATCGAGCAGCTGCGCATCACGGCCGGCTCGAAACCAGCGAGCTACATCGTGCACATGTCACTGGTGCGCGCGGGGCGTGCCGATACGGAGGCCGCGGGCATCGTCCACATCAGCCTCGACGGCTCGTACGACGGCGCTGCAAAGTCGCTCGACCTGCCGGCGCTCACCGCGGGTAAGGTGCGCGAGCTGCGCTACAACTTCCGCTACCTCGAGAACTTCGACCAGGAGGTCACCCTCCCGCTCGCGTTCAAGCCCGAGCAGCTGGCGGTCGAAGTGCAGTCGAGCCACCATGACCTGGCGCCGCTCTCGCAGACGTTTCTCTGGACCGTCGAGGCCTCCCCCTGAACCGCAAGCCACCCATCGGAGCCAAAGCATGTTCACTCGCGATCCCCGCCAGCCCCGCATCGACACGCTGATCGGCAAGAGCGCACGCGTGAACGGCGACGTCGACTTTCAGGGTGGCCTGCACCTGGACGGCGCCGTCATGGGCAGCGTGCGCTCGGACGACTCCCCCGAATCTACCCTCTCGGTGAGCGAGACGGGCTCCATCGAGGGGACGGTGCAGGTGCCCAACGTCGTGCTAAGCGGCATGGTCAGGGGAGACATCCACGCGCGCGAGCGTGTGGTGCTCGGCGCCACCGCGCGCGTGGAAGGCAACGTCTACTACGGGATCATTGAAATGACGCTCGGCGCCCAGATCATCGGCAAGCTGGTGCGCCTCGCGCCCGAGGCGCCGCCGGCAGCTCCGGTCGGGGGCCAGTCGGGGTGATTTCACACCCTGTGAACTGCCGCTTTGACCTCGTGATCTGCGCCTTTTAGACTCTTTTAGGTATGGAGACTATGACCACGACCGAAGCGCTGCAGGAGGTCCCCGCGCTCAAGTTTACCGACGCCGCGGCCCGCAAGGTCGGCGACCTCATCCGCGGCGAGGGCAATCCGAAGCTGATGCTGCGCGTATTCGTGCAGGGTGGGGGCTGCTCGGGGTTGCAGTACGGCTTCGAGTTCGATGAGGCCGTCCAGGACGGCGATACCTGCGTCGAGAACCTCGGGGTCAAGCTTCTCGTCGACCCGATGAGCGTGCAGTACCTGGCGGGTGCAGAGATCGATTATCGCGAGGGGCTCGACGGAGCGCAGTTCGTCATCCGCAACCCGAACGCCGCGACCACCTGCGGGTGCGGCTCGTCCTTTACGGCCGCCTGAGTTGCCGGCGGCGCGCGTGCCCACCGTAGCAAGCGTCCGACCCGCCGAAACCCGACCCGCTTCCCGTCCCGCTCCGCGCCCGGTTCCCGACGTTCTGGCGGCGGTGGACCTGGGAAGCAACAGCTTCCACATGGTGGTGGCGCGCTACTCGCACGGCCAGCTCGTCATCATCGATCGCCTGCGCGAGATGGTGCGTCTCGCCGCCGGCGTTGCGGAGAACGGCCGCATCGACAAGGACGTGGCGGCGCGCGCGCTCGCGTGTCTGCAGCGCTTTGGGCAGCGTCTGCGCGACATGCACGCCGACAGCGTGCGCGTCGTCGGCACCAACGCGCTGCGGCTCGCGCACAAGAAGCAAGCGTTTCTCGAGCGTGCCCGTGAGGCGCTCGGACACCCGATCGAAATCATCGGCGGCATGGAGGAGGCGCGCCTCATCTACTCGGGCGTGGCGCATACCATGCCCATCGAGCCGGGCAAACGCCTGGTGGTCGACGTCGGCGGTGGCAGCACCGAGCTCATCATCGGCGAGGGACTGAATCCGCTCGAGCTCGAGAGCCTGCGGATGGGTTGCGTGTCCTTGAGCGAGCGCTTCTTCCGCGACGGCAAGATTTCCGCCAAGCGCTTCGAGCGTGCGCGTCTTGCGGCGCGCCTCGAGCTCGAGCCGGTGCAGGCTGCGTTCCGCCGTCTGGGCTGGGACAACTGTGCGGGCAGCTCCGGAACGGTGCGCGCTATCGGCGAGGCGATCCGCGCGCTCGACCCGACGGCGCTCGCAATCACACCCGCCGGCATCGCCCGCGCCATCGAGTACTGCGTGGATACCGGACACACGCGCGAGCTGAACCTCGAGCCGATCACCGAAGATCGTCGCCCGGTGTTCCCCGGGGGGCTCGCGATCCTCGCCGAAGTGTTCAGCGTGCTCGACATCAAGGAGATGCGCATTGCCGAGGGGGCGATGCGTGAGGGACTGCTCTACGACATGCTCGGGCGCTTCAAGCGCGAGGATGCGCGCGAGCGCACCGTGCGCGCCATGCAGCAGCGCTATCACGTCGATGTCAGCCAGGCGGAGCGTGTCGAGGCGACGGTACGCAATTTTCTCGAGCAGTCGCGCGAGGCCTGGAAGCTCGAGGAGCCGCTGGCACATCTGGCGCTGAAATGGGCCGCACGGCTGCACGAGATCGGGCTCGACGTCTCGCACAGCGGCTATCACCGCCACGGCGCTTACCTTCTGGAGAACGCGGACATGCCAGGCTTCCCGCGCGAGGAGCAACGACTGCTCGCGCGGGTGGTCGGGGCGCATCGACGCAAGCTCGCGCTCGAGGGCCTCGAGGAGCTGGTTCCGCCGTGGGACCGGGGCGCGCTCTACCTCATCGTGCTGCTGCGGCTGGCAGTGCTCCTGCACCGCGGGCGAAGCGCCACGGCCTTGCCGCAGATCGATCTTGCGGCGACCCCGAGATCACTCGAGGTGCGCTTTCCGGCGCGCTGGCTGGCCGAGCATCCGCTTACGTCGGCCGACCTGCAGCAGGAAGTGGACTACCTGCGGGTCACCGGGTTTCGGCTGCGGGTGTTCAGCCACGGAAGGGGCTGAGCCTAGACCACTACCGCAGGGCCAGCGGCGTAGACGGCGAGCAGCTCCGCCTGCGCGCTGAAGGGCCGCTCCCTGCCGCGGCCGATGCGCTCGTAGCGACCCTCGGGCTTGAGCTGCCAGGCCTGGGAGTTGTCCTTGAGGCAGAAAGCCAGATCCCGGAGGATGCGCTCGCGGTGCTCGTGGCGACGGATGGGGAATGCCACCTCCACGCGACGGAAGAAATTTCTCTCCATCCAGTCGGCACTGGCGCAGAACATGTCGGGGTCCCCGCCGTTCTCGAAGTAGAAGACGCGCGAGTGCTCGAGGAAGCGCCCGACGATCGAGCACACCGTGATGTTTTCCGATACGCCCGGCACTCCGGGCCGAAGCGCGCACACCCCGCGCACGATCAGCTCGATCTTCACGCCCGCGCACGAGGCGCGGTACAGCGCCTCGATCGCCTGCGGGTCAACGAGTGCGTTCATCTTGGCGATGACGCGCGCCGGGCGCCCGGCGCGCGCGTGCTCGGCTTCGTGCGCGAGTTTCGCGAGCACCATCTCGTGCATGCCGAAGGGCGACTGAGTGATGCGGTTCAGCTTCGGCGTCTTGGTGAGGCTCGTGAGCTGCAGGAACAGCTCGTGCACGTCCTGGCCGATCTCGTCCTCACAGGTGAAGAGCCCATAGTCGGTGTAGCCCCGTGCCGTGCGCGGGTGATAGTTGCCGGTGCCCAGGTGGCAGTAGCGGCGGATGCCCCCGGCCTCGCGACGCACTACGAGCGCGAGCTTGGCGTGCGTCTTGTAGCCCACGACACCGTACATGACGTGCGCGCCCGCCTCCTGCAGGCGGTTGGAGAGCTCGATGTTCGCCTCCTCGTCGAAGCGTGCCCGCAGCTCGACGATGACGGTCACGTCCTTGCCCGCATTCGCGGCGGCCACCAGCGCATCGACCAGTGGGGAGTCGTGCCCGGCGCGATACAGCGTCTGCTTAATCGCAAGCACCTGCGGATCGGCGGCCGCCTGCCGCAGGAAATCCATCACCGGAGCGAAGCTCTGGTAGGGATGATGCAGCAGAATGTCCTTCTGACGGATGCACCCAAAAAGGTCCGAGCTTCCCTGCAGGCGCTTCGGTACGCCCGGCGTGAAGATCGGGTATTTCAGATCCGGCCGCTGCACCAGGTCGTATACCGCCGAAAGGCGGTTGAGGTTCACGGGTCCCGCCACCGGGTAGGTGTCGAGGCCGTTGGAGGCGAACTGTGCCTGCAGGAACCTCACCATGTCCTCGGGGCAGTCGTTGGAGGTCTCGAGCCGCACCGCGGCGCCATAACGACGGTGCGCGAGCTCGCCCTCGAGCGCGCGGCGCAGGTCGTCGATTTCCTCGTCATCGACGAACAGGTCGCTGTTACGGGTGACCCGGAACTGGTAGCAGCCCATCACCTTGATGCCGGTAAAGAGCTTGTGCACGAACACCTGCATGATCGTGGAAAGCAGCACGCAGGGACGTGTGCTACCCGCGCCGGGCAGTGGCACCACGCGCGGCAGCGAGCGCGGCGCCTGCACGATGGCAAGCTCGCTGTTGCGGTTGAACGCGTCCTTGCCCTCGAGCCGCACGATGAAGTTGAGGCTCTTGTTCTGGATGCGCGGGAAGGGACGCGCGGGGTCGAGCCCGAGGGGGCTCAACACCGGCTCGACCTCGCGCTCGAAGTACTGCTCCAGCCACTCGCTCGCTTCCGCACTCCACTCCGTGCGCCCGAGGAGCGGCACCCCTTCCGCGGCGAGCGCTGGCAGCAGCAGCTCGTTCAGGCAGCGGTACTGGTCGGCCACGAGACGTGTGGCGCGGTCGTGGATCGCCGCGAGCTGCTCTGGGATCGACATCCCGTCGGCGGCCAGCTGTCCGCCGCCGAGCTCCTGCAGCTGCTTGAGGCCGGCAACGCGGATCTCGAAGAACTCATCGAGGTTGCTGCAGGAGATGCACAGGAACTTCAGCCGCTCGAGCAGCGGCACCGACTCATCAAACGCCTGATCGAGCACCCGCTGATTGAACTCGAGGAACGAGAGTTCGCGATTGATGTAGTGCTGCGGTGCCTTTAGGTCTGGCGAATCCATCGGCTGACTGATCTGCCTTGCGCGGGTATCACGGCGCTACACGCGAAGGATACCAGCGCGACACGACGCTACCGTGAACAAGACTCACGCCGGCGGGGTTCCCGGCGCGGGCCGGCGAGATGATGATATCCCGACCGGGCGCGGCGCTGGCTCAGCGCGAGACCAGCATCGGCCCTGGCAGCTCGAGGCTGGCGAGGAGGGGGGTGGAGCGGGCGAGGAAGTCCTCCCGCCAGCGCGCATCGATCGGTGCGGCGGCAGCGAGCGCAACCGTCTGGGGGTTCTTGAATACCCCGTTCACCCGATACTCGTAGTGCAAATGCGGGCCGGTGGCGAGTCCGGTCATGCCCACGTAGGCGATCACAGTGCCCTGCGTCACGCGCGTCCCGACGTGCGTGCCGCGAGCGAAGCCCGAGAGGTGTCCGTAGACGGTCACGATGCTGCGGGAGTGCTCGATCTCGACCACGTTGCCGTAACCGCCTTGCCAGCCGGCGAAGCGGATCCGGCCATCACCGGCGGCGTGCACGGGGGTGCCGATGGGAGCGGCGTAGTCGACACCTTTATGGGCGCGGATGAGGTTGAGGATCGGGTGAAGGCGCGCGGAGTTGAAACGCGAGCTTATGCGGGTGAATTCCACCGGCGCCCGAAGGAATTCCTTGTGCAGGCTGCGGCCATCAGGGGTGTAGTAGTGCGAACCGCCTTCGGGATCGGTATAGCGCACCGCGCGGAACTCGTGCCCCTGATTCACGAACTCGGCCGCCTGGATCGGCCCGTCCTTCACGTAGGCGCCGTCCCGCCAGATTTCCTGATAGGTGACGACGAAGGCATCTCCGGGCCGCACGTCGAGGACGAAGTCGATATCCCAGCCGAAGATGTCGGCAAGCGCGACCGCGGTCTGGTCATGAGCCCCGGCGGCCTCGACGGCCTCGAACAGGGAGGTCTCGATCACACCGCGCACCGTGCGTGCTCGCACCTCGAGGGGATTTTGCAGCACGTCGGCCTTGAGGCCCGCGTCGTCGCGCGAGACCTTGAGTGTCTGGCTCTCGTTGAGGCGCCGCTCGAGCCCAAAAATCTGGCCTTCGCGATGGGTGAAATGCAGTGATTCCCCGGGGTGCAGACTATCGAGGTTCGCGCGCACACCGGGGAGGCTCCGCAGCGAGGCGAGGTCGGCGAGACTGAGCTTTAGGCGCCTGAAGATCCGGTCGAGTGTGTCATTGCGCGTGACGATCACGTCGATGGTCGACAGCGCTAGCTTCGCGTCCGCCAGCGAAGGCGCGGCGGCGAGCTGCACGGCGGGCGTCGGCGGGGCCTGCGTAGCGCCCGGCGCTGGCGCGACGCTGGGTGGTGCGGTGCCGGCGCCCCCGTCCCTGCGGCCGTCGGCTCGATCGGCCTCGAGCGCGAGCTGCGAATCGGCAGTGCCCGCATCGGGCGGCGCAATCGTTGCCTGGTGCAGGAGCGTCCAGCCGACCACGGCACAGGCGCTCGCCTGCAGCCAGAAGCTCGCCGAGGGCGCCCGACCCAGGGAGCCGAGGGCATGGGCGAGGAGTTTGAAGTTGAGACCCATCGACTATTCTTATGCGGATGTTTTGAAAGGGCGCACCGTACCGGAGGCGGGACCTTGGGGTCAATCTATGTTAAGTACTGAAACGGCGACTCACCGGCTTTCCTAACGTCGACATTACATGCGCTGGCTTGCGGGATTCGGGGTGCACTTCACGGGATGAGCATGAACTTCGAGGATCAGATCGCAGAGCTTGAGCGCGGCGCGGACGAAGTGCTCACCAGTGCGGACTTGAGGAAGAAGCTCGGCCGGGGGGTGCCGCTACGGGTGAAGGCGGGCTTCGACCCGACGGCGCCGGATCTGCACCTCGGGCACACCGTGCTCCTCACCAAGATGCGCCGCTTTCAGGAGTTCGGCCACGAGGTGACCTTCCTCATCGGAGATTTCACCACGCTCATCGGCGACCCCTCCGGGCGCAACGTCACGCGGCCTGCCCTCACACCCGAGGAGATCCAGGCGAACGCCCACACCTACGAGGCGCAGGTGTTCAAGATCCTCGACCGCGAGAAGACGAAGATCGACTTCAACTCGCGCTGGCTGTCGAAGCTCACCGCCGAGGACATCGTGCGCCTGAGCGCGCACTACACCGTCGCCCGCATGCTCGAGCGCGACGACTTCTCCAAGCGCTACAAGGCCGGTGTGCCGATCTCCATCCACGAGTTCCTCTACCCCCTCGCGCAGGGCTACGACTCCGTGGCGATGCGCGCGGACGTGGAGCTCGGCGGGACCGACCAGAAGTTCAATCTGCTCGTCGGGCGAACGCTGCAGGAGGCCTACGGTCAGGCGCCGCAGGTGGTCATGACCATGCCGCTCCTGGTCGGGACCGACGGCATCAACAAGATGTCGAAGTCGCTCGGCAACTACATCGGAATCACCGAAGATCCTGACAGTATGTTCGGCAAAGTGATGTCGATCTCCGACGAGCTCATGTGGCGCTACTACGAGCTGCTGTCCTTACGGCCGCTGGCTGAGGTGGCGACGCTGCGCAGGGAGGCCGCCGCCGGGCGCAACCCGCGCGACATCAAGCTCGAGCTGGCCTCCGAGATCGTTACGCGCTTCCACGACTCGGCAAGCGCCGCGCGGGCGCAGCGCAGCTTCATCGCCCGGGTGCGCGAGAAGGCGGTGCCGGAGGATCTGCCCCTCAAGGTGATCACCGTGGGGGCGGCCGGACTCAAGATGGCAAATGTCCTCAAGGAGGCGGGGCTGGCCGCGAGCACCTCGGAGGCGAACCGCAAGATCGAGGAGGGGGCCGTCCGCATCGACGGTACCCGGGTGAGCGACCGGAGCCTCACCCTCAAGCCGGGTGCTGAACACGTAGTCCAGGTGGGGACCAAGCGCTTCGCCCGGCTGAGACTGGAGTCAAAGGGATGAGGCTGGAGCCAAAGGGATGAGCCCGGGCTTAAAGAGCCAGGCAGCGGCCTCAGGGTTCGCCCCCGACGGCTGAGCCCCTTGAGGAGGGGCTTGGACTTTGCCCGGCCCTTGAGGAGGGGCTTGGATTTTGCCGGGATAGCCATAATTATCAGGGGAGAACGGTCCTCTGATCGTGGCCTCGAGGGTCCCCACCGGGTCTTTGAGGCCCGGGCGGCTCATAGAGGGTCGCGGCGGGGGTGAAAGCGAGCCCTTGCCTCAGGTGACAGTGCGTTGACAAGCCCCCAATCGGGGCTATACTGCGCGCCCCCTGCCAAGCCCCTGCCGCGATGCAGCGGGGGATGGCGGGTTGTGGTCTGTTACTTATTGGACGGGCGTGGCCTTTGGGCTTACTATCCCGGCCCTTTTTCCCGAAGCCCTTAGCGCTCCTCGGGTGCTCTTTAAAAGTTCGGCAGGTAATTTGTGTGGGGACTCGCGTCGATGAGCCTTTGGCGAGACGACCGAGTGACCAAAATGTCCAGCAGTAGTTGGGCCATTTTGGATCCACTCTTGTTTGATGATTCTCGAAATCTTCAAGTGAAGAGTTTGATCCTGGCTCAGATTGAACGCTGGCGGCGTGCCTAACACATGCAAGTCGAGCGGTAACAGGTGTAGCAATACATGCTGACGAGCGGCAAACGGGTGAGTAATGTTTCGGAATCTGCCCAA
>DASPWF010000016.1:0-60240 GCA_035621995.1 Steroidobacteraceae bacterium
ATCCAGATCCTCAAGGTGCAGATCAAGTTTCTCGGCTGGCTCATGAGCCCGAAGTTTCGCTACTTTCTCTACGCCTGGAGCTCCAACGCCAACCAGGGACTCGGCGCGCAGGTGGTGCTCGCGGGCAACCTGAACTACACCTTCAACAAGTACCTCACGCTCTCGGGCGGCATTACCTCGCTCCCCGGTGTGCGCAGCACCGAGGGCAACTTCCCGTTCTGGCTGAGCGTGGACAATCGGATGATGTGCGACGAGTTCATGCGCCCCTCCTATACCAGCGGCGTCTGGGTCAAGGGCGACATCGCGCCGGGTCTGCGCTACCAGGCGATGCTCGGTAACAACCTGAGCACGCTCGGTGTGAGCTCCGCGCAGCTCAACAATCATCTCGACACACTCGCCACGGCGCTGGTGTGGACGCCGACCACCGGGGAGTTTGGCCAGGGCTTCGGCGACTTCGAGGATCACGAGGAGGTGGCGACGCGCTTCGCGCTCCACTATACGCACAGCATCGAGGACAAGCAGAGCCAGCCCAACACGGACGCATTCGAGAATACGCAGATCCGTCTGTCGGATGGCGCGGTGGTCTTCACGCCCAACCTCTTTGGACCCGGTATCTCCGTCGACGAGCTGCGCTACCAGATGAGCGACCTTGACGCGGGTGTCAAGTATCACGGGATGGCGCTCGAAGGCGAGTACTACTGGCGCAAGCTGGACGAGTTCCAGGGGCCCGGCACGGCTGGCCTGCGCAACCTCTACGACCGAGGCTTTCAGCTGCAGGCCTCGATGATGGCGATCCCGAAGCGACTGCAGTTCTACCTGGCGGGATCACGCATCGACGGAGAGTACGGCGACCCCTATGATTTCCGCTTCGGCGTGAATTTCTTCCCCTGGAAGAATCGCGTGTTCCGCTGGAATACGCAGGTGATGTACCTGTACCACTCGCCGGTTGGCTATACCTCCCTCACCTACAACGTGGGCAGCACCGGCTGGATCTTCAACACCGATTTCGAGATGGCACTGTGACATCCGAGGCGCTGCCAGGCTGCGATCTGCGCACCGTCATTAGCCGGCGCGGGACCGTGTTTCGGATTCTGTGGCCCGCGCTTGTCGTGCTGCCAGTCGTCGCGGCGCTCCTGGGTGCTGGCGACCTGGCGTGGGCAGCGGCGAAGAAAGCTGCGCCCGGTACTGACTACCTGTTCAACGACTCCCACTTTCACCTCACCAACTACGTGCAGAAGGGCACGGACATCCACAAGTACGTCGAGGAGATCATGGGCGACAAGATCGGCCGCTCGACGCTCTTCGGCATTCCCCTGCAGCAGCAATGGTCATACGGCAACTCCGGGAACTTCGCGCCGACCTACTATCTGCAGTCGGACGCGCCCCTTTACTACTACTCCTTTACCGATGCCTACATCGCCCGTGTGTTTCAATCGCTGCCCAAGGCGCAGCAGGCACGGCTCGACCCCATGATCACCGGCTTCAATCCAACTGACATGTACGGGGTCGACCACATCCGTCGTGTGCTCGAGCTCTTCCCCGGCGTCTTCAGCGGCATCGGCGAGTTCTCGATCCACAAGGAATTCGTCTCTGCCAAGATCGCCGGCGAGACCGCGAGCCTCACCAATCCGGCCCTCGACCGTATCCTCGATTTCGCCGGCGAGGTGGGGCTGGCCGTCATCCTCCACAACGACATCGATATGCCCTTCGCCAAGGCCGGGACCGAACCCATATATCTCACGCAAATGAAGGACCTGCTGCGCCGCCATCCCAACACCACGATCATCTGGGCGCATATCGGTCTCGGCCGCGTGGTGCACCCGACCCAAGCGCAGGCATCGGGGCCGGGTGACTCCGCAGAACCGAGCCCTGCGTACCGCGAGATCGTGGAGCAGATGCTGAATGATCCGACGCTGAGCCACGTGTACTTCGACATCTCCTGGGATGAGGTCGCAAAATACGTCGAGGTCAGTCCCGAGATCGAGCGGCGCACTGCCGAGGTGTTCAACGCCCATCCGGAACGCTTCCTCTTCGGCACCGACAACGTCGCACCGCCGGACCAGGCGACGCAGCTGCGCGTCTATCATTTGTGGGACGCGGTGTGGGCGCAGCTGACACCCGAGGCGAGCCGCAAGATCCGCATGGGCAACTACGAGCGCATCTTCGATGCGGCGCGGGTGAAGGTGCGCGCGTGGGAGAAAGCCAACGTAAAGCCGCTGTGAGCACCGCCACGGCGCCGCGACGGCAGCGATGACCCGCACTCGCGGATACCGCCACGTCGCGGCGCGTCTGCTGCTGCTCGTCGCGGGTGTCCTCGCCTGCGCGCTCGCCTGGAGCTACTCGCGTGACAAGACCGACGTCGTCACGCTACGCAATGGCGATCACATCAGTGGCGATATCGTGTCGCTCGAGTTCGGCATTCTCACCCTCAAGACCGACAACCTGAGCACTCTCAGCATCGAGTGGCCTGCGGTGCGCTCGTTGACCAGCAAGTTTGCGTTCGCCATCGAGCGGCGCGACGGGAGCAAGTACTACGGCGTCATCGCGACCAGTGCGGACGGCGCAGATCTCACGATCGAAAGCGAGACGGGTACCGCGCACTTCCCGATGGATGAGGTCGAGCGCATCTCGCGGTTTTCCCCGAGCTTCTGGGATCGCATTACCGGAGCACTCTCGGTCGGCTTCAGCTACACCAAGTCGAGCTCGATCCAGGTGGGGAGCGTGAACTTCAACTCCACCTATCGTTCACAGACCATGGACGGCTCGCTGGCGTTCAGCTCCAACACGACGAAGGATTCCTCCGGAAGCACGACCAATCGCGATCTGCTCACGAGCGGGGTCCAGTTTCTGCGCCAAAGCCGCAACTTCTGGGGCTTGTTGGCTTCGCTGGAGCGGGACCAGTCGCTCGGCATCGACGCGCGTCTGGTCGGCGGCGCCGCGGTCGGCCGCCGCTTCATGCAGGGGCCGTACACCGAACTCACCGGAATCGCCGGTATCGTCGCCACCGAAGAGTGGATCGTGGACGATCCCACACCCAAGGCGAGTCTCGAGGCGGTGCTGGGGGGGTCCTGGAACGTCTTCAAGTTCATCGAGCCGAAGACGCGGCTCGACCTCGGTCTTTACTTGTTTCCGAGCCTCACGGAGAGCGGCCGCATTCGCAGCACCGGGAACTTGAGTCTCACCCACAAGTTTCCGCACGACTGGACACTCGGCCTCACGGGTTACTTGAGCTACGACAACCGCCCGCCGGAGCCGACGGCGGAGAAGAGCGACTATGGCGTGACGCTCAATCTGGGATGGAGCTTCGGCGGGTAGCACCGCGCTAGCGCTCCCCCGACCCGCGGCAGCGGCCGCCCGGTCGACTCGTGGACGGCCACGACCCCAACGGGTACCTTTGAGGGTGAGCAGGGACCTCCCGAGCACACCAATGACGAACCGATTTCGGCTGAAGCGCGCAAAATTCCGGCCCGGTGTGAGGCTCGTGGTGCTCTTCGTGGCATGTGTCGCACCGTGCGCCTCGCAAGCCGGCAACATGAGTTTTCTCCAGGATTCACCGAGCGCCTATTTTCGCGGGGACGATGCCGATCTCATGATGAAGAACGCCCGGGCCGCGCTCGATTCATCCGCTCCGAACGCGAAGAGCTCCTGGTCCAATCCCAAGACCGGGGCATCCGGGTTCGCGCAGGTCACCGCGCAGTTCACGGGCTCCGACGGCGCGCCCTGCAAACGGGTGCGGATCGGCAACAAGGCGGGGGGGCTGCAGGGCGAGGGAACCTACACCCTCTGCAAATACCAGGACCGCGGCTGGATTTTCCACACCGACGCGCAGCCAGCGCCTGCGCCGTGACGCGTGCGCCGCCGCGAGACCGCTGCGGCGACCGTGTCAGTGTATGAGCGGAATCTGTGCCGCGAGTTGCGCGTCCACTACCGCGTCGAGCTTTGAGTCGATCTGGAAGAAGCGCGCGACGGTGCGGGCGGAGAGCACCTTGGACATCTTCTTCACGTAGTCCTCCTTGACGGAAATCCGGTCCTTATCGATCGAGAGCGCTTCCTGCGTCAGCTTTGCCGCCTCATCCTCGCTCATGGCGTTGCGATTGGCTGCAAAGTCCGTGATCAGGCGTACTCTGCGATCCCCGAGCTTGTGAATCTTCCCGCGGTATTCGTCGTAGAGCGGCCAGAATGTCTTGCCCTCGCTTTCGGTCAGCAGCATCGCGTTCTTTACGATCTCGCGACGGTCTTTCCCGACCTCGGAGCGCAGCATCTGGATCGCCGGCTCGAGGTCGGCGAACTTCTCGTTCACGATCGGTTGATCGGCGGTGAAGCCGCTGCCCGGAGCGAGCACGGCGCAAAGCGCGGCGGCGGCGAGCAGCGTTCGCGGGCTTCGGCAATGCGCAAAGGCATCGAGTTTACGGCGTTTGATCGTGCTCACGATGACATCTCCCTGGCGAACGGGAAAGCAAAGGGCCGCAGCCCCGCGACCTTGTACAACTTCGTAGTGGTGACGTACATGGGACTCTCGGCGTACGCCTGTGAGTCAGAGACGATCAGCAGCAGCCGCTCAGCGACGGCTGGCACCGCGAATGGGGGGCGCGCTGCTCTGCAGCCCCGCGGCCGCCTCTTGCCCGGGCTGGAGCCGCGACCAGTTGTCATCGGGATTGAATTGCTTGATGGCCGCGGCGAGTGCGGCTGTGTCCTTGCCAAGATCGCGCTGGTAAACCACGCCATCCTGATTCACCACGAAGGTCATGACGCCGCTCGCACCGTACGAGTCAGGGTACGCGAGCGCCGCGAAGCCACCCGTGAGCTTGCCGCTCGCGAGGTAATCCCGTGCGCCCCCGTGCGCGTTGGCTCCCTGCGAGGTCAGCAGGCGGTAGAGGTAGCCGTGATACGGCGTCCCGCCGCGGCCGCTGACGACATAACCTTCAGCGGCCGCCTGTGCGAGGAGCGCATCGGCAGGACTCGTTGGCTCGCCGTCTGCCGACTCCCAGTAGAGTCCATCCTGTTTCCCGGGGCTGCTGCGCAACTTGCGCGCATAAATTCCCGGCGGTGCGCCGTCATGTCCCACGGCGGCGTAGGTCTTCTGCGCGGACACAAAGCTCCTCATCACCTCGACGGTACGCAGCTCATTGGCACGGATGCGCCGCAACACCAACTCCGGGGCGCCCGCTGCGCCGTCCCAGAACCAACGGCCCGCAGTGCGCACGAGCGGAATCGCGAAGGGCCACCGATCGTCGCCCACGAGCAGCACCTGATCGTTCGGGCCATCGGCGAGCAGCTCGTGGCGAGCGTGGTAACGCGAGAGAAATGCGTCGCGCGCTTGGCGATCCGCCACCGGGTCCCCCGAGGAGACCAGCTCAGCCGTGCCGCGTCCGAGTATTGCGTGCAAGGCGCCGACATCCTGTCTCTCTGCGGCCGCAATGAGCGCGCTGACCGCTTCCTCCGGTGTGGCGAATGACGCCTGCGCAGGGAGCACTCGTGGCGCGGTGTTGTGTGCCGGCTTGGCGCAGCCCGACAGCGCGGCGAGCATCGCGAGCAACATCGGCGCAACGAGCTTTGACCCGAGCTTCATGACCCTCTCGGACTTGGCGAGGCGCTGCGGGCAGTTATCGCGCTAGCACGAGACCTGCCGGCAGGTCCCTTTGCAGCACTCCAGGCGCGGTGCTCATTCGGGCCCTCCCTGGCCGCACGGCAGGTCTCGGGCCGCCGCGTCGGCAGGGTCGATGATCGATCGCGTCGGGCGAGGGAAACAATAGGACTTTGGGGGGGTAGACGGTTGCCGACGCGCCAGGCGACGAGGCGGCTTCGGCTTGTCTACGTATCCGTGCCGCGGGGAGGCTCGGCCGCGAACGCAGTGGCCGCACCGTCCCGCCGCTGCTGCTCGACATCGCGCTCCAGGAAGTAGTTCAGAAACGTGCGGATGACCGCGATCGCCCCGACTCGGCCGATGGTCTGCCAGCTCGTGCTGATAGAGGTCTCGATGATGTCGGCCGCGAGCTGCAAGGTGAGCGCCGCAACCAGCCAGCGCGAGTAACGCAGCCACGCATCACGCGCCTCGCGGTGCCCGAGGGGCTTGAACATGGCGCGAGCGACCTTGACCAACACCTCGGCAGTTCCCACTGCAACGACCAGGAGTGCGATTGCATCGATGCCGGTGATTACCGGCTCGCTGATGATGCCCAGCCACTCTCTCATGTGTTGACCCGAAGCATCAGTCGAAGGGACCTACGTGCCCGACCATGCTGATGATGGCCACGCAGCCAATGAGCAGCAGAACCACGGCCACGATGAGCACCAGTGATGTGGGAAAGTCACTCTCGCCGTGCACGATACCCTCCGCCTTCATGGCGCTGCGCAGGCGGCGCAACCCCAGCATGAAGCGGACGTGATAGACGATGCCGAGGATCAACATGACGATGCCGAGCACCACGAGCGAGGTGCCGAAGTTACGCGCCGGCGCCGCGCCCTTGAGCACCCCGGCATCTTTGAGCTTGTTGAAGAACTGGAAGATCGTAAAGCCGAAGCCGATGAGCGAGAGCGAGGTGCGGATGACCGCCATCAGGGTGCGGTCGGCCGCCATGCGCGTGCGCTGGAAGGCCATGCCGGTGCGGCGCATGGCGAGCTCGGTGCTGAGCTGCGCTGAGCTTGGCGGGGTGGCGGCCGTCTGGCCGAGCGCAGCGGTGGTGGCCGAGTCAGCCATGAGGAGGTCCCCTCACGATGCAGCGAAAGCCGACGTGGCTCGTCGAGGTGTCGATCGGTTCGGCGTGGCGCGCAGCCGGGCGATAGCGGCGGCAGTAGTTCGGGGCACACAGGTGTGAGCCCCCCTTGAGTACCTTGCGCGGGATACGGATGTTGGGCTGACAGGCATCGTAGCTGCCGTCCTCGGCAGCGCCGCGCGGATTCTCCGCGGGGCAGCAGGGGCTTGCCGCCGCAGGCTCGTGCCGCGTCGAATACCAGTCGG
This sequence comes from Steroidobacteraceae bacterium, assembly GCA_035621995.1. Lineage (GTDB taxonomy): Bacteria > Pseudomonadota > Gammaproteobacteria > Steroidobacterales > Steroidobacteraceae > 13-2-20CM-66-19. Next base: position 6,959 of record DASPWF010000016.1, read on the forward strand.
TGGTCCACTCCCAGACGTTGCCGATCATGTCGTAGAGCCCGTAGCCATTCGGCGGATACGCGGTGACGGGAGAGGTGCGCGCATAGCCGTCATCGCTCGAGTTCTCGTGCGGGAACTCGCCCTGCCAGGTGTTGGCCATGTGCCGGCCCTGTGGGGTGAATTCGTCGCCCCAGGCGAATTCCGCCCCCTCGCGCCCGCCGCGGGCGGCGAACTCCCACTCGGCTTCCGTCGGCAGTTCCTTGCCGGCCCAGTCGGCATAGGCCTGCGCATCACGGTACGCGATATGCACGACAGGATGGTCCTCGAGTCCCTGGAGCGAGCTGCTCGACCCGTAGGGTCGGCGCCAGAAGGCACCGAAGCGGAACTGCCACCACCGGCTCCAGTCGCGAAGATCCACCGGTCCTGCGGGCGGAGTGAAGACCAGCGAGCCGGCCTTCAGCATGTGCGGCAAGGCGCCCGGATAGTCTTTCGGGTCGGGCGGGATCTCGGCGAAGGTGGTGTATCCGGTCGCCTCGACGAAGCGACGAAACTCGCGGTTGGTGACCGGCGTGCGATCCATCCAGAAGCCATCCACCCGTACGGGATGGACGGGCTGCTCCTCCGGGTAATGATGCTCCGAACCCATGCGGAACACGCCACCTGCGATCCAGATCATGTCCGCATGCGCGGGCTCCGCATCCGGGGACGCGTTTTCGGTGTCCACGGGCTGAGGAGACTTGGGCTCGATGATGTCCGTCATTGATCAGGTCTCGTGTCCTTGCAGCAGATTCTGTGCATGCTGCGCCGCACAAGCCATGGGCCTTAAGTCTTAGGCCGGCAAGGGGGGGATGACGTCCAGGCCGCGCAGGCCGCGGATAATGATCTGCACGGCGAGGGCAACCTGCAGCACACCGAGAACGGACCCGATGACCTGCAGCACCAACAGGGTCAGCCCCCGCATGATGTTGCGTACGTAGAGCATCGCCAACAGGTTGAGAACCATGACGGTGATGAGAATCACGTAGGTCGCACGGACCATCGCCGGATCATCCGTCGAAGCGAGGAGCGCTATCAGCGCCGCAATGCCATAGGGGCTCACGACCAACGGAAAGGTAAGTCGCAGCGCGGCCGCCATCGGCGCCTCGGGTAGTGGCGGTAGCGCAGGCGAGGGCTCGTAGGGTGCGAGGACTAGCCGAATGGCCACTAGAAAGAGCGTCAGGCCGGTGGCGATTTCGATCGCCGGCACCGAGATCATCCACTTGGCGGCGAGCGTCGTCCCGAGGGTGCCGCCGACGATCACAGCGGTGAGTCCGATGGCGAAGGCCCGAACCGCGATCCCGCGCAGCGCTACGGGACTGAGGTCGCGGGTTTGTTGCTCGAAAGGACCCAGGAGCTTGAAAGGCCCGAGCGTCACGAAGAACAGGATGAAGATCTCGCCGGTTCCGAACATGCGGCCTCTCCCGAGGCTCCCGGTGGTCCGTGCCCAGTATGACATTCCGGGGCGCGTACGCGGACTTTCGTCGGGCGACGCTGGCTTCACGGTGGCGGGAGGCGCCGGCTGCGGTGCACACTCGGAGCTCGCGGCAGCACCAGACGCACCCTGGCTGCCCGTCGACAGAGGGATCTTACGTAAATGAACAGGGTCTCGGACGTCCTGCCCACCGGCTCACCGGTGGCGGGCACCTCGGCAGGGGAGGGCGAGTCCGCACGGTCGACGTCGCAAGTGCTCGCGGGCGATGCCGCCGGGACCCTCATTGCTGCAACGTCAGTCGCCGTCGCCTATGCCGCCGCGGCGCGCGTCGGGGCGATGCTGGTGTTTCCTGGCACGCCGGTTTCGGCACTCTGGCTCCCCAACGCGATCCTGCTTGCGGCGCTGTTGCTCGCGCGCCGCCGTACCTGGTGGATCTATCTCGTCCTGGTGCTGCCAGCGCACCTGCTGGTGCAACCGTTACTGGTCAGCGTTCCGACCGCTCATGCAGTGATTGGGTATGCCGGCAACTGTTGCACGGCGCTCTTGGGAGCGTTGTTGCTGCGCGCGTTCATGCCCGGCCTGCGACGCCTCGACCGCATCCGCGCCACCGTCGTTTTCATCCTAGTCGCTGGTGCGCTCGTGCCGATGAGTACGAGTGCATTAATGGCCGCTGTGGCAGTGGCATTCAACCTGACCCCGACCTTCTGGCTCACGGCCGTGGCGCGCACGCTGACCAACGCATTTGCCGACCTGACGGTCGTGCCGCTCATCCTCTATGGCGCTTTGTGGGTGCGGCAGGGCTCCCCGCCGGCTCGAATGAAAAGTGCGACCGAAGCGTCCCTGCTGGTCGTCACGCTCGTCACGGTGGCGCTTCTTTCGTTCGTCGCTCCGCGAAGCCTGTCGGTCTTTTCCTCCGCGCTGCTTTATGCCCCCTTCGTGATGCTGCTGTGGGCGGCGGTGCGCTTCGGGGTCGTCGGCGCCTGCGGTTCCGTCTTGCTCCTCGGTGTGCTCGCCACCTGGGGTGCGCTCAAGGGCTTGGGACCCCTCGTCGGACAGACGCCCGGCGAAAACGTCGTCTCACTGCTGTTGTTTCTGGTGCTCACCAGCGTCTCGCTGCTGCTGCTCGCTGCGGCTCTCGAGGAGCGCAAGGCGCTCAAGGAGGAGAGCGCGGCGACTGAGGCACGCTTTCGCACGATTTTCGAGCACCACCTGATGCCGATCATTCTGTGGCGATCGGACGGCCGTATCCTCGATGCGAACCAAGCTTTCTTCCGGCTGACGGGCTATGGGAGCCGCGCGCTCTGCTCGGGCGATGCAGCGATCGATACGCTGTTTACACCGCCGGTCGCTGCCGCCTTCGCGCCCGACGCTTCGACGCGGCTCGGGCTCAATCCGCAATCAGCTCCGCTCGAGCGCGAGCTCATCGCGCAGGACGGGCGGCGCATTCCGGTGCTGATCGGCGGTTGCAGGTTTCCCGGCTCCGTCGATGAGGGTACCGCGTACGTATTCGATCTGTCGTCGCTCCGACACGCCGAAGCAGAGCGCCGCGGCGCCGAGCTGCTGCACTCGGCGGTGCTCGCCTCGGTCCACGACCAGATCGCCGTGCTCGATCAGACGGGTGTCATTCTCGAGGCGAACGAGTCGTGGCGGCGCTTCATCAAGCACTCGGAGAGCTTCCCCATCAAGCGCGCCTACCTCGGGCACAACTACCTCGAGGTGTGCGCGGCGGCTGCGCAATGTGGTGACGCCGTGGCCGCGGAGCTCACAGCCTGCGTCCGGGACGTACTGGAAGGCCGCAGTGCTCGCCGCGAGCTCGAGTTCTCGCGCGACACGTCCGAGGGTCAGCGCTGGTACGAAATATCCATCGAGCGGCTGCGTCGCCCCGAAGGGGGCGCGGTCGTCACGCGCGCCGATGTCACCGCGCGCCGGCAGGCGATAAACCAGGCGCGCGAGCAGAGCCAGCAGCTCGCGCACCTCGGCCGCGCTGCCGTGCTGGGAGAGCTTTCGGGTGCGTTCGCGCACGAGCTCGCGCAGCCGCTCACCTCGATTCTGGCCAATGCAGAGGCGGCTCTGCAGCTCCTGCCGTCCGACCCACCGGCGTTGAGCGAAATCGCAGACATCTTGCACGATATCGTCCGCGACGATGTGCGCGCCGCCGAGATGATCCAGCGGCTGCGTTCGATGCTCGCCCGCGGCGAGATCGAGCGGCGCCCGGTCGAGCTCAACCAGGTGGTTCGCGATGTGCTCGCACTAATGCGCAGCGACCTGCTGGCGCGGCACGTCTCGGTGCACCTGCAGCTTGCTCCGCACGGGTTGCCGGTGCTCGCCGACTCCGTGCAGCTGCAGCAGGTTCTGCTCAACCTCATCGTGAACGCCTGCGAAGCGATGGCGGAGAACCCGCTCAAGGAGCGCTGGCTGAGGATCGCAACGCGTCCGCTCGAGGCGGGCCGCTTCGTCGAATGCTCGGTCACCGATTGCGGCTGCGGCATCGAAGCCGCGGACACCGAGCGCATCTTTCAGGCCTTCGTCACCACGAAAAAGCTGGGGCTCGGACTCGGTCTGGCCATCTGCCGCGCGATCATCGAGGCGCACGGCGGGCGGCTGTGGGCGGAGAACGCCACAGCGCATCGCGGTGCAGTGTTTCGCTTCACCGCGAGCGCGGCTGTATAGACGCGCATAGGTCGAAGGTCCACTGGCACGGCCGCGGGGCTTTGTTGCCAACTGGCGCCGTGACGCTAGGCGTACGGCGTTTGATTGCAGTCGTGGACGATGAGGAGTCGGTCCGGCGTGCGCTTGCGCGCATGCTGAACGCCTCGCAATTCGACGTGGAGGTATTCGCTTCCGGAAGGGAGTTTCTCGAGGCGTTGCAGGTCCGCCGTCCCGATTGCGTGTTGCTCGACTATCAAATGCCCGGGCTGAACGGGCGCGACGTGCAGCGCCAGTTGAGCAGCGCACAGATTCGCGTCCCGGTGATCGTGGTGACCGCACACGAGCAGCCGAGGCTGCGGCAGCAATGCCTCGCGGACGGTGCGGTGGCCTATCTCGCCAAGCCGCTGCACCGGGCGCGGCTCGTCAGCGCGATTGACGACGCGATTCGACTTGGCGGCGAGCCGACCTGAGCTCGAGCGACGCGGCGGTTGAGAGCCGGTGCGGCAGACGGCTTCGCTCGGGGGGCCAAAAAGGCCTTCAAGCTTGGCCATTGGGCCCTTTGCACGGCATAATCTGTTAAGCGCTTGCGAAACAATAACGGGACTGGCGCGGTCCCTATAGGCCGCGCCTTCGATGAAGGGATGAGTCATGTCTGCTGAAGCGCATCCAACGGTCTTCGTGCTGGACGACGACGAGGCGGTCGTGGCCGCGCTCGGACGCATGCTGCAGGTGAGCGGCTACCCGGTGAGCACGTGGACTTCCGCGCAGGAGTTCCTCGCCGATCACGATCCGCAAACCCCGGGATGTCTGGTCGCTGACGTGCGCATGCCAACCATGAGCGGGCTGGAACTGCAGCGCGCACTCGCGGCGCGCGGCATCGCCCGACCGATCGTATTCATCACCGCCCAGGGGGACATCCCCACCACCGTACAGGCGATGAAAGCCGGAGCCGTGACTTTCCTGCCAAAACCGGTGCAACGGCTCGAGCTCCTCGCCGCAGTCGCAGAGGCCATCGCCCGCGATGCGATGCAGCGGGCCCAGTACCAGGAGCGGCTCGATGTTTCCCGTAGGCTCGCGAGCCTCACCCCGCGTGAGCTGCAGGTGCTCGATCTGGTGACGACCGGACTCCTCAACAAACAGATAGCGGCTGAGCTCGGGGCGGCTGAGAAGACCATCAAGGTTCACCGGCGGCGCATCATGCAGAAGATGAACGTACGCACGGCGACCGCGCTGGTCGGCCTCCTGTCCCGCACCGAGGCGCGGGGTCGCGGTCCGGGCGTCTCTCTCTCGCCTTAGGCCACGGCGGGGCGCTCGGCTGGGCACCGCGGTGTCTGTCAGACCAGCCAGCTTACGATCATCCCGGTCACGCTGACGCTCATCGCAACCGTTGCCACCCAGCCGAGCGCGCGCAGGCCGCGCGAGGGTTTGAGCGCGCCCATGACGCTGGTGCGGACCGACAGATGCATCATCGCGATCATGAGCGGGACCGCGACCACGCCGTTCAGCACGGCGCTCCAGTAAAGCGCCCGAATCGGGTTGATGGGTGAAAGATTCAGCGCGCAACCGATGGCGGTCACCGCGGCGACCCCCGCATAGAACGCCCGGGCGCGCCCTGGTGGGTGGCTGCGGCCGACGCGCCAGGTGAAGATCTCACCGACGGCATAAGCGGCCGAATTGGACAGTGCGGGCAGCGCCAGCAGCCCCGCGCCCACGATTCCGAATGCAAAAACCAGGAACGTGAAACGACCCGCCAGCGCACGCAGGGCCTCTGCGGCCTCGGCTGCGGTATCAATCGAGTACACGCCCTGCGCGTGCAGGGTGCTCGCGGTCGTGATCACGATGAAGAGTGCGATGAGGCTCGACAGTCCCATGCCGATCACCGTGTCGATGCGAATGCGCGTGAATTCGGCGGGCGCCTCGTGGGCACTGCGAAGCAGCGGCCGCGCGTGCGGTGCGTGCCGTCCATGCTCGACTTCCTGTTGAGCCTGCCAGAAGAACAGGTAAGGAGTGATGGTCGTGCCGAGCGCGGCGACGACCGCAGTCACGTACTGCGGGGCTGCCGACACGGGCGGCCGCAGGAGTGCGTGCGCCACTTCCTTCCACGGAACCTCGACCACGAAGGCTGCGACCACGTAGCTCAGCAGTGAGAGGCACAGCCACTTGAGCGTGCGGACGTAGCGCTCGTAGCCAGTGAACACCTCGAAGAGTACACAGGCGAAGCCCAGCAGACACACATAAAGGAGCGGCGGTGCATCGAACAGCAGATTGAGCACGGCGCCCATCGCACCCAGATCGGCGGCGAGATTGATGATGTTGGCGACGCACAGCAGTCCGACGAGGCTGACCGCAAACCAGCCCGGGTAATGGCGGCGAAGGTTGCCGGCGATACCGCACCCGGTCACCCGTCCGATCCGCGCGCTGATCTCCTGCACGGCAACGAGTAACGGATAGGTGAAGAGCAGCGTCCAGGCGAGTTGGAATCCGAACTGCGCACCAACCTGGGAATAGGTGCCGATGCTGCCGGGGTCATCGCTGCAGGCACCGGTAATGAAGCCCGGTCCAAGGATCCGAGACATCCCGCCCGGGGCGCGCTTGCCGGGCGAGTCGCGTGGCGGCGGCCCGGCCCCGAGCTCCTCCACGCCTTCGAAGCGCGCGGCGCTTCGGTCGGCTGAGAGCGCAAGCGTGTCCAACTGCGTGTCCAAGGCGCACACCGGGGTTTGCTGCAGTCCACCGGACTATATACCGGGCGGGAGCCACACATCGGCGCTTCCACGAGCGGCGTGGTGGTCAATCGCCCTCTTGGCCGGGCAGGATCAGGCGGCCGTCTGTATCTGCTGACGCACGCCGGCTTGGAGAAGCTTCTGCGGATCCACCGCGCCATAAAGCTGGATCAGCCGGGCAATGACGCCGGTCCAGCCGGTCTGATGGCTCGCTCCGAGTCCCGCGCCGTTGTCACCGTGGAAGTATTCATAGAAGAGGATGTGGTCACGCCAGTGCGGATCGGTCTGGAACTTCTCCGTTCCGCCGTACACCGGACGGCGACCCCGGCTGTCGCGCAGGAAGATGCGTGTCAGGCGCGCTGACAGCTCGCGGCTCACCTCGAAGAGATTCATCATCTTTCCCGAGCCGGTCGGACACTCGATCCGGAAGTTGTCGCCGTAGTAGAGGTAATACTGGATCAGTGCACGGATGATGAGCACGTTGACCGGCATCCAGATCGGCCCGCGCCAGTTGGAATTGCCGCCGAACATCCCGGTGTCGGATTCGGCCGGCAGATAGGCGACCCGGTAGCGCTGCGACCCGACGTCGAACTCGTACGGCTGCTCGAGGTGATAGCGGGACAGCGCCCGGATCCCGAACGGACTCAGGAACTCCTTCTCGTCGAGCATGCGCGTGAGGATGCGGCGCAGCCGCTGTTCGTTGACGAGCGCCAGGATGCCGCGCTCCGCAACCCCCCGATGTCCCGGACCGGTGATGTGCACGCTCTGCAGCAGCTCCGGCATGCGTTGCATCCGCGCCTGCCAGGTTCGTGCGAGCGGCTCGACCCGATCGCGCTGCCATTGCTCGATGACGCTCGTCGCGCACAGCGGGATGAGTCCCACCATCGAGCGCAACTTGAGCCGCCGTGCCGTGCCATCGGGAAGCCGCAGGACGTCGTAGTAGAAACCGTCCTCCTCGTCCCACATGCCGTTCGGACCCGTGCGATTCATACCGGCGGCAATCCAGAAGAAATGCTCGATGAACTTCTCGCACATGTCGATGAAGCTGCGGTCGACGGCGGCGATTTCGACGGACAGGTCCACCATGTTCTGGCAAAAGAGCGCGACCCAGCCCGTGCCATCGGCTTGCTCGAGGTAGCCACCGGTCGGCAATGGAGCGCTGCGGTCAAACACCCCGATGTTGTCGAGCCCGAGGAAGCCGCCTTCGAACACGTTGTTGCCCGCGCGGTCCTTGCGATTCACCCACCAGTTGAAGTTGAGCTCGAGCTTGAGGAAGGCACGCTTCAGGAACTCGGTGTCCGGCGGCTCGCCGAGCACCTGTCCGAAACGATGCAGGAACAGCGTTGCCCAGGCGTGTACCGGCGGATTCACATCGCCGTAGTTCCATTCGTAGGCCGGGATCTGCCCGCTTGGATGCATGTAGACTTCGCGCAGCATGAGATTGAGCTGCTCGCGCGCGAAGTCGGGATCCACCGCCGACAACGCGACGCAGTGAAACGCGAGGTCCCAGGCGGCGAACCACGGATACTCCCACTTGTCCGGCATCGAGATGACGTGGTCGCTGAGCATGTGCCACCAGTCGCGATTGCGCACCGTGCGCTTGCCGCCCCCCGCGAGCGGATGTGCCCCGTGCTCCTTGAGCCAGAAGTCGGCGTCAAAGGAGAAGTACTGCTTGCTCCAGAGCATGCCGGCGAGCGCCTGGCGCATCACAGCGGCCTCATCGGTGCTCAAGGACCCCGGAGTGATCGCGCGGTAGAAGTCGTCGGCTTCACGTATGCGTGTGGCGAAGAGCTGGTCGAACACCGCGCCGAAAAGGCCCGGGGTCGCCCGGGGCTGTGTGTCAGTGAGGCGCAGCCGTACGATCACGCTCTCGCCGGGGGGGACCTCGAGCTCATAGTGCGCCGCCGCCTTGGTGCCGCTGCCCGCCGGATTGACCGCCTGCTGGCGGTGGTCCAGGAAATACTGATGAAAAGCATCCTTGACGTACGGCGTCGCGTTCTCGCCGCCAAAGAGACGCTTGTTGTTGGTTTCGTTCTCGGTGAAGAGCAGCGTCGGGGCGCCCTCACAATGCAGCTCCCAGAGGCCGAGGGTGGCGTGCGAGGCGCTGACGATGCGAGCGCCCTGACGGTCACCGGCACTCTTCAGCAGCGGCCTGGCAGTGCCTGCCGACCAGCTCCAGGTGTTGCGGTACCAGAGGGTCGGCAGCAGGTGCAACTTCGCGGCTTCCTTTCCCCTGTTCGTCACCGTGATGCGCATGAGTATGTCCTCCGCGCCGGCCTTTGCGTATTCGACAAAAACGTCGAAATAGCGATCTTCGTCAAACACGCCGGTGTCGATCAGCTCGTACTCCGGCTCAAGACGGGTGCGTGCCCGGTTGGTGGCCACCAGCTGGTCGTACGGGTAGGCCTCTTGCGGATACTTGTAGAGAAACTTCATGTACGAGTGGGTCGGGGTGCTGTCGAGGTAGAAGAAGTACTCCTTGACGTCCTCGCCATGATTGCCCTCCCCGTTGGTGAGGCCGAACATCCGCTCCTTGAGTATCGGGTCCCGGCCGTTCCACAGGGCGAGCGCGAAGCACAGCTGTTGCTTGTCGTCGGAGATTCCGGCAATACCGTCCTCACCCCAGTGATAGGCGCGCGAGCGTGCCTGGTCGTGGCTGAAGTAATTCCACGCGTCGCCGTCCTTGCTGTAGTCCTCGCGGACCGTGCCCCACTGGCGCTCGCTGAGATACGGCCCCCACTTCCTCCAAGGGACACTCTCGCGGCGGGCCTCTTCGAGTCTCTTGTGCTCTGCGGTGCTGGCCATGACGACGCTCCCCAGGCGAGATACCGCCTGCTTCGGGCCACGTATTCTGAGAGCAGCACGCCATGGCCCGTCTATGGGCTGTTGGTCCAATGCACGCCATTCGCGGCGCCCCGCCAGCGCCGGCGCGAGCGGATCGGGCGAGCCAACGCCAACGTGAGCGCTGCAGCAGCTACATCGCGGCTGGTAATCCCGCGCGGCGCGCCGAGACTTCAGCGAGCGCCGCCCAGTCGTGATCGGCTTTGCCCGCGGCGATGGCGTCGAGGAACTGGTCCCGCAGCACGCTCGCGAAGGGGAGCGGGACGTGCGCGGCTTCGCCCGCTTCGAGAGCCAGCCGCACGTCCTTCAGCCCAAGGACGAGTGTGAAGGCTGCGGGCTGGTAATGCTGCTCGGCGATGAAGCGGCCGTAGATCTTGTAGACGGGGGCTGAGAAGAGCGTGCTGTTGAGGATCTCGAGGAAGTCCCCGCTACTCACGCCGTACGCGCGAACCAGTGCGGATGCCTCGCCCATGGTCTCGATTGCACTGGCAATCATGAAGTTCCCGGCGAGCTTAACTGCGTTGGCACGCTCCGGTGGCCCGCTGATCGGCCAGGTTCGCTCGCCAATGGCCGACAGCAACGGTGCGATCCGGGCGAGCGTTGCCGGCTCGCCGCCCGCCACGATATTGAGCTTCCCGGACTGCGCCACCTCCGGCCGTCCGAAGACGGGGGCCGCGACATAGTCGATGCCGCGCTCGCGTGCCAGGCGCGCAAGCTCCCTGACCAACGCAATGGTCACGGTGGCGAGGTTCACGCAGACCAGGCCGCGGGATGCGTGATCGAGCACCCCGCCCCCGACGAGCACCGCCCGCGTCGCGGCATCGTCGGCCAGCATCGTCATCAGCACTTCGCCGCGCGCCGCATCGACAGGCTCGGCGGCGATCCGCGCGCCGAGCGCAGCCAGCTCCTGCGCCGGACCCGGCGAGCGGTTCCACACGCACAGCTGGTGACCCGCGCGGATGAGATTGGCCGCGATGGCCTTACCCATGTGGCCGAGGCCGATGAATCCGACTTTCATGACTTCCCTCCGGGATGAGCGGCGCGGTGATTGGCGACACCCGGATACCGTCAGCGGCCCGACAGTGTCAAGCGTGAGCGTACGACAGCGACGCTGGAGCTGGTGGCGCGGCGGTCGAGGACTCGCAGCCCACGGACGCAAGCCACGACGAATCAAACCCCGAAACACTGCGAGCGCATGCGCTCGTACCACGCGGTCGCCTCCTGCGCACGCTCGGCGGTCGGCGTCTGCTGGCCGGGCGCGGTGGCCGTGACCGCGTCCTGGCGGATCTCCCCGTCGCTGACCGCGAACGTCCCATGTATGGCCAGTGCGCTCCCGCCACTCAGCATGCTGTAGCAGACGCTGTCGAATGCGGCGACCGGGGCGGCGTGGCCGTCGAACGAAGCGCTCAAGGCTGCTGCGCACTGCAGCGCCTGGCTACGCGCCGCGGATGCAGACTTCGGCATCGCGCCGGCGATGCAGGCATCGCCGATCACGTGCACGCCCTCGAGCAGCTCGGACTCGAACGTCGTCGGTTGGATCGGGCACCACCCGTGGCCGGAGGCGAGCCCGCTCTCGGCGGCGAGCGCCCCCGGTGCCTGCGGCGGAATCACGTTGGCGACGGCCACGCGATGCGCGCCGCCCGCACCGTACAGCGTGCAGGTCTTTGCATCGACACGTGTGATGACACCGCCGTCGGCGGGTGCGATCCACTCGATCATTCCGGGGTACATCTCCCGCCAGGCTGCGGTGAACACATCCTGGCGTGGGAAGTGATTGTTGGCGTCGAAGATCAGCACCTTGCTGCGTGGCCGATGGCGCGTGAGCCAGTCGGCAATCAGGCTCGCCCGCTCGTACGGTCCGGGCGGGCAGCGCATCAATCCGCTCGGCACGCTGATCGCGACGGTATCGCCATCGTGCATGGCATGCAGCTGTGCTGCCAGAAGCTGCGTTTGCGGTCCCGCCTGCCACGCGTGCGGCATGCGCAGCGGCGCGCTCTCGTCGTAGCCCTCGGGCGTGCCGTAGAGGAAGCGGATACCCGGGGCGACCACGAGCCTGTCGTAGACCATCGCGCCGCCACTCCTGAGGCGCACGCGACGCCTGCGGGGATCGACCGTAGTGACCTCGTCGCGCACGAAACGCACGCCCGAGCGCTCGAGACCCGCACGCGGGATGCTGAGCGATTGCAGGCTGCGCAACCCGACGAGCGCCTCGTTGCTCATCGGGCAGCTGACATAGGGAGCGTCGGCGTCGAGGAGCGTGACGTGGACCGCCGGGTTCAGCCGCCGCAGCTCGAGCGCACAGCAGCCGCCGGCAAAGCCCCCGCCGACAATCACCACGCGCGGTGCAACTGCGGGAGGCGTGAAAGCTCGCCCGCGCCACGCGGCGCCGAGGCCGGCGGCGAATATCGCTCCGCGCCGCAGGAAAGTGCGTCGGCGCATCACTCCCACTCGAGCTCCTGATAGGCACGCGCCACGTTGCGCGGGTGCGTCGTATCCCACAGCAGCCAGCCGGAGTGAGCGGGGCTGACATCGCGGACGGCATCCTGCAAGGGCTTGCCCTGGGCGATCGCGGCGCGCACGTCGGCGAGCAGGCTCTGCAAATACTGTCGCTCCGGGGCCAGTGCGGCACGCAGATCGTTGCTGACGGCGCCGTGACCCGGGATGACGCGCTTCACCGATATCGCCGTGAGCGTATCGATGGCCGCCAGCCACCCGGTCAGACTGCCGTCGAGCGCCGGGGTGCGTTGCACGAACAGCAGGTCGCCGGACCACAGTGTACCGGTCGCGGCGTCGTAGACCGTCAGATCGCAGTCACTGTGCGCCTTCGGCCAGGCGTGCAGGCGCAGCGGCCGGGCCCCGAGATCGAGCTCGAGTTCGCCGCCCTGGGGCACGCTGCGGTCAGGCCCGACGATCTGCGCAGCCGTCGCGGGCGCCTCCAGGTCGCCAGCGTAGTTGTTGAGGAAAAACTCGCGACTGCGACTCAACGCGTCGCCGAGGAGTGCATGTCCGACAAACTGAACGTGAGCGCCCGTGAATGCGGCATTGCCGAGCAGGTGATCGACGTGCACGTGGGTGTTGATGACGTAGCACACCGGCAGGCGCGTATGCTCGGCGACCGCCGAGCGCAGTGCGCGACCGATGCGCACCGAGCCACCGGTGTCGATCACGGCGACGCAGCGTGTTCCGACGATGAAGCCGATGTTGGCGATGTCGTCGTGGCCGGGGGCATCGAGGGCGAGCGGCTGCCCGACGTGTACGAACAACCCCCGCGCAACTTCCTCGACGGGGAGGGAGAAAGTGGCGCATCGGGCCGCCGGCCCCAAGGCAAAGCCCAGCAGCGCCGCGAACGCGCCGCACGCCGCTCGCCACTTCATGCAGCGCGCTGCCCTCAGTGTGTTCCCGCGGCCTGGCCCTGCCACGTTGCGGCAAACCGCGACTGTGTCGGCACGTCCAGGGCTTCGACGGTGAGCGGTGCCGGGAGCGGCTCGCGCGCGACGATGCGTAGGCTGGGATTCTCGCTGAGTGAGATGCCGGTCTCCGCCTCGAACAGTGTCTGACCGCCGACGGAGAGTCGAATGTGCGATATGAAGTGCGGCGGAATCATGTCGCCGGTGCGCGGATCGACCTGAAATCCCGAGTTGTTCGGATGGCGGATGCTGATCTGCAGCGCGCGGTCGTCGGAGGAGGGGTGGAAGCGAATCTGGCCGAGTACGCCGCCCTGGGCTGCACTCGGAGGGGTTGAGCAGCCGCCGCTCGCGTTGACCCAGGCACTACGCATCTCGAGCCGACCGCTGTCGGTCTCGGCAATCGCGCGTACTGACGTGAAACGGTCGATGCGTACGCGCAGATCGATCTCATCGACGGCCAGGCCCGGTCGCAGATCCATGGTCGCGACCAGGGGCGATGGATTGTTGTCGATGATCACGCGCACCTCATGCACCCGCCCGACGAGCTCCCGGCCAAAGTGCACGGCCACCGGAGTTGCGGATGGGTCGGGGGTGCTCGCGGGCGCATCGACGCTCATCAACTGGTCGCCGGACTCGCTGATGTCGCGCGTCCCATAGAGCTGAGGGCGCAGCGCCTGCCAGGCACCGTTGGTCGGCGCATCGGTAGCAGCGATGGCCCAGGAAGGGCTCACCGACAGAAGAAAAAGAACCGCGCGCGTGCCGCTTCTCACGGAGCCTCCTCACGCAAACGCCGGACGCCGCAGGCTTGCGGCGCATCGCCCGGCTGCGCGCACCATCTTAGCGCATCACCCGGCGCGGACGGAGCATTTGCCGCTGGCGGAGCACTTGCTGCTGGCGTTGCCGCCGGAACACGCATGAGAGGAATTTGGCGCAGGCTCAACTATTGATCGTTTGTCCACCCGGCAGTCAGCCGCTTACCGTGCGCCCCGTCATTTCGGCAAGGTTCATCGTGCGCCATGAACGCAAAAGCCCACTGCCTCATCCTCGCCGGTATCGCCGTCTCGGCCACGGCAGCGAGCGCGCCGGCGTCCGAGCCGCGGGTCTCCCTGACACAGAGCCCGCTCGTCATGCGTATGAGTAAGGACGAGTTCCGCATCGCCTTCGGCATCAACGGCGAGCGCTGTTCCGCCAGGGGTTGCCATGGTCTGATCCGTTACCGGGTCCATTGGAAGACCGAGGATGGCGTGGCCCGCTCGGAGGTCAAGCTGGTCGACTACAGCGTGTTCGCCCACACCGGCCGCTCGATCGCCGTGGACCGCCAGTACTTCGACACCGCCGAGGGCCAGCATAGGACCGAGGTCGTGGCGGTGAATGTCGACCTCATCACCTGCCATGACGGCGCTGCCCCGCAGCCCCACTGACGGCGTGACTGCGCGGCGGCGCGTTCCCCTTCGATCACGTATATTCGGGCACCTCAGGCGGTCGTGGCTTTCGGGCGCTGATGGGCTTTGATCAGGAGCATTCCGAGGCGAGTGGGGCGGCGATGGATCTCTGCCTCAGCGAAGCCCGCGAGACACTGCGGCTGCTTGCGCAGCGCAAGGTCTCGGCGCGCGAGCTCATGGCGGCGCACCTGGCGCGCATCCGGGCTGTCAACCCAAAAATCAACGCGATCGTCGGCAAGCTTCCCGACGAGGAGTGCCTCAGGCTCGCTGCGGCCGCCGACGAGCTCCGCGCGCGCGGCGGGAGACTCGGCGCACTCGCCGGCATGCCCTGGGCGTTCAAGGACGTCGAGGAGGCGGTCGGGCTCACCTGCACGTTCGGGTCGCCGATCTTTCGCGACTACCGTCCGATCGCGGACACCGTACTGGTCGAGCGGTTGCGGGGCGCCGGTGTGATCCCGATCGGTAAAACCAACGTCCCCGAGTTCGGCATGGGCTCGCATACCTATAACCGTGTCTACGGCGCGACGCGCAACCCTTACGACCTGACGAAAAGCGCCGGCGGCTCGAGCGGCGGTGCGGCCGCTGCAGTCGCGACCGGCATGCTGCCGCTCGCGGACGGCAGCGACCTCGGCGGATCGCTGCGTAATCCGGGGAACTTCAACAACATCGTTGGTTTCCGCCCGTCGGTCGGTCTCGTGCCGGCAGCGCCATCGTCGATGCCGTTCCTCGGATTCGTCGTCAAGGGGCCGCTCGCGCGGACCGTCTCCGACGCTGCGCTGCTCCTCGGTGTGATGGCGGGCGAGGATCTGCGCGACCCAGGCTGCTATCCCTCGCAGCCGGCGCGCCTGTTGGAACCACTCGCCCACGAGATGCGCGGCGTGCGGATCGCCTGGTCGCCGGATCTGGGCTGCCTGCCGCTTGAGGCGGCGGTGCGCGAGGTGGTCGAGGCGCAGCGCGCGGTCCTCGAGGATCTCGGCTGTGTGGTCGAGGAGGCGGCACCTGACCTGTCAGACGCGGATGCGATCTTTCTCACGCTGCGCAGGTGGCGTTCGTGGACCGAGCTCGGGCCGCTGCTCGAGACCCATCGTGCCGATCTCAAGCCCGAAGCGGTCGAGGAGATCGAGGCGGGCGGCCGCGTGACCTCAACGGCGCTCGCCACGGCCTTCAAGGCGCACGCCGCCCTGCTCGAGCGCATGCGTCGCTTCAACGAGCGCCACGAGTTCCTCGTGTCCGCCGTGAACCAGGTGGTGCCCTTCGACGTTGAGCTCGACTGGCCGGCGAGCGTGGCCGGCGTTCCGATGGATCACTACATCGGCTGGATGAAGTCCGCCTACTGGATCACTACCACCTGGGCGCCGGCCATCTCGATGCCCGCAGGCTTCACGCCCGGGGGTCTGCCGGTCGGAATCCAGATTACCGGACGCTGGCGCGACGATCGTCGCGTGCTCGAGATGGCTTACGCGTTCGAGCAGGCCACGGGAGTCGGCCGACGCCGGCCCGCGCTGGCACGCGGCTGAAGGGCCGCACACGGAGTACGCTCAGCGCCCGCACGCCGTATCTGCGGCGACGACGAGGGCGGCCGGCGGCCGGCGGTTGTTCATTTCACAGCGACGGCCGGAGTCCGCGGCAACGCCTGCGCGAGACGTGCGCCGAGCACGACCAGAGGCAGCAGCGTGAGAAGAAAGGTGAGGTGGTACCAGACCGGGAAGAGCGGCCAGAGCTTCACGTGCGTCGGGATGAATGCGATGAGCAGCACGGCACCGAGCACCGCCGGCGCTGCGGTGCTGCGTGGCGCGATCCAGCCCGCGACGGCGCCGGCAAGCAAGGAGGTAATGGCGGCCATCGCGAGGCGCGCCACCATCATGGAGACGGTGAAGTGCATCGACGGCTCGGCCGCCGCATACCCATCCAGAGCGACTCGCAGGCCGCGATCGAGAATCGAAACGATCAGTGCCCACGCGACGAGCGCCACCAAGAACGCCAGGATGGATCGCTTCATCGTTGATCCCCTTGCCTCCACATTCACTTCGTGGATGGCGCGTAATACATTAGCCCCCATTCAGCCGCGGTGGAAAGGGCTCGAGGTAGAACGACAATGGACCAGGAAAAACTGCGACGCCTGCGCGCACGCTACGCCGATCGCGACGCGTTCGATGGCGATGATCCGGTGCTGACCCGCGCCGCCCGCGAGGTGAAGTCTCCGGACGGCCGGCGCTCGCTGCCGTATGCGGGCGTGGCGACGTTTCTCGGCCTGCCCTACGCGCCGGATGCCAGCGATCTTGATATTGCCCTCGTCGGCGTGCCGATGGACCTCGGGGTCTCCAATCGCAGCGGCGCGCGCTTCGGCCCACGCGCCGTGCGCACCATCGAGCGCATCGGGCCGTATCATCCGACGTTGCGCGGCGTGCCGAAGAGCCGGGCCCGTGCGGCGGATGTCGGCGACGTACCGTTTCGCAGCCGCTACAGCCTCGAGCAATCCCTCGAGGACATCGAGCGGTACTATCTCTCGCTCAAGGCGCGCAGCGTGCGTCCGCTGTCGGTCGGCGGTGATCATTCGATCACCTATCCGATCCTCAAGGCCCTCGGTAAGGACACACCGCTCGGCCTGGTGCACATCGATGCGCACTGCGACACCATGGGGGCCTACGACTGCACGAAGTTCCACCATGGCGGACCGTTTCGCCTGGCGGTCCTCGACGGCGTGCTGGACCCTGACCGGACGATCCAGATCGGCATCCGCGGCTCATCGAACATGTTCTGGGAGTTCTCGCACGCTTCGGGAATGACCGTGATCTACATGGAGGATTTCATGAGCATGGGTCTGGCGGCGGTCATCGACAAGGCACGCGCCGTGGTTGGCGATGGGCCCGTCTACATCTCGGTCGACGTCGACGGTTTCGACCCGGTGTACGCTCCCGGCACGGGCACGCCGGAGGCGGGCGGCCTCGAGGCGCGCGAAGGGCTGGCGCTGCTGCGCGGACTGCGCGGGCTCGACATTGCCGGAGCGGATGTGGTCGAGGTGGCACCGCAATACGATCCGACAACCAACACGGTGCAGCTGGCGGCGCAGATTCTCTTCGAGGAGTTCGCGCTTATGACCCTCGGGGAGGGTGCCTGAAGCCTCAGTCGAGCGGCCAGGGAACCGTGCGCGGCAGAGTAATCGCCCCGGAGGTGTCCGCCTTGGCCGCCGGGCTCGCCGCGGCGCTCATGCGCCACCAGGGGACGGCGCGCTCTGCCCGTGAGGGCTCGACGGGCTCACCGAGCCGTGGCATGAGCAGCTGCACGTTGGCGCCCTCGCTCAGGGCCAGCAAGGTCTCCGCGGGCTGATCCCAGGCATGCATCCCGAGCGCGAACGTCCCCCAGTGGATGGGAAGAAACGGCGCGCCGCCGAGCAATGCGAGCGCCTTGAGCGCATTTTCCGGCCCGAGGTGCATATCGCCCCAGGCGGGATGAAACGCGCCCACCTCGAGCATCACCAGGTCGAACGGCCCGAGGCGCTCGCGAATTACCTGGTACTCGGTGGTGAGTCCGGTGTCACCGCTGAAGAAGACCGCATGTCGCGGCGAGCGGATGACGAACGAGGACCAGAGCGTCGTGTTGCGGCTCTTGGAGGTGCGCCCGGAGAAGTGCTGCGACGGTGCAGCAGTCACGGTGAGCCCGGTGTTGGCGACCGTATGACTCTCCCACCAGTCGAGCTCGATGATGCTCTCGGGCCGTGCGCCCCAGCCTTCGAGGTGGGCCCCGACACCGAGTGACGTCAGGAACAGCGTGCCGCGCTTGACGAGCTCGCGGATCGTCGGATAGTCGAGGTGATCGTAGTGATCGTGCGAGACGATCACCAGATCGATCGGCGGCAGGGACCGCAGCGCGACCGGCACCGGTTGGAAGCGTTTGGGTCCAATGAGTCGGGACGGTGAGGCGCGCGTCCCCCACACCGGGTCGGTGAGCACGCGATACCCGTCCATCTCGATGAGGACCGTCGAGTGGCCGAGCCAGGTCGCCCGCAGCCCGCTGCCGGGCGTCTTAACCCACTCGTCGCGCGGGCTCAGCGAGGGGAGTGGCGCAGGAGGCACGCGCCGCTCGCCACCACAGAGAAACTCCGTGAGCGTCGGCATCGGCACGTTGGGGTCGCGCAGGCCGGGAATGATCGGGTGGAGATTGCGGAAACGCTCGCCCGCCCATTGGGGCGAGGTCCTGATGCGCTCGAGTCGCGCACCGTCAGGTTTCCGGCCGAGGGACTTCATTGTCCAGTGTCTCCGTACATGGCCAGCGATGATTGTGCGCTCACCCGATCGCTGAGCACTAGCGGCACTGCCGGCAATATATTGCGTACAATGGTCGCGGACGTTTCGGGAGCCCAATGGCGAGAGCAGAGTCCACGACCTTCGGACACGGCACAGTGCGTCGGCCGGGCAACATGCCGGCCCGCGCGTCCCCCCGCGACTCGCTCGGCAGCCGGTCTCGCGCAACTCGACCTGGGCGCGCCCTGGCGGCAGGGTGCCTCCTCGCGACGTCCCCTGTCTGGTCGGATACGTTCTCCGGAGCGCACTACGATCCGAAGACCGACGAGCTCGTCGTCACCATGCTCTACGGTGGTTCGAACCCCGATCACCAGTTCTCCGTGCAGTGGGGCGAGTGCCAGAGCGCGCCCGACGGTGGCAACCTGCACCAGATCGCGGTAGAAGTGATCGACAGCCAATGGAACGATGTCGCGAAACAGAACTACACGAAGACGGTGCGCTTCAGTCTCGCCGGGATGAGCTGCCGGCCGGCCACGGTGACCTTGCGAACCGCGCCCAGGTACGAAATGACGCTGCAGATCCCGTAGCAGGTCGGGCATGTCGCGGATGATCGCAGCAAAGCGCCGCCCGTCGCTCGGGCGCCATGCCGTGCCGTCGGGCCTCGCGCTGCTCCTCGCCGCTTGTGCCGCGGTGAACTTTAAGGCGCCGCAGATCACGCCCACGGCGGTCGAGCTCGCGGATGCGCAGGTCCTCGAGCAGCGCTTCAAGGTGCACCTGCACGTGCAGAACCCCAACGACCGGCCGTTGCCGATCAAGTCGGTGACCTGCACGCTCGAGGTGAGCGGCGTCGACGTCGGTCACGGCGAGAGCAGCGCGCCGTTCACCATCCCGGCCAACGGGGATGGGGACTTCGACATGATCGTTACGACCAACCTCGCGAGCAGCATGCCAAATCTGCTGCTGCGCGTCGTGCAGGGCAAGGAGCTGCCGACCTATCGTCTCTCCGGCAAGGTCGATCCCGACATCCGCTTCATGCCACCGATTCCGTTCGAGAAATCCGGGCAGATCAATCCGCAGTAGCGGACTTCACACCCGCTGCGTTGCGCGCCGCACCGGCCGCACCGCGCTGTCGCACGCACCGCGCACGATGGTGGCGTTTCGCTCTCCGGCACCGAGTTGGGACCGCATGCGGCGGTTGCTGCAGGGCTGCCTCGCGAGCGGGGTTTCAGAATTTGCCTTTCAGGGCGGCCTTGGCGAGCGCATCGAGTTGGTCGACCACAGCCCGTGTGATACCGAAGATCTGTCGGCGACGCCGGCCGAGCGCGACCCACTCCTCGAGCGTGGCGACGCCCTCGGCGCGCAGACGTTCGATCAGCGCGAGCGGCAGTTCGGCGGGCAGTGCGTGCGACATGCAGGCAGTTTTCGCAATTCAGCCCGTTTGCCAAGGTCGACTTAACATCATCACCTGACAATTTCTGATTCAGTGACGGGCTTCGCAGGCGAACCGGGGGCGTTTGCCGGGCTGCGCTCTGCTGCCACCGGCTGCTCCGCGCAAACGCCCCGACTGCCTAGTGCCGCTACGAAACCGGTTCCACGCGTTCTCTCATGCCTTGATGAACCCGAGCAGCTCGCGATTGGTCTGCTCTGCCAGCGTGGTGCACATCCCATGGGGCGCACCCGGTACAACTTTGAGCGTACCTTGCTTCAGCAGCTTCACTGACTTGCGCGCCGAATCGTCGATCGGGACGATCTGGTCGGCATCGCCGTGCAGCACCAGCACCGGTATGCCGATCTCCCGCAGATCCTTGGTGAAGTCGGTTTCGGAAAATGCCTTGATCCAGTCGTACTGCGCCTTGATGCCACCCACCATGCCCTGCAGCCAGAAGGCGCGACGCGACGGTCGCGAGCGCAGACGTCAGCGTGAGCGCTCAGGTCTGTTGCACGCCGTCCAGCATAGATGCGCGGCACGCAGGGCTGCGACTTCTAGTCGAGGTGTTAGGTTCCGCGCCGCGCGCATAGAATTGAGCGCAGCCTCAGGTTGCAGCCATGTGTGGAGGCCGGGTGAAGGCAAAAAACCTCGCGCGCTATCGAGCCAAGCGGGACTTCAGCAAGACCGCTGAGCCGAGCGGGCGGCTGAAAGTGAGCGACTCCGCGCGCTTGCGCTTCGTGGTCCAGAAGCATGCGGCGCGGCGGCTGCATTACGACCTGCGCCTGGAACTCGACGGGGTTTTCAAATCCTGGGCGGTGACGAAAGGGCCTTCGCTCGACCCCGGTGTCAAGCGCCTCGCGGTCGAGGTCGAGGATCATCCGCTCGATTACGGAGACTTCGAGGGCACCATACCCAAGGGGGAATATGGAGGGGGTACGGTGCAGCTTTGGGATCGGGGCTACTGGGAGCCCGACGGATCGCGTTCGCCCGAGGAGATGCTGAGCAAGGGCGAACTGACCTTCAAGCTGCACGGCGCGCGTCTCAACGGGGGTTGGGTGCTCGTGCGCTTACGCACTGACAGGTACAACAGCAAGCGCATCAACTGGCTCCTGATCAAGCGGCACGACAACTTCGCGCACGCGGGTGAGGCCGACGCGGCGCCGGCGGACGATCGCTCGGTGGCCTCCGGCCGGTCCATGGCACAAATCGCGGCGGGAACGGGGCGCAAAGCACGCCCCTTCATGCTCAAGGGCGCCAGGGTGTCGGGGCTCTCGAGCGGCGCTCGATCGCGCCGCTCACGTGGCCGCGGCGCGCAGCGCACATGACGCCCGCGACCGCAGCGCCGGCCCGCGTCCTCGGCGTGTCGATTTCCCATCCGGACAAGGTGCTTTGGCCGGCGACGGGCGGCCAGAACGCCATTACCAAATTGGACCTGGCCAGGTACTTCGAGTCCGTCGGCACGTGGTTGATCGAGCATATCCGCGGACGTCCCTGCTCCATAGTGCGCGCGCCCGACGGCATCGGGGGTGAGCAGTTCTTTCAGCGACACGCGATGCGCGGCATGTCGCAGCTGGTGAACCTCGTCAAGGTCCCCGGGGATCGCAACCCGTACCTGGAGATCGACCGGGTGGAGGCGCTCGCCGCCATGGCGCAGATCGCCGCACTGGAACTGCATCCCTGGAACTGCGCCCCGGGGCGCCCGGAGGTTCCGGGGCGGCTCGTCTTCGATCTCGATCCCGCTCCCGATGTCGCCTTCGACCGTGTCGTCGTGGCGGCGCTCGAGCTCAGAGAGCGACTGGAGGTGTCGGGACTCGCCGCCTTCTGCAAGACGACCGGAGGCAAGGGCATCCACGTGGTAACGCCGCTCGCGCCATCGAGAACGGACCGGGACGGCTGGGCTCAAGCCAAGGGTTTCGCGCGCGAGGTCTGCGTACGCATGGCCGCCGACGACCCGCAGAGCTATCTCACGACGATGGCGAAGAAGGAGCGCTCAGGGCGAATCTTCCTCGACTACCTGCGCAACGATCGCATGGCGACGGCGGTCGCGCCGCTTTCCCCGCGCGCACGGCCGCTCGCGCCCGTCTCGATGCCGCTCACGTGGGCGCAGGTCAGGAAGGGTCTTGATCCGACCCGCTACACGGTCAAGACTGCGCCGGCCCTGCTCGCGAAGTCGAAGCCGTGGGAGGGCTACTCCAGCGCCGCGACACCGTTGCGCAACCTCTTCAAGCGCCGGCCGGCAGTGGCGGCCACGGCGAGGTCGTGAAAGCGAAGTCGTGAAGCTGCCTGGGCCGCGCCGCTACCCGAGCGCGCTCAGCGCTCGAGCATCGGACGGCCCTCGTGGGCGACGAGCAGGTCATGCATGTCGTTGGCGTGCTCTTCCTCCACGACCAGTATGCCTTCCAGCATGACGCGCGTGCCCGGGTCCTTGTCGCCGAAATACCGGATCAGCTCACGATAATGATCGATCGCGATCCGTTCGGCGATCAGATTCTCCTTGATCATGTCCACCAGGTTCTCGCCCTCGACGTACTGGCTCGCCGAGCGGGTCGTCAGGCCTTCGGGATTGAAGTTCGGCCGGCCGCCGAGCTGGTTGATGCGCTCGGCAACGGCGTCCACGTGCTCCCGCTCCTCCTTGGCATGTTCCGCGAACTCCGCCTTCACGCTTTCGCTCGCAAGTCCGGTCGCGGCGATCGAATGCATCGTGTAGCGCAGCACGCACACGATCTCCGTCGCGAGCACGCTCTGCAGTATCTCGATCGTCTTGTTGACGTCAGCCGCGTAAGTCGAGGTCACTGCGCCATGGCCGAGATTCTGTCGGGCGCGGTCACGCAGCGTCTTTACGTCGGTAAGAAACGGAGTCCTCGGATCACTCATGTTATATGCTCCCGCCGGCGACGATTGGAAAGCCAGGCCGTAGCCTGGGCGATAAGATTGAGATCGGCAATTTCGGCCGATCGAGATCAATGATAGCCAAGGCGCGAAGGTATACAACACAAAACCAAGGCGTGACCGGGCTCAGCAATCACGAGCGTCGGCGCGGCTGCCGGCTCGCTGCCGCGAACGCTTGCAGGGCCGCCTCACCGCCAGCATCACGGGGGACGGCACGATGAAGAACATCACGGTGCGCCCGGCGCAGGCGAGTGATGCATCCGAGTGCGGCCGCATCTGCTACCAGGCATTTACCGCAATCGCAAACGCTCACAACTTCGCTCCGGATTTTCCCAATGCCGAAGTCGCGGCCGGACTGATGGCGATGTTGCTCGGGCACCCAGGGTTCAACGTGATCGTAGCGGAGCTCGACGGCAAGGTCGTTGGCAGCAACGTCGTTGATGAACGTGGTGCGATCTGGGGCCTGGGGCCGATCACGGTGGATCCCGCAGTGCAGAACCACGGCCTGGGTGAGCGGTTGATGCGCACTGCGCTCGCGCGGAGCGGAAAGGGCCTGCCGGGGTTCGGCTCGTGCAGGCCGGCTACCACCGTCGATCACTGGCGCTTCACTCAAAGCTCGGGTTCCAGGTACGCGAGCACCTGAGCTGCGTGCAGGGCTCCCCCATGCTCATTCACGCCGTGCACCTGAAAGACCTGCTTCGCAATGTCCAGCCCGCAGCGAGTAAACTTCATCGCGACTCCTCCTGCTCTGTGATTGAACGACCCGCAAGTCTTCAATCTGGCACAACCGATGCCGTAAGAGCAGCAGGGGGAGTCCATGTCATGACGAGGGTGAGGACCGTGCATGGCGAGCGACGACATCGAGCGGTATCGCGACAATCTGCGCGATGAGCTCGACGGGGCCACTCTCTATACAACGCTCGCCGCGGCCGAACCCGACCCGATCCGCAAGGATCTCTTTCTGCAGCTGGCGCAGGCGGAGGCGAAGCACGCCGGCATCTGGCGTGCGAAGCTCGCCGCAGCCGGCCTCAAGGAAGAGCGGTACGTTCCGAGTTTTCGCACGCGGCTCCTGGGGAAACTGGCACAGCGCTTTGGCCCCGCCTTCGTGATGCCAACCATCGCAGCCGCCGAGTTCTCCGACCGCAACAAGTACGCGCGCCAGACGGACGCGCGCTCGATCTCGGCGGAGGAGCGCGGGCATGCGGCGGTAGTCCAGGAGATGGCGCGCGCGCCGGCGCGTGGTGCCGTGACAGGACCTGACATTGCGCGCGCCGAGCCCTGGCACCGCGGCGCATCGGTCAACAATCTGCGTGCGGCGGTGCTCGGCGCCAATGACGGTCTGGTCTCGAACTTCTGCCTGGTGATGGGCATTGCGGGTGCGGGTACCGGCAACCGGATCATCCTGCTCACCGGCTTCGCCGGACTCGTGGCCGGTGCCTGCTCGATGGCGCTCGGGGAGTGGCTCTCCGTGACCAACGCGCGCGAGCTCGCCGCGACGCAGATCTCAAGGGAGGCCGAGGAGATCGAACAGACGCCGCAGGCGGAGCAGCACGAGCTGTCGCTCATCTATCAGGCCAAGGGGCTGCCGAAGGCGGACGCCGAGCGCGTCGCCGCCGAGATCATGAGCGACAAGAATGCCGCACTCGACACGCTAGCCCGCGAGGAGCTCGGCATCGACCCTGCGGAGCTCGGTGGTAATCCGCTGGCAGCAGCCATCACTTCGTTCGCGCTCTTTTCGGCGGGGGCGATCTTCCCGATCCTGCCCTTCATATGGCTGCGGGGGATGCAGGCGATCGCCGTCAGCGTCGGGCTGAGCGCCGCCGCGCTCTGCGCCATCGGGCTTCTCACGTCGCTGTTCAACGGCCGAAGCCCGTGGTTCTCCGCGGTACGTCAGGCCGTCTTTGGGTGTGTGGCTGCTTCGGTCACTTACGGAATCGGCTCGCTCCTCGGCGTTTCGCTTTCCTGAGCCCGCAGCGGAGCCTCGCGCACGGGCGTAGGGGCCGTCCGGGTCCTGTGGTTTTCGAGGCCCAGCGCGGGTGCGATTTTCTTAACACGGCCCCGACGGGGCCCGCACTAAGCTTCTTCCGCTGTGTGTGGCCCTGGAGGGCGAATGAGCGAAGCCTCCTTCTATGTTGCCGGCGCGCTGTTTGCCGTTTACGTGGGTGCGGCGACCTGGTGTTCGCGGGATGCAGGATATCGCCTGAGTGAGGTACGCCGCCCGGTGAGGTCGCGTCGCCCCACGATCGATCGCCGCATCGTGCACTGGTGGCGCGCACGGCGCCGCGTCAGGTCACTTCAGTCTTGACAATTTACGCCGGCCACCCGAGGTACTAGGCTCCCGTCGTGGGAGCTGAAGATCCAACCTCCGACCGCTGCCAGCACCTGACCACGCCGCACCGCGCCGAGCTCGATCTCAGGCGCATCGGCAACGTCTCCGGGCTTGCAATCAGCCTGCTGCCGAATGGCGCGCTCTTCGCGATCGAGCACGTCGAGGAACAGCGCCGCATCATGATCAACCAGGTGCTCGGCTCACCGCTCGCCGGCGGCATGGGAAGTGTGTGCCTGCGCGTTGGCGGCAGCTCACCGACGAACCTGACGGTCGCTGGCGCGAGGGCGCGCTGCCAGCTCGGCGTCACGGACGACCGCTTCGTCTGGCGCGGGGACAGCGATGGACTTCGCCATGAAGTCAGCCTGCACTTGCGCGCCGAGCAGAATGTTTGGGTGTGGCGAACGGATGTGCACAACACCCGCGCGGACCCCGTGCGGTGCGACCTGATCCTCATCCAGGACCTCGGCCTGGGTGAACCCGGGTTCCTCATGAATAACGAGGCCTATGCGAGCCAGTATCTCGACCAATACGTCGCTGGCCACCCCCGAATGGGCCACGTCCTCCTGTCGCGGCAGAATTTGCCGCAAGGTGGGCGCTACCCCTGGGTGGCGCACGGCTGTGTCGAGGGGGCGGTCGGCTTTGCGACCGACCTGCGGCAGGTGATGGGACCCGCGCACCGCGACGGCGATGACTTCGCGATCCCCTTCGCGACCAACCTGCCGTCGATCCGCATGCAGTACGAGACGGCTTGCGCGGCGCTGCAGTCGCCGCAGGTGACGCTGGCACCTGGCGCGACGACATCCTGGAGCTTCTTCGGCATCTACCAGGCCGATCACCCGGCCGCGTCCAGTGAGGCTGATCTTGCGCTCATCGACCGCGCCGCAGGAAACGGTCTCGCCCAGCCTCGCGTCGCAATCTCCTTCGCGTCGCCGACACGCAGTGCTCTGCAGACTGCACCGTGCGCGGTGGCCGATCCGCTGGATGAGAAGAGCATAGGAGAGCGGTTTCCGCAGCAGATGCATCGTGAGAAGCCCGGTGCCCGCCTGCTGTCTTTCTTTGCACCGGGGGAGGCCTGCAGCCGCCATATCGTTTTGCGCGAGAAGGAGCGCAGCGTGCTGCGCCGTCACGGCGCAATACTGATGAGCGGCAAAGAGATGCTGCCCCACGATACGACGCTGTGCCTCACCTGCTGGATGCACGGTGTGTTTGGCGCGCAGCTGACGATCGGCAATACCTCATTTCACCGACTCTTCTCCATCTCGCGCGATCCCTACAACATGACCCGCGGCAGCGGGCTGCGCATGCTGGTGGATGCCGGTACGGGCTGGCGATTGCTCACCGTGCCCTCTGCCTTCGAGATGGGGCTGAGCGACTGCCGCTGGATCTACCGGCTGGCTGCCCGGACGGTCACGGTGGCGGTGGCGGTTTCCGGCGACGAGTCCGCCGTGCAGTGGCGCGTAGCCGTCGACGGCCCGCCCTGCCGGTTTCTCGTTTTCGGCCATCTAGTCCTCGGTGAGCAGGAGTACGCACATGCGGCGCCCTGGCAGATCGATGCAAGGCGCAAGCGATTCAGTTTCCGGCCGGAGCCGGACGGCCTGTGGAGCCGGCGCTATCCGCACGCGGTCTATCACCTCGTGACCAGTACCCCCGAGAGCATCGAGAAAATCGGCGCTGACGAGCTTCTCTACGCCGATGGTAAACGTCGCAGCGGCGCCTACGCGGCGCTGCAGACACTGATGACGCGGGAATTCACGTTTGCGGTAGTAGGATCGCTCACCGATCCGGCGCGCGCGGAACAACTCGCCTCGAAGTTTGCCGCTCGGGTCGATGAGGCGACTCTGCGGGCAGGCTCGCTGGGCCACTGGCGCGACGTCACGCGCGATATCCGCATCGCGGGGCCGGACATCGGCAAGCCGGACATCGAGAGTTCGCCCGCTGCAGCAGAGGTCAACGCGGTCAACACGATCCTCCCCTGGCTGGTGCATGACGCGCTGGTGCACGTGAGCGTGCCGCACGGACTCGAGCAATATAACGGGGGCGCCTGGGGAACGCGTGACGTCTGCCAGGGGCCGCTCGAGTTGTTCCTGACGCTGGAGCACGACCAGCCGGCGAGCGAGCTGCTGCGCATCCTTTTCGCCCAGCAGTACGTGCAGCGCGGCGACTGGCCACAGTGGTTCATGCTCGAGCCGTACTCGGCGATCCAGAGCCGCGAGTCGCACGGGGATGTGATCGTCTGGCCGCTCAAGGCTCTTTGCGACTATGTGGAGGTCGCCGGCGACTTCGCCTTCCTGGGCGAGCGGGTGCCCTGGCGGCGCGAGGACGACCTGGAAAAGACCGCCGAGGCGGATCCCGTTACGGCCCACGTCGAGAAGCTGATCGCCACGGTGCGAGAGCGCTTCATTCCCGGCACTCATCTGATTCGCTACGGGAACGGTGACTGGAACGATTCGCTCCAGCCGGTCGACCCCGCGAAGCGCGACTGGATGGTGAGCAGCTGGACCGTCGCGCTGCTCTACGAGCAGCTGTGCCGATATGCCGAGGTCCTGCGACGCGCGCGACGCAGCGACGGCTCGGCCGAGGAGCGACTCGCCAGGGCGATGCGCGAGGATTTCAATCGTCTCCTGATCCGTGATGGCACGGTGGCCGGCTACGGCGTGTTTACCCCCGCCGGCGGTTTGCCCGAGCTTCTGTTCCATCCGGCTGACCGTCGCACGGGAGTCCGCTATTCGCTGTTGCCGATGACGCAGGCCATGCTCGGTGGGCTCTTCACGCCGGAGCAGGCGCGGCACCACCTCGAAATCATCCGCAGACATCTGCGCTTTCCCGATGGCGTACGTCTGATGGACCGGCCAATCGCCTACCACGGTGGCCCGCAGGTACTGTTTCAGCGCGCCGAATCAGCGGCATTCTTCGGTCGCGAAATCGGGCTCATGTACACGCACGCCCATCTGCGCCACGCGCAGGCGATGGCCGTCCTCGGTGAAGCGCCGGACATGTGGGACGCCCTGCTGCGGGTCAACCCGGTCGCGCTGGCGAACCGCCTCCCCGAAGCGTCATTGCGGCAGTGCAATGCCTACTTCAGCAGCAGCGACGCCGCTTTTTGCGACCGCTATCAGGCGAGCGCCGAGTGGACGCGGGTCAGCGAGCGGACGATTGCGGTTGATGGCGGCTGGCGCATCTACTCGAGCGGGCCCGGCGTTTACGTGAACGTGCTCGTCGGCCACGCCCTCGGCGTGCGCCGGCGCTTCGGCACGCGTATCGTCACGCCGACCCTGCCGGATTCGTTGCGCGGCCTGCAGCTTTCATGGAATGGCAGGCCTGTGCCCGGCATGCCGCCGCGGTGATGAAAGCGGCATAGCTCCATGACAGGTGCTTCGCCGAGGTCTGTGCGCCGCTCGTCGGATCGAACTGCTCCGAGAGCTCACCGTCCGCGGGTGTGAACGCCTGCACGGTGCGCATGATCGCATCGCCGCGCTCCAGGGCGAGCCGCATCAGGCTCCCATCGCCGCCCACGGGTGCATCCGGCCCGAGGCGCTGGCGAAAGCGCAGATTCTCCGGCGTGACCGGCATCCTCGCGCCGCTACCGAGCGCCGCCGCCAGCCTGAAATAGAATTCCGCAGCGGCGAGCGTCGCGAGATACCACGCACCGCCACCGTAGTAGCGATCGTTCGCGTAGCGGCCCAGGGCGGGGCCACGGCCTGCGGGGCGTTCGCGATTGATGGCGAATTCCGCTTCGAAGAGCTCCTCGAGCGCCGTGAGGGTCGCCTGCGCTTTGGGGTCGAGCACGCTGTGGCGGCCGCCGGCGCGCGCGGCGTGCAGCACCGCGAGGACGACCGCAATGTCCGGATCCTTCCTCGCCGCGACGGGTTCTTGGGCGGTGCGCGAGCGGTAGAGCCCGTTCGAGTCGCTCCAGAAGAGGTCGAGTCGTGAAAGCGCCTCGGCCGCCGCCGCCTGGCCTTGCTGGGCGCGCGCGTGTTGTCCGGTCTCCTCGAGCCAGGCGGCGCCCATGATCAGTGCCTGTGCCTGCACGAGTTGCGTGTAGTAGTGATAAGCGCTTTCTTCCTCCCAGAGGTCGTTCGATGGCCTTGGCACGAACGCGAGTACAAAGGCGAGGTCAGCCCTGATGAC
This sequence comes from Steroidobacteraceae bacterium, assembly GCA_035621995.1. Lineage (GTDB taxonomy): Bacteria > Pseudomonadota > Gammaproteobacteria > Steroidobacterales > Steroidobacteraceae > 13-2-20CM-66-19. The sequence continues at coordinate 36,484 of DASPWF010000016.1, forward strand.
CTCGCTCAAGTCGGCGCGGAGCGTCGCATCCTGGCAGAGTTCGGGGAACTGCTGCCTCCAGCGCAGCAGCGTGATCGCCCGCAGCGCCGGCCCGTCAGTCTGCGGGCGGCCCCAGCGGATGAAATCGAGCGTGGCGTCGGCGTTCACGCGCACGTCCGCCAGCACGCCCGCTCCCGACAGCGCGGCGATCTCGGCATCGGGCCGCAGATACTGCAGGAAATCGGGCTGAACGCGGGCCCTGAAGTCGGTGCGGCGGAGAAACTCCGCGCCGTTCAAAGAGTGCAGCGCGCGGCTGAACTGCAGGAACTCCCGCAACCGAGTGAGCACCGAACGGTCCGTGTAGCCCGTGATGAGCGCCACGCGCAGTGCCTCGATCACGATCGCCGAATCCCGGAACCAGTGAAAGAAGTAGTCGGGGTCCGGATCGTAGTGGGCCGGCACCGGGGACGCGAGGATCGATCCCGGTCGCGGAATCACCCGCTGTCCAAAGCCAGGGCGCTCCATGACGAGATGGGTCGCAGAGATTGCGCCCAACATCGTCTGCGTTGCGTACTGGGCCTCTGCGGCAATCCAATCATCGAGTGCGGACATGCGCTGCTGCGAGATGCGGGCCGCGGAATCCGAGTGTCTTAAGCCCCGCCTGGATCTCCGGGATACCCATGAAGAGCTTCCAGAGGAGCCCGCTGCGGTAGTTCTCGATCATGGCCACGATCGATCCCTGGCTGATCCCGACGTAGGTGTCGGCATACCACTCATGCTGCTCGCTGAAGCCCTCGACGAAGCCGAAGCGTCCCCAGATCCTGTCGCCCAGATCCTCGTAGAAATGACGCAGCGCCGCCATGGCCTCCTGCGGCGCATAGGCGAAGCTCGACAACGCGGCCGCGGGCGTGATGACGCCCACATCGTTATCGGGGGCATGCGCGACATAGCCACTGATGCTGTCGCTGGCGCTGAGCCCCCAGCAGTTGGGCCCATAGCCCTTATAGCCATGCGGATTGCGCACGCAGTACGCATAGTTGATGCGGGTGTGACTCAGGTTCTGTTGCAAGTAGTCGGCGTACGCGTCACTCAGCCCGCGCGGATCGATACCGCAGAAGGAAAAGTGCGCGAAAAACAGCGGGCCGCCCCAGGCCGGTCCGAGGGGCAGCTCGATGCCCTCGTAGGTCCGACGGTTGATGAAATTGCGACCCATCGCCCAGCCTTCGTGATAAGCCTCGGCTGGCACGGCATAGCGCGGCGAGCTGGCAGAGAGCACGTAGGTGATGAGGCATTCACTCCAGCCGCGGATCTCGTGGGCGAGTGCGAATCCGTTGGTCGGACTCCAGTGCCAGGTGAGCACCTTGCGGCCACCCTGCGTGTACCAGCTCCACTCCGCCTCGCGCCACAACCAGGTGATGCGCTCGCGCAAGCGCGCTTCCGCGGGCACGTCGCGGTCGAAGTAGGCACGCGCACACAGGAGTCCCTGAAACAGAAGGGACGTCTCGACCAGATCGGCGCCGTCATCCTTGCGGCTGAAGGGGATCGTGGCGCCCGTGTCGCCGCGCATGAAGTGCGGATACATGCCGTGATAGCAGGTGGCCTTTTCCAGGCAATCGAGCATCAGGGCGAAGCGCGCCAGGACCTCCTCGCGCGTCACCCACGCGCGCTCGCAGGCCACGACCAGGGCCATGGCGCCGAAGCCTGAAGCGCCGATGGCCACCGGGCTCTCCAGGTCCGCCGCGCGTCGGTGACAACGATCGAGCGCCAGACCGCTCACCGGGTGCGCGCCCTCCCAGAAATAGCGAAACGTCTGGTGCTGGACCAGCTCGAGAAGTTGCTCGTCGGCGAGACGGCGGCCGGGCCTGGGGACTTCGACACGAGATCGGGACCGGACGGAATCTGACATCGAAGAACCTTCCTATGTCGCAGGCATCGCGCAGTGATCGGCCGGATTGAAGGTCGGGCCGTGTGGATCCGTCACGAGACGCAACTTGCGTGTGAAGAACGGGTTCTCACCGTCCTGGCTGATGCGGATCAGGCCAATGCCGGCGAGTGGACCCGCGAACAGCGCCTCGACCACGCTGCGCGTGGAGGCATCGAGCTGCTCGAACGCCCCGTTCACCACCAGCCACTTCGGCCGCTGCAGCACTACGCGCGCGAAAGCCAGCGTTTGCTTCTCGTCCTCATTGAGCCTGCGGTCCCAGCGGTCGGTGACATCGAGCGACGGACTCAGGTGCTCAAGACCCACGGCGGCGAGTGCGCGGGTGATGGCCGCCTCGTCGTAAGTCCCCGGCGCGTGCGGATACGCGAGCGCGGCACGCAGCGTGCCCGGCGGCACGTAGGCACGCTCGGGCAGAAACATCATCGAATCACGCGCCGGGCGCGCGATCCGCCCGCGCCCCCACGGCCAGATACCGATCAGAGCGCGCAGCAGCAGCGCCCTGGTGGACCCGTGCTCCCCCGCGATCAGCGCGTGCTCACCGGGCTTGAGCTCCACGTGCTCCTCGCTCAGGTGCAACGAGCTGTCCGGGGCGGCGATACACAGATCGTCGATGCGGATCGAGTCGCCCGGCGTTATCTCGAGGTCGATGCGATCGCCCGACTCACCGAGATCATCCATGGTCGCGGTTGCGCGGTGGAAGGTGGCAACACGCCGCCGCGTGGCGCGCCAGTCCGCGAGCTGGGAGAAATTGTCCACGAACCAGCGCAGCGAGGATTGCACCTGGTTGAATGCACCGACAGCCACCATGAGTTCGCCGAAGCTCATGTCTCCCGACAGATAGCTTGGCGCAGCCACCAGGATGGGCGCAACGATCGTGAACCAGCCATAGCCGGCGGTAACCCAGGTGAGGCGCGTGAGGGCAGCGACGATGCGCCGTGAGACCTGCAGGACGGTGTCGAACACTCCGTAGAGCATCTGCTTCTCGTCAGCTTCGCCACCGTAAATCGTGATCCCTTCGATCTCTTCGTTGACGCGCACCAGGGCATAGCGCAGCTCCGCCTCGCGCGCATAACGCTCGGCGTTGAGGGGAATCAGCGGTCGACCGACCCACCAGCTGAGGAACGAGGCGGTCGCCGCGTAGAACAGGGCACACCACACCATGTAGCCGTGCACGCGCACATGCCGGCCACCGAGCGGAAGTGTCATGTGCTCCGAAAGCACCCACAGCACGCCGACGAAGGACAGCAGCAGCAGCGTCGCCTGGAGCAACCCGATGGAGAGATCGGTCACCAGATCAGTGAGATGCTGCGCGTCCGCAGCCAGACGCTGATCGGGATTCTGTCCGATCACTCCTGCGTGCGACAGGCGAAAGGCGCGCAGCGGCTTGAGCCACTCATCGAGCAGGTCGTGAACCAGGCCCTGACGCAGCACGACCCGCAGCGTCTGATTGAGCCTCACCTGGCCGACGTTGAGTACCAGGAGGACCGCGGCGATCTCCGCGAAGACCACCAGCTGCCTGAGAAACTCGGGTACTTCCTTGTGCGTCAGTGCATCGTAGAACGGCCGATTCCAGGCATTGAGCTGGATCTGCATGTAGGCCGTTGCCGCAACCACCACGACCAGGCCCGCGCCCAGCAGCAAGAGCTGATTGCGCTCCCGCGAACGCCAGAAAACCGCGTGCAGCCGCCGGACTTCCGAGAAGAGGCTATCCTTGACCGGGACGTCGGCGCGGTGCGCAGGTTCGCTCAAGGGTTCGGTCGCCATATCGATCCTTTCTTCCGCGTCAACCGGCCGCAGGCTGTCGCCGCCTACAGCGGTGATCCGAGAGCAGCTTACCGCAAGGTAACCGCATGACACGCATCGAAAGATTGCTCGCCGCGATGTCGCTCGAGGAGAAGATCGGGCAGCTCAACATGGCCGCGGCAACACGCGTAGTGACCGGTCCAGGTGGACCGACCGCAGTGGAAGAGGGCGTTCGTGCCGGACGCATCGGGAGCCTGCTGAACCTTTGGGGGGCCGAGGAGGTGGGCGCTCTGCAGCGACTCGCGGTGGAAGAGTCCCGTCACGGGATTCCGTTGCTGTTGGGACTCGACGTGATACACGGTCATCGCACCATCTTCCCGGTTCCGCTGGCCGAGGCCTGCCTGTTCGATCCTGACGTGTGGGAGCGCACGGCGCGCGCCGCGGCGGCGGAGGCGGCGGACGACGGCATTACGCTCACCTTCGCGCCGATGATCGATGTGGCGCGCGACGCCCGCTGGGGGCGGATCGTCGAGGGTCCCGGGGAAGATCCCTGGGTTGCGTCGCAATACGCGGTGGCGAAGACACGCGGCTTCCAGGGTCGAGATCTGAGTTGCGCCGCGAGCGTGGCCGCTACGGCCAAGCACCTGTGCGCCTACGGCGCAGTCACCGCTGGGCGCGAGTATGCGGGGGTCGACGTCGCAGAGCGCACGCTGCACGAGGTGTATCTGCCGCCGTTTGCAGCCGCCGTGGCGGCGGGTGTCGCCGCGATCATGCCTGCTTTGACCGATGTGGCGGGCGTACCGATGACAGCCAACGCGGCGCTGTTACAGGGCTGGCTGCGCGGTGAGCTTGGCTTCCGCGGCGTCGTCATCAGCGACTACAACGCAATCGCCGAGCTGCGCAATCACGGGGTAGCGGCGGACGATGCCCACGCCGCTGCTCTCGCCCTCGGCGCTGGAGTTGACGTCGACATGGCAAGCGGCGCGTACGTGCGCGGGCTTCCGGTGGCGCTCGAGCGTGGGCTCATAAACGTGACGGACATCGACGACAGCGTGCGTCGCGTCCTGACACTCAAGGAGTGTCTCGGCCTCTTCGATAATCCGTATCGCCGTGGCGCGTTGGAGCCTCCAGGCGCGGCGATGCGTGAGCTGGCACGTGAGGCGGCGCGGCGGGCCATCGTGCTGCTGACCCACCGGGAGCGCGTTTTGCCACTCCCGCCCGACCTGCGCCGCATTGCTCTCATCGGACCGCTGGCTGCGGCGGAGGACGACATGCTCGGGCCCTGGGCCGCGGCGGGGCGGGGTCGAAAGACGGTATCGATCCTCGCCGGACTGAGAGACGCCCTGCCGGGATGCAACATCGACACTCTCCCGGGCGTTGGGATCAGCGGAACTGATACAAGGGGCATCCCCGCTGCGATCGAGCGCTGCCGCGCTGCGGAGCTGATCATTCTCTGTGTGGGAGAAGGCGCCGAGATGAGCGGCGAAGCCGCGAGCCGTGCGGATCTCGGGCTGCCGGGATGTCAGCGTGCGCTGGCCGAGGCGGCTCTCGAGCTCGGCAAGCCCGTCGTGGCGCTGCTGTGCGCGGGCCGGCCACTGACCCTGCCCTGGCTGTTCGAGCGCGCTGCCGCCGTACTTGCCACCTGGTTCCTGGGCTCGGAGAGCGGTCACGCCATCGCCGACGTTCTCACGGGCAGATTCAATCCGAGCGGTCGATTGCCGGTGACCTGGCCGCGTCACGGTGGGCAGCTGCCGATGTTTTACGGCGAGCGTCCATCGGGACGTCCGCCAAAGGCCGGCGAGCGCTTTAGCAGCTCTTATCTCGATGTTCCCGTAACGCCGCAGTTCCCCTTCGGTCACGGTCTGTCCTACAGCCGCTTCACGTTATCCGACCTGCGCTGCACTCCGGAGCAGCTCGAGGCGGATCAATGCCTCGAAGTGTCGGTGACAGTGCATAACGAGAGCTCGGTTCGCGGCCAGGCACTGCTCTTTCTCTTTTTCCGCGACCCGGTCGCGAGCATCGCGCGCCCGGTGCTGGAGTTGAGGGGCTTACGCAGGATCGTCGTCGAGCCGGGTCAGCGCGAACGGGTGAGCTGGATCCTCCCGGCGCAGGAGCTCGCCTTCATGGGTCCCCGTTTCGATCGCGTTCTCGAGCCCGGACGGTTTGAGATTCACGTTGGCCAGAGTGCCGATCGCGCTGAACTCCTCAGCAGCAGCATCGAGCTGATCTCATAGTCATCGCGCGGCAGCGCCCCCGCGGATCGTGATCCGGGCAATCAGAGCACCTAGCCGAACGGGTGATGGCGGTGGGATGGCCGACTCCTAGAGTGCGCCGATCACCACCCGGATGCGGACTGACACCATGAGCGAATCCACGGCACCCCGACTCAACGATCTCTCCAACGAGCTTGCCGAGCTGGTCGCGAGTTCCGCGCAGCACATAGTCGCGGTCCGGCTGGGCGGCGGTCGATCCCTCAGTGGCATCGTCTGGCGTCCCGGGTATGTCGTTACCGCGGCCGAGCGAGTCGATGACGATCCGACCTCTTTACGCGTGGTCTCGGGCGACGCCGGCGAATCCGAGGCAAAGCTTCTGGGCCGCGATCTCAGCACGGACGTCGCGGTATTGAGCGTCGTGTCAGTGACCGGAGAGGGACTCTCCGCCCGACAAGCGGCGACTCCGCGCCCCGGTCAGCTTGCGCTCGCCGTGGGACGCTCTCCGCAACACGGTGCAATCGTTACCTTCGGAGGCGTTGCCGTCGTTGGAGGAGCGTGGCAGAGCCAGCTCGGCGGACGCATCGATCGCCTCGTTCGCGTGGACGCCTCTCTGTCGCGGGCGGCCGAGGGTGGCGCAGTCCTTGATCCTGAAGGCAGTCTCATCGGCATGGCCGTACTCGGTCCGCGCCGGGCGCTGCTCGCCATACCCTCGGACACCCTCGGCCGCGTCGTTGAGCAACTCGTGGCAAAGGGAAGAATCAGCCGCGGTTATCTCGGGATAGCCCTGCAGCCTGTGCGGTTGCCGGAGGGGCTGCAGAAGCTCGCCAACACAGGGGTTGGCCTTCTGGTATCGAGCGTCGATCCGCAAAGCGGCGCGGCGCTCGGGGGTATGCTGCTCGGTGATGTCATCGTCGGCTGGAACGGCGAGCCCGTCCGCGATTACCGCCAGGTGCAGCGGTCATTGGCACCGGAGAGCGTTGGCTCCAGCTTGACGGTCGCGGCCGTGCGCGCGGGAGGCCTCATCACGCTTCGCCTCACGGTGGGTGAACGCCCGAGCTCGGGGTGACCTTATTGCGCGCATTCGAGTTATAGCCTACTGCCCGGACGCCGCCCGCCTGAGTGAGCTTACCGAGCTCGTCCAGGCGGCGGCCGATATCGAGCTACAGGATGTGGCGCGGTCCCTCGCACGAGTGGCCGAGAGCGCGCTTCGCGGCCGCCGGGCCGTCGTCGTGGCGCGCCTCGACGAAGGGGTGGGGGAATTGCCCGAGCTCATCGCGCACGCAAATGGCTTGCCGGTGGTCGCTCTGCTACCTAACGCGGAGGCGGAAGGACTCCAGGCGTTGCGCGCCGGAGCGCGCGCTATTGTCGGCAGCGCCGCAAGCGCGGCGAAGATCGCCGCGGCGGTCTCGGGCGCATTCCACGGGCTCTCGGTGCTGCCCGCAGGCGCCCTGCGCGGCGCCGATTCCTTGTCGACGCTCGAGCTGCCAGAGCCGCTCACGCCGCGCGAGATCGAGATCCTCGGGCTGCTCGCCGCAGGTGACAGCAACAAGACCATTGCGGCGCGACTCTCCATCTCGGTTCACACGGTCAAGTTCCACATCTCCTCGATCCTGACGAAGCTCGGCGTCAGCTCCCGAACCGAGGCCGTGGCGTTGGGGTTGAGACTCGGCATTGTGCTGCTGTAATCGGCCTCTGAAGATGACTATTCTTGCGAGCATGTGGAGAAAGTCATGAACGAGAAGTCGAGGGACGCTGCGCAGTCGAGCGTGCTCGTTGTCGGGGTAGGGGCATGGCACGGGTTGGGTGCCGCCGTTGCCAGGCGCTTCGCGAGTGGTGGCCACCCGGTGACGATTGCCGGACGCAACCCCGAGAAGCTCGAGGCTACCGCGCGCGAGTTGAAAAAGAGCGGTGCGCTCGCCTCGTTCGTAGTCGGAGATGCGACGCTGGCCGCAGATGCCGCCCGATTCGTGGCCGCGGCGGAGCGTCTCGCGCCACTCGCGGTCGCCTTGCACAATGCCGGTGGCAACGAGCCCGCACCGTTCCTGGAGGTGAGCGAGGAGCGCTTCACGCGGCACTGGCGCGAGCACGCGCTCGGCGGATTTCAACTGGCGCAGGCGGCAATACCGCGCCTGCTGCAGCACGGCGGCGGCTCGCTGTTCTTCACCGGGGCGTCCGCGAGTCTGCGCGGCAAGGCGCGGTTCGCCCCGTTTGCCTCAGCCAAGGCGGCACTGCGCAACCTGGCGCAGAGTATCGCCCGCGAGTATGGCCCGCAGAACATTCATGTCGGGCACGTGGTGGTGGACGGCGGGATCGGGGGTGACCGGCTGCTGTCGCGGGCGCCGCAGCTCAAGGACGAGCGGGGTCCGGACGGGTTGCTCAATCCCGACGCCATCGCGGAGGCCTACTGGGACCTCCACCACCAGCAACGCAGCGCCTGGACGCTCGAACTCGATCTGCGGCCGTGGAGCGAGAGTTTCTGATCGGGTTCGCCCACGCCTGGGAGCGGCGTCCTCAACACCTTGAAATCCTCTCGAGCGCGCCTTACATCCGCGAAAATGGCCGAAGCACTGCACATCGTGTGTCCACATTGCGGACAGGTAAACCGCATTCCAGCGACACGTCTCGAGGAAGCTCCGAAGTGCGGGCACTGCCACCAGAACCTCTTCTCGGGCCACCCGCTTGAGCTCAGCGCGGCCGCCTTCGAGAGGCACCTCGAGCGCAATGACATCCCCCTGGTCGTCGACTTCTGGGCGCCGTGGTGTGGCCCGTGCCAGATGATGGCTGCGGAATACGCCGCAGCCGCAGGCGAGCTGGAACCGACGGCGCGCCTCGCTAAGATCAACACCGAGTCCGAGCCGGGCGTCGCGAGCGGTTTCGGCATTCGCAGCATTCCCACACTCATGTTGTTCCGCGCGGGTCGTGAGGTTGCCCGCCAGGCGGGCGCGATGGGAAGGTCGGACATCGTCCGCTGGGTGCGCGCCCACGCTTGAAGCACCTCCGGGGGCGGCCATCACATGTCAACGGCACCCTCGCAAGGCTCACTCCATCCGTCTATTGAAGTCGAGTGGCGCGGCGGCAGCGAATTCGAGGCCGGCCGAGCCGGGGGCCCCACGATACGCATCGACGCAGATGCCAAGCGTGCACCGAGTCCATTCGATGTGCTGCTTGCATCGCTTGCCACCTGCGCATCCGTCGACATCGTGACGATACTGCAGAAACAGCGCACACCGGTCAGCTCGCTGCATGTGCGCGTGGAAGCTCGACGGGTCGCGACGACCCCACGACACCTGGCTTCGGCCACTCTGCACTTTGCGATCGACGCGCCCGGCACGACGTCGCAGAAGGTTGCGCGGGCCGTCGAGCTTTCGGTTACGAAGTACTGCAGCGTGCGCTCGTCCCTGATCGCCGACGCGCCGGTGACCTGGACGATCGAACTCAGGTCCTGACTCTAGCTGCACAGGGGTGACCGCGATGCGAGCTGCTGACACGATTCGCGCCCACAGGCGGGTGCGCATCGCCTGCGCGTTCAGTGCAGTGATGGTCATCATTCCTGCGATCGGCGGCTCTCAGGCCCCCGGGGCATCCTGGCTGGATCAAGCGAAGCCCCGATCCTGGAACGAGCCCGCACAGGAGATCCCAGCCGCTCCCGGGCAGGAGCACGCCGCGGACCCCCGGTGCCGAGCGCTCACGCGCCCTGCCGAGATCGAAGAGGACAAGCGGCTGCAGGAGCGGGGCTGGGACCTCGTCGGCGATTTTCGGGGAGGCTGGCAGGTTCGCATCATCATCGGGACCGCCGGCTACGACGGGATGTGTCGTCCGCGACAGTACCAGGGCTTCGTATTCGTGCACGGCGTGTTCGCCGGGACGCTGTCTCCCGACGTCATGGACAGCCGTACCGACGGCGCTCTCGATCAGGTGCATCTCGATGGTGATGGTCGGCTGACGGCCGAGTACCGGCGCTACGCCGCGTCGGATCCCCTGTGTTGTCCGTCGCGGACGACGAGCGTCGTGTTCGACATCGCGAACGGCACGCCGGTCCTGCGCCCGGTATCAGCGTCGACTTCGCACCATTGAAGATGATGGTCGGACGGGGCGATGCGCGCAGACTGCGCAGTGCACGCCGTCGCTATCGCTGCGCCCGTCGCTCTCTGCGGCGCTCAAAGACCGGACGGCGGTCTTGCGGCCGCGCTCCCGGTGTGGCCTGCAGAGTGAGCGACTCCTTGCCGGTCGTAGCGAAAGGGATATAGTCGCGCCTCACGCTCCGTGAGGGGTGCACGTATGCGGTATCGACTCAATATCAATGGCACGGCTCGGCAAGTAGACGTGCCGTCGGAAATGCCGCTGCTGTGGGTGCTGCGGGATGAGCTGGGACTGGTCGGTACCAAGTTTGGATGCGGCAAGGGGCTCTGCGGAGCGTGCACTGTCCACGTGGATGGCGCGGCAAAGCGCTCCTGCCAACTGCCGGTGAGCAGCGTCGGCCACGCGAAGATTCAGACGATCGAGCATATCGGCGCCACGGCGATCGGCGCGCGCTTGCAGCAAGCCTGGCTGAAGATCGATGTCATGCAGTGCGGTTACTGTCAGGCGGGGCAGATCATGTCGGCATGTGCGCTGCTCGGCGCATCAGCTCAGCCCAGTGACGATCAGATCAACTCGGCCATGGCCGGCAATATCTGCCGCTGCGGTTGCTACAACCGCATTCGCAGTGCGATCCGCATCGCCGCGGGCATGCAGGAAGAGGAGAGCGGTCGTGTCGCGTGAAGGCAGCGTCGCCACATTCGATCGGCGCGCCATACTCAAGGCCTCACTACTGGCTGGCGGCGGCCTGGCGCTCGATGCGTTGATACCTCTCCCCGCTGAAGCGTGGGAGGCGATGGAGGGAAAGAGCGCGGCACCCGCACAGCTCTCCGCCTTCGTTTCCATTGCGCCCGACGGGACGGTCACCATCGTCTCCAAGAATCCCGAGATCGGTCAGGGCGTGAAAACCTCGCTGCCGATGATGGTGGCCGATGAGCTCGACTGTGACTGGAGTCAGGTCCGTATTCTCCAGGCGGATGTCGATCAACAGCGTTATGGGGAGCAATCAGCCGGCGGCAGCACGGCGACGCCCAAGAACTGGCTGCCGATGCGGCAAACCGGGGCTGCAGCGCGAGCCATGCTGGTCCAGGCGGCCGCTGCGCAGTGGAACGTCGACGCCCGCGAACTCACCACTGCGAGGGGCCGCATTTTCCACCCCCCAACCGGGCGCTCGGTTGGTTACGGCGAGGTCGCCTCCGCGGCGGCAACGCTGGTGCCGCCGGACCTGAAGACGGTCCCACTCAAGGACCCGGCGCAGTTCACCATCATCGGCAAGCCACTGGTGGGCATCGACAGCGCGAGGATCGTGAAGGGTGAGGGGATCTTCGGGGTCGACACACGCTTACCGGGAATGCTCTACGCGGTCTACGAGGTCGCACCGGCGCACGGGGGCCGGCTCGTCAGGGCCGACACCGAGGCGGCGAGACGCGCGCCGGGTGTCAGGCACGTCGTGCCGATCTTCGGCAATGGCGATCCGGACGCGGGGCTCGCCGATGGTGTGGCAATTGTGGCCTCCAACTGGTGGCTCGCCAATCAGGCGCGCGCCAAGCTCGCGGCGGTCTGGGACCTGAGCGCTGCGAAAGGTCACAGCTCGTCGGTCTATAAAGCCAAGGCGGATGCCGCGATCGCGGCCGGCGCGGGCACTGATCTGCGCGTCGACGGCGAACCGTCCGCGAAGCTCTCTTCCGCGCCAAAGCGAGTCGCCGCGCGCTACGACTATCCCTTCATAGCGCATGCGCCAATGGAACCGCAGAACTGCACGGCGCGCTATCGGCACGGCCGGCTCGAGGTCTGGGCGCCCAGCCAAACGCCGCAGCGGGGACTCGAGGCACTCCACAAGGCGCTCGGCATCGAGCCCGAAGCCGTTACGCTGCACCTGACACGGGCCGGTGGCGGCTTTGGCCGCAGGCTCATGAACGACTACATGTTGCAGGTTGCCGCGATCGCGAAGGCCATCCCGGGTGTACCGATTCAGCTCGTGTGGTCGCGCGAGGACGACATGCGCCGCGATTACTACCGTCCGGGCGGCTGGCACAGCTTCGAGGCGGGCATCGGCGCTAACGGCGAGCTCATCGCCTTCAGCGATCACTTCGTGACCTTTGGTGACGGGAAGACACCGGCACGGGCCGCAGGCTTCAACGCCTCCATGCCTCCGGCCGGGCTCATCCAACACCTGCGTTACAGTCAATCGATGCTGCCGACCGTCATCACCACTGGCGCGCTACGCGCACCGGGCTCGAACGCGCTCTGCTTCGCTTCGCAATCGTTCCTCGATGAGGTCGCGCTGGCGGCCGGTGTGGATCTTCCGCAGCTCATGTTGACGCTGCTCGGCGAGCCCCGCGAGATTGCGGCGCGTGACAACGGTGTGCCGTTCGACACCGGCCGCGCGCGGGGTGTGATCGAGAAGGTGGTTCAGACTTCGGGCTGGACGCGGAAACCTGCAGAACCCGGCCGGGCCAAGGGCTTTGCTTTCTATTTCTCCCACCGGGGCTACTTTGCGGAGGTCGTCGAGGCCAGCGTCTCGGGTGGCGACGTCACGGTCCACAAGGTGTGGGTTGCGGGAGACGTCGGCAGCCAGATCATCAATCCCCTGGGTGCCGAGAATCAGGTGCGCGGAGCGGTGATCGACGGTCTCGCACAGGCACTTGCCGGTCAGGCGATCGAGTTCGTCGATGGCGTCGTGCAGCAGAGCAACTTCGATGACTTCCGTCTCGCGCGGATTGCGATGACGCCGGAAATAGAGATCGCCTGGGTCAAGTCGGACAAGCCGCCGACCGGGCTGGGCGAGCCGGCACTGCCACCCGTCATTCCGGCCTTGACCAATGCCATCTTCGCCGCAAGCGGCACGCGGATGCGCTCGCTGCCGGTGCGACTGAGCAGCGCCTAGAGTGCTCGAGCGGGCCTTCCCGAGCGCCACGTGCCTGGCGTCTCGGGAAGGATCGACTCACCTTCACCTGTCAGACGCACTTCCTGTGCGACTTGCCGGTGACTCGGCATCACCCGCTTCGACGTTGGCGTCCGTTACCTTCCGCCACCTCCGGCAGCCAGCTTGTTGGATGCCTGGTCGATGGTGAAGCTCGCCGCTTTTTGCCGCGGCGGGAATTCCTTGAACGTCTGCATGAACTCCCCGACGATCGCCTGCGCCGCGAGGAGCATGTACGCCTTGTGCAGGTACCAGTCCCAGTACGTGTTCGAGGTGATGTCGGCGCGCTCGAACGGGTCCGTGCGCAGGTTGAAGAACTTGGGGCAGCGAAGCACGGTAAAGGGCTCGGCCCACACCTGGAGTGTTCCCGGGCAGCGCTGCTCGAGGAACACGGCCTTGAAGTTGCCCACCCGCAGCGCCACGAGATTGCCGTCGTCGTCGAAATAGATGAATCCCTCGCGCGGACTCTTGACGCCCTCGGTGGTGAGGAACGGCAGCAGGTTGTAGCCGTCGATGTGCACCTTGAACGTCTTGTCTCCCGCCTTGTGGCCCTTCTTGCACTTCTCGACGATATCCGGTTCGCCGGCCATCGCCAGGAATGTCGGCAGCCAGTCGTGGTGCTGAACGATGTCGTTGCTCACGACGCTCGCGGGTATCTTGTCCGGCCAGCGTATGAGCACCGGGATACGGAACGCGCCTTCCCAGTTGGTGTCCTTTTCGCTGCGGAAGGGGGTCATGGCACCGTCTGGCCAGGTATTCATGTGCGGGCCATTGTCGGTCGAGTACACGACGACCGTGTCTCCCGTGATGCCGAGCTTGTCGATGTGATCGAGGAGCTCGCCGACGTTCTTGTCGTGGTCGACCATCGTGTCGTGATAGAAGGATTGATGCTCACCCGCCTGTCCGATGCTCGAGGGCTTGGTGTGCGTGCGCAGGTGCATGTGGGTCGTATTGACCCAGCAGAAGAACGGCTTCCCGGCCTTGTTCTGCCGCGTGATGAAGTCCTTGGCGGCGGCGACGATGTCATCATCGATCGTCTCCATACGCTTCTTGGTCAGCGGACCCGTATCCTCGATCTTCTGCTTGCCGATGCGCCCCCAGCGCGGCTGCTCAGTGGGATCATCCTTGTCCGTTGCCCAGGAGTGAATCACGCCCCGCGGCAGAAACTTTGCCCTGAACCGCTCGTCCTTCGGATAGTCGATGTCCTCGGGATCCTCCTCGGCGTTCAAGTGATAGAGATTGCCGAAGAATTCATCGAAGCCATGCACCGTGGGTAAGAACCTGTTGAGATCTCCGAGATGGTTCTTGCCGAACTGACCGGTCGCATACCCCAAAGGCTTAAGCAGTTCGGCGATCGTGGGATCCTCCGCCTGCAACCCGATGTCCGCGCCGGGAAATCCGACCTTGGTGAGGCCGGTCCGAAAGCCGCTCTGCCCAGTGATGAACGAGGCCCGCCCCGCCGTGCAACTTTGCTCGCCGTACGAGTCGGTGAACATCATGCCTTCCTTCGCGAGACGGTCGATGTTGGGCGTTCGGTACCCCATGGTGCCGTGGCTGTAACAGGACAGATTCCATATGCCGATGTCATCGCCCCAAATGACGAGGATATTGGGCTGCTTGTTCGCTGCCATTGTTGACTCTCCTGCCTTTGAATTCGTGTGCTATCCGCAAAGGCGCGCAGATCACCTCGTCAGACAGCCGATGCGTTTCTTGAGATGGACCGAGCAACGGCCTTCGGTCCTGACCCGCGGCCGCAACCCGGCGGGCTCGATTCTACTCAGGCTGCGGCCGGCGGAGTCCAGAAATCGGGTCAACGCGCGGCAGCTTCAGCTGTGCCGCACGGGGGCGCTGCCAGAATTTGCCCGAATCCTGCCACAGCGCCTCCCGAGTGCCTCCCCAGACTACCTCGTATCGCAAGACGAGGAGGCGGCGGCATGTTTTCCGAGGATCTCAGGATCTGGCTGAATCATTTCGAATATCACGCCGAGCACCCGCGCTCCATCCCGCAGGGTCTCGCCGACGATCTACGGCCCGAGGAGCAGCGGCGCATCGCGCGCTCCATTGCCACCTTCCAGCTCGGCGAACGTTCGGAAGGCGGCGCGCTGCTACGGGCGGCGCGTTGCTTCGCGCAAGCGCGCGAGATCCCGGCCCTGGTGCGCATCACGGAACTGTTCATTCGCGAAGAGCAGCGTCACGCCGCGTTGCTGCGGAGTTTCATGGAGGATCATCAGATTGCGCTCAAGACATCCGACTGGACGGATGGGGTGTTCCGCCGCGTGCGTCGACTCGCCGGTCTCGAGCTCTACCTCCATGTGCTCGTCACCGCCGAACTGATCGGAATCGTGTACTACCGTGCGCTCGAGTCAGCCTCGCGTTGCCAGCGCCTCCAGGTGCTTTGCCGCACGCTCGTTTGCGACGAGCTCGCGCACATCGGCTTCGAGTCTCATGTGCTGCTCGCGCTGCGCGCGGGGCGGGCCGCGCCGGTGCGGACCCTCATGCGCCTCGCCCACCGCGCTTTCCTTGCCGGCACGGCGGGCGTGGTATGGCTGACACACCGCTCGGTGCTGCGCCACTCGGGTCACAGCGCGCGGACTTTTGTCCATGCCTGTCTCGCTCAGTGTGTGTTCTACCTCGAGCCGGCGCGTGTAAGGCTCGCCGCCCGCTCCGTCTCGTAGGCGGCCGTCGTCTTCGCCCGAAGCGCTGCAGCGGCGCAGTTCAAGGAGGGCCGAGTCGCGCGTCACGACTGGGCGATGTTGGTTCGCGCGAAGTCTGTCGCTTGCAACTCGAGCGGCCGCCCGTGCGGCGTGCGCGCGCACGCATGCCGCCACGCTCGCTGGTAGCGGCTGAGCTCTTCCACCGAGCTGGCGCCTTTTTCCGCGACCAGCGTCTCGAGCGCCGCGAGCCAGTGATGGTAATAGGTATCGCCGCGATCGGCATCGCCAGCGGCTTGCGCTGCGGCAATCCGTTCGGCGAGCGCTTGCGCCCACTCGGACCAGGTGAAAAGCCCACGCTGATGCAGGGCGAGCGTCATGGCGAACGCCTGCGCCTCCCACGGCTCACGAAAGAGCGGGCCACTGGCGTTCTTGGGTTGATCGGCCAAGGCGGGGAGCGCATCGCTCACGAGATGGGCTCCAGGTACGGCTCCCACGCATCGATCGACACCGTGAGGTCGTGCGTTGCCTCCTCGCCCCACAGCTCGCGCGCGCTGAAGGCAATCGTGTAGAGCCATTGCGGCTGCTCACCCAATCCATGGGCGTGGGTGTCGGCGAACACGTGAACGCCATGGACCCGCTCAATGCAACCCATCTTTCCCCGGGCATATGCCGGTAAGCGCGTATGGTGGCCGGCCTCACCAGCGCGAGTGCGCACGCGCTGCCCTGTCGCGAAGCGCGCCGCCGTGCGCGGTGGGCGCTCGGTGGGTGAACCCGCCGAGAGGACGGCGCGCACCTGGGCAGCTCGCAACACGCGCGGCACCGGCAGGGCCGGGTGCTGCGAGCGCCCGGCGCTCATCTCGTCGGCATCAACGAGCGCGCGCTCGACGAGCAGCCTCTGCAGAGCCTTGGTCCAGATCTCGTAGTAGCTGAGCGCGCGGTAGTCGGGCAGCGTCTCGCGAGCACGACGGCTCATGTCGATGTTCCACGCGCCCGTTGCGCCCATGGCGAGCGTCAGCGCCAGTGCCTGCCGCTCCCACGGGGCGTGAAACGGCACGCCTTCCGGTTCCGGGACGACGCGTCCCTGTCCGTCAAGGCCACCGAGGTCGGCGTGCGAGGTGTAAGTCACGCAGGCTCCCCGGGAGTCTTCGCCAGCCCCGTGCCGATCATCGAGTCCCGCGAGACCAACGCTGCGAGCTGCTCCTCGTTCCAGTTGTCGGTGCCCGCGGGGCGGCGGGGTATCACGAGATAGCGCACCTCGGCAGTGGAGTCCCAGATGCGAATTTCGGTGGACTCCGGCAGCGTGACGCCGAATTCGGCCAGGACGCCGCGCGGATCCCGCACCGCGCGTGCGCGGTACGGGGCGCTTTTGTACCAGGTTGGCGGCAACCCCAGAACCGGCCACGGATAGCAACTGCATAGGGTGCAGACCACCATGTTGTGACGGCTTGCGGTGTTCTCGACCGCGATCATGTTCTCACCCTGGCGACCCGAGTAGCCGAGCGAGGCGATGGCGGCAGTGGCATCTTGCAGCAGCCATCTGCGAAACACCGGATCGGTCCATGCGCGCGCGACGACTCGCGCGCCGTTGCGCGGACCGATTTGGGTTTCATAAGTCTCGATCAGAAGGTCGAGCGCAGCGGGATCGATATATCCCTTCTCGGTGAGGACCGCCTGCAGGGACCGGACCCGAAGGTCCATCTCGCCGAGCTCACTGCTCTCGGTGTGATCGTGAGTCGGAGCGTGCGCCATGGGGTCGATTCTAGCGCCAGCGAGCCGCGATTCCGCGACGCTTCGCGGGCCATTGAGCGCTCCCTCACGCCGTAGAACTGACTTCGAAAGGAAGCCCTAGTGTTTTGATAAACAAAGAGAACTGATTCGCAGCCGAGCGACCGCCACATCTGCCCCGCCGTCCCGCGGACCGTTCACTCGTCACGCCCTGGCATGAGACGTGGATCGATGCAATCCGTTACCGGATGTGCGAAAAGAGCAGCGGGCGGCAACCGCGCTTGGGGTGGGCATGTGAGCGTGGATCCAAGGGACTCGAGGGGCGAAGTCTGGGCGAGGTGTTCGGGACTGGTAGTCAACGGCGCGTTTCGTTTACGCCGCTGTCTTGGCAGCTCCGATCACAGCGCGGTTTTTCTCGCCGAGCACGAAACGCCTGAGCGCTCCGCAGTCGCTCTGAAGCTCGTCCCCGCTCTCCCGGAGCTAGCCGAGTCGCTGCTTTCGAACTGGCGGATCGCCGCCGAGTCCGCTCATCCTCACTTGATCTCTCTTCTCGGCACGGGTCGGTGCCAGCTCGGCCAGCGACCCTACGTTTATGCGGTCATGGAGTACGCCGACCAGACGCTCGCGCAACTCTTGGCCAAGCGTGCTCTCACCGACGAAGAAGCGCGCGAGATGTTGCTGCCAACCCTGAGCGCCCTCGTGTTTCTGCACAACAGGAGCCTGGTCCAGGGTGCGCTGAAGCCGGCGAATATCCTCGCGGTTGGAGACCAGCTGAAGCTCTCGAGCGATACGATCCGCCGCGCCAATGATGCCTTCGCGGGGCGTGGAGTGGTCTCAGGCTATGACCCTCCGGAAATCCGCGACGGAGGCTATTCCACTGCCGGTGACATCTGGGGGCTCGGCGTCACGTTGTTTGAGGCGCTGACCCGCAGCCCGCCGGCACAGCTGCAGGCGCGGGGTCGAGGTGTCGTGCTGCCGCACGACTTCCCGCCGAGATTCCGCGAGCTCGTTGCCCGGTGCCTGAGCCTACGGCCGTCTGACCGTCCTCGCGCGACCGAGATCGAAGCAGCCTTTGCGCGTCCTGCGGCTGCCGCGCCCGCGCGCGTCCCCACCGTGCAACCTGCTGCGGTCGCGGCGCCAAGCGCGCCCGCGTCGGCGCCACCGGATCCAGTCGCGACGAAGCTGGTCAGCCGCCCGGCAGAGAGCCCCAAGCCGAAGATGTCACCGGCAGTGGCTGCGACCACCGGCGCGCCACGGAACACTCCGCCACCGGCATCACAGCGACGACCCTTTGTTCCTCTGACGCTCGGAGCCGTCGCAGTACTCGCACTCAGTTGGATCGGCTGGCGCGCGCTCGGCACTCATCGAACCCCCGTGCGGGCTCAGACTTCTCCGGACGCCTCGATACAGACCCCGGCGGCAGTCGCACCCGCCAGCGGCGGGCCACCGTCCGTTGTTGCGGCCGTGGCCACAAAAGCGCCGCCGACCGACGCGGCAGCGTCGCCCGCCGCGGTTCACGAGGTAATACCTGACGTGCCGCGAAGTGCACGTCAAACCATCCACGGACACGTGAAGGTGTCAGTTCGCGTAATCGTCGACAAGGAAGGCACGGTCGTCGCTACTCGGGTGGATGACCCCGGTCCGAGCAGGTATTTCGAGCGGCTCGCCAGGGAGGCCGCCGGGAAGTGGACGTTTCCGCCGGCCGCCACCGACACCAAGCGCTTGAAGTTGGTGCGCTTCGAGTTCACGCGCGACGGGACCAAGGGTCGTGCCGTCTCGCTCGAGTAGCAGCGGCTAACTCCTCTCGCCTTGTTGATTCATGAGCGCCCGCGGACGGTTGGCAACCGTTCCAACTGATAGCCGTGCGGCCGGGCAGGGTGTAGTCTCGCGGCGCGATAACAACATGCACGCCGTCCGGCGTGCCTTCACCGAGGAGAGTAAGAATGAAGAAGCTCGCTCTGCTGCCCATGTTTGCAGCCATTCTGACGATCTCAACATCAGTCGCGCCTGCCCAGGTCGCCCAGGGAGACCATGCCTACACCTTCGGGCCGGTCATGGTGGTCTCATTCGTTCGTACCCAGCCTGGCATGTTTGAGCAATATATGAATTACCTCGATACCACGTACAAGCGTGTCCTCGAGGAGTTCAAGAAACAGGGCATCATCCTGGACTATGCGGTCTACTCGGCCCGTCCACGCGATCCACAGGACGCCGATGTGATTCTGACGGTGAAATACAAGGACATGGCGGCGTTTGATGACTTGCAGGCACGCACCGATCCTGTCGTGAAGCAGGTATTTGGGTCCCTGAGCAAAGCGTCGTCGGCTTCCGCTGACCGGGAAAAGTTTCGCAAAGAGCTCGGCAGCCAGGAGGTTCGTCAGTTGATCCTGAAGTAGCGGCGGTTGCACACGCGAAAGTGACCCGTCGGATCATCCTGCTCGATGGGGGCACAGGGCGCGAGCTCATGCGACTCGGTGCGCCCTTCCGCCAACCGGAGTGGTCGGCTTTCGCCCTCATGGAAGCCCCGGACTACGTGACGAAGGTGCATCGGCGCTACGTGGATGCCGGTGCCGACGTCATTACCACCAACAGCTACGCCGTGGTGCCGTTCCATATCGGCGCGCAACGCTTTGAGCGCGACGGTGCGACGCTCGCGGCACTGGCGGGAAGGCTCGCGCGTGCCGCTGCCGACGAGGTGCCACACGCGGTGCGGGTGGCCGGCTCATTGCCGCCGGTTTGCGGCTCGTATCGGCCGGATCTTTTCGATGCCGATGCGGCGCGACCCGTACTGGAGATCCTGGTCGAGGCACTCGAGCCTCATGTGGATCTGTGGCTCTCGGAGACGCTGAGCTCGCAGGCGGAAATGGTACTGATGAGCCAGGTGGTGGCGGGCACGGGGCGGCCATGGTGGGTGTCCTACACGCTCGCCGATGACCCGATGCGCGCGAGCGGGGCGCAGCTGCGCTCGGGCGAACCGGTAACTTTGGCAGTCGAACATGCAGCACGCCTCGGTGCCCGAGGCGTGCTGTTCAACTGCTGCCAACCGGAGGTGATCGGCGCGGCCGTAGCGGCTGCAATGCGAGTCCTGCAAGCCGTTCCCCACGAGCGTGCGCACGAGCCGGTGCTCATCGGCGCTTATGCGAATGCATTTGCGCCGCAGACGGCAACGGCCAGCGCAAATGCGGGGCTCGACGAGCTGCGCGCAGACCTCGGACCTGCCGAGTACCTGCAGTGGGTTCGCAGCTGGCTCGCCGCTGGCGCTGAGATCGTCGGAGGCTGCTGTGGCGTGGGACCGGAGCACATCGCCGCGATGCGCGATGCGCTTGGAGAGATTCCGCCGTAGCTGCCGACGCGCTGAGACCGATTCCTCGTTTCGTCCGCGAGAGTTAGTGCCGACGCTGTCTCCGCACACCTTGATTGGTGTACTCTCCGATTCGCCGCGCTCGAGTGCCGTTCTACCTCGGCAAAGGGACGTACGGAACGCCTGGCGGCCGGCGAGCTGACGCCATTTGGCGACGCATCCTCGCGATCCCGGCTCTGTGGCCGTGAAGCAACGCGAAATTGCGACAGACGACTTTGCCGGCGCCGTTGAGAGCGCGGTCAAAAGGACTCAGGGAGGAATACGCTACGGTGTGTAGCGAAACAATCTCATTCCGGGCAGTGCGGATGCTCGCCTCGCTCAATCGAGACCTGCCCCCTGAGTCCGTCCGGTTATCTACGCTCCTGCTGCTCGCCGTTCTTGTGCTGCGAGCCTCGAGTTCGGCCGCCGCGGCTCCTTTCGATCTTGCGGGGCCCACCCTCGAAGTGGAAGTAACGCGTGGCGGACGTACGTTGCCGGCCGCCCAGGTGCCCAATCTTGCCGTCGGCGATCGCGTCTGGATAAAGGCGGATCTGCCCACCGGCGGCTCGGCGCACTACGTGATGGTGGCGGCTTTCCTCAGAGGAGCGACCAATCCGCCGCCGGAAGATTGGTTCTTTCCCTGTGAGACCTGGACCCGTCGGTGCGCCACGGACGGTCTGACGCTCACCGTGCCGCAGGAGGCGCGGCAACTGCTGGTCTTTCTCGCACCCCACACCGGTGGGGCCTTCAGGACGCTCGTCGACGCGGTGCGGGGTCGCCCGGGAGCGTTCGTGCGCACCTCACAGGACCTCAATCAGGCAGCCCTGGATCATGCGCGTCTCGACGCCTATCTGGCGGCGGTCAGGCACCTCGGCGACGTCGATCCTACGCAGTTGAAGGATGCCGTACCGCTTCTCTCGCGCAGCCTGGCGATCAAGGTTGATGAGTCGTGCCTGGGCAAGATCCCCGTGTTGCAGGCGCCGTGCCTGTCGCAGGGGAAGGAGTCGCTGATCCTGGACGACGGGCATAGCGCCTCGCTGGCCCAGGCGCTCACCTCCGGGCCGGCGAGCGACCTGGCGATGGAGGCGGGAAATGCCCCGCAGCTCAGGTCCGGTTACTACGGTCCCTTCATCGGCTCGATACTCGATATCGCCAAGATCCTCGACTCCCTCCACACCGCCCAGTACCAGTACATCCCGGCTCTTACGTCGGCGCACGGTCGGCAAGTCGCGCTGACCCTGAACGCACCGCCCTCGTTTCACGATCCGAAGTCGGTTCTGGTGGTGGCGCTGCCCGCGGTCGAGGCGGCGCAAGCGCCGGCCCTGCGCGCGGTCACGCCGAACGAGATCGTTTGTGCGAGCAAGGACCCGCTGGTGTTGCCGGTGGACGGCGCGCCGGTCGTCTTCGCCACCGCTTACGCACACGACACCGTGCTGCATATCGCGATGCAGGACGGTTCGTCTCTCGAATTGCCGGCGCGAGCCGACCCGGCGCGTGGCGGGTTCGTGGTGAGCGCGGCCTCATCGGCAGCACCCAAGTCACGCAACGACACGGGCGTGGCTGTGCTGCACGGCCAGTGGGGATTCGATCGTTACGACGGTCCGAGCTTCAAGCTAGCCGATCCGCAGGCACAGACGCTGAGTCTTGCGAGCGGCGAGTCGCCGGATCTCATCGTCGGTCGGGCCGACACCATCCACCTGCGCGCCGACAGCGTCAGCTGTGTCGACGACATTACGCTCGTCGACGCCGAAGCAAAGACGCATAAAACAGAGTGGAAGAAGAGCCATCCCAACGAGGTGGAGGTCACCTTGCCACTCCAGGAAGCGGCCGCCGGCGACCTGGCGTTGCGGGTGAGGCAATTTGGCCGCCCCGATGCGCAGACACTGGCGTTGCATGCGTTCACGCAAGCCGGGCATCTCGAGAGCTTCACGCTGCACGCCGGGGACACTGAAGGTATCCTGCGCGGTAATCGGCTCGATGAGGTCAAGCGACTGACCTTCGACGGCGTGGACTTCACGCCCGAGACGCTCACGACCCACGATGGGCACGATGAGCTCCCGATGCTGGCGCAAAGCGGAGCGGATACTCACGCGCTGAAGGCCGCGGAGGCCGAGGTGACCCTCGGTGATGGCCGCACGCTCAACGTCAAGGCGTCCCTCGATTCACCGCGCCCGAGCGCGGCACTGATCAGCAAGACGGTGAGCGGCGTCGGCTCGGCGGGCAAGACGACTATTCAACTCTCGAACGAATCCGAGCTACCGCTCGAGGCGCGCCTGACTTTCTCCCTCCGGGCTCAATCGCCCGCGGGGTTTGCGCGCGATGAGAGACTCGAGGTGGCGACGACCGATGGCTCGTTTTCGGCCGTGCTCGGGGTCGGTACCAGCGAGGTGATGTTGGAGAGTCAGAAGATCGCAGTGGTCACGCTAGATCCTTCGAAGGCTCTCGGTGCGTCCGCCTTCGGTCCGCTGCAATTCAGACGCGCCGTGGCCGGTGTTGCCGGCGCCTGGACACCGCTCGCGACGCTGGTGCGTTTGCCAAAGCTCGCCGGGGTCGATTGTCCGGCGGAGCCGGACGTCGCGTGTTCGCTTTCAGGCTCGGACCTGTTTCTCCTCGACTCGGTCTCCAGCGACGCGGATTTCGCGCGTGCCACGCACGTGCCCGACGGCTTCACGGCATCCGTATTGCGTATCCCGCATCCGCTGCAAGGCAAGCTCTACGTCAAGCTGCGTGATGATCCGGCCGTCGTCAACGTCGCAGTGCTCGATGTGAAGACGGCCCCTCCCGCCTCCGCCGCGGGAGTGCCACCCGCGGCTGCGGGCAGCGCGTCGGCGACGGAGCCCATGGCCCCTCCCGCCTCGGTGGCCGCGAAAAACCTTCCGGCTCACGCGCCGCAGTAACCCTGCCGTCTCGATCCACGGGGTATCTTGCGTAAAGAGGCCGCTGCGACGCGCGGGAACCGCGTTCCCGTGATGCGGACGCAGCAAAAACTGCGCGTTACGCCGAACGTACTCGCTTGCGTGCGCCGGAATCTGTAGTAGACTAAACGCAAAAAGTAGGAGACATGAGCAGAACGCGTCTCTCCAAGGCCGAGACAAGAGTTCTCGAGCAATACTGGAAGCTCGGGACCAGCTCGGTGCGCGAGATTCTCGATAGCCTGCCCG
>DASPWF010000017.1:0-106009 GCA_035621995.1 Steroidobacteraceae bacterium
CGACCGCGCGGACTTACGCCAAGTCATTGAAATAGTAGAAATAGCTTCCACTTCGAGTCCTTCTACAGGCTACGCGCGGCTCGTGATTTGACGGGTGTCGGGCAACTGTGCGCGAGGAATCTGTTGGTCTGCTCGAGACACCTGCACACATCGAGCAATTCCACGCAGGACTCTTCCCGCGCTTGTGCCTCGTGTGCCCATCGCCTGTAGTTTGATAGACAGAGGCTCCGCTCCTGCGAGCTAAGACGCACCGCCTGTTCCGAGCGAAGGCCTTTCCCGAATTTCAGCTGCCAGACGCGAAGCAGTGCTGAGGGCCTGCCGCGGCGAACGCCGCCGCGGTGCGCTAAACCACGCCGACCATCACTCAGCGCCCGCCGCTGCGCACGTGTGGCTTTGGTCACTGCTGCAACGCTCGTGGACATGTAGTTGGTCACTAGGCGTCACCGCGGCGCTCACGCAGCATCGCGCTATCGGACCAACGCAGCAGCCGAACACAACTCGAAACCAGAACCCGTTATGAAAGCGAATCGTCAGCGTTACATGATCGCCCTGAGTCTCGGCTTGCGGTTAGCGCTGGCCGCCATCAACGGCGCCGCGCAGCACCACCCCGAGTCGCCGCCCGCGGTCGCATCGGTGCCACCGTCCGCCCCAGCCGGCTCGGGAGGCACGGCGCGTGCCGCAACCGACCGTGGCCCTGAAAGCCCCTTGTCCGGTCAGGTCGTCAAGGCGCCGCTGCTCACGCTGTTACCGCCGCGAGGCACAGGTGCTCGACCGTCGTAACATCGCGCGCACAGCCAGGATGCTCGGCCCCCTGACCCTGTACATCGTTCGGTGCACCTCCATGGTAATCGCATTCCCGGCTGTCATTCAGTTGCTGAAGTCGTGACTGTGATGGCGGGGTGCGAGTAATCCCTACGCGAGGAGTATTCACACCTTCGGCATGCGCTACGCCATCGACGTCGTGTTCGTCGACCGGCAGGCTCGCGTGCTGCGCGTGTGCACCGACGTCCGGGCAGGCAGGACGCGCATCGCCTGGGGCGCCCGTGGAATGTTGGAAGCTGCGCGCGGGGACCGCCGCCCGGCATGGGCTCGCGGCCGGCGTGCAGCTCCCGGAGCTGCGCGCGGCTCTCGGCTGGTCGCGGCACCGCGCCCGCTAGTCGAGCGCGGCGAGAAAACGGGCCCGCTCCCCGTCGTCGGTGAGGTAGGCGGCGAGCGTGGCGATGAACTGCTCGCGGCTGCAGCCGGGCTTTGCGGCGCGCTTCGCCAGCACGGGGGCAATCGGACCGACGCGCACCGCCAGCAGCTGCGCCGCACGGTTGACGTCATCAGGGGTGAGTGGACGCGCGGTCCGTGCCGGTGTTACGGGCGCTCCTGGCGGGATCGTCTCCTGGTCGGAGGAGCGTCGCGCCGGGTGCTTCGCCGGCGTCGGAGACACTCCCGCCCCCTTGAGGAATTCATCGCGATCTGCCGGGCCCTGGATCTTCCCGGCGAGCCACAGCGTCATCGCTACGATATCGTTGTTGCTGCTGGCGGCGCGCCGCACCATGACCTTCGCGACCGGGCCGACGAACTGCGCGAGTCGTTTCTCGAGGCGTGCGAGCTCGTCCATGTCCCACCCCGAGGCCGTGAGCGTGCTCGTGGAAGGCGGCTGACTGGCCGGCGGCTGGCTGGCTGGCTGCTGACTGGCCTGCGGCTGACTGGCCTGCGGCTGACTCGCCTGCGGCTGACTCGCCCGCGGCTGACTTGCCGCGGGTTGACCTGCCGCGGGTTGACCTGCCGCGGGTTGACTTGCCGGCGGCTGGCTCGCCGGGTCCTTGGTGCTCGGGCGCGAGGCGGCAGAGGCGCTGACACGTGGGCGGATGATGGTCTCGTCGGACCCACCCGGTCCGCTGAACTGGCCGTGCGCTACCTTCAGCGCAGCCAGAAACTGCGCGGCAGTCGTGAAGCGCTCGCCCGGCTCGCGCGCCAGGGCGCGCATCACCACGCCGTCGAAGGGCTGCAGCGTGGCGAGCCGCCCGGCCACAGAAGGCGGCACCGGCGTCTCATAACACACCTTGAACATCACTTTCTCCGCGGTCCCGGTGAAGGGGGGAGCACCGGCGAGCAGCTGGTAAAGCACGACGCCCGCGGCAAACACGTCGATGCGGCTGTCGAAGGTGTCGCCGAGGTACATCTCTGGCGCGATGAAGCCCGGAGTACCCATGATCGCCCCGACCTGCGTCAGCATCGACGACTCGATGCGCGCGATGCCGAAGTCGGTGACCTTCACCCGCCCGTCGCCCTGGATGAGGATGTTGGCCGGCTTGATGTCGCGGTGCCACACGCCGCGCTCGTGCGCGTACTGCAACGCCTCGAGAAGCTGCGACACGACGTCGACCACTTGCGTGACGCTGAAGGCCACGCGCTGCTCGAAGCACTCGCGCAGGCTCCGTCCTTCCACATACTCCATGGCGATATAGGCATACGCGCCGTCTTCGCCGTACTCGTACACGGAGACGATGCCGGGGTGCGCCAGGCTCCCGGCCGCCTGTGCCTCGTTGCGAAAGCGCGCCGAGAAGTTCTCGGTGCCGTCGTCCTCGAGCAGGTCGCGGCGGATGGTCTTGAGCGCCACCGCGCGTTTGATGTGCGGATCAACCGACTTGTAGAGCACCCCCATTGAGCCCTTGCCGATGACGCCCAGCAGCGGGTACTTGCCCAGCCGCTCGGGTGCCGCCTGCTCGGTGATGGCTTTTGGGAAGCCCTTAGGGGGAGACTCCATGCAGACCGTTAGGCTTCCAGCATCTTCATCGCCTGCACCAGGCTCTTGCGCAGTCGGGCGAGCGAGTCGGCGAGCGTGCGGATTTCATCGCGGCTGCGCACGCGGAAGTCGGGGGCCTCGAGCTCGCCGAGACTGATGCGATCCGCGAGCGCCGATATGCGGGTGACCGGGCGGATGAACATCCACCACAGCAGCACGTTCAGGATCAGGCCGATCATGACCAGCACACCGATCAGTGAGCCCATGAAAGTAACGAACGCCTTCTTGGCGCGCGCGAGCGGTACCTCGGTCGGTACCGACACCACCTGCGCCCCGACCGTCTCCATAAAGTTCCAGCCGAAGCCGTTCGCCGGCCCGTAGACATCGACCATCGGCTTCGGCGCGACGTCCACGGTGCTGTGACATCGTAGACAGGCACGGTCGGTGATCGTGAGCGGCCGGGCAAAATAGAGCGAGGAGCCGGTGGGCGTGTCGCGCACCCCGTAGAGCTCCTTGGCCAAGCCGTTGCGGAACTGATTGACGATATCCGCCTCCCACTCGATGGCACGGTCGCGCGGGTTGGTCGGATTGAGGAGTGCCTCCTTATAGGCGTAGTTGGGGTACTTCTTGCGCAACTCGTTGAGCACTTCGGTCGCCGAGTAGGCCGGTACCGACTGCGGCAGGAAGCTATAGACCATCTGCGTCTTCAGCAGCGGGTTGATCTGCGTGTTGGTGTAGGAGCGCACCGCCAGCGCCACGGACATGATCAGCCGCGCGTCCGCGGCGATCTCCTCCTGGGCATTCTTCTGCAACAGCTGCCAGGATATGTAGCCGCTCGCCGCGATTCCCAACAGGAACAGCGCCACGAACACCAGATTGAATTTGAGGAGCAGTTTCAATTGTCTTTCTCCGGGTGCGTCACGGGTTTTGCGGAAGCGTCGTCGCCGGCTGCGCCGGTGGGGGTTGAGATGCCGCAGCCGGACTCGGGGTCGGGGGGACCGGGGGTGGCTTCGGCTCGTATTTCTCCGGGTGCAGCACCGGGTCCCACTCCGGGTGCTTCTGCAGGTCACGATCGAGCGAGGCGCGGAAGGCGGGATTGTCCGCCTTGCGCCGCCACATGACGACGAACTGCCGCCGGATCGAGGGCTCGGCGTTCAACCAGGGTTCCACGTCCGCATAGTTGAACGGCACCTGCCCCTTGGGGGCCACCGAGCGGTCCTTGAACAGGTCGTAGCGGAAGGGCAGCGTGTCGCGGAACGGACGCGGCAGCGCAGCGGTGAAGTCGGC
Organism: Steroidobacteraceae bacterium; assembly: GCA_035621995.1. Lineage (GTDB taxonomy): Bacteria > Pseudomonadota > Gammaproteobacteria > Steroidobacterales > Steroidobacteraceae > 13-2-20CM-66-19. The sequence goes on from DASPWF010000017.1 coordinate 4,025, forward strand.
ACTCGGACGGGCCTGCGTCTTGGGCGGCCGGTCCTGAGCGGCTACGAGGAAATCGCCCTGTTTGAGCGTCACGGGCTCGGCGCCGCGCGGATCGCGATCGATCCATCGTGCCGCGCCCTGCTCGGCGAAGAGCTCGCGGGAGGCACTGTCGCCGCGCATCACCATGACGCCCGTCACGTCGACGACGTCCATCCCCACCGAGCCAAAGGCCGGCTTGCCGGCACTGTCACCTTTGCCGGCTCCCACCTTCAGCCAGCCCTCGAGCACATAGAGGGCCGGCCGGTTCGATTTCTTGCGCGCTGCGGGATGATTGACCTGCAGCTGTGTTTCCGACCCGAGCTCGATCGAGGACTGATCCTCGTACTCGATGCGCACAAAGGTGTCCTTGTCGGTCTTCACCAGGTCGTCAGCGAGCAGCCGCATGCCCTCCGCGGCCTCGAATTGGGAGAGTGCGCGGATGACGATCGCCCGACCCTGGAGGATCGTCACGATGCCCGCTGGTCGCGTCGCGGGCGCCGCGTGCGCGCTTGCGATAAGCGCGATGGCGATCATGCACTTGAAGACGACGTCTCCCCACATGCTCATGGGTGCACCGGGGGCGCGGAGGGACCGGAACATTGCCGGACATTTATATGTATGATTTCACAGGAAGGCTACGCATTAGGCTTGGGTCAGTCAACCGGCGCCCCGATCACCCGGGGGTGGACTGAGGGCCCCCGACCACCCAAATTGCTGCGGTGCACAGTCGATCGTAAGAATCGCTCCCGCACGTCATGCCAGGTCCCGACACACTGATTCAGAGTGCGCTCGAACGGCGCAACCTCCTTGCGCTCATGGCCGCCCTGCCCCTGCTGCGGGATCTCGATCCCACGCTGCTCGAGGAGGTGGCCCGTGAGGTCGAATGGTTCTCGCTTCCCGGGGGGAGCACCCTCTACAGCGCCGGCGACGCGGTCGATGGGCTGTATGTGATCGTCAACGGCTCGCTCGGAGTGTACGTGCCCTCCGCTGCCGGGGGTGCACACCTTGCCGGACAGATCGAGGCCGGCGGGACGGCAGGCGAAATGGAGGTCATTTCGGGCACCCGCCGGACGGCGACCCTCATATCGCTGCGCAACACCGAGGTCGCCCGGCTTCCGGTGAGGACCTTCGAGAAGCTGGTCGCGAGCCATCCGCAAAGCCTGCGCTACATCGCCAACAACCTCATCCAGCGTGTCGAGTTCCTGCAGCGCGCCGAATCACAGCCGCGCACCAAACCGAAGACCTTCGCCATCGTGCCCAACGCGCTGGACATCGATGCAGCGGCGTTCGGCCTGACCCTCGCCGAGGAGTTGCGCCGCTTCGGTCGCGCCGAGCTCGTGCTGAGCAGCCAGGGGAGCGATCGGACGAGTCACTGGTTTCACCGTCTCGAGCGCGGCAACGACTTCGTGCTTTACGTGTCCGATGCACAGTCAAGCACCTGGAGCAAGCTGTGCCTGCATCGGGCGGACTCCGTGTTGCTGCTGGCGCGCTGCGACCGTGCGCCGCGGCCTTGGGCAGCGCTGCAGGCGGTGCGCGACGACCCGAGCACGGCTTCCGCCGCGGAGATCGTGCTGATGCACGACGGTTCGCGGGCCTCGCCGCATGCGCGACGTTGGCTCGAGCTCCAGCGGGTTAAGCGCCATCACCACGTGCGCTCGTCCGGTGATATCGCGCGCGTGGCGCGGCTGCTCAGCGGGCACGCGCTCGGCGTCGTTCTCTCCGGCGGCGGCGCGCGCGGCTTCGCTCACATTGGTGTGCTGCGGGCACTGCAGGCGGCGCGGCTGCCGCTCGATGCCATCGGGGCCACCAGCATCGGTGCCATCGTCGGGGCGGGCTGGGCGGCGGGGTGGAGCTACGAGGAGATCATCGCTCGCTTCCGGCGCTCCTTCGTCGATTCCAATCCGCTCGGCGATTACACGCTGCCCTTCATCTCGCTGGTCGCCGGTCGGCGCGTCAGCCGGCGGCTGCGCGCGGAGTTCGGTGAGATGCACGTGGAGGATCTGCAGCTGCCCTACTTCTGTGTATCGGCCAACCTCACCAGCGGGCAGGCGGCGATTCACCGCCGCGGGAAGCTATGGCTGTGGTTGCGCGCATCGGCCGCCATCCCCGGCGTGCTGCCGCCCGTGATCACCGAGAAACAGGTGTACGTCGACGGCGCCACGATCAACAATCTTCCCGTCGACGTGATGCGCGAGACGCTCGACGGCACCGTGGTCGCCGTCGATGCGGGTGCGGACCGGATGCTGGAGACGAGCATCGAAATGACGGAGGTTCCGTCGGCCTGGCACGTGGCGGCCTGGTTGCGCCGCCGGCCCGCCTCGATCAACATCCTGCAGATCCTGCTGCGAGCCAGCATGATCAACAGCGTCGCCGCCACCGTCAGTCAGCGCGCGCTGGCGGACCTGGTGCTGAAACCGCCGCTCGAGCGCATCGATCTGCTCGATTGGCGGGCGTTCGACCGTACCATCGAGCTCGGCTATCGCCATGCCAGCGAGGCACTCGAGAAGAATGCCGCCATCTTCTCGCGGGTGGGCAGCGCTGATCCGCTCGTAAGTGCTTGAGCGACGCGGACATCTCCACCGCGCGCGGGCTGTCATCTGCACGACTTACGCTAGCGCTTTGGCACGGGGCGGCGCAGCTGGCACGGAGCGCCGCAGCTGGCACGCAGCGCCGCAGGGCGTGTCCATTGGTAATGAGCCGGAGCGCTCCTGAGAGGTCAAGGATGTCCGAGACATCGTTGAAGTTCTGGTCGGTGTCGCTGGCGCTCGTCATAGCCGTTGCCGCGCTCCCGACCTCCGCTACCGAGTCCGCTGAACCACCACGATTCGAGGTGCCGGCACCCGATCCCGGGGGGACGGTCACCTTCGTGGTCTATGGCGATACCCGCTTCACCCGGCGTGACGGCGTCGCAAATGCACCGGCACGGCGGGCGCTGGTGGACAAGATCGCCGGCGAGAACCCGGCGGCCATCCTGATCGGCGGGGATCTCGTCTACGAAGGCGATAGCCCGGACGACTACGAGACTTACCGGAGCGAGACGCAGCAGTGGGCGAGTCGGAAGATCCCGGTGTTCCCCGCGCTCGGCAACCACGAATTCCGCGACTGTGGAGACGACGTCAACCCCTGTCTCGAGAACTGGTGGGACACGTTCACCGCGCTACGCCCCTACCGGTGGTACTCGGTGACGATCGGCGGGACGCTTCGCGCAGTAATCCTCGATTCCGATGCCCGCCTGCGGACGGGCAGCGAGCAGCGTGCCTGGTTCGAGCAGCAGATCCGCGCCGCAGATGCGGACCCGCAGATCAAGTTCATTCTCATCATGCTGCATTACCCACCCGTGCGTGACCCCTTCTATCCGTCGATGCTCGATGAGAAGGAAGTGGCGCGGTACCTCGCAAAAAAAGCGCACTCGCTGCGCGCGCAGGTCGTGGTGGTCGGCAGTCACGTGCACAACTACGAGCGCTACAGCCGCAACGGCGTCACGTACCTCGTGAGCGGCGGCGGCGGCGCCAAGCCCGTGCCTGCCGTGCGGCTGTTCGGCGAGCTGTCGAAGTTGCACACCGCGGTGAATTACCACTACATCCGCTTCAGCCTGGGGAACGATCGGCTGACCGGCACGATGGTGCGCTTCGATGCCGCAGAGCGCACCGGCGCTGCCTGGAGCGAGCCGGACCACTTCGAGGTGAAAGCTCGGAACTAGCGGCGCATGCGCGTGCCGTGAGTTAATGTGCGACATTCAATTGCGAGCAGCGCACGCAGCCAGCCGTCGCAGCAGGCTGCCGCCGCGGGCGATCGCATCGGGTCGCCATGGGAGGGCTCATGAGGAAGTCAGTACTATCGCACCTCGGCGGTGCACTTCTCGGTCTTTGTGTCTGCCTCACCTTCGCTGGGGCGCCGGCGCTTTCCGCCGAGCAAACTCCTCCACAGGTGACCAAGGATGGCCTGGTGCTGCAGAAGCAGACGCCGCAGCGGCTCGTGTACCTCAGGCCGGGCGCAAAATTCTCCCAGTACGCGCGCATGGCCGTGCTCGACTGCTACGTCGAGTTTCAGAAGAACTGGGCGCGCGAGTACAACCAGGACGTGATCAGTCCCGACCAGCAGGTCACGGACGCGGACATCCAGCGAATGAAAAGCGCGCTCTCGAGTGAATTCAAGAAGGTGTTCGTCGCCGAGCTGACCAAAGGGGGTTACCCGGTGGTCGACTTTGGAGCTGCAGACGTACTGGTGCTACGCCCGGCGCTGGTGAACGTCGCGGTCACGGCGCCCGACCTGATGACCCCTGGCATCGACCCCGTGGTGGTCAGATCCGCAGGCCAGGCCACGCTCTACCTGGAACTGTGGGACTCGACCTCGAATACCATTCTCGCCCGGGTGATGGATACCGAGGCGGCCCAGTACCCTTTCGCCGAAGCCGCGAATCGCGTTACCAACACGGCGGCCGCTGACACCGTGCTGCGCAACTGGGCAGACGAGCTCGTCCGGCACCTCGATGCGGTGCACGGGAAGCCTACGGGCAAATAGCAAAGCGCGCGAACGATTCGCCACGCTAGACTCTCGCAGAGCGTTCACAGACAACCGGAGATCTTGCCAATGAAGCTCGTCAGAACCATGGCGGTCGCGCTGATCGGTGCGGCGCTCGCCGGCGCTGCCGCGCCCCGCGCGCAGGCGCAGAGCTCCCCGAGCGTCAAGGGTGCCGTCACGACCACACCCGGCATGACCGCCACCGCCGTCACCGCCGATCTGACCGGGACCGTGGTGGCGATCGACCCCGCCAACCACACCGTGTCGCTTAAGCGCGCCAACGGTGAAGTTTCCGAATTCGCGGTCGGCGATCAGGTTCACAACTTCGAGCAGATCAAGATGGGCGACGTCGTCCGTGCCCACTATTCACGGGCGGTAGCACTGGAACTGAAGGAGGGCGCGCCCGCCGACGCGGGTCCGCCGAAGGTCGAGAATATCGCGAGCCCGCCGCCGCCCGCGGGCGCCAAGCCGGGCGGAGCGGTAGCCCGCAAGATCACCGCGACAGCCGACGTCATCGCGGTCGACCCCGCCAGCGGGCTGGTGAAGTTGCGCGGCCCCGAGGGCAAGGAAGTCGATCTCAACGTGCAGGACCCGACGCAGCTGAAGAACGTGAAAAAAGGTGATCACGTCAAGGTGACTTACATCGAAGCGCTGGCCATCTCGGTCGAGGAGCCCGCCAAGTCCGGCAAGCCGAAGTCGAGCACGTAAGCGAAGCGTTCCACTTCGCGGCGGCCCGCCCGGACACACGCGCGAAAGATGCCGGTGAGGCTGTTGCCCTCGGGGTAACAGGCGGACGATGGGAGCCATGGCTCGCTCGAAGGCCAGGTCGCCGAGTATCACGCGACGAAACCGCACGCCGGGGAAGCCCTCGCGCCGGTCACCGGCCGCATCGGCAGCCAGGTCGCCGCGAGCGCCACCCGCGCCGATTCAGTGCGTCGTGGTTCTGATGCTCGAGAACCGCTCCTTCGATCACCTGTTCGGCAGGTGGCCGGGGGTGTCTGGACTTGCCCAGGGTCCCTTTTCCAACCGCCCGGATCCAGCCGCCCCGGCCAACAGCACCAGCAACGCTGCGATCGCCGCCGGCCAGCCCGCGCTCTTTGCGGTCCCCCAGGGCCAGGGGCCGGGGCACTCCGTCGACGACACCAACGTGCAGCTCTTCACGACAAAGGTCGTTCCTTCCGGCGCGCTGCTCAAGCCGGTCGACGACCGCGGGTTCGTGCAGAACTACCGCAGCACGCTCGCTACCGATGGCTTCGGCGGGCCGGCAGCGGATCTCGCGGCGGTGATGCAGACGTTCACCGCCGGACAGTTACCCGCGCTCACCACGCTCGCCGAGAATTTCGTGCTCTGCGATCAATGGTACGCCGAGGTGCCGGGGCCCACGATGCCCAACAGGCTCTACATTCACGCGGCGACCTCGGCGGGCTGGGCCCGCAATGATTGGAGCGTGCCGCTCAGCTCGGTGACGATCTACGAGCAGCTGCAAAACGAGGGACGCACGTGGGCGGTGTACTACAGCGATCAGAACGAGGTAGCGCAATACAGCCGGATCAACACGCAGCGGCAGAGCTTCAAGCTCTACGAGTCGGCGTTCGCCGCGGACGCGGCAGCCGGCAAGCTCGCCAGCTACAACTTCATCATCCCGCGCTTCGCCGGCTCCGCCACCGACGGCCCCGTAACGTCGATGCACCCTCCGCAGGACGTACGGCCTGGCGATCAGCTTATGGCGGACGTCTATGGCGCGTTACGCAGCGGCCCGCAGTGGCCACAGAGTCTGCTCGTCGTCACCTTCGATGAGCACGGTGGCTATTTCGATCACACCGATCCACCCGCTGCAGTGAATCCCGACGGCATCGACTCGCCCGCCCCGGGTGACAACGCCTCTTTTGCTCCCCGGTTCGCTTTCGACCGCCTCGGACTTCGCGTCCCGACGCTCCTCGCCTCACCCTATCTTCCCAGAGGCATGGTGTGCTCGATGCCTTTGCAGCACACCTCCGTGCTGACGACGGTACGCAGGCTGTTTGGTATCTCGGGCTCACTCACGAAGCGCGACGCCGCGGCCGCGGCCTTCGACGGCCTCCTGCTCACGGAGCCACGCACTGATGCACCGAGCGCCCTCGCCCGGCCGGCGGCGAAGTTTCGCTTCGACGCCACGCAGGCGGCAACCGACGACATGATGAGCGAAATGGCGCGGCACTGGCGCAGAGCCACCGGGGGGCTGCCGTGCGCGCAGGCCGTCCCCTTGCCCACCTCGCAGGATGAGGTCCACCGCTTCCTGCGAAGCCAGATCCAGGCCTTTCTCGACTACCGTGCCCGCATCGCACGGCGGCGCAGTCGTCGCTGATGCGAGCTCGCTGCCCGGCCTCCCCCGTTGTGCCCGCCTAAAAGCGAAACGTCGCTCCGAGCGCCGGGCCGGCAAACTCGAGGCGCTGCACGGGCTGGTCGTCGCCCTGCTCGAAGGACAGATACCGATACACCAACACCAGGTCACCCCAGCGAAAGGAATAACCAACCCCAGCCAGCGCTTGCCAGGTGAACCTGGAAGTACCTGCGCCGGCATCCACGTAGTAGGGAACGAACCAGCGCCCCGCGCCGAGCCGGGCGCTGCCGCGCAAGCCGATGACGCCATCCCAGAGATTCACCTCCTGACCAGCGGATCCCGTGCGCGCGGGGAGACTCTCGACCTCGGCGGCGAAGTCCCAACGAAGGGTGGCCCCGATGTGTGTGTAGCGTAGACCTGCGAGCAGGCCGAGCTCTGCCGTTGGCAGTGCCAGGATCGCATAGCCACCCGTCACCGACACCATGGAGCCGCCGAGGGTCGTGGTCGTAGCGGTGTTGACCGGCACTTCGACCATGCCGTCCGGGGCGACGACCGTGGATACCTTGCTGTCAGCCTTGCTGAAATCACAATAGACGAGATCGAGCGCCAGCCGCCATCGGTCCTTGCGTGCTTCTGCGCTCAGGAAGAACGCCCCGCTCAGGTACTTCAGGATGTCGTTGAGCGCGACCGGCGAGCCACCCGTTCCTGGAGTCTCAAACCCGAGCGCAGCGTCGATGTGTGGCAACCACACGTACGGCGTCACCGCAAACTGCCACGCCGGGGGCGGCTCCTCGGACACGGCGCGCGGCGGCGCACCGAGGAGCAGTGCAAGCATCGCCAAGCCCAGCCGCTCGATGGCCTGCCGGCGCCGGCATGCGGCGTGCCTCCCCCTGCGCTGCCTCGGCAAACGATGCACCTCCCTGGGCCTACGCGCGCCGCAGCGCGCGGCCAGCCGTCTCCGGCAGCAAACACGCACCGGCGAGGACTGTCACGGTGACGACGCCTACCGGATACCAGATGCCCGAATAGATATCTCCCGTTATCGCCACGAGCGTGAAGGCCACGGCGGGCAGGAATCCACCGAACCAGCCGGCGCCGATGTGGTAGGGCACGGACAGCGAGGTGTAGCGGACGCGCGCCGGGAAAAGCTCCACCAGCCAGGCGGCCATCGGTCCGGTGGCCGCAGTGACGTACACCATCAGGATCAGGAGCATGAGGAAGACCATGGGGTAGCTGATGCGCGCCGGATCCGCTTTGGTTGGGTAGCCTGCAGCCGTGAGTGCGCGCCGCAAACTGCGCAGAAACGCCTCGTGTTCGGCGGTGAAGCGCTCCGGGGAGAGCCGCGCGCCATCGAAGGACGACACCTCGCTCGCCCCCGCGCCGACTCCAACGCGTAGCAGTGCAATTCCGCCACCGGGCTTGATCTGGGTCGTGTAGGGAACGCCCGCCCCGGCCAGGGCTGCCTTGGCGACATCGCAGGATCCGGCGAAACGCTTCTTACCGATCGGGTCGAATTGCAAACTGCAATCGCCGCGCGCCGCCAACACCGTGACCGGCGCACGTTGCGCAGCTTCCTCGATCGCCGGGTTGGCAAAATGCGTGAGCGTGCGGTAGATGGGAAAGTACGTCAGGGCCGCAAGCGCCATCCCCACCAGCACGACTTTCTTGCGGCCGATGCGATCGGAAAGCCGTCCGAACACGAGATACAACGGAGTAGCGATCACCAGCACGGCCGCGAGCAGCAGGTTGGCCGCCTGCGGCTCGACCTTGAGTATCTGCGTGAGGAAGAACAGTGCGTAGAGCTGCCCGCCGTACCACACCACGTTCATGCCTGCGGTCGCCCCAAACAGCACGGACAGAATCATCTTGAGGTTGCGGCGCTCGCCGAAAGCGTCACGGATGGGCGCCGTGGAGCGCACTCCCTCGGCCACCATTCGCTGAAACACCGGCGATTCGGCAAGCTGCAGGCGGATGTACACGGATACCGCCAGCAGCACCGTCGAGACGAGAAACGGGATCCGCCAGCCCCAGGTCTCGAAGGCGGAGCCGAGCACCGCCCGGCAGACCAGGATGACGATCAGGCTGAGGAGCAGTGCCAGGCTCGCCGTAGTCTGGATCCAGCTCGTATAGCGGCCACGCTCCGCTGGTGGGGCGTGTTCTGCCACGTAGATCGCAGCGCCGCCGTACTCGCCGCCGATAGCGAGGCCCTGCAGCATCCGCAGCCCGATCAGCGTGATGGGTGCAGCGATGCCGATCGACTGATAGTTCGGCAGGACACCGACCAGAGTGGTGGCGGCACCCATGATGACGATGGTCGCGAGAAAGGTCTTCTTGCGGCCTGCCAGGTCACCCAGGCGGCCGAAGAAGAGCGCGCCGAACGGCCGCACGGCGAACCCCGCGGCAAAGGTCAGCAGCGCGAAGATGAATCCGCTGGTCTCGCTGAGGCCGGTGAAGAATTGCCGGGAGATGACCGCCGCGAGCGAGCCGTAGAGAAAGAAGTCGTACCACTCGAAACCGGTGCCGAGGCTGGCCGCCAGGATCACCCGGACATGACCTCGCGCAGCCGTCCCGGCGGCCATCGGCGAGTTGGCGCTGGACATGTTGGCCCTCGACCCCCGGTGCCGCTTCTGCGTCGGCGCTCGGTGAGCATTCTAACCTGAGGGCCGGCGCGTGCGTGTGCAGGCACCAGCCATCGCGCGTGTGCGCTCGCGGTGGCATGGTGCCGGCGGGCGCAGCCGACCCTCAAAGCACACGCTAGTACCAGGCCTGCGGAAAGAGGGCTTGTGCGTTGCGCCTGTAGATCTTGTCGATGACCTCGCGCGGCAGTTGCAGTCCGTGGAAGGCAGCCGCGAAGTCGGCGGAGTGCATGAGGTCCGCGGTGGCGAGGAAGCGCCAATCCGCGAGCCAGTCATCGTGCAGCGAGGCGAGAGCGGCGACATCGGAGTCGCCGGGACCGTAGGCAGCGTCGCTGCCGTAGAGGATGCGGTCCTGGTAGCGGATCAGGAAGTGCCGCACCTTCTGCGGATCGCTGGCCGCCTGATATTCGAGATGTACCATGCGCGCCGCGACGTCGACACGGGCCCCGGGGAAGCGATCGAGGAAGTCCGCTACCCGGCCCACGTCCCACTCGAGCGAGGCGAGGTGTACGGCGTCGAAGTGCAGCACCGGGTGCGCGCGCAGCATGCGGTCGCGTGCCGCGAGGATGCTCTCGTGCGTCGGCATCTCCGGGTGCCGGTACATGTAGTACTGCGGATGCTCGCTGAAGTACTCGCGGTCCGAGCGCACCGTCATCTTCTCGGGCGGCAGCCAGCAGTTGCGCGGCTCGGCCTGGTGCCCGAGCAGCACCACGTGTTGCCGTTCGAGGTGGGCGATGATCGGCTCGAGCCGCGCATCGTCCGGCATCACATAGCGCCCGTCAGCATCACGCAGCGCCATCCCTATGTTCTTCCAGATCTTGACGCCCACCGCGCCCTGAGCGATCGCCTCATCGATGTCACGCACCACCGAGGCGCTCCAGCCGGGCGAGGAAAAACTCTCGACGGAGAAAGTGGTCACGAACGCCACGCGCCCCGGATAGCGCTCGCGCAGCGATACCGCGTCGCGCCGCTGCTCGCCGATCGGGGGGTAGTCGGCGTCGTCGACGTTGATGTCCAGGATGCGGAAGTTATCGGCGGTTGCCTGCGCCATGAAGTGCTCAGCCACGCCGTAGACATGCACGTGGGCGTCGATCTTCTCGACACGTGGAAAGTCCCGGACGGCGTAGTAGTGCGCCGCGGGCTGCACGTCGGGCGTTCTGGCCGCAGTAAGTGCCCGATCGTCACTGCCCGGGGCCGCGGCCGCTGCAACGAGCGCCAGCGGGGCCACGACGCGAGCGGCGCCCGCCGGTCGCGTCCTCACACCAGTCGTACCTCGACCCCGCGCTGCTGCAGCTGCTCGACGGCCTCCACGGGCGCGGCGCGATCGGTGATCAGCATGTGCAGCTGCTCGACGCGGGCGATCAGCGAGATGTTGCTGCGGGCAAACTTGGAGGAGTCCGCCACCACGACCACCTGGCGCGAGATGGCGATCATCTTGGCGTTGAGCTCCGCCTCGGCAAGATGCGGCGTCATGATCCCGATCTGCGGATCGATGCCGTCGGCACCGAGGTACAGGCGGTTGGCCTGCAGGGTATCGAGGGCGGCTTCCGCCATGGGACCGGACAGGGAGTTGGATTCGCGGCGCAGGATGCCACCCGGCATGATCAGCCGCACCGAGGGCACCTCGATCAGGAGCGCGGCGATGTTGAGCGCGTTGGTGATTACGTTGACCGATTTGAGGTCGAGGGTACGGATGCGGCGTGCGATCTCGGCAGTGGTGGTGCCGGAGTCGAGAATGAGGGTCTCGCCGTCGCGGATCAGTGCGGCGGCGGCCTCGGCGATACGCAGCTTCTCGGCGTGGTGCTGCAGCTGCTTGACGTTGAGCGGCTGATCGACGTCCGGCACGCTGAGCGCGCCGCCGTGGGTACGGGTGAGCGCACCGTTCGATTCCAGCGTCGAGAGATCCGCGCGGATGGTGACCTGGGAGGTGCCGAAGCGAGCGGCAAGCGCTTCCACCGTGACACGCCCTTCGGCACGCAGTAGCTCGCAGATGCGCCGCCGGCGCTCCCCGGCCAAGAGACCACGCTCACTTGGCTGAGACATCAGACAGGTATCGCTTCGAGAAGCAGGAAGCGCTCGAAAGCGAGCGGCAGCGGGCCACCCGAGGACGCCACCTCTCCGAGGTCGCGGTCATTGAAGTAGTCGCGCACGCGGTAGCGTCCGGGTGCGAGTCCGCGCAGCGTCACCGGTCCGCTCCAGCTGCGGGCGTAGAGCGCGTAGTACAGCCGCCCGGACTTCTCGACCGCGTGGGTCTCGGGCTTGTCGAAGCCGATGTCATAGAGCTCGCCGCGGTAAGTGCCCTTCGGCAACAGCCGCTCGTTGTAGAGCGCGATCCATTTGCGCCACAACGCCTCGCGCTGCGGTGTCAGGAGGAACGAGTCCTTGGGTTTCGGGTCCCGCGGCCAGGTGAACTTGGTCGAGACGATCGCGCCGATGCCGACGGTCGAGGCGAAATCATCGCCACCGTCGCTGAGCTCGACGTGATCGCCGGCGAACGCAGCGCTCGGACCCATGAGCGCCTTGAGAGTCTTGCCCTTGTGTCGCACCTGCCAGGAGGACTCGGGGTCGGAGGCCGGCGCCTGGTTCATGGAAGCGAGATTGTAGAGGGAGTAGGCCGTGCCACAGGGGCACAACTCCATCACCACTTCGGGATCGAGCTCGTGCGCGCTGACATACATGGCGTGCATGAAGTCCTGCAGCTTCTCCACCGATTCCTCGGGACGGGCGTGCCGGTGCGCGGGGTTGTGGCACGGTGCCACTCCGTTCAAATGCTGGCCGTCGATCTTGAGGCCGGCAAAGCCCCACTCGCCGATAAAGCGGCGCACCAGCGCCTGCGTGTAGGCGACGGTCTTCTCGTACGCCGGGCACAGATAAAAGCTGTTCCACCAGGAGATGCTCTGCGGCGCACCGTCCCTGTCGAGGAGCAGCATGTCGGTGTGATCGTGCATGAGATCGGAGCCGGGCGCACAGGCAAGCGGAGCCACCCACAGTCTCGGCTTGAGGGACTGCGCGCGAATGTTCTGCACGAGGCGCTTGAGGTCGGCGCCGCCGCGGGGAAACTTGTCGGGCGCGGGCTGCCAGTCGCCGACCTTCGTCTGCCAGCCGTCGTCGATGACGGCCCAGCGCAAGCCGAGGTCACGCACCTTGGGCAACGTGCCCTCGATGAGCTCGGGGGTGCAGCTGCGCTCATATCCCCACGCGCACCAGATGGGCTCGTAAGCTGAAGCCGGCGGCTGCGGGGATACGAGGCCGCGCTCGGCCATGATGCGGCGATAGGCATCGAGCGTGTTGAAGTAATCGCCCGTATGCGTAGCGATGAAAGTCTCGGGCGTGCTGAAGGCCTCGCCCGGCGCGAGCGTGCGCTCGAGCGCGCCCGCAATGGCGAGCTGCACACCTCGCTCGGTCCGCGCGAGCGGCAGCGACAGCAGACGCGGCACGGCCTCCACGTGGCCAACGGCGAGGCCGCAGTCGCGTCGCCACACGTCCACGACCGGAATGCCGCCGCCGTAGTCGGAGGCGGTCATTCCCATGAAATTCTCCTGGGAGAAGCCAGCTCTGACCGGCTGTACCCAGTCGCGCCGGTCAGCGTGGGTGCTGCCGCAGTAGGACCAGAACTGTGGCTCCGCCACGGCGGCAGGTCCGGCATGGCCGTCGCGCGTGGCACGTGCGGGTTCGGTAGTGGTCGCCAACAGCAGCAGCTCGGCACTGCGCCACCCACGCAGCTTGAGCGGCTGCGGCGAGAGGTTGCGATAAGAGACGCGATAGAAGGCAAACCCGGGATAGCGCTCGTAGTGCTCGATCCGGACGTTCTTCTCGATCTGACGCGCGTCGCCCCGGGGACCTTCTGCAGCGGTGCAGACGCCGGACAGGGTGAGCCTCACTCCGCGGCCATGTGGGCCCTCGAGCGACTCACGCTGCGTGTGGCCCAGCGCGAAGAGCTCGGCGCGAGCACCATCGGCGAGCAGCAGATACTCAGTCACCGTCCAGGGCGTAAGCGCAATCCGCTGCTTCTGCGGCGTGCCTTCCTCGCGGCGCACGTACCACGCACGCGATCGCAGGACCGGGTCGAACTCGAGGCGCAATGGGCCCTCGCCGATCGCAGCCGCTGCGGCGCGCGATGCGTTGGCACCCTGCGACGCATCCGCGACGGTCGCGACGGGGCCCGCGGCCGCTGTTTCGGCGGCTCCCGAGAGCACTCCCGTAGCAAGAGTGCGCGAGGCCACACCCGTGCCTGCGACGAGCTGGAGGAATCGACGTCTGCTGGTGGGAGCGCGGCTCACGCCTTACGGCCTTCTCGCGTGTCGGGGAAGTCTATCCAATCCGCTTTGAGACCTTAGCCTTCTGACACCCCCGGCGGCTGGGGCTACGCTAAGCGAGCGCCGCGCGGGGTCTTGACAGATACGAAAGTATTCGAAATAGTGTAGAAAATAAAGCAAAAGAATCGAGTCGAATAGGGGTTACGTTTTATTTCGAATTATAGCAACGCCGGTACCCATGACGAATACGCAGGGTCGCGGCGCGGCGAGCGCGAGACCGATCGGAGGCAGGGGCCCATGAATCGCCACGCCGGCCTCGTGTTTGCGCTCGTGACGACAGGACTCTGGGGCGTCTGGGGCGCCTTCGCAGGTCGCCCCGCGGAGAACGGCTTCCCCGAAACTCTCGTGTACGTCGTGTGGGCCTTCACGATGATTCCTCCGGCGGTCTTCGCCCTCGCGCGCATCGGCTGGAAGTGGGAGCACGATCGGCGCTCGATCCTCCTCGGGGTCCTCATCGGCCTCACCGGTGCCGGTGGCCAAATGCTCCTCTTTCACGCCGTCCATACCGGACCGACGTACCTGATCTTTCCGCTCATCGCGCTGTCGCCGGTCGTGACGATTGCCATGTCGGTTGGCTGGTTGCGCGAACGCGTGACGTGGCTTGGCGCGCTCGGCATTGTGCTCGCGCTCGCGGCGCTGCCCCTCTTCGACTATGCGCCCGGGGAATCGGGCGGCGGCCATGGCGTCGCGTGGTTCTTCTACTCGCTCGTTATCCTGGTCTCTTGGGGCGTGCAGGCGTTCTTCATGAAGCTCGCCAATCGGACGATGAGTGCCGAGAGCATTTTCCTCTACATGGCTCTCACCGCGCTGGCGCTCATCCCCGTTGCGCTCTACATGACGGACTTCTCGCAGCCGATCAACTACGGGCTGGGCGGGCCCTGGCTCGCAGCGCTCACCCAGATCCTGAACTCGGTTGGCGCGTTGACGCTCGTGTACGCCTTCCGTTACGGCAAGGCGATCGTGGTATCGCCGCTCACCAACGCCGGCGCACCGCTCATCACCGCCCTCATCGCGCTCGCGTTGCTCGGTCTCGTCCCGCAACCGCTCAAGCTGATCGCCATCGTGCTGGCGTTCCTCGCCGCCGCACTGCTCGCGATCGAGCCCGAGGAACGCGCGTGAGAGCGTTGCTGGATCTGGCGCGGCGGCACCGCGCGGGCGAGCCGGTCGGCATTTATTCCGTGTGCTCGGCGCATCCGCTGGTTCTGCGGGCGGCGCTGCGAGAGGCGCAGGCTATCGGCGGCGCCGCGCTGATCGAGGCGACCTCCAACCAGGTCAATCAGGATGGCGGCTACACCGGGCTGCGACCGGCCGGGTTTCGTGATGTCGTGTGGAGGATGGCCGACGAGATCGGCCTGCCGCGCGAGCGGGTACTGCTCGGCGGCGATCATCTCGGCCCCAACTGCTGGCAGGCGCAGCCGGCGGACCAAGCGCTGCAGCGCGCCACCGCCATGATCGAGGAGTACGTCGGCGCAGGCTTTCGCAAGATCCATCTCGACTGCTCGATGTCGTGCCGCGGCGATCCCACTGCGCTCTCGGACGAGCTTATCGCCGAGCGCACCGCGGCGCTCTGCGCACGGGCCGAAGAGGCCTGGCGCCGCGCGGATGGCGAGCCGCCCGTCTACGTCATCGGCTCGGAAGTGCCGGTGCCGGGTGGCGCGCAGCAGGTGCTGCACGAGCTCGCCGTGACCGAGCCGCAGGCCGCGCTCGCAACGGTGGCCGCGCACCGTACGGCATTCTCACGGCGGGGTCTCGAGGCCGCCTGGGAGCGGGTGATCGCGCTCGTCGTCCAGCCGGGCGTCGAGTTCGACAATGACGGCGTGATCGAGTACGACCCCGCCAAGGCCCAGCGGCTGAGCGAGTGCCTCGAGTCGGTGCCGCGCCTCGTGTTCGAGGCGCATTCGACCGACTACCAGCCGCCGCAGGCCCTCGTGGCACTGGTGCGCGATCACTTCGCCATCCTCAAGGTCGGCCCGGCGCTGACCTTTGCGCTGCGGGAAGCGGTCTGGGCGCTCGACCGCATCGAGCGCGAATGGCTGGGAGAGGAACGCAGCTCGCGGGTACGCGAGACGCTCCTCGCCGCGATGCGCAGCGATCCGAGCCACTGGCGCAAATACTACCGCGGCAGTGGGCGCACGCTCGAGCTGCAGCTCGAATACAGCCTGAGCGACCGCACTCGCTACTACTGGCCGCTGCCCGCAGTGGCGGAGGCCGTGGCACGCCTCGAAGCCTCGTTCGCTGCCGCCGCCCCACCCATGGCGCTGCTGCGCCAGTACCTGCCCGCGGTGCACGCGGCCGTGCGCCGCGGCGAGATCGAGAGGAGCGCGCGCGGCTTCGTCATACACCACATCCGGCAGATCCTCGGCGAGTACGCGCGGGCCTGCGATCCGGGCGCTCGCGCAGCGGACCGAACGAGGGATCCACAATGAAAAACCAAACCCGATCGACGCTCGATTTCAGGGTCTGGACGCTGCTGCTGCTGCCGCTCGCGGGCACCTTCGCGGCGCGCGCCGCCGATACGACGAGCGACGCCGCTGCCACCGCGCCGGCTGCCACCGCGCCGGCTGCCACCGCGCCCGCTGCAACCGCAGCCGCAGCCGAGGCGACGTCTGCCGCCGATACGAACAAGGACAAGACCGCCCCGAAGAAGGAGGAACTGCAGACGGTCGTCGTGTACGGCATGGTTGCGAACCTCGAGAAATCGCTCGATATCAAGCGGGATGCGCCGGTCGTGCTGGACTCGATCAACTCCACCGAGCTCGGCCGCTTTCCGGACGCCGACGTCGCCGACTCGCTCGCCCACCTGCCGGGCATTACCATCGACCGCACTACCGGCGGCGAAGGCCAGAAAATCACCGTTCGCGGCCTCACCTCCGAGTACAACATCGTCACCCTCAACAACCGCATCCTGGCAAGCGACGACGACGGCCGTGATCTCGCCTTCGACGTGCTGCCCGCCGAGCTGATCACGGGTGCCGATGTGCTGAAGTCACCGCAGGCCTCCGCGGTCGAGGGCAGCATCGGCGGCACGGTGAACCTGCGTACCGCAAGCGCCTTCGACAACCCCGGCTTTCATGCCGGTGCCCATGCCGAAGGCAACTATAACGACATGTCGGAGCTCTACGGCCGCAAGTATTCGGTGTTCATCGAGAACACCAACTCCGCGCAGACGCTCGGCTTCGTGCTCGGCGGGGTCTATTCCAATGCCAACATCCGTACCGACTCTCTGAACACGTACAACCAGAACATCTACGGCCCGACTACCTATCCGTTCGCCGGGGGGGCCGGTTCCGTACCGCTGACGGCGACCCCGTGCTGCATCACGTTCGGCTCGATCTTCGATGACAAGAAGCGCTCGGCCCTCTCCGGCAGCCTCGAATGGCGGCCGGACTCAAGTTTCCGGCTGACCGCGGATGCGCTCTGGACACACCTCAACGACCCGCAGATCGGCTACAACCAGTCGTATTACTTCAACGCGCCATGCGTCACGCCGCCAGCCTCCCCGTGTGACTACCCCGACGGCACCCCCTGGGCGAACAACGTGGTGGTGAAGAACGGGGTCATCACCTCGCTGTCGGTCAACGAGTTCCAGCCCGAGATGGTGAACAACACCATGAACCGCCAGGTCGATACGTATCTGTACGGGCTCAACGCCAGCTGGAAGCCGCTCGAGCGGCTGAGCTTCGCACTCGACGGCTACCGCTCAACGGCCAGCCGGCCCGAGGGAGGCGCGGATACATTCGTGACAGCCGGTCTGGTCAATGCTCAACCCGTTGCGGAAGACATCCTGAATTTCACCGATGAGCCGCACAGCCTGCCAAACATCAATGTAGTCGTGCCGCCGAGCCAGCTGGGACTCACCGCCTGCCCGTCGGGCACAGCGAGCAGCACCAACGCCGGCTACTGCTCCTACACGGCGCTCATGAACTCTGGGTTCCTCAACAACAACAAGTACTGGTCGACGCATTACGTCGGGCTGAATGGCTATTCGGTCTACGACGAGATCGCAGGCATCAACCTGGACGGTGCCTGGGAGGTCAACACAGGGATCTTCGACCAACTGATGTTCGGACTCGGCTATACCAACCGCAAGAAAACCCGCGACGACAGCAGCAACGACTGGACCAACGGCTCGGGTCAATACGGCACGCTCTATCAGACCGAGGGCTGCCCGCCGACCGTCCCCGGCGGCGTCCAATGCTATCCGTACTCCTTCGCCTCGCAGGGATTCAACGTCATCTCGATGGTGAACATACCGCACTTCATGCAGGGCGCCGGCGGCTCCTATCCGCTCATACTCCCGCAGCTCAACGTCGCACAGCTCGAGGCGTTCCTCCGGAGTCTGAACGGCAAGCTGAATCCGCTGGTCTGCCCGGGACCCACGTGCGCGCCGTTCGATTACGCCCTCACGCTGCCGCAGGTGAACCCATACAACTCTTACGCCGTGACGGAGAAGACCGCTGACTTCTATGTCGAACAGACCTTCGGCAAGGGTAACTGGTCGGGCAATCTCGGGGTGCGCGTAGTGCGCACCGCGACCACCGCCGCCACCGCCTCGGCGGTGCCGACGGCCCTGTGGGCGTCCGAGAGTTCGCTGCAGAGCAGCACACCGACGTGGACCGTCCTCTACGGCAGCACACAGCCGATCGGGGCGAACGGCAGCTACACGTTCGCACTGCCGTCTTTCAACCTCGCCTACTGGGTGCTGCCGCAGACGTTGCAGGCGCGCCTGGCGCTCGCCGAGACCATGGCACGCCCGAACCTGAGCGAGCTTGCGCCGACCTCCTCCAACAACGCCATCAATGGCACGCCGCAGCTCTTCTACAACGGCACGGCGGGACTGCAGCCCATCAAGGCGAACCAGGCCGACCTCTCGATCGAGTGGTACTACGGCCCGCATTCAGCTCTGACGGCCGCGGTGTTCTACAAGAAGCTCAAGGACGACATCTATTCGGCCGTCGAGTCGAACGTCAATCTCGGCACACTGCAGTACTTCGGCGGTCCACCGGGCACAGTGCCAGGGGTACCATTCCCCTGGACAGTCACCGCCCCGGCCAACGGCGTGGAGAGCACGTTCTCGGGCGTCGAGCTCACCTGGCAGCATATTCTGCAGAATGGCTTCGGCACCCGCATGCAGTACACGGCCACCAGAACGCGCAGCTACGACCAGTACGGCAACTTCGTCGGCGCCATCAACGCCGCGCCCCCCACCACTTGGTCGATCAGCCTCATATACGAGAAGGGACCGTTCAGCGCCGATGTCACTTGGGACCATCAATCGAGCTACACCGAAGCCTGCACCCAATGCACCGAGGTCCCTGGGTGGCCGGCGATCTCGGATTCCTTCGACTGGGTCACGGCGAGCATGCATTACACGTTCTGGAAGGGTCTCGAGGTCTACGCCGAAGGCAAGAACCTCAGCAACGCGATCGCGCGGACGTACCTCAACGGTAACCCGCTCTTGCCCTGGGCACCGGGTCAGAACGTCGGCGCGAGCGAGAGCGGGGTGGGTATCGGCTACAGCGCCTACGGCCGCACCTATGTCCTCGGTCTCGCCTATCGGTACTGACGCGTGAGGGAGCCCATGGAAGCGCTGGGACTCAGCGCGGCTCAGATCCACGCGGCGGGTGCGGACTGGACGGCGCGCGAGATCGCGCAGCAGCCGCAGATCTGGCCGCAAGTCGTGGGACTGGTGGCGGCGGATGCGGCACTCGCGCGCTTTCTCGCGCCGCTCCTCGGCGATCCGCAGCTGCACCTGGTGCTGACCGGTGCCGGCACTTCGTCCTTCATCGGCGAGTGTCTGGCGCCCGCGCTGTTGCGCAACGGCGCACGGCACGCCGCAGCCGTGCCGACCACCGACATCGTGGCGAGTCCCGCAAGCACCCTCGCGCCCGGCGTGCCGACGCTGATGGTCCATTTCTCGCGCTCGGGAAACAGTCCGGAGAGCGTCGCGGCGCTGGAGCTGGCCGAGCAGCGCATCGGCCGCTGCGCGCACCTCATCGTGACCTGCAACCGCGAAGGCGACCTGTACCAACGTGTGGGGTCCGTGCGCAGCGCGCACGCGGTACTGCTGCCGGTGGCCTGCAACGATCAGAGCTTCGCCATGACGTCGAGCTTCAGCGGGATGCTGCTCGCGGCGGCGGTTGCGTTGCGCCTGGTGCCCGCGGATGGCGCGCACGGCGCGCGCCTCGCCCGCCTCGGCGCGCAGGTCCTGACGTCGTGCCTCGCGGTGCTGAGCGCACTGGTGCGCGCTGAGTTCGACCGCGTCGTGTACCTCGGCAGCAACGAGCTCAAGGGCCTCGCGCGCGAGGCCGCCCTCAAGATGCTCGAGCTCACCGATGGGAAGGTCGTGTCCGTCGGGGAGGCACCGCTCGGCTTGCGCCACGGGCCGAAGACCCTCCTCAACGACAGCACCCTGGTGGTGGCGTTCCTCAGCAATGATGCGCATACGCGCCGCTACGACCTCGATCTCGTCGCCGAGCTGCGTCGTGAGGCGGTGGCGGGACGTGTGATCGCACTGGCGAATCGGCCACAGCGCCCCGAGCACTGCGACACGCTGGTGCTGGCAGAAGAGCCCGCTGCTGCTGCGGATGGCGCTGCCGGCGAGCGTTCCAATTCGCTCTCGGACCTCGAGCTGTGCCTGCCCTACGTCGTGTTCGCACAGGCGCTCGCCACGCTGCGCTCGCTGTCGCTCGGCCTTTCGCCCGACAACCCGAACGCCGCGGGCACGGTGAACCGCGTCGTACAGGGTGTATCCATCTACCCCTTTGGCGGCGCGCGGTGAAAGCCTATCTCGGCGTCGACGGCGGCGGCAGCAAGACGCGCTTCCTCCTCATCGACGAAGCCGGCAAGGTGCTCGCCTCGCACACCGAGGGACCCGCGTACTACCTCGAAACCGGGCTCGAGGCACTCTCGGCGATGCTGGCGCGCGGCATCGCGCACACTCTGCGGCAAGGCGGCATCGCGGCGGCTGATCTGACCTTTGCGTTCCTCGGACTGCCGAGCTACGGCGAGGACCACTCGCTCCTCGCGACGCTCGACGCCGTGCCCTCGGCAGCGCTGCTGCCCGGACGCTACCGCTGCGGCAATGACGTGGTGTGTGGCTGGGCCGGTGCACTCGCCGGCGGGGAAGGCATCAACATTGTGGCCGGCACCGGCTCCATCGCCTACGGCGAATACGCCGGTCGCAGCGCGCGAGCTGGCGGCTGGGGCGAGTTGTTCAGCGACGAAGGCTCGGCCTATTGGCTGGCGCGCGAGGGACTGCGGTTGTTCTCGCGCATGAGCGACGGCCGTTCGCCGCGTGGGCCGCTGTACGAGCGCGTGCGAGACCACTTCGCGCTGCAAGAGGATCTTGACCTGTGCGCGGCCATCTATGGCAAAAGCGTGACCCAGCGCAGTCAGTTCGCCCAGCTGTCCAAGGTGATCGCCGAGGCGGCGCACGCGGGCGATGCAGAGGCGCGCGCGCTGTTCGTTCAGGCAGCCGCGGAGCTGTCGGACATCATCGACGCAGTGCGAGATCGGCTGCAGGTGCCGGCAGACATGCAGCTGCCAGTCTCCTATTCCGGCAGCCTGTTCCAGCTGCGCGACTTGCTGCTCGCGCCGCTCGAGGCGTCGCTGGCAGGCCGCGCGCGCAAATACCGCTTCCTCGCCGCCCGACTGCCGCCCGACGCCGGCGCCGCGCTGCATGCGGCAAAGCTCGGCGGTGCACCGCTGACGGCGGCAAGCGTTGCCACCCTCGAGGCGCAGGTACGACGTTAGCGTCGTGCGCGGACTCGCCGCGGCAACCACTGGTCCCTCACCACGGGTACTCGCGGCCGTCGTAGCTGTAGAACCGCCCGGAGTCTTGCGGGCCGAGCTTAGCGATGAGGCGGCGCATGGCGCCGACACTCTCCCCGGGCGTGAGCTTCGCATTGGGCCCGCCCATGTCGGTCTTGACCCATCCGGGATTGAGCACGATGCAGGTGATCCTGCGCGGCTCGAGGTCAATTGCGACCGTGCGCATCAACATGTTGACGGCCGCCTTCGACGTCCGATACGGAATCGAGCCGCCGGACGTGTTGTCGGCGATCGATCCCATGCCGCTCGTGATCGTCACGATGAGTCGCCGCTCACTCTGCGCGACCCGTTCGAGAAACGCCTCGCACACGCGCGCCGGACCCAGGAGGTTGACCTCGAGCACCCGTAGCCAGTCCTCGTAATCGAGCGCACCAATGGTTTGTCCGTAGGCTCCCATGATGCCGGCGCAATTGACGAGAATGTCGATCGCCGGACTGCTTAAGCGTGTTGCCGCGCGCTGTACGCTCGCGGTGTTCGCCACGTCGACCTCGAGCAGTGTCAGCGAACCGCCGGAGCCGCGCGCGAGCTGCTGCAGCGCGGTTGCCGCGCCCGGAGTCCGGCAGGCGGCAATGACAGTGTAGCCATCCGCCAGGTACTGCCGGGCGAACTCCAGTCCCAAGCCACGGTTGGCACCCGTGATGAGTATTGTCGGCATGGTGTGTCCTCTCTACGGTCGAACGGAAAACCGGTGAAGCAGCGTACAATCTCGCCTGCCGCCGCCGTAGCTCAGTGGTAGAGCAGCCGCCTTGTAAGCGGCAGGTCGTCTGTTCGATCCAGACCGGCGGCACCAGTCACATCGAGCACTTGCCCGTGTTCCGGCGCCCTCTGCGGAGCTTACAGCTAACGGCTGTCTAACGCCCCGCTGACCGGCGCGCGCGCCGGGCGCGCGCGTCGCCCGATCCCGTGTGCCCCGCATTTGCAACCGTTTTGCCGCGCGTGACCAAGGACACTTTCCGTTCCAGGCTGTTCTCGCGCAGAGTTCAGTGCGTGGGCACCGACTGTTGCAGGCCATACAAAACCGAGTCGTCCGAGGTCCGCTAAAGGAGATTCACATGAGCAAGTGCGAGCACAACAGCTCGGTGCGCCTCGAAAGGCATTACCGGCGCACTTTAAGCGGGCACATGGAGCCCGATGGCAAGGCTGTTACCTGCGGAACGTGCGGCGACCGCTGGTTCTTTCGCGACCGGATACAGCTTCCGAACTGGCTGCGAGCTGAGTTGATCCGCCACGGGCTATGAGCGCCCTCTCGGGTGGTTGCTAGCGACGGCTGATGAACCCGACGCCTTGCGCTGACTTGGGCCCGGTATCGCGATCCTCGACTAGAGTCTGATCACAGTCCCTGCGCCGTCCTTTCGCAGCCGCCCTCAGGGCAGGTTCGGCGGCCCCGCCGTTGGCGCGGAGGGATTGTTCGCGGTTGCCGGCTCGTGTACGGGCGCTGCCGGACTCGTCGCGGTCGCAGTTCCGGTCGCCGGCACCGGCGCCGCGCGTGGTGCCGTGGCCGCCGGAGGCGGACACGGCTCGACGGCGATGCGCGAGCTCACGCCCTGTGCGAAGAGGTCCTGGAGCGGGACCGTGCTGATCCCGGGCGGCGGCGTCAGATCCACCCAGTAGAGTGACACGGGCAGCTTGCGGTCTGCGATCTCCGCCTTCAGTCCCGTCGGTCCGACCGCCTGCGCACGTCGCTCGGCGCGGGCGCGCTCGCTGTAGACGCCGAGAGACAGGCGGCGGCCTGCGTCCGACGTCTCGGGCATCACGAGTGCATCCTTGATCCCGGCGCGCTCGAGCGTCTCGAGAGCGTGGTCCGTTTCGGCCTGCGTCCTGAGGCCGCCGACGTATACCCAGTATCCCTCGGTCATCGGTCCTTCCTCGGCGCGCTGCCGGGTGTCGAATCCCTTGGCCTTCAGGAGTGCCGCCGCGTGTGCGCTGTTGTCGAGGTTGTCGAACGGTCCGACCGAGAGGCAGTTCTGGGTGAGCGCCATCTTCTCGGGGTTCGCCTGCGACCGCTGCGACGGTGGCAATTGCTCGACGAGCTTCAGTTGCGGCAGGCGCGCGATCTGCGTATTCACCGCCGGCGGCGGCGGCACATCGACCCAGTGCGCCCACGCGAAGTACACGAGGTTCGCAAAGAGCAGCGCGAAGCAGGCGATGCGCACCGGCGGATTGTAGATCAACCGCGCGGCACAGGCGGTGCCGGCATCGCGAGAGCCGCAAGCCCCCGCAGCACCAGGTCCGGCACCCCGACGCAGGGACTTACGACCAGCCCTCGCACGCTGGGCGCTTCACCCCCCGTCATGACGACGAGCGGGCGCTGCCCGAGCAGCGCCCCGGCCTCGTGCACCGCGCGATCGATGAGCGCCGCGGCCGCATAGCGCGCGCCCTGCAGGACGCCCGCGCGCGTCGAGCGCCCGAAGAGACCCGCTCCTGCCTTTGCACCGCCGCGCGCACGGCGGCGGATCCCGTGGGTGTTCTCGAACAGCGTCCCCACCATGAGCTCGGGCGCTGGAATGATCACTCCGCCGCGGTGCCGGCCGCCGGCGTCGATGAGATCGATGGTCATCGCGGTGCCCACGCCCACAACGCACACCGCCGTGCCTTTGAAGAGCTGACGTGCGCCCACGGCCGCCACGAACCGATCCACACCGAGACGCCAGGGCTCGGGATAACCGACTCTCACGCCGCCGCCGTGGTGCGGCACGCTCACGAACCGTGCCTCGACCCGGGCGCGCCGCGCGGCAGCCGTGAGCATCCCCCGCACCCTGGGTCCGGCAACGCTGGCGACCAGCATGCGCTCGGGTTTGCGACCCGGGCCGAAGAGGCGCCGCGTGTAATCTGCAGAACGCCATCGCGAGTGCGCCGCTGCCCGTCGCTTGCCGAGTCGCCCGCCGACGAGCCGCGCCCACTTGATGCGGGTGTTGCCGATATCGACCAGCAGGACCGTCACCGTCAGCCCCTCACGGTCACGTCCCCCGAGATGAAGCGCTTCACGCCCTGCGGGGTCTCGACCATAAGCGCCCCATGCACGTCGATGCCGCGCGCGAGACCGCGAGCGACTCCGTCGGCTGCACTCACGTTCACGGGGCGTCCGCGGAGTGCATCCGCCGCGCGCCACTCCTCGATGAATGGCTTGAGCCCATGGCGCTCGAACTCGAGCAGGCCACGGATGCACTCGCTGATCAATGCTGCGGCCACGGTGTTGCGCGACGCGGACTTGACACCGGCAGCCGCCAGATCGGTGGCCTCGGTGCCCGTCTGCGCGATCTGCTGCAACAGCCCCGCGCCGAGAGCCACGTTGAGGCCGACACCGATTACGACGCACGCAGGACCGGCCGACTCGGCCCGCAGCTCGATCAGTACGCCTCCGAGCTTGCGCGCTCCGATGAGCAGATCGTTTGGCCATTTGAGGGCCGCGCCGCTCACCCCGAGCACGCGCAGCGCCCGAAGCGCGCACACGCCGATGACGAGGCCCAGGGCGCCAAGGTCCTGGAGAACCTCGCGGAATGTCCAGCTCATCGACAGACAGATGGCGCCGCCCGGCGGGGCGAGCCAGGCACGCCCGCGCCGGCCCCGCCCGGCACTCTGGTACTCGGCGAGCAGCACTTCGCTGGTGCCGTTGGCAGGATTGGCGCGTGCCAGAAGCACCGTGTTGGTGGATGGGGTTGACCAGCGCGCCTCGACGCTGCTCACGTGGTCGCGCGCGTCACGGCTAAGGCGCTCGCGAATCTTCGCCGGATCGAGCGGTCCCCCGCCGTGCACGAGGCGGTAGCCGCGGTTGCGCACGGCGTGCAGCGTGGCGCCGAGGGTGCGCAGCGTCCCGGCCGCCTTCCACACAGCACTGCGACTGACGCCGAGCGCGTTCGCCAGTTCCTCGCCGGAGTGAAAGCGGGCATCGGCAAGTTGTGCGAACACCTGTGCGACGAGCGGCGGCGATTCCTTTGCGGTGCGCGCCGCTCGCGCGGACCTGGCGCGATGCATCAGGCCTGTCCCCGGCGCGTACCGAAGAGCCACAACCGCCGCGCGCGCGCTTCCGTACCGGCGCGCATGCGCGCGATGTTGGCGCGATGGGTGAAGAGAATCAGCACCGCTGAGACGATCCCGAAAGTAAGCAGCGGCGGCCCGGAATTCGTCGCGGCGATCCACGCTGCGAGCGCCAAGGCGCCGAGGATGGAAGCGAGGCCGACGAAGCCGAAGAGAATCACGGCGATGAGCCAGGTGATCACCATGGGCAGCAGCAGGGAGGCGCTGATGCCGAGTGTCGCCCCAAGCAGCGTCGCCACTCCCTTCCCGCCGCGGAAGCCGAACCACAGGGGATAGACATGGCCCAGCATGACCGCGATACCGCAGACCGGCACGCACCACGCCTCGAGCTCAGGTCCCGCCGGTGCGATGCCGGGAATCGCCCACAACGCAAGCCGCCCGGTCGCGATCCATCCCTTGGCCACGTCGATGAGGAGTACCCAGAAGGCCACCTTGCGGCCGACGATGCGCAGCGCGTTCGTGGCGCCGGCATTACCGCTGCCGAGCGTGCGGATGTCGACGCCGCCGGTGAGACGTGCGATGAGCAGACTCCCGATGATCGAACCCAGGAGATAGCCGAGTCCCCCCTTGATGAGCAGCTCGGTCATGCCGTGCGAAAGACTTCCGTGAGCATGCAGCGGACACTCCCGCCGCCCAGCCGCTCGATCGTGGGGACCGGTACGGCGAGCACGGCATCCGTGGAGCCCGCAAGCCTCGTGAACACCTCTGGCCTGAGCACCCGGCGGGCACTCTCGGACATCACGAGCACGCGCGAGTCCCCGAGCGCTTCGTCCCAGGTGCCGAGCTCGAGCATGTTGCCCGCGAACTGCGCGATCTCCTCGTGCCCGATCTCGATGACGTCCCGACCGCTCGCCTCGAGAGTCGTCAGCACCCGCGCGCGATCGGCGGGCCTGATCGCCTCGGTGCCGACGACCGCGACCCGCGCGCCGATCCACATGAGGACGTTGGTGTGATAGAGCGGAATGCCGTCACGGTTCGTGGCGCTGAAGGTCACCGCCTCGTAGTCGAGCTCGCGCGCCCACTCGGCGACGACCTCCGGGTGGGTGCGGGCCGAGAGACAGGCGTACGCCACGCGTTCCACGTGATCGAGTACCAGGCTGCCGGTGCCTTCCAGGAACTTCCCGTGCCCCTCGTGGTGCGTGAGGTCGAGCAGATGGGAAACCCGGAAATCGAGCTCCCGGACCGCAGCGTCGAGCACTTCCTGGCGCCGCTCGGACCTGCGGCTGGCGCTCTGCATGGGATAGAGCACCAGCGTGCCGTCGCCGTGAAAGCTCAACCAGTTGTTGGGAAACACGGCATCGGGCTTCGGCGGCGTTGCCGAATCCTCCACGGTGCAGATGCTCACGCCTTCACTGACGAGCGCCCGCAGGAGCTGCTCGAACTCGTAGCGCGCCGCGGCGCGCGCATCTCGCGTGTCGTCGCCGTGCGGCTGCTGGAAGCTGTTGGTGGTCGCGGTCTCGGCGTTGAAGCCGAAAGCCTGCGGGCGAATCATGAGCACGGCATCGGCGCACTGCTGGCGCGGCCGGTCGTCGGCAGGTTTCGCTTCGGGGCTCATCGGCATGGCCCATTCTCGCACGTCCGGAAACGGCTACGAGTGCGGGAGAGCGCCCGCCCGCTCGCCGTCCTCAGGCGCGCAGCGCCACCTGCTCGCCGGTATTGGTGTTCTCGAGCTTGTCGAGCGCCGGCAGCCGCTGGGTGAGATCGAGCGGCTCGCCGCTGAGATAGCGGTGGCACTCCTGCGCCGGCTCGGGCCGCGCGAAGAGATATCCCTGGGCATAGTTGCACCCGAGCTGACGCAGCTTCTCGAGCTGCGGATAGCCCTCGATGCCCTCGGCGACCACCTCGATGTGCAGGTGTTTTGCCATGGCGATGATCGCACTCACGATCGCCAGGTCGCTCAGGTCGGTCACCAGATCGCGCACGAAGCTGCGATCGATCTTGAGTGTGTCGACCCGCCAGCGCTTGAGGTAGGAGAGGCTCGAATAGCCGGTGCCGAAGTCGTCGATGGCGATGTGCACGCCGAGCTCGCGCAGCTTCGCCACCGCATCCTGGCTCGCCTCGCGGGCGCGCGCCTCGCGCCGTTCGAACACCGCGCTCTCGGTGAGCTCCACCTGCAGCATCGAGGGCTCGAGACCGTACTCCTTGGTGAGCCGCTCGATGTTGTCGGCGAGGTTGGAGCGCTGCAGCTGCACCGCCGAGACGTTGATGGCCACCGGCAGCAGACGCCCGGTTGCCTGCCGCCAGCGCGCCATGTCCTCGATCGCCCGCTGCAGCACGAAGTCGCCGATCGGCATGATGAGACCGGCCTCTTCCGCGACCGAGACGAAGCGCTCGGGGCGCACGTAGCCGTGGTTCGGATGCTTCCAGCGCAGCAGCGCCTCGAGTGCCACCACCTGGTTGTGCTCGATCTCGACGATCGGCTGATAGAACACATCCAGCTGTCGGCTCTGCAGCGCGGTGCGCAGGCTCGACTCGATGGCGATGCGCTCCTTGAGGCGCTTGTCCATGCTGACGCTGAAAAGCTGGAAGTTGTTGCGGCCGCGATCCTTGGCCTGGTACATCGCGGTGTCCGAGTGCCGCAGCAGCTCTCCCATGTCGATGCCGTCGTGGGGATAGAGCGCGACGCCGATGCTGACTGTGGTCACGAGCGTGCGTCCGTCGACTACCATGGGGGCCGAGAGCGCGTGGTTGATGCGCGTGGCGGCGTCGCTCACCTGCTGAGTGTTCTTGACGCTCTTCATGACCACGACGAACTCGTCGCCCCCCATGCGCACCACCAGGTCCTCGGAGCGCATGGTGGTGCGGATACGCTGCGCTACGGTCTTCAGCAGCTTGTCGCCGGTCTCGTGACCACGCGAGTCGTTGACGTGCTTGAAGCGATCGAGATCGAGGAACAGCACCGCGAGCACCGTACCGCTCGTCTTCGCCTCCTCGATCGCATCGGGGAGATGCGCGGCGAGATACAGCCGGTTGGGAAGCCCGGTGAGATGGTCGTGGTGCGCGAGATGGTCGAGCTCCTGGTGCTTCTCGAGGAGCTGCGTCTCGACCTTGCGTCGCACGGTGATGTCGTGGACGGCCACGGCGAGCGCCGGCCGCTCGCCGAGCTGCAGCGGGTAGCAGGTGGCCTCGACGCTGCGCTGCGTGCCGTCACGGCAGTGCTGGCGAAGCTCCATCGGCGCGCGGTTGGTCGCCTCCTGCAGCTTGGCGACCAGGCCTGCTGCCTCGACATCCGCGGCGCTGAAGAGCTGCGTCACGGGGAGTCTGCGCACCTCCTCGAGCAGGTAGCCGAGACTGCGCAGCGCGGCGGGGTTCGCGGTCACGACCGCGCCCGTGGCAGGGTCGATCACCAGCGCGGTGGTCGGCCACTGCCCGAAGATGTCCATATCCTGATCGGTCGAGTCCCGCTCGCGCCGTCGCCGCAGCAAGGCGAAAGCGGCGCTTGCTGCGCAGAGGAGCCCCGACAGTGCGCCGAACGCAAATGCCAACTGGTTCACGGTTTGTCCCGCAAATGTCTCACGCAGTGTGGGGCAAGCGGACGGTACCGTGTCGTGCGCTGCGCACAGTTTGAGGCCGCGCCGGCTTTGTGTTACCGCATTAAGTCGCAGCGCGCATGAAGCCGGCGCAGCAGTCGGCGCGCCGCCGTAGGCGACCGTCGTCGGGCTCTCGGTGCAGCATTTCACGAGCCGCGCGGGCGAGCGTCGCAGCTCACCACGCACGACTCGCCACAGGTGATCTCGCAGCCCTCGCCGGCTGCAATCACGGCGTTCTCGCCGAAGGTGACACCGAGGAGCTCGCGATCGAAGCGGAACGCGCGCAGCACCGGCGCCGGATCGGTCGAGGGCAGGCCGGTGCGCTGATCGACCGCGGGGATGGTACAACGTGTACACGGCTTCACGAGGCGCAGCGTGAGCTCGCCAACGGTGAGTGTGTCGATGCGGTCCTCGGCCCAGGCGGGAAGCCCGCGCAGCACGATGTTGGGCCGAAAGCGCTCCATCGGAATGCTCCGCGGCATGCGCGCGTTCAGATCGTCGAGCGAGGCTTCGTTGCAGACGAGGATTGGAAAGCCATCTGCAAAGCCCATGAGCGCGGGCGCGGTTCCCGCGAAAGCGGGGTTGGCGCGCCGCTGCGGGTGCGGGGGCACACGCACGAGGCGCACCGGTTCGCCCATGGCGCGGCTCAGCCACGCATCCGCCGCGTGGCCCTGCGCGAGGCCAACGCAAGGGTCGCGGTGCACGCGAACTTCGAGGCGCTCGCCGTCCGCGGCCAGCGGCACACGAAGCTCGCCCTGACCGGGCGCCTGTAGCGTGAGTCCCTCTGCCGTGATCTGCGGCACGATGCGCGCGAGCCGTGGGTGGGTGCGCTGGCTGAGGAACGTTCCCCGGGAATCGATGAGCATCCACTGGCGGTCCCACTGAAATCCGGTGGCGATCACGCGCGCGCGCTGCTGCGCAATGGCGCGCGCGGATTTCAGCGGATACACGAAGAGGCCTGCGACGGTTGCGATCGTTGCCATGTTTGCGGTCGAGGCGTGCGCTCGCGGCTGCTGGCGGCGTGCGTGCCGGCGCAGTCTGCCATATGCTGCACACTCGCCACGAGCCACGAAAGCAGCACGCATGGGAGCGAAAAGTAGCTCGGACGAGCCGCCGGCGAGCCTGAGCGGGTTCGCGCGCACTGCCGTGGCCGCCATGATGAGCGCGAACGCCGTTTTCGGCGGCCCGCAGGCGCCGGGCCGCACCCAGAGGCCGCCGCTTTATGGTCGGCACTGGATGGCGGTCACCGGCAAGCCGATCGCCGCGACCGCGGGCGCGAAGATCTTCTCGCAGGGCGGCAATGCGGTCGACGCCGCCTGCGCCATGATCGCCGCGGCCGCAACTGCGTGGACGACGCTCTCCTGGGGCGGGGAAACGCAGGCGCTCATCTACAACCCGAACACCCGCAAGGTGGTCGGCATCAACGGACTCGGCGTGGCCCCCACAGGGGCAACGCCCGAGTACTTCCACAAGCTCGGCATGCGGTATCCACCGGAGTATGGACCACTCGCGGCGGTGACACCGGGCACGCCCGGCGGTCTCATGACCATGCTCGCCGAGTACGGGACGCTGAGCCTCGCTCAGGTGCTTGCGCCCGCGATCGAGATGGCGGACGGCTTTCCGATCGACGAATCGCTGGTCCACACCATCGAGCACTTCAAGGACATGATCAAGGAGTGGCCGGACTCCAGGCGCATCATGTTGATGCATCCCGGCGCGGCGCACGAGGCGCCCGAGCCCGGGGAGATTTTCCGCCAGCCCGAGCTGGCCGCGACGCTGCATAAGCTCATTGAGGCGGAAGCGGCAGCGCGCGCCGCCGGCAAGGATCGCAAGGCCGCGATCTATGCCGCCTACGACCGCTTCTACAGAGGTGACATCGCCCGCGACCTGGTGCAGGCGGTGCGCGAGCAGGGCGGGCTCTTCACCCTCGAGGATCTCGACAACTGGAAAGTGAAGATCGAAGAGCCGGTACACACCAGCTACAAGGGCATCGAGGTGTACAAGCTCACCGCCTGGGTGCAGGGGCCGGTGATGCTGCAGGCGCTCAACATCCTCGAGCACTTCGATCTGCGGTCCATGGGCTACGACAGTGCCCGCTACATTCACACGCTCTACCAGGCGATGAACCTCGCGTATGCCGACCGCGATTTCTACTACGGCGACACGAGCTATTCGCCAGCGCCGCCGGTGCAGGGCCTGCTGTCGAAGGAGTACGCGCGCGAGCGCGCCAAGCTCATCAATCCGGACCGGAACGATCCCGACATCCGGCCCGGCGACCCCTACCCCTTCCAGGGCGGTCGGAACCCATACCTCCCGTACCTCGAGAGCTGGCACACGCGCACGCCGCAACAGACCCCCATCAGCATGGCCGAGTTCGATCGCACTTTCCGCCTCGGCACCACGAGCGTGCAGGCTGCGGACGACAAGGGCTGGGCGGTATCGGTGACACCGAGCGGCGGATGGACTCCGGCGGTGATCGCCGGCCACACCGGCATCGGTCTGAGTCAGCGCATGCAGAGCTTCGTGCTGGACCCCAGAGAGAACCCCTACAACGTCCTCGAGCCTGGCAAGCGGCCGCGCGCGACGCTCACACCGTCGCTTGCGCTCAAGGACGGCAAGCCATTTCTCATCTTCTCGGTGCAGGGCGGTGACACCCAGGACCAGAACCTGCTGCAGTTCTTTCTCAACGTCGTCGAATTCAACATGACCATTCAGGAGGCGAGCGAGGCAGCCAACATAACGAGCTACCAGATGCGCGACTCCTTCGGCGGACATCAGTCCTTTCCGGGTCGCCTCGGACTCAACAGCGCAACGCCCGCCTGGGTACGCAAGCAGCTGACGCAGATGGGCTATGCGCTCGAGTTCGAGGAACGCACCTCGGGCCCGCTGACCGCCATCCTCGTCGATCGCATGCACGGCACGCTGTGGGGTGCCGCGAGCAACTACGGCCAGGATTACGGTATCGGCTGGTGAGGCAGAGCACCCGCCAACTGTGACTTTCTCCACAGTTCCACGGGCTCAAAACCCGCACGACGGCCATACGCTATAACGTAAGTCGGTGTGACCGCGGATTCTGCCGGTCAGCACCCTGCTATGAGCGATCCAAAGACATTCAAGGTTCCACCCGGTCCGACGAAGATCCCCGGCGCCGCGTCCGCGCAGCCTGCGCCCTCAAAGCCTGGGGCGGGCGTCGTGCCGGCGAGACCCGGCGCAGCGGCAATGCCTGCGAAACCCGGCGCGGCGGGGGTGCCTGGGAGACCCGGCGCGCCGGCAGTGGCTACGAAATCCGGTGCGGCCGCAGGGGTTGCGAAAGCCTCGCCCGGCCAGTCGACCGGAAAGGTCGTTCACGATGAGCGCGGCAACGCGGTGTGGGACTGGCTCAAGCAGACCAGCCGCATCGCCATCGAGAGCACCTCGAGGCTCCTGCGCAAGCTCGAAGCGCCGGAGCTCAAAGTGGAGGACACCCAGGACAATGAGCTGCGGCTGATGCCCGACGGCAAGAACTGCGCGGGCGGCGGCTACGATCCTTACAATCAGGTAAACAAGGGCAAGCCCGGACGCAAGTAGCGCGAGTGCGACCCTCGGCGGCCGCTGCGCAGACTGACGAGCCGCCCCACACCAACACGCGCCATCCACGAACGGCGCCGCGCAGCGAGAGTTGCGAACCTTGCGCGTTCCGTGCTGTCATCCTTGAGTCCGGTTCAACGCCCAAGGGTTCTTCATGGAAGCCAGAAAACTCTCACATCCGCGCGCGTCGCCCTTTCAGCTGTCGCTACGCGTCCGCCATCCCTCGCTCGACCCTGCCGAAATCTCGCGCCAGCTGGGCACGAAAGCCGAGTACTCCTTTCGTGCCGGCGATCCGCGCCCGTCGCGCAGTGGCCTCGCGCCTGCTTCGGTGCACGCTGAGAGCTACTGGCTGGGCGCTCTGAATCCCGCCGAATGGCCGGCAGACCCCGCGGTGACCGACGATCCTCTGCTGAAGATCGCACGTGAACGACTCCCCGCGCTGAGCCGCAGTCTTGGCTGGGCGCTCTCCGTTTGCGCGTTGCGCTTCTTCAGCGTGCATGCGCCGCTGCTGCGGCGAATCCGTGCCGAAGGCGGTCAGGCGAGCGTGCTGATCACCATGTCGACGACCGATGCCAACAGCTTCAGTCTGGCGCCGGAAGTGAGCCGCATCTTCAGTGAGCTCGGCATTGCGCTCGAGTTCGAGTTCGGCAGCGAATGAACCCGTGATTCGCGTACCCCGATGAAAGTGTGAGAAAGGATCGGCCGAGCCTCACGGCGCAGCGCGTCGCGGTGAGTCGCGCGGCGCATCAGCTGTACGACGATCCGCGAATCCTCGACGATCCGATCGCCGCACGCATCATCGGTCCGCAGGGCGAGGCGGAGCTGCTTACGCACCGCCGCCGCTTCGACACGCGCCTTGCGTGTCGGCTGCGCGCCTTCCTCGTGGCACGCAGTCGCCTGGCCGAGGAGGCACTCGTTGCCGCCATGGCGTCTGGCGTGCGGCAGTACGTGGTGCTCGGCGCCGGTCTCGACACGTTCGCTTTTCGCAGCCCCTATTCCGCCGCGCGGCTGCGGGTTTTCGAGGTGGATCATCCGGCGACCCAGGCATGGAAGCGCGACCAGCTCTCGGCCGCCGGCATCCCACTCCCCGAGTCACTGACATTCGTGCCGCTCGACTTCGAGACACAGACGCTCGCGACGGCGCTGCGCGAGGCGGGACTGGAGTGCGCGCAGCCGGCCTTCTTCTCCTGGCTCGGTGTCACCATGTATCTCACGCCGGATGCAGTCATGGCCACGCTCCGCTACGTCGCGAGCACGCTGCCAGAGCACAGCGGCATCGTGTTTGATTACGTCGTGCCGTTGGCGAGCTTAGGCGTGGTGCCTCGCCTCGCGGCGCGTGCGCTGCTGCTTCGCGTGGCGGCGGCCGGCGAGCCGTGGCAGGCGTTCTTCGATCCGGGCGTGCTCGCGGCTGAGCTGCACGCGCTCGGCTTCACGCACACCGAGGACCTGGGCCCTGAGGAAATCAACGCGCGATTCTTCTGCAATCGACGCGATGGCTTGCAGGTCGCGGGGCTCGGTCGCGTGATGCGCGCGCAGCGCTGAGCGATGCTCACTCGCCGCCGAATATCGTACGCATTCGCTGCGTGTCGCCGTTCGCCTTGCGGATCTGCACCTCGCGCCACTCGCGATCCGGTGTTTGTGGCATGGCGAGGATCGCCTCACGTGCCTGCGCCAGTCGATGCTTGAGCAGCGGTCGCAGCGCGGCGAGCGGCGCGGCAGCCTGCAATTCCTGCTCGGTAACTGCGAGCTCGGTGTCGCAGTAGGAGCGGAAGTACTCCCGGTACCACTCCTCGTACAGCTGCAGCGGCTCTTCGAAGGCCGCGTCGTGCATCAGGTGCTCGGCGAGGTGTTGTGTCGCTACGTAGCTTGAGCTGCAGCGGATGTAGTTGCCGTGCTCCGTGAGCAGAGCGTTGCAGTAGTCGCGGTTGCCGTAGAAGAGCGAAAAGAGTCGCAGGCGCTTCGCGCCCGTGATGTGCCGCTCGCGGATGTACTCGAACAGCGCCCGACGATGTACGAGAGCGAACGCGGTCATGCGCAGCGCAATCACCTGGCGCGTGATGCGCGCCTGGTCGGCAACGCTGCGCATCAGCACCGCGTGCTCGGACTCCCAGCGCCGGTAGGTGTCAGATCGCTCGAGCACACGGCTCGCGACGAGATCAGCGGGCGCGTGCGAATACGCCGACATCTCGACCCGAGACTCGGACTCAGCCATGAGGCGGGAGTGTTTGTACGCATGAATCAGCATGCGTCCCTTCTTCGGTCGTTCTATCTTCCAGTCGTTCCGGTAAGTCTCCGCGCTCTGGCGCGCGCGTGCAACGGTGAAGAGTGCCTACTTGAACTGCCAAGGCTCTGTTACAGGCAGGTGAAACCATGCTCGGCATCCACGATTACTGGCTCTTCATCGCCACGGGAATCCTGCTGAACCTCACGCCAGGGCAGGACACGATGTACATCCTTGGGAGAAGTCTCAGCGGTGGGCTGCGTGCCGGCGTCGCTTCAGCGCTCGGCATCAGCGTCGGCAGCATCGCTCACACACTCGCGGCGGCTGCGGGACTCTCGCTGCTGCTCGCCACCTCGGTGCTCGCATTCACGCTGGTGAAGCTCGCAGGCGGAGCCTATCTGCTCTTCCTCGGTGTACGACTACTATTCACGAACAGCGCCAAGCGGCTACAGCCGGATCCGCAGGTGAAGTCTACATGCGGCAGCGCCGCACACGCCTTCGCCCAAGGCATCCTCACCAACGTGCTGAACCCGAAGGTCGCGCTGTTTTTCCTCGCCTTCCTGCCGCAGTTCATCAGCCCGGCGAGCCCGACGAAGACGCTGGCATTTCTCGCCCTCGGCGCGACGTTCATCGCGACCGGCACGATCTGGTGCCTGGTGCTCGCGCTTGCCGCAGCGCGGTTGCGCGGATTCCTGGCGCGAAATCCGGGCGCGCGCACGTTGATCGATCGCGCCACCGGTGGCCTTTTCGTGCTGCTCGGGGCGCGGCTCGCCTTCAGCCGCTAGCCCATCGAGAGTTTCTGCTGCAATGCGGTGATGGCCGCGGCTTTCGACGTGCGCCCCGCTATTCCGAGCAGGAAGCGCGCCGGCTCGCCGAGCAGGGCGCGCTCCTTCAGGATCTCACCGCGGACCTCTTCCACCGCGCCGGTCTCGCCCCCGGCATGCAGGGGCTCGATCTCGGGTGCGGCGTCGGCGATGTGTCGCTGCTGGTCTCCAAAATGGTGGGCGCGCAAGGCGCCGTGCTCGGTATCGACATCGAGACGCGCGCCGCGCGTCTGCGCGACGACGCGGTAGCCAATGTGCGGGTGGCCTTCATGCCGAGAGTGGTCGGCGCCTGGGCGGAGGTCGCTACCAGGGCCCGACCGTGATGTCAGACCCCGATGCGCCGCGGTGATCTTCAGCGTGGCGGTGCTGGCGGCGCAGGTCCAAAAACGCGCGTGCTCGCTTGCATTGACCCCCCAAAACCCACTTAGTACGCTACACAAACAAACAGCCATTCGAGGGGGCGGCCCGACCGCTTCCTTTGGGCGACCTCGGAGGACAGTGAAATGGCCAGCGTGCAACCGATCGTCGAGGACACCAAAGCTTTCGTGCAGCGCGAGTACTCGGCTGCCGCTAAGCGGGCCCTGGCGCGCAAGCCAGCACTTTACATAAACAATGAGTGGGTTGCGTCGACCCACGGCACGACGCTCGTCGTCGAGGACCCGTCGACGGGGCGGGAAGTCGGCCGCATCGTGGACGCCTCAAACGCCGACGTGGACCGTGCCGTCGCTGCGGCGCGCGTTGCGTTCGACGACGGACGCTGGTCGGACCTGCCGCCCAAGGAGCGCGAGCGCATCATCAACAAGCTCGCGGATCTGCTCGAGGCGCATGCCGCAGAGTTCGCCGAGCTCGAGGCCATCGACAACGGCAAGCCGGTCGGCTTCGCGACGGTGGTCGATGTACCCGGGGCGATCGATCATCTTCGTTACATGGCAGGCTGGGCTTCCAAGCTCGGGGGCGAAGTGCTCGAGCCCCTGGCGTTACCGCGCGGCACGGTCTTCAGCTATGTCGCACGCGAGCCGGTCGGCGTGGCCGCACAGATCATTCCGTGGAACTTCCCGCTGCTGATGGCGACGCTCAAAATCTCCCCCGCGCTCGCCGCCGGGTGCACCCTGGTGCTCAAGCCCGCCGAGCAGACCTCGATGACGGCGCTGCGCCTGGCAGATTTCGTCGCCGAGGCCGGCTTTCCGCCCGGCGTCGTTAACGTGATCACCGGCAACGGGCACACGGCAGGCGACCGGCTGGTGAAACATCCAGACGTCAACAAGGTCGCGTTTACCGGCTCCACCGAGGTCGGCAAGATCATCAACCGCACCGCGACCGACACGCTCAAGCGCGTCACCCTGGAGCTCGGCGGCAAATCGCCGGTCGTGGTCATGCCGGACGTGAACGTCGACGAGGTCGCGCCGGCCGCAGCCGGTGGCATCTTCTTCAACTCGGGCCAGATCTGCGTTGCCGGCTCTCGACTGTTCGCGCACCGCTCGATCTTCGACCGCATGGTTGAGGGCGTCTCGGCGGCCGCCGCGTTCTGGAAGCCGCGTCCCTCGCTCGATCCGCAGGCGCACATGGGCCCCTTGGTCTCCAAGGAGCAGATGGACCGCGTCATGGGTTTCATCGAGTCCGGCAAGCGGGACGGAGCGTCGGTTGTGCTGGGCGGCGACAGCCCGGCGGCCAATGGCTACTACGTAAACCCGACGGTGATGGTCAACGTGAAGCCATCGATGAGCGCAGTGCGCGAGGAGATCTTCGGCCCCGTCCTCGTCGCGCAGCGCTTCGACAGCCTCGATGAGGTCGCGAAGGCCGCCAACGACACGTCCTACGGCCTCGCCGCGAGCATCTGGACCAGGGATGTCTCGTCGATGCTGAAACTCGCCGCCAAGATCAAAGCGGGCACGGTGTGGGGAAACTGCCATGCCGTGATCGACCCGGCGTTGCCCTTCGGTGGGTTCAAGCAGTCGGGCATCGGCCGTGAACAGGGGCGCGAGGGCATCGAGGCCTACACCGAGCTGAAGACCGTCATCGTCAAGCTCTGAGCTGAGGCGTACTGGTCGCAACCGCGCCGCGGCCACGATCTGCGGCCGCATTGGCTTCGGTGTGGGCAGGCCGCGGGGCGAACCGTGCGGTTCGCCCCGCGGCGCATTCCAAGGATCAGAAGAAGCTCTTCTTCAGCTGCAGATACCAGCCTAATGGCGGCCCCGGCGAGCCGAGGATGGTCCCCGCACCGGCCCCAGTCAGGTCGAACTTCGAGTAGAAGTAGTAGCGGTCGAAGAGGTTCGTCGCCGCAAGCGTCACCTCCAGATTCTTCTTCGGGTTGACCCAGGTGAGGTGGGCGTTAGCCACCGCGTAGCTCGGTATCTGCCCATAGACGGCTGATGGTGAGCCCGGCGCCGGCGCCGTATTGGCGCCAGCCTGATGACCCTGGTAGGTGATGTCGAAGCGCGGCGTCAAGGTGCTGCCCCCGCCCAGACGGACCTCGTACTGAATGCCGGCGTGCCCCATCTGCTCGATGAATCCGAGCGGGGTCGAGGAGAGCAGCTGGATCACCGATGATTCGCTCGAGCATGGTCCCTCGGCCAGGCCCACCACCTGCGGGTTCACGCATTTCCAGTCCCAGTGCTGCCACGATCCTGACAGATCCAACTGCAGGCCGGGGACGGGAATCGCCGTGAGCTCGAGTTCCGCACCATACGTGTCGGCATTGCCGGCATTCTGGGGCAGTGCGCAGGGCCCGGGACCGCCGTACTGCGGGCAGCTGAGCAACACGAGCTGCGCATCCTTGAAGTTGTTGTAGAAGATGGTGGGATTGAAGCGCACCGTCCGGTTGAACAGGTCGGTCTTGATTCCCAGCTCGTAGGTGGTGACGTATTCGGGGCCGAACGGGATGGCTTGCGCGGCATTGAACGGACGCGGGCTGTCGCCCCCCGCCTTGTAACCGGTGCCCGCGGAAGCGTAGGCCATCACCTCGGGGTTGAAGCGGTAGTCAGCGGCGAAGTGCCAGTCGGTGCGGTTACCCTCGAAGATGGGCTTGCGGCCGGTGAGCGCCTCGACGATGGCGCTGCACGGCCCCAGGGTAGGGATGCACTTGGTGTTCGGACCGTCATAGCCGGCGCCATAAGCCGCGCCGACCGGATCGAGGAACGGGTTGATCGTCACGCCATCGAGGTTGAGGCGATAGTAGGTATAGCTGTTGTAGTCCTTCGAGTAACGAATTCCCCCCGTCAGGCTAAGCGCGTCGGTGGGGTTCCAGACCAGCGTGGCGAAGGCTGCCTTGGACGTCACCTCAACCGGGTCATCCTGGATGAACTGCAACGGCTCGACCGGGCAGGTGGGTGTATCCAGCCCCTTGGGCCCGGGCGGCTGCCCCACGCCGATCAGCTGACACACGGGCCCCGGAACTCCGATGGAGACGTAGCGGATGTCCTGCAGTGAGTAGTAGGTGGTCATCTGGTCGGAGTAGTAGCCGCCGACGGTGCCGTGGAGGCTCTTGGTGAAGTCGACGTTGAGGCGCAGCTCCTCGCTCCAGAAATGGCTCTGGATCTCGTCGTTGCCGTACTGGGTCTGTGCCGGGGAATCGTCGCCGTCGGCACTGAAGGTGTTGTCGAAGTTGTGGTAGCCGGTGATCGAGACGAGCTTCACCGCGTCCGTGATCGCGGCACTGAAGTTGAACGAGAAGTCATAGCCATCCAGGGTGTTCAGCTGCGTGCCGGAGGTTGCCTGGAAGGGAAACCCATTCAGCGCCGGAATGAAGCCCGCGACGAAGGGGGCGGCAGACTGACCGAGGGTCGTGTAGTTGCACCACTTGCCGCAGATGAACTGCGAGCTGAGCGGTAAGCCATTCGGTGTGAACGTGTTGGGATTCTCGTTATTGCCGTACAGCAGCACCTCGGCGGCGTTGTTCGTCGCGTCGTGGGTGTAGTCGGCGCTGAACACGGCCTCTATTTTGTCCGTCGGAACAAAACGCAGCGTGGCACGCAACCCGCGATAGCCGATGTCACCCTGCTTGTACTGCAGACACTTGGTACCGCCCGTGGGATTCGGCACGCCGCTGTCCGGATAGAGGCAGCCGTAGCTGTAGACGTCAACGTAGCCGTCCTGATTGGCAAAGGTGCCGGCGATGCGGCCGAAGAGGTTGTCGGTGAGCTTGAACTCGCCGGCCCCACGCATCTCAATGAGGTTGCGGTTCCCGTAGGTCACCGTGAGATAGCCGTCGTCCTCCCCGGTCGGTTTCTTGGTCACAAAGCGGATCGTGCCGCCCTCGGAGTTACGACCCTCGAGAGTGCCCTGCGGTCCGCGCAGCACCTCGACACGCTCGACGTCCAGCAGGTCAAAATTCGCACCCGTGAGGCTCGGATAGTAGACATCGTCGACGTACAGGCCTACGCCTGGGGAGAAGGCGGGGTCGAAGTCAGCCTGGCCGAAGCCGCGGATGTAGGCGGTCACTGAATTGCCAAACGCGGGCGATTGGTCGCGGAACAGGACGCTCGGCGCGTTGGTCAGGATGTCCGAGAGCGAATTTGCACCCTGCTGCTCGATCTGCGCCGAGGTGATCGCCGTGATCGCGATCGGCGTGTCCTGCAGTTTCTCCTCGCGGTACTCCGCGGTGACGACAACCTCCTGCAGCTGGTCGGCTGGTGACGGTCCTTGTGCGTTTTGCGCAACAACGCGCGCGCTGCCTGATGCGCCCAATGCCGCCAGTACAACCACCGCACAAAACCGAAGTTCGGAAATCTGGCGCGGCGTAGCCTCCATCTCACGTCCCCCTCTATTTCTCGACGTTGACGACCCGGTACTTGGACGCCCCTTTGTTTTTTGTAAGTAGAACAAACAACCTAATCGTTTGCAAGACATCCCATTTCGAGAGACTGTAACTGTGGCGCACGTGATACGGTTGGTAAGCACCGGGGACGCGTCCGGCGCCGCACGGCGGAACGAGGTAATGGCGCGCCGTCGTGCGCGCGGCACGCGGATGAGGATTCGGGCGGGCCTGACCTGCCCCGCGGCACGGTCTACTCAGGGCCTCCCGGCGGCGAGCGCCGCCCCGAAACGCGGGTGCGCGTAGTGCATGGGCACGTCCTGTCGATGCGGCCAGGTGCGGCGCACCTCGCCCTGCGGCAGGAGCACGTCCGGGCCGAGGGGATTGGCCGGAAAGGTCTGCGTCGCCGGCTTGAGGTGTGCGACGGTTCTCGACCAGCCTTTCTCGTAGTCCGCCTGCCACTGCATCATGTAGTCGAGGCGCTTGATCTTCCACACGCCGTTCTCGCGGACATAATCATTCTCGTAGAGGCCCGCTTCGTAGAACTGCAGCGGCAGACCCTCGGGCTTGTACGAGCGCGTCTCGTGGCTGCCCCCCATGAGGAGCCCGCGGAAGCGACCCTTGGCGGTTCGCCGGTCGGGTGCCACGGTGATGATGTCCTGCATCTGAAAATGATCGAGCAGGAAACCGTCGACCGGTCCGTTCACCCCCTGCGTGAAGTAATTCTGGAACCAGGTCCCGTAGAGACGTCGTACGCCGGCATGCCCGCGGTACTCGCCCGACAGGAACACGACGACGCCGTCCGCGGCGAAGAGCTGCACCACATCCTCGGCGCGATTGAAATCGATGTAGTACCCGTAGGCCCAGTGCAGGCGGCGGATGGCGTTGATGTCTTCGAGCTCGCCGACACGATGTTCCAGAGTCGCAAGCCGGGCTTCGAGGTCGGACAAGGGTCACCTCCGCGCGTTGGTTTGCGCCGCACGCTAGCAAATGTTAGGTAGCAAGGCGAGGGATGAGGGGAAGCGCATGGACTTCAAAGGCAAGACCGCACTCGTCACCGGCGGCGTATCCGGCATTGGCTTCGGCATCGCGCGCGCGTTCGCCGCCGCGGGCATCGATCTGGTGCTGACCTATCGCAACGCGGAGTACCGGGACCGCGCGGCCGACTGGTTCGCCGAGCAACGCCGTCCGCGGCCGCGCTTCGTCGCCCTCGACGTCACCGATCGCGAGCGCTGGCGCGAGGTGGCAGACGAGGTCGGACCCATCCATATCCTCGTCAACAATGCCGGCGTCAGCGTGTTCGGTCCCACCGACGAGGCGAGCTATGCCGACTACGACTGGATCATGGGCGTGAACTTCGGCGGCGTAGTGAACGGGCTCGTGACCTTCATTCCCCGCATCAAGGCCGTGGGGGGCGGGGGACACATCGTGAATGTCGCCTCCATGGCCGCGTATCTGCCAGGTCCGCAGGCCGGCATCTACACGGCGAGCAAGTTCGCGGTGCGCGGCCTCACCGAATGCCTGCGCTTCAATCTGGCTCCGTACGGAATCGGCGTGTCGCTCATGTGTCCGGGGCTCACCCGGACCAACGCCTGGGATTCTGCGCTCAGACGCCCGGCCGCCTTCGCGGCCTCGGGATTTGCGCCCGCGGAACGTGCCCAGCTCGCACGTTTCGGCGAGGCGTTCGCGGCCGGGATGGATCCGCTCGAAGTGGGAGAGAAGACCCTCGCCGGCATGAAGGAGAATCGCGCGGTGATCTTCACCCACCCGGAATTTGCGGAGGACTTCGACGAGATTCACCGCGCCTGCCGCGATGCCTTACCACGGGAGACGGTTCCGGAGGAAAGGTTGCATATCGAGCGGCTGCGCCGCGCGGCCGCGCGTGCGGCGGCCGAGGGTCGACAAATCAGTCTCGATGACCTGACGTGACGGCAGGCGCGGACGCCGGGGCGCACGTCGGGCGTGGCGCGCGCGGCTGCCGCCTGGCACGACGCTGCGGGTCCGCGGGGCGCGTCAGAACATTCCGTTCGAGTTGGCTGATTTCTCCGCCACCGGCTGCGCGACGTCCCAGTGCTCGGCGATCTTGCAGTGGTCGACTCGCAGGATGTCGACGACTGCCAGGCCGCGCTCGCCGGGCGTGAATACCGCGTGCGAGTGCACGGCTACGAGATTGCCGTCGGCGATGATCCGCTTGATTGAATAGCTCGCGTCCGGATGCGACTTGTAGAAGGGCTCGAAGAAGCCGATGGCCGCGTCGCGGCCGGTCGCCGCCAGGGGGTTATGCTGGATGTAGCCGGGCTCAACCCAG
Organism: Steroidobacteraceae bacterium; assembly: GCA_035621995.1. Taxonomy (GTDB): domain Bacteria; phylum Pseudomonadota; class Gammaproteobacteria; order Steroidobacterales; family Steroidobacteraceae; genus 13-2-20CM-66-19. The sequence continues at coordinate 46,904 of DASPWF010000017.1, forward strand.
GTCTCGAACGCCTCGCGCGGCTGCTTGTCGATGTACAGCTTGGTCATGAACTGAGTGACCACCTGCTTGGGCTTCAAGCGGCACTCGTCCGCATGGGCGAGTGCGGCGCTCAGGGTCAGTGTCGCAGTCAGCAGAACCAGGTCCGGGCGCATGCTTGTCTCCCCTCTTGCAGGTTCATGGTACGGCTACAGCGCGCGAGGCAGCGGCGCGTGACTAACTCAGTCTCGCCGCTGCGATGTCGGCCCCCTCGCGCAACGCACGCAACTTCTTCCAGGTGACGGCGGGATCGATCTTGCCGTAGCCGGCAAAGGTCCCGAAGCCGCAGTCGGTGCTGGCGATGACGCGCTGCACGCCGACGATGCCGGCAAAGCGCTCGAGGCGTTGCGCGATGAGCTCGGGATGCTCGATGCAGTTGGAGCGGGTATCGATCAGGCCCGGTGCCAGCACTTTGTCCTCGGGAATCCGGGTCCGCGCCCAGACCTTCCACTCGTGCTCGTGACGGGCATTGGCCGCCTCGAAGAGGATGGTCGCCGGTCGGGCCTGCAGCACGAGGCCGATGATCCGCTCGAGAGGAATGTCGTGGTCGTGGGGGCCTTCGTAATTGCCCCAGCAGACGTGCATACGCATCTGCTCGGGCGCAATGCCCGCAGTCGCGGCGTTCAGCGCCTCGACGTTGGCCGCCGCGGTCTTCAGGAACTCATCCTCGCTCAGGTCCTGGAAACCAGTGTGGCGCGACATCGCGAGATCCGGGCAGTCGAGTTGCAGCTGCAAGCCGCTCGCGGCGATGGCGAGGTACTCCGGCCGCATGGCGACCACCAGGTCGGCGAGGTAGGCATCATGGCTCGGATAGTAGGCATTGGGCTGAAACGCCGTGATCAGTCCGGGTGAGGCCGCATTGAGAAACCCGCAGACGTCGTGGCCCGCGAGCGCGCGGACGAAGCGACGGATATCCTGGTGGCAGGGCTCGAGATTCTTGAGCCGTACGGGAGCGATGCAGCCCGCGCGCACGAACTCCTGCTCACCCATGATCAGGGCGAGCTTCCGGCGCAGCTGCGGAAGCTCCGCCAGATCGAGTGCCGGCTTGCGCGCGACGTGGCCGCCGAAGCCCGACAGCCGCTCAGTGATGTAGGTCGAGTAGCCGACCTTGCCGAGCTCACCGTCGCTCACGATCGAGACCCCGGCGGCCTGCTGCCGCGTCACTGCATCCTCGACCGCCGCCCGGACGAGCCGCTCGAGCGCCGCCGCATCGTAGGGCTTGCCCTGGTCACGCGCGAGCAGCAGCGGTGCCAGCTCATCCCCGCGGGGCAGGCTGCCGACGTGCGTTGTCCGGATATCCGGCATGAACGTCCTGTTGCCTTTTGTAGGCAATGCATACAAATATGTCGCAACACGGCCGCAGCGTCCAGCCGGACACCGCGGCCTGACACAACGGTCCCGCAGCGTGCGGGCAGGGGGACACATGAGCGACATGGCCGAACTCACGGCCCGCATCGAGAAGCTCGAGCACGAGCTCTCGATCCAGCAGGACATTCACCAGATCCGCCGCGTGCAGTACACGTACGGCTACTTCATCGACAAGTCGCAGTACAACGAGGTCGTGGACCTGTTCGCGGGCGACGGCGAGGTGTGGTTCCTCGGCGGGATCTACAAAGGCAAGGCGGGTGTGCGGCGGCTGTACATCGAGCGCTTCCAGAAGCAGTTCACCCAGGGACACAATGGCCCGCGCTACGGCTGGCTGCTCGATCATCCGCAGATGCAGATGGTGATCGACGTCGCTCCCGACCGCCGCACGGCGCACGTACGCGGCCGCTCCATGATGCAGGCGGGGCTGCACCATACGGCCGAGGGTCAGCAGCGCGCCTGGTGGGAGGGAGGCATCTACGAGAACAGCTACGTGCGCGAGGGCGGACTATGGAAGATCAGGGCACTGCGCTACTACCCCTTCTGGCACGGCAGCTTCGCCGAAGGGTGGGCCAAGACCCCGGTGGATTTCATTCCAATGGCAAAGAAGCTCTATCCGGAGGACCCGCTCGGGCCGGACGCGCTCATCGACCCGCAGCCGCGGCTGTGGCCGGCAACCGACACGGTCGCGTTCCACTACCCGCATCCGGTCACCGGTAAGCCGATCGTGCTCGACAACAGTCGTGCGCGCGAAGGGTTCAAGGACGCTCAAGGTCCATGAGTCACGCTGCCGCTGAAGTGCACGCCGCGATCGACTACCTGGTGCCGACATCGCGCATCAACCGGCGCTTCTGGGCACCGGGGAAGGAACTCAACACCGGCGTCTACACGGCCTATCCCGTGACGATCCGCAATGCGCGCCTCGCCGGCCCGTTCACGCTCGATGCGCACGGCTTCTGCCTCGGGAGGCATCACACCACGATCACCGACTGGGAGAACCAGTACCGACCCGATTCGGCGTACGCGGCGGAGGTCGCTCGGGTCGCCATGCAGCTCTGCGGCGCGGACATCGTCGTGCCGATCGGCGGCATGGTGCGCGACGCCGCCGCGACCAGCGCCACCGTGCAGCCCCCGGCCGCGGAAGCCCACGTTGACTTCACGCAGAGCTTCGCGCAGCGGCGGGCCGAGGCCATGTACCGCAGCGCGCATCCGCACGGCCCCGGCTACAGCCGCTTCATCGGCTTCAGTCTCTGGCGCGTGCTGTCGGCGCCCCCGCAGGACATGCCGCTCGCACTGTGCGAGGGACGCTCGGTGCGCGATGACGAAGGCACGCGCAACACCAAAGTCGACGTGGCCGAAATCCCCACGGGTGATGCCTTGTACGCGCCGATAGAGGGCGAGGAGAACATGCCGGCCGCGACCATTTTCCACTACTCGCCCGGACACCGCTGGTGGTACTTCCCTGACATGACGCTGGATGAGGTGATCTTCATCAAGCTCTACGACTCGGATCACGCCAGGGCCTGGCGCTGTCCGCACACCGCATTTCGCGACAACACCCGGCCCGACGCCCGCCCGCGCCGCTCGATGGAGTTCCGCGCGATGGCGTACTTCTCGAAGCGCTGAGGTTCCGGAGCGACCTGCCGGGCGGCAACCACCGCGGCGGCGCAGTCAGGCGGCGTCGAGCTCGGCCGCGCTCACCCACCAGCCGTGTACCTGGGGCCGCAGGCGGTGAGGAATCTCGACGCGCGCGAGCGGCCCGGCCGCCACGTTGCCGGCGTCGAGGATCCAGAGCGCGTGGCGGAAGTCCGCCGCGCCGGTCTGTTGATCGACGATGGTGAGCAGCCACCCCTCGCGGGACGGTTGTGAGGACGGGACGTGCACCGGCTCGCTGAGACAGTGGCCAGGGGGCAGGGCGAGCGCCTGCGGCGGCTTGCCGGTGAGGTCCACCCGCAGCAGCGTGTTGAACATCACGCCGACCGGGCCGCCGGCGACCGGTGGGCCCTGCATGTCGGGGTTCATGGTGAGCAACCAGCCGTGGGTGTAGGGGCGTCCCTGAGAGGCGGCCGGAATCATCGGCAGATCCCCGGGTGGTCCGATCGTCGTCTCGGTGACGCTGTCACTGCCGTCCGCGAGGTCTACGGTCCAGCGTGCCAGGCGGCTGCCGGTGTCCCCGGGCGCCACGTTGAGACCCGAGGCACGCTGGATGAAGGGGAACGCGTTCACGTTCGACAGGCACTGATCGAGGTGAATGCGGCCCTTCGCATCCTCGAACGCGTTCATCATGTGATAGCAGGAAACACCTTTCGGTCCACGAAACCACCGCAGCTCGGTGACGGCGCCGTAGCGGGGCAGGATTCCCATCCAGCTGTCGCGGCTGAGCTCGTGCACCCAGTGATCCCCGCCCGCCTCGAGGCGTGCCAGCTCGCAAGTGGTCGGGTAGACAGGGAAGAGCGCGTAATGCTCCGTGATGCAGAAGTCGTGCATCAGCGCACAGTAGGGCGCGTCGAACCACTGCTCGCGCTGCAGGTTGCCGCGCCGGTCGGCGATGCAGTACGCAACCTTGGTGGAGGCGAGCCCTGCGGCCTCGTAGCCGAAGAAGAATAGCTCGCCGCTCTCTGGATCGATGCGCGTGTGCGCTGTGACAGTGGCGCTTCGCAGGCGGCCGCCGAAGTCGTGCCGCCCAAGGGTTGCGAGTGTGCGCGGCTCGACCCGATAGGGCCGCCCGTCCTCTTTGGTCATGAGCAGCCGCCCGGCGTGCCACACCGGGGTCGTGTTGGCGACCGTGCGATCGAGGCCGGCGACCTGCGGCTGATCGGTGAAGGGATTGCGGTACTTACCGAACAGCGCCCGGCCGGCGGCCGTCTCGGCCTTGTGCCGCTGCGTCTGCACGTAGCGAATCGCGAAGCTGACCTCGCCGCCGGCAAAGCACATCGCCGACACCATGCCGTCACCGGAGAGCACGGCGGCACCATCTTCGATGTACGGCGGGAAGGCAGGATCGGGAATGGCGCGAAAGAAGGTACCGAGGACCTCGCTGGGAATGCGTCCCTCGACCTTGAGGCCCCTGAGCTCGTACTCCGCCCCAATCGGTGCGTTCAGGCCCGTGAATTCAGGCGTGGTCGGGAAAGTTCGGCTCATGGGCTCAGCCTCAGGCAAACCAGAGCGCCAGCGCCCGCATCTCGATGCTGACGCGCGGCGCGGCGTGCGGCGGGCAGGAGGAACGATCGAAGGCGACGTGCGGCACGCAGTGGGCGCGGCCCGGCGCGCTGTCATGGGTCTTGAAGACCAGCGCTTCCTCGCGGTGCATATCGGGAAACCAATGCCACCGATGGGCGGGGGCGTGGGTGAGCAGCAGTCCCTCGAACGACCATTCCGGCTCGCCCGGCCTGTCGAATACGGCATCTGCCGGGATGAGATCGGCGGCGGCGACGCTGCGCGCATCACACACCGCGAGCGGCACGTCCTGCGGAGGTGCAGAGAGAGCGCGCCAGATGTTGTAGTGCACGAAGCGACCAAGCCGCCGCCCGGCCGGAGCGGCGCGCTGCGCGAACGCGGCCGCCGTCGGATCGCTCACGTCGACGTGCGCAAAGCGCGCCGGGCGGGAATTGTCGAGCACCCCCGACTGCGGCGAGCGCTCGCTGAAGCGCAGAATGCCGGGGCTGTTGACCAGCACGAGGTCAGCGCCCGAGACGCGGGCAATGAGAGCGATGATCTCCGGGCGATACACGGCCTCGAGCGCCGCACGGTCGGTGAAATCGGTGACCGCGCTCGCGTGCGCGAGCAGCGCGAAGCCCTCGCCATCGAGCGTGAGCGCCGCGCCACGTGCGTCCGCGATGTCCATCTCGCGGGGCGTGATGTCGAGCACGTCGCGGCTGTGATCGTTGGCGTAGTAGCAGGGCCGCGCAACGCCGCGCCCTGCATAAGCAATCATCGCGCGTGTGTGCATGCGCGCGCCCCCCGTCGCGTCACTGCTGCCCGCCGTTCCACAGCGCGGTCAGCACCGGCAACACCAGCGGCCGCAGCGGCTCGGGCACCCGCTCGAGCAGCGCGGCCTCGTGAGCCTCCACCACCCGACGCGCCCGCGCGAGCAACATCCGTCCGCGGCCGGTCAGATCGAGCGCTTGCGAGCGCCCGTCGACCTGCCGCCGCCGGATCACGCCGCGCTTCTCCAGGCGCGCGATGAACGGCACCATGTTGGCGCGCTGGATGTCGAGCACGCGCCCGGCCTCGCTCTGGGTGATGCCGGGGCGCGACTCGATCAGCATCAGCATGGCGGCGGCCGTGTGGCGCAGACCGAGCGGCGCGAGCCCCTCGTTGAGCTCGGCGAGCGCCGCCACCGAAGCGCGCCGCAGCACGTAGCCGGACAGCCTGAGCAGCGGATCCTTCACGCGCGCGCCAGGGTTGCCGACGAAATTCGCGTGGAGCATACTGTTATACTATATAGCAATAATCTCATCCTATGGTCCGAAGAACTCATGGTCGAGGGACGCGCGCCGCGCGGCGCGGCCAGAGCGCGCCGGTGACGCGCACCGCTCAGCAGGGAAAGCCTATGAGCCAGCGAGACGAAGCGGATACCGTCGCCGTCGAGGTCAAGGACCAGATCGCCTGGGTGAAGTTCAATCGCCCGGAGAAACGCAACAGCATGAGCCCGAAGCTCAACCGGCAGATGCTGCGCGTCATCACCGAGCTCGAGTTCCGTGACGATGTCGGCGTGCTGGTGCTGACGGGCGAGGGTGCGGCCTGGTCGGCCGGTATGGACCTCAGGGAGTACTTCCGCCAGACGGAAGCGCACGGACTGAAGGGAGTGCGCCAGTCGCAGCGCGAGGCGTATGCCTGGTGGCAGCGCCTGCGCTGGTACCAGAAGGTGACCATCGCGATGGTCAACGGCTGGTGCTTCGGCGGCGCCTACGGCCCGCTGTTCGCCTGCGACCTCGCCTTCTGCTCCGAGGATGCGCGGTTCGGGCTGTCGGAGATCAACTGGGGCATCCTGCCGGGCGGCGGCGCCACCAAGGTGGCTGTCGAGCTCATGCCGATGCGCACGGCGATGTACCACGCGCTGCTCGGCGAGACGCTGAGCGGCAGGGAAGCGGCAAGCACCGGACTGGTGAACGAGGCGCTTCCCGCGGCGCGTCTGGAGGCACGCGTGACCGAGGTGGCGAAGAAACTGCTCAAGAAGAACTGGGCGACTCTCAAAGCCACCAAGGACGCGGTGCGACGCGTGCGCGGGATGACCTATGACGAGGCGGAGGACTACCTGATCCGTGCCCAGGAAGGGCTCAACTGGCACGACAAGTCTGACGGGCGTCATCGCGGCATGCAGCAGTTTCTGGACGACAAGACGTACAAGCCCGGCCTCAGCGAATACGACAAGTCGAAGTAGGACGGGTAGCGGGAGAACGGGCGTCATACCCTGCGCGTCGCACGACGCCTCAGTCCGCCTCACGGACCCGAAGCGCGAGTAACGCTGCCGCGGCCAACAGCGACCCGCACGCCATGATCAGCGCCACGATCGACAGGGCGAAGCCTGCCTGAAGCAGGTAGCCGGCGATCACCGGCGCGATCATCGCTCCACCACGACCCACGCCGATCGCAAAGCCGGTACCGGTCGCACGCACGTGCGTCGGGAATACCCTGGCGAAGAGCAGATAGAAGCCCGCGATCCCGGCATTCGTGAACAGGCCGGTGAATGCGAGTGTCGTCTTGAGGCTGGCAAGGTCGGCCGCGCCGCGGCCGAACCAGACGATCATCAACGCTCCGGCGAAGAGCGCGAAGAGGGTCAGGGTCTTCACTGCCACCCGTGTGGCGATCAGGCCGAGAAGCGCGCCGCCGACCGCACCGCCCAGGCTCACCCAGGTGAGCACGCCGGCCGCCACCTGCGGCGCGAACCCCATGTCGACCACGATCTTCGGTACCCATTTGAGGATGAAATAGAAGCTGGTGACGTGGGCGAAGTACCCGAAGGTGACCAGCACGGTCGTCGCCAGCAGTCCCGGCTTCAGTACATCGGTGATCGAGCGCCGCTCGGCCGCAGTTCCCGACTCGGTGAGCGCGTCCGCCGCGGGGTGACCGAGGCGCGCCAGAATGCGATTGATGCGCTCCAGCGCGCCGGGCGCGCGGCGCCGGTCGAGAAACGCGACGGATTCGGGCACCAGCAGCCAAACGATCGGCAGGAAGGCGGCCGTCGCCCAGCCGCCGGCGGTGAACACCGCCGGCCAGCTGGCGATGGTGAGCAGCTTCTGCACGAACACGCCACCGATCACTCCACCGAGCGGATAGCCGATTACCATCAACCCGAGCGCAAAACTGCGCCAGCGTCGGTTGGAGATTTCGGCGGCGGCCGCGTTGATCGAGGCCAGCGTGCCGCCGATGCCGAGGCCGGTGAGCAGCCGCCAGGGCCAGATCTCCGCGATCGCATGCGCATGGGCCGCGCCGAACATGCCGAGCGCCATGGCCACCAGGCAGCCGAGGATGGTGGGGCGCCGGCCGGCCTTGTCGGCGACACCGCCGAGCAGCAGCGAGCCAAGCGCCATGCCAAGCAGCTCCGTTGAAAGGAGCCAGCCGAGCGTCGCCTTGTCGATGCCCCAGTCCTTCGCGATACCGGGAGAGGCGAAGCTGATCGACAGGACATCGAAGCCGTCGAGCGCGTTCAGCCCCACCGTGACCAGTACCGCCAGCCACTGCCCGAGCCTCATGGCGCCATCGTCGATGATGGCTTTCGGGTCCTTGCCCGTCATGTTCCCCCCGGTCGCCGGCGACGAGACCGTTCTACTCGTGAATACGGGTGAGCAGCTCGATCAGTTTGGCTACTTCTTTTTCGCTAAAGCGCGACTTGAGCCATTGCTCGTGCTGATGGATGGCGCGCTTGGCGCTCGAGAGCGCCTTGCGTCCCGACTCGGTGAGGTTGAGAGCCTGCTTGCGCCCATCGCTGCGGGACTTGCGGCGCACCAGGTAGCCCTTCTCCTCGAGCCGGTTCACGATGGCCATGGTGGTCGCACGGTCCATGCGCATGCGCTGGGCGAGCCCGGTCTGGGCGATATCCGGGTGGTCGTGGACCAGCCACAGCGCGGAGACCTGCTTCTGCGTGAGGTCGAGCTCGGCGAAGGTTTCGGTGAAGTGCCGGTAGACCGCCCCATGCGCCAGGCGGATGTGGAAGCCGACGATATTGCGGATCTCGCCGATGTCCTCGTCACCCGCGACGTGCGGCGTCGTAATGGCGACGCTGTCTCGAAGATGCTTTGACATCGGCCTACCCCGGAAAAGATTGTTAGTATAACTTACAAAGCCCGAAGAGACGTGCCATGGCCCATTTTCCCAGGACGCCCGGTTTTACCGGCTTCAACACGCCGACGCGCATCGAAGCGGACATCGTGGATCTTGCGTACGAGGGCACGATTCCGCCCGACCTGAACGGGGCGTTCTTCCGCGTGCAGCCCGATCCGCAGTTCCCGCCACGACTCGGCGACGACATCTCTTTCAACGGCGACGGCATGATAACGCGCTTCCATTTCCACGACGGTCAGTGCGATTTCCGCCAGCGCTGGGCGCGCACGGACAAATGGAAGCTGGAGCGCGCCGCGGGCCGGGCGCTGTTCGGCGCCTACCGCAATCCGCTCACCGATGAGCCATCGGTCGAGGGCCGGATCCGCGGCACGGCCAACACCAACGCCTGGATCTTCGGCGGCAAGCTGTACGCACTCAAGGAGGATTCGCCGGCGCTCCTCATGGATGCCGTGACACTCGAGACGCAGGGCTATACCTCGTTCAACGGCAAGATGAAGGGTCAGACCTTCACCGCGCATCCCAAGGTCGATCCGCGGACCGGCAACATGATCGCCTTCGGCTACGCCTCGTCCGGACTGTGCAGCGAGGATTGCGCCTTCTACGAGATCACCGCGGCAGGGGAGCTGATCCGTGAACTGTGGTTCAAGGCGCCGTACTACTGCATGATGCACGACTTCGCGATCACCGAAGACTACGCGCTGTTCCACATCGTGCCGTCCGTCGGCAGCTGGGAGCGGCTGCGCCGCGGCCTGCCGCACTTCGGTTTCGACACCACGCTGCCGGTGTATCTCGGCGTGTTGCCGCGCCACGCGGCTGCCACGGCGCGGGATATCCGCTGGTTCAAGCGCGACAACTGCTTCGCCAGCCACGTGCTGAACGCCTTCCAGGACGGCACGCGCCTCCACTTCGATACGCCGGAAGCGAAGAACAACATGTTCCCGTTCTTCCCGGACGTGCACGGCGTGCCGTTCAACCACGCCGAGGCGATGAGCTACCTGACGCGCTGGACGGTCGACATGCGCTCGGGCGGCGAGGCCTTCACCCGCATCGAGCGCCTCACCGACACCGCGGCCGAGTTCCCGCGGATCGACAACCGCTTCACGGGCGTCGCGTATCGTCACGGCTGGCTGCTCGAGATGGACCTGCGCCGTCCCGTCGAGCAGCGCGGCGGCAGCGCCGGCGGCTTGCTCATGAACTGCCTCTTCCACAAGGATCTCACGAGCGGCGCGGAGCAACACTGGTGGTGCGGACCCGTCTCGAGCCTGCAGGAGCCGTGCTTCATCCCACGCCACAGGAAGGCCGCGGAGGGAGACGGCTGGATCGTGCAGATCTGCAACCGCCTGGACGAGCACGTAAGTGAGCTGCTGCTGTTCGACGCTCTCGCCATCGCCGCCGGCCCGATAGCGACGATCCAGATTCCCATCCGCATGCGCTTCGGCCTGCACGGCAATTGGGCGGATGCTGCCGACATCGGGCTGCCGGCATAGAGCGCCACGCGCGGCCACTGCGGCAACGCCCTCACCCGCCACCGCTCTTTACGCCGTGGGTGCCGCCGGCGCCGCGGCGAGGATCTCACCGCCGCGCCGTGCGCGCTCGATGAGCCCGGCTTCGTCACGTTGCACCCGCATTGCGAGCGCGACGAGCATGACCACGATCGCCGGCGCCACCCAGTTGATGGCAAGGATCGCGGCCGCCAGATTGCCGCCGTTGGCGTCGGCGATCATGCCCACCACGAACGGGCCGATGCCGATGCCAAAGAGCGTGTAGACGATGAGGTAGAGGCTCGCCGTGATGCCGCGCATGCGCGGCAGCACCTGCTCGAACATGATCGCGTAAAGCGGCGGGTACCACGCCGTGAGCACCAGACTGTAGAGCACGAAGCGGCTGTAGAACGCTGCGGGATGCGGCGCGTGGTAGACCCAGATCGCGATCAGTGGCGACACGCCGAGCGACACCAGAGTCACGTAGGCGCGACCCGCACCGGGGAAGCGGGCGTTCATGCGATCGGAGAGCGGTCCGGCGATCATCGGGCCGACGATCCCGAGTGCCGCCGCCAGCAGGCCGAACTGCAGGCCGGTCGCCGCCGGCGACAGGCCATAGTGCTTCATGAGGAAAGAGGGCGTGAAGCCCATCGTCCCGTAGTTGATCATCATCTGCAGCGCGGCGATGGCGAGACACAGAAGCAGCGCGGGCGAGTGCGTAATCACTTCGAAGGTGGGACGGTCCGCGAGGCTCAGGCGCTGCAGCAGGTTCACCACGACCAGCGCGCCGAAGCCCACCACGCTCCACTGCAGCACGTGCGGGCTCACGGCGAGTGCGCCAAAGTGCAGCGGCGGGCGCGGTGACAGGGTGGAGGTGATGTGCGTCAACACCACCGCCACCCCGATCACGGCGAGCGTCGCCACGAGGCTCACGCCCCAGTAGCGCGCGCCCGCGCGACGGCGGGCGAGTGCGAACCAGTTGGCGCCCGGTGTCACCGCCCCGAGCAGAGCGAGGCTGGCGCGGAAGGGCCGGGGATCGGGCGGCGACTCGATGCCATCGAGCCTGCCGCGTTGCGGCTCGGGCAGCTGCCACAGGAGCGCCGCGAGGATGAAGCCGGGCACCGCGGCCACCAGAAAGGCGAACTGCCAGCCCTTGAGTCCGAGCGGTGCGGTGCCGGCCGCATGCAGATGGTCCCACCAGTCGGCCGCCACGCCGCCGAGCACCGAGGAGCCGCCGAGGCCGAGCGCGATCGCGGCGGCGATCACGGCCATGGCAAAGCCGCGGCGCGGCTTGGCGTAGCGATCCATCACGAGCGAGATGCCGGCCGGTTGGGCGGCACCCTCGCCGATGCCGACGCCGAGGCGCGACACGGCGAGAAGCGCAAAGCCGTGCGCCGCGGCGGCGAGCGCCGTCGCCACCGACCAGAACGCCAGCGTGATGCCGAGCAGGCGCGAGCGCACCCAGCCGTCGGCGAGCCGCCCGAGCGGCAGCGAGAACAGCGCGTAAAAAAGCGCGAACACGGTGCCATAGAGAAGGCCCATCTCAGCATCGCCGATGCCGATGTCGTGCTTGATGCGGGGCGCCAGGATCGCGAGGATGTTGCGATCGAGGAGACTGAGCGCGTTGGTGAGCGCCACCAGGCTGAGCGCGTAGCCCGCCGTCTGCACGAGCCGCACGCGGCTCATAGGCGGAACCAACGCTCGGCGTTGGTCTGCATCAGCTTCCTTTTGGTTGCCGGCGGGATGTCCAGGTTGTCGTGCGTGCGCACCTCGTCTGCGACGAACTGGTACGGGTAGTCCATCGCATACATGACGCGATCCTCCCCGACTACCTGCTGCGTGAACAGGATCGCCGGTGCCCATGCCATGCCGCTCGTGGTGATGAGCACGTTGCTGCGCAGGTATTCGAGAATGGTCTTCCGCAACGGCTTCATGAACGGGTAGCGCTTCGAGCGCACGGTTGCCTGATGCATGTAGTCGAGCCGGTAGACCCAGAAAGGCAGCGCCTCGCCCATGTGGCCGACCATGATCTGCAGCTGCGGGTAGCGATCGAAGATGCCACTCGTGATGAGGCGCAGCAGGTGCAGGCCCGTCTCGACACCGAAGCCGAAGATCGCGCCGTCGAGCCCGGCTTCGAGCATCGGCCCGATCATCGCGTCCGGCGGAGTGGCCGGGTGGATGTAGAGCGGCTGCCCGGTGTCGGCGAGCGCGCGGAAGATCGGATCAAACTTCGGGTGATCGAGATACTGCCCCTGGGTGTGGCTGTTGATCTGCACCCCTTTGAAGCCGAGCTCACGGGCGCCGCGCACGATCTCGCGTGCCGACCAGGCGGGATCTTGCGGGGCGAGGGTGGTCATGCCCACGTAACGGCCCTGGCGGGCCTCGACCTGACCGGCGAGGAAGTCATTGGCGCGCTGCGCGAGACCCCTCGCCTCGGCCACATCCGGCAGCGGCTGCGCGCCCGGGGACGTGAGTGCGAGGATCGCCCTGTCGATCCCCGTTTCGTCCATGTGACGGATGCGCTGCTCGCCGAGATCGAGCAGTCGCTCGAGGATCTGTGTGGCGCGCTCGGAGGGGCTGCGTGCGTAGAACCCCCAGAGCGACACCATGCCCTGGTCCGCGTTGCCGTCCTTCACCATGCGCAGGTAGCAGTCGATCTGCTCGCGCGTGGCGAAGGCCTCCTCGGTTGCGATGCGCAGGTAGCCGCGATCGCCGCCGGTCTTCAGTTCATGGCTCATGGATCATCCTTCGTGCACGGCCTTGATGATCAGGCAGGCCATCACGCCTTCCGGCCCATTCTCGGAGCCGTGGCCTGACCACTTGACGCCACCGAACGGCGCATCCGGTCCCGCGAGCACCGTGGTGTTGATGCACACCATGCCGCTCTCCACCTCGCGCGCCAGGCGCTTCTGCCTCGCGGCGTCCTGGGTCCAGCTGAAGGCGGCCAGGCCGTACGGCAGGCGGTTCGCTTCCGTGATCATCTCTTCCTCGGTGCGGAACGGATTGATGAGCGCGACCGGACCGAAGGGCTCCTCGTTCATGATGGCGGCGCTCTGCGGGACCTCCGACAGCACGGTTGGTGCGTAGTAGTAGCCCTGGGTGCCGAGGCGCTGCCCGCCGGTGTGCAGTTTCGCGCCGTCGCGCACGGCGCCGCCGATCAGCCGCTCCATCGCCTCGGGGCGGCGCCGATTCGCCATCGGGCCCATCTGCACGCCCTCGTCGAGTCCGTTGCCGACGCGCAGCTGCGCAGCGCGCTCGGCGAAGCCGTCGCAGAAGCGCCGGTACACGCCCTGCTGCACGATGAAACGTGTTGGCGAGACACACACCTGCCCGGCGTTGCGATGCTTGGACGGCACCATCACCTTCAGCACGTGCTCCACGTCGACGTCGTCGAACACCAGCACCGGGCCGTGTCCGCCGAGCTCCATGGTGGTGCGCTTGCAATCCTCGGCGGCGAGCTTCATGAGGTGCTTGCCCACCGAGGTCGAGCCCGTGAAGCTGAGCTTGCGGATGATCGGCGAGGCGAGCAGATGGCGCGATACCTCGTCGGGCACACCGAACACCGCCTGCCCGACTTCCTTGGGCAGTCCCGCATCGAGCAGGCACTGCAGCACCGCGAGCGCGGACGCGGGTGCCTCCTCCGCAGCCTTGAGGATCACCGAGCAGCCGGCGGCGATCGGTGCACCGAGCTTGCGGCCCGGGTTGCCGATCGGGAAGTTCCAGGGCGCAAAGGCCGCGACCGGTCCGACCGGCTCGCAGACGACGGTCGAGCGCATGCCGGGTGGACGCACCAGCTCGCGCCCGTAGAAGCGCTGACACTCGCCGGCATAGAACTCGAACAGGTTGACGTTCATCAGCACTTCGAGGCGCGCCTCGGCGAGCGGCTTGCCCTCTTCCAGCGTCGCGATGCGTGCGATCTGCTCCTGTCGTTCCTTCAGCAACCGGGCCGCGCCCGTGAGCACGGCCGCCCGCTGCGCCGCGGTAGCGTCGCGCCACAGGCGGAAGCCGCGTCGCGCGGCATCGAGCGCGCGGTCGAGATCGGCCGCGTCCGCGAGCGGCAGTGCGCCGAGCGCCGCCCCGGTCGCGGGATTGACTACGGTGTGCACGCGGCGGTGGCCGACGGGGATCTTCTCCCCGTCGATGATCATGTGCAGTTCCGGGTAGCCGGCAGTTCCCGTCACGGTCTCACGCACTCTGCACCTCGAGCTGCTCGAGCCGCTCGACCTCGCGGCCGTAGGGGCGGACGCCGCGCGAGATCGTGAACGCGGCGAGCGGCAGCAGGATCGAAGCCGTCAGCAGGATGCTCTTCCACAGAGCGCTGTCGGCACCGAAAACGCGTTGCGTGACGCTGCCGATCAGCTGCCCACCCAACGCTCCGAAGAAGATGAACATGAAGAGGTAGATGGCGGTCACCCGGCCGCGCATCGCATTGGGCGTGATGCGCTGGATGGCGGAGTTCTGCGGCACTGCTGAGGCCAGGCCGCACACTCCGCCGAGGGCGACGCAGAGCAGCGAGAGTTCTCCCGTTGGCATGAGGGGAGCCGCCACCTCGAACGGTACGATGAGGGCGAAGAGTATCGCGGCGGCGCGTACGTTAGCGTCCTTGTAGCGCTTGGCGAGCCATTCGGTGAACACGGTGCCGACGAAGGCGCCGGCAAGCCAGGGCACCAGGGTGATAACGCTCATCCAGTTGCCGATGCGCTGCGAGCTCCAACCATAAGTGCGCGCGAGAAACGTCGGGCGCCAGACGCTCAAGCCCAGAAACTCGGTCGCACTGAAGGCAAGACCGATGAAGAGCGGCAGATAGACCCCGCGGCGCGTCCAGATCTCGCGCAACACGGCCATCATCGGCACGTTCAGGGTCTCTGATGTCAGGCCGCGCCGCGGCGGCTCCTGGGCGCACAACAGCAGCGCTGCGATCAGGAAGCCGGGAGCGCCGACCATCATGAGCACCCACTGCCAGCCATGGATGGTCAAGCCCATCCAGTGCGTCACCGGCCACGCCGCCACCAGGGTGAGCAGCAGTCCACCGAGGTAGAAACCGAGCACATTGCCGCTGATGAAGCCGAGCTGCAGGAAGCCGATGGCGCGCGGCAGTCGTGCCGGCGGGAAATAGTCCGCGAGCATCGAGTACGATCCCGGCGCGTGCGCTGACCCGCCGGCGCCCACCAGCATGCGGCTCATGAACAGCTGCGCGAAACTCTGCGCGATGCCGCCGAGCGCAGTGATGCCGCCGATGAGGGTGATGCCGCCAGCGAGCACGTACTTGCGCGGATAGAGGTCGACCAGACGTGCCAGCGGAATGCCGACCAACACGTAGAAAACGATGTTCGCGGGCCCCAGCAGGAACCCGAGCTGCTCGTCGCTGAGATGAAAATCCGCCTTGATGTGCGGTGCCATCATGCTGAAGATCTGCGCATCGAGGAAATTCAGCGCCGTAGCCAGGATGATCACGAACAGGCCGTAATACGCAGCACTGCGCGCGGGCCAACCCTCGGCCTCGGGGCTGGCAGCTGCAACCGGCGCCGTCGCACGCGACGAGGCAGGCGCGCCCGTCGCCGGAGGGCCTGCGGCCGCCACGGCACCTCGGCCTGCGGGGACTTCCGCCACCATCGTGCTCCCCCTCGCGCGCCACGCTTTTGCCAGCGCCAGACTGTATGTGTTAGATACAATAGGACTCGCGGCGTTTTGTCCAGCGCTTTGTGGCCTTGTGGCCACGCCGCCCCGGCTGCGCCGTCCGGCGCCGCCGCCGAACACAAGGGGGAACACGGCATGCAGAACCTGCCAGGCAAAACCGCTTTCGTCACCGGGGGCGCCAGCGGCATCGGCCTCGGCATTGCCAAGGCCTTGCTCGGCGCCGGCATGAACGTCGTCATCGCGGACATCCGCGAGGACCACCTGGCCGCCGCGACCGCCGAGCTGGGCACGCCGGAGCGCGTGCTGGCGCTGAAACTCGACGTAACCGACCGCGCCGCTTACGCACGCGCCGCCGATGCCGCCGAAGCGCGCTTTCGCCGCATCCACATCCTCTGCAACAACGCCGGCGTTGCGGTAGTCGGACCCACCGAGCTTGCGACCTTCGCCGACTGGGACTGGGTGCTCCGGGTCAACCTCGGCGGCACCGTCAACGGCATCGTCACCATACTGCCGCGCATGAAGCGACACGGCGAGGGCGGGCACATCGTCAACACGGCTTCGATGTCGGGGCTCGTACCGCATCCCGGTGCGACGATCTACGGGACTTCCAAGGGCGCAGTGGTGGCGATGATCGAGTGCATGCGCGCCGAGCTCGAGCCGCACGGCATCATCTGCTCGGCCTTCTGCCCGGGCGCGGTGCAATCGAACATCGCCGAAGCCGGCAAGACGCGGCCCGCCGCGCTCGCTGAGACCGGCTATGCGGAGGCCGACAAGCGTCGCCAGCAGAACACCAGCTTCTTCCACTTGTTTCGCACCAAGGAGGAGATCGGCCAGCGGGTGCTGCAGGGGATATTGAACGACGAGCTCTTCATCCTGACGCACAGCGAGTTCCGCCAGGGTGTCGCGGAGCGCGCACAGGCCATGTGCGCGGCCGTGCCCGACCTTCCCGAGAACGAGGAATACAAGCGCAGCTTTGCTTTCCTCTTCCGCAACCCGGTGCACGCGGCCGAGACCGCGCGCCAGCAGCGAGGCAAGACATGAAAGACTTTGCGGGCCGTACGGCATTCGTCACCGGGGGCGCGAACGGCGTCGGCATCGGCCTGGTGCGGGCGCTGCTCGCGGAAGGCTGCAACGTTGCGATTGCCGACATCCGTCCGGCACACATCGACGCAGCGCTCGCGGCACTCGACAACCCGAGAGCGATGGGCGTGCCGGTGGACGTCTCCTCGCGTGCCGAGCTGGCCCGCGCCGCCGATGCAGTGGAGAAGAGATTCGGCGTCGTGACGCTGCTGTTTAACAACGCCGGCGTCAATCTCTTCCAGAGCATCGAGGAGTCGAGCTACGACGACTGGGACTGGATCATGGGCGTCAATCTCCACGGTCCGATCAACGGCGTCATGACCTTCGTGCCGCGCATGATCCGCGCCGCGCAGCGCGGCTACGTCGTCAACACCGCCTCGATGGCGGGTTTTCTTGCCGCCGGCACCTGCGGCATCTACAACACCACCAAGTTCGCCGTGCGCGGCATGTCCGCATCGCTGCGCGCGAGCCTCGCGCAGCACGGCATCGGTGTGTCGGTGCTGTGCCCGGGGCTGGTCAAGTCTCATATCTATGCGAGCGACGAGATACGGCCCGAGGCGCTCAAGGCCGGTGCCAGGCCGGTGAACACCGAGTTCGTCAAGCGCCTGGCGGAAGTGCACGAGTTCGGCATGGAGCCGGAGGTGATCGCCGCGAGGGTGCTCGAGGCGATGCGCGAGGACCGTTTCCACGTCTTCTCCCATCCCGAGTTCAGGGACGAGCTCGCCGAGGTGTTCGGCGAGACGCTCGCCGACTTTCGCGATTATCCGGTCGACCGCGGTCACGAGCAGCGCCTCGCCTTCGAGAAGACGCGCCGCGAGAGCTATCGCAAGCAGCGGCGCGGCCTCAAGGGGGGCTGAGCGTGCGCGTCGAAGCACTCGATCACGTGAACATCATCACGGGCAATCTCGAGGGCAGCGCGCGCTTCTACGCGGAAGTGTTCGGCCTCGAGGCGCGTGATGGGCCTGCGCCGCTGACGCACGAGAATGCACGCTGGATGTATGACGTCGCCGGCCGCGCCGTGATTCATCTCAACAGTCTCGAGTGCCCGCGCGCCTACGACCGCGAGGTGCGCGCGGGCCCGACCGGAGCGCTGCACCACGTGGCGCTGCGGTGCTCGGGCTACGACGAGCTGCGGGCGCGGCTTCAGGCGCGCGGTCTCGGGTACCGCATCAACGAGGTTGCCGCGATCGGTCTGAAGCAGATCTTCCTACTCGACCCGAACGACGTGCTCCTCGAGCTGAATTTCTTCGGCGCGTGAGAGCGGCGCGCCGCAGCTCGTGGTGCGCTGAGGCCAAATACGCCCTGCGCCGCGTCCTTCAGGCCCCGCCGCGAGTGCGCCAGCCTTGTTTGTAGGTCTCGCGCGCCACGCGGCTGTAGGGCACGGGACTCACGATCACGCGCACCTCGGTCTGGCGGTGCGGCTCGACCGTGCTCTTGCGCGTTCCGCCGTTCTCCTCTCCCCACACGACCCTGAGCTCGCTGCCGACCGGAATGTCCGGGCGTATCGTGGCGAGGCTCAACGCCTGCTTCTCGTTGTAGCTGTAGCCCGTGAACATCGATAGCCCGACCGTCCTGCCGTCGGCATCGATCACGCGGTCGTAGTTGGACGAGGCGTAGTTGGCGAGCGGCACGTCGAAGAACTTGTACTGCTCACCCTCCGGATTGAAGACCGAGGCCATGATCTTCGTCATGTCCTCCGGGTTCCAGGCGAGCGTCACCTTCTTGCGCTGTACCTCGGGCTTGAGGCGCTCGAGCGCTTCGCGACCGTGAAATTCGTGGTCGAAGCGGATGAACGAGCCGTAGCCGAGCTCGAAGGGGTTGAGGTAGTAGTCCTCGATGTTGTCGGACACGAAGCTGCCGCCGATCGAACCGGTGGCCTCGTAGCTGTCGGGGCCGAGCCACTGGCGATACGCCCGCAGCTTGTCGCCGCTATAGATCGCCGGAAGCGGTGAGGGAATCCAGCCCGATTCCAGCGTGTTCGCCGGGTACGCGCGGCTGCCGCACGGCAACATGCCGAACTCCTTGCCGGCCTCGAGAATGGCGGCGCGGATCTCCTCCTGCTCCGGGTACGGCCCCCAGATCTCCAGGCCCGGCGCGCCCGACATCCCGTGGCGCAGCGTGCGCACGGTGCGGCCGGCGATCTTCATGGTGGACATGGTGAAGAACTTCAGCTGCTCGAGCGGGCCGCCGTTGAGCTTCTCGATGACCGCCCAGGCCTTCGGCCCCTGAATCTGAAAGCGCCATACCGAGCGCGTCACGGGCCTGCCCATCGGGCGCATCGGCGAGCGGTCGTCGAGCTCGACCTTGACGTCGTAGCCGCCGGTCGCCGCATGAAAGCGCAGCCAGTCGGAGGCCGGGGCGCGCCCGACGTAGAGAAACTCCTCCGTGGCAAGGTAGAAGAGGATGCCGTCACCGACCACGTGACCGTAGGGTGTGGTCGGCACGTACTGCTTCGCCTTGTTCAGGGCGAAGCCCTGCATCGAGTTGATCGCGGTGTCGCTGAAGAGCCGCAGCGCATCCTTGCCGCGCACGTAGAGATTCACCATGTGATGCGTCTGGTCGAACAGCACGGCACTGTGCTGCCAGGCCCACATCTCGCTGCGCCAGTTGCTGAACTCCGGTGCTACCACCGGGTAGACGTAGGCGCCGAGCTGCGAGTTGCGCAGCAGCTGCACGGTATTGCCGGCTCCCGCCAGGAGCTCTTCAAGATTGCGCGCGGCCATGAGTCATTCCCCTCGTGTTTTTGTAGATGATATCGCAATTTGTATGTGACACAAACGAATCACCGACTGCTCACGTGGCTCGGTGCCAGCGCATCGCACGCCGCCCGCCGCGGACCGCGCAGAGGGCGGCTCACGGGCGGCGGGGTCTCAGCCGCATGCCCCTTTCACCCCGCAACGGCAATCACCACCTTGCCGAACAGCTCCGGCGAAGACTGGTATGCATAGGCGGCCTTGGCGGCGGCGAAATCGAACACCCGGTCCACTACGGGTTTCAGCCGGTGCGCGTCCACGAAGGCATTCAGATCACGGGCCATGGCGGCCGACCCCACGAAAATCCCGCGCAAGCTCGCACCCTTCACCATGAGCGGCATCGGGTTGGTATCGCCCTGCATCGACAGCACGCCGATGAGCGCGATCTCGCCGCCGAAGCCGACGGCCTGCATGGATTGCGCGAGCGTACCGAGCCCTCCCACCTCGACCACGTGGTGAATGGTGCCGCCGGCAAGCTCGGCCGCCTTCGCCCCCCACTGAGGCTCGGACTTGTAGTTGAGCGTCGCGTCGGCGCCGAGCTTGCGGGCACGCGTCAGCTTGGCGTCGCTCGAGGATGTCGCGACCACTCGCGCGCCGGCCGCCTTGGCGATACGCAGCGCGAGCAGCGACACGCCGCCGGTTCCGATGAGCAGTACGCTCTGGCCGCGCTCGAGCGGACGCACTCCGGTCATCAGCGCATTCCACGCCGTCACGCCGGCGCACGGCAGGGTCGCCGCCTCCTCGAAGCTCAAGGAGCTTGCGAGTTTGACGACGCCCGTCTCGGGCAGTGTCACGTACTCTGCCAGCATACCCTTGGCGGGCGGACAGCCGAGCGCGTCGCCTTTCACCGGCGACGGTGGTCCATCGAGCCAGCCCTGAAAGAAAGTGCCGGCCACGCGGTCGCCCGCGCTCAGCGACTTCACGCCAGCACCGACCGCCTCCACCACCCCGGCGCCGTCCGACAGTGGTACGCCGGCCACCTTGATGGCTGCGCCGAAGTACTTGCCGGCAGCGATGGCCTGGTCGCGGTAGTTGAGCGACGTGGCGCGCACACGGATGAGCACCTCCCCGGGCGCCGGATCCGGCCGCGACACCTCGACCAACGCGAGCTGCGCGACGGACGTGCATCCCGCCGGCAGCTGCCATGCGCGCATTTTCACTCCATTCATCGTGCCTCTCCCGACCAGGTGCGCAACCCCGGCGCCGTGCGATCCTCACCGGCGAGCGCCCGCGCCACCGCCGGACGTGCCCGCATCTTCTGTCCCCAGGCGAGGAGCCGCGGGCAGCGCTTGCCGATCTCGAGTTCGGGGAACATGCGTTCCACCGACACGCCGCAGTAGGAGAAGAAGTTGATGTCGGCGAGGGTGTAGTCGTCGCCGGCGATCCAGGCGGTGCGTGCAAGCTGCTGCTCCACCTTGTCGACCGCATAAAGGATCTTCTCGGTCGCGTGCGCCAGATCCTGCTCGCTGAAACCCGAGCGCGCCGTGCGCCACTTCTTGCGCTGGTCGGGCAGCGGTATGCGCTCCATGAGCCGGTCGAACTCACCACTCTCGACGCTGCGCGCGATGATACCGACCATGCGGTGCCAGCCGTGCATGGAGACGTAGTTCATCACCTGCTCGTCGCAGAACTTGTTCCAGTAACGCATGCGCGCCGCGCCGACCGGGTCGCGTGGCCGCAGCGGGACGTCGGGAAAGACGTCCTCCAGGTACTCGTTGATGACGGTAGTGTGCGTGATGATCGCGCCGTCGTGATCGAGCACCGGTACCTGACCTTCGGGGTTGATCGCCAAGAACCAGGGCTCGTGCTGCTCGAACTTGTGCAGATCGACGTAGATGCTCCGATAGGGCAGGCCCTTCTCGATGAGCGGGATCATCGACTTCAGCGAGTTCGCCAGCGGCTCTGCGTGATAGTACTTGAGGGTCATGATCGCCTTACCGTGGTGTGAGAGTGCCGAGAATCCCGCCGTCGACCGCGATGGTTTGCGCCGTAATGTGGCTGGCGCGGTCGGAGAGCAGGAAGCAGGCGAGCTCTGCGAGCTCATCCGCCGTACCGATGCGGCCGAGGGGCACGGACCCGGCGAGCCGCTCGCGGATCGCCTGCGGCGGTGCGGCCGGATCGAGCTGCATGAGCATCGGCGTCTCGATGAGGCCCGGCAGAACGCAGTTGACGCGCACGTTGTACGGCGCCGCCTCGACTGCCGCCGCGCGCACCAAGCCGAGCACGCCGTGCTTCGAGGCGACGTACGCGATGTTATTGGGCATGCCGCGCTCGCTGGCGAGACTGCCGGTGACGACGATGCTGCCGTTGCGGCGCTCGCGCATCGCCGGCAGCACGCGCTTGATCGCCCAGTAGACGCTCAGCAGGTTGGTGCGCAGTACCGCGTCGAACTGCTGATCGTCGTACTCCCAGAGCGGCGCGAAGCGCCCGCCGGTACCGGCATTGGCGAAAAGTCCCGCGACCGGGCCGAAGGTGCGCTCGGCGGCATCGATCGCTGCCAGCAGCGCGCCGCGCTCTGCGACATCGGCGACGCCATAAGCGGCCGTACCGCCGGCGGCGGCGATCGCGCGGACGGCCGCCGCGAGCTTCGCCTCGTTGCGCGCGACGAGGTACACCTGGGCACCGCGGCGCGCGAGGAGCCTGGCCGCCGCCAGCCCGATGCCGCTCGAGGCGCCGGTAACGAGCACGTGGCGGCTGGCGAACTCGCTCACTTCAGCCCCAGGACCCGTGCCGCGTTGTCCTTCATGATGCCGGGCAGCACCTCGGGCTTGAAGCCGACCTGCTGCGCCGCCTGCAGCCACTTGTCGGGACGAATCAGCGGGAAATCCGAGCCGAACATCATCTTCGTCTTCAGCGGGCCGTTGGCGTACTGGATGATCTGCGGCTGAAAATACTTCGGGCTCCAGCCGGAGAGGTCGATGTACACGTTGTCCTTGTGCAACGCCATCGACAGGCTCTCGTCCACCCAGGGCCAGCTCGGGTGGGCTAGCACGATCTTCATGTCCGGAAAATCGACGGCAACGTCATCGACCAGCATCGGCTGGCCCCATTTCAGGCGCACGCCGCCGCCGCCGGGAAGCCCGGTGCCCATGCCCGAGTGGCCGGTGTGAAAGATGGCCGGCAGCCTGTGCCCGGCGATTACTTCGTAGATCGGGTAGGCAACGCGATCGGCAGGATGGATGTCCTGCATGATGGGA
The DNA here is from genome assembly GCA_035621995.1 of Steroidobacteraceae bacterium. Classification (GTDB taxonomy): domain Bacteria; phylum Pseudomonadota; class Gammaproteobacteria; order Steroidobacterales; family Steroidobacteraceae; genus 13-2-20CM-66-19. Next base: position 69,737 of record DASPWF010000017.1, read on the forward strand.
TGGAATTTGAAGCCGCGCACCCCGTGGTTCTCGATGAGGTCGCGTGCCTCGCGCGCGCCCATCCTGCCCTTGCGTGGATCGATCGAGGCGAAGGGTATGACGATGTCGTCGTTCTTCGCCGCGTGCTCGGCGATTTCGTAATTGCTGACGCGGCGCGCACCGAGGCTGCTCTCACTGTCCACCGTAAACAGGCAGAACGCGATCTGCTGCGCGCGGTAGATGTCGATGATCTCCGGTATCTTCGGCCGCGCGCGCGGCGCCTTGAAATAGGCCGAGGCCGCGTCGAAGAAACGCGCCATCACCGGATCTTCGGGATCGTGGCACGGGACATCGGCATGTACGTGCACGTCGATGGCGCGGATCCGGGAAAGATCGATCATGCAGGCACGCTCAGGCGAGCATCTTGGGGGCCGTCCGCAGCGACTGTTCGATCTCCGCGGCCCGATCGCGCTTGATGGGCACATCCCGCCCCGCCTGCACCGCCGGCCGCGCGCCGACCAGCGCCAGCCAGCGACTGAGATTTGCGAACTCATCCACGGTTACCCCGGACCACTCGTAGCCCGAAACCCAGGGCCACAGGGCCATGTCCGCGATCGAGTACTCGCCGGCGATGTACTCGTGGCTCGCGAGCTGGCCATCGAGCACGGCGAAGAGCCGTGTCACCTCGCGCTGATAGCGATCGATCGCCGCCTGGATCTTCTCCGGGAAGTAACGGAAGAACACGTTCGCCTGCCCCATCATGGGGCCAACCCCGGACATCTGGAACATCAGCCACTGGATCACGCGGCTGCGGCCGTGCACGTCCCGCGGCAGGAACTTACCGGTCTTCTCCGCCAGGTAGAGCAGGATTGCACCGGACTCGAACACCACGAAGCCGTCGTCCTCGAGGGTCGGAATGCGGCCGTTAGGGTTGAGCTTGACGTACCAGTCGGCCTTCTGCTCGGCGGAAGCAAAGTCGATCACCCGAACCTCGTAGGGCAAGCCCATCTCCTCGAGCGCAATCGAGACCTTCCAGCCGTTGGGCGTCGCTGCCGTATAGAGTCTGATGGCCATGTTCCGTCCTTATCCTCAGCCCCAGCGGTTGATTTCCGGCCCGACGCTCCAGCTTGCGGCCGGCTGCGCGCTGCGTGCGAGCGCGAGCGCCCCCGTGACGGCGGGAGTGTCCCTGACGCGCGCCAGCCACGCCGCAGTGCGCGATTTTGCGGCGAACGCTTCGGGCACCAGCGCCACCATGCCGGCCAGCCAGGCGAAGCTCTCGAGATCGGCGATCGAGAAAGCACCCATCAGCCAGTCGCGATCAGCGAGTCGCTCCTCGAGCCTGTCCACGGCCTGGTGGATCTTGATACGGCTGTCGGCCAGCTGCTCGGCGGAAAACTCTCCTGCCATGATCTGCTGCCAGCGCGCGCGCAGATCGAGGCTGTCGATCTTCTCGAGAATCCCCGCTTCGGCGCGCGGCGGGTATGCACGGCAGCCGAGATAAGCGGCCGCCGGTGCCGTTCGCTCGATCATCTGCCGGCACCAGCGCATCGTCTCCCAGCGGGCGTACGGTTCGGCCGGGCGCAGCGCGGCGCCCTGCCCCACGTCGTCGAGATAACAGGCGATGAACACCGAATCGCTCAGCGCCTCGCCATCGACGACGAGCACCGGGCCCTCGCCCTCGATGCTCATCGCCACGAGCGGCTCATGCGCAAACGGCAGTGCGTGTCGTTGGCCGCGCGCGAGATCGATGTAGCGCAGCTCCGCCGGCAGCTGCTTGGCAAGGAGCGTCGCGAGCACCGTCAGCGACGGGCCGTTGGGCTCGCCGTGATAGAGCGTTATCCTCATGCGACCGGTCCCCGGCCGATATGCGGTTGCTCGAGGATCGCCACGCGCTTGACGAGGCTGGTCCGTCCGAGCGCCCAGCATGCCTTGGTGGCGGGGCGCGCATAGATGGCACGCAGCCAGCGCAGGATGTTGGGGGTCAGCTCATCATTTGACAGCGACGGCTGCGACAGCGGCAGCGCATACGCGAGATTGAACCCGTTGATGTCGGCGAGGCTGTACTGACCGCTCGCGAGCCACGGACGCCGCGCGAGCTCCTGCTCGAGCATGCGGATACCCTGCGCCACACGCCGCCGGGACTCCTCCATCTCCGTCGCGCTGAATTGCCCGCTGATCGCCTTGCGCCAGGCGACGCGCCGCTCGGGCAGCGGGATCCGCTCGATCGCCGCCTCGAGCTCCTTCGGGTCCCTGGAACGGACCGACGGACCAACGAACACGCTCCAGCCGATCATGGAAAAACTCGGACCGAGCCACTGGTCCATGAACTTCATCCACCAGCGCACGCGCCAACGGTCGCGCGGGTCTTCCGGCATGAGGCGCGGACCCTCGAACGCCTCCTCGACGTATTCCATGATCGCGGTCGATTCGGTGAGTACGCGGCCGCCGTGCAGCATCGCCGGGATGGTCCCCTGCGGATTGACGGCGAGATATTCCGGCTTGTGCTGATCGAAATTGAGCAGGTCGAGGTAACGGCTGTCGAACGCCACGCCTTTTTCCATCAGCGCCAGCATGGGCTTGCCGGAGTTGGCATTCGGCTCCCAATGGTACAAGGTGACGCTGGGCATCAGGCCGACCCCCTGCTTTTGTAAGTGTTGCATACCATTGGCGCGGCTACCGGTCAAGACGCCTCGGGTGCGTCGAAGGCGAGTCCCACGTAGTTCTCCGCCAGCGACCGGGATGCTGCGGGCGAGCGGGCCAGATACTCCAACTCAGCCGACTGCAGACGGCGGGCGAACGGATCCGCGGAGCAGCGGTGCATGAGGGTGGTGAACCACCAGGAGAAGCGAGTGGCCTTCCATACCCGGCTCAGCGCGCGGGCGGAATACGCCTCGAGCAGCGTCGCGCTGCCACTGCGATAAAACTCGATCAGACCCTGCGACAGCACCCGCACGTCCGCCGCCGCTAGATTCAGGCCCTTCGCGCCGGTGGGAGGGACGATATGCGCCGCATCGCCCACCAGGAACAGCCGTCCGAAGCGCATGGGTTCGGTGACGAAACTGCGCAACGGCACGATGCTCTTCTCGAGTGACGGCCCGGTCACGAGGCGTGCTGCATCCCGCTCGGGCAGCCGCGCGCGCAGCTCGTCCCAGAAGCGACTGTCCGGCCACTGCTCAACCTGGTCCTCGAGCGAGCACTGCACGTAGTAGCGGCTGCGGCCCCGTGAGCGCATGCTGCACAGGGCAAATCCCCTCTCGTGGTTGGCGTACACCAGCTCCTCGTGCAGCGGCGGCACGTCGGCGAGCAACCCGAGCCAGCCGAAGGGGTAGACGCGCTCGTACTGCGTCAGGCTGTCCCGCGGTATGGCAGCGCGGGTGACGCCATGGTACCCGTCGCAACCGGCGACAAAATCGCAGCGCAGCTCCCGGCATGCGCCTGCATGGCTGTAGCTGACATGCGGCGTTCGTGTGTCGAGGTCGTGCAAGGCGACGTCGCTCACCTCCCACAGCAGCGCCCCGGGCTCAGTCGCGCGGGCCTGCACCAGGTCGCGCTGCAGCTCGTTCTGCCCGTACACAAGAACGCTCTTGCCCGTGAGTCCTTTGAGGTCTATGCGGTGGCGCCCATTGGCGAAGGCAACGTCGAAGCCGTCATGAACGAGACCTTCCTGCATCATGCGCGTACCCACCGCCGCTTGCTGCAGGAGCTCGACGGTCGTCCACTCCAGAAGCCCCGCGCGGATGCGGGCCTGCACGTGATCTCTCGACTGGCACTCGAGCACCACCGAGTCGATCCCGCTGCGGGACAGGAGCTGCGCGAGCAACAGCCCCGAGGGGCCCGCGCCGATGATCGCCACCTGGCTCGCGCGCACGGTGACTCCGCGGCGACTCATGCTCTCGCCGCAGGGCGGATCATCTGCCCGCCGGCGGCCTCGCGCGCATGACGGCGCAGCCCTTCCACGAGTTGCGCCTGCACTTCGGTCGGTCGCCAGTCGCGGCGCACCGTGAGACCGATCGAGCGGGTCACGGCTCCGAGCGGATGCGGCAAGGCAACCAACTGGCCGGTTTCGAGCTCATGGTGGATCTGGTGCTCCGAGAGGAGCATCACCCGGTCGCTCGCGATGAGCATCGAGCGCGCCGCCACCAGTGAGTTGCACTCGATCGGCGCCGCCCGGCACGGCCCATCGAGTCGACCGATCAGCGCATCGAAGTGGCGCCGCAGCGGCGAATCGCGCCGCGGCGCGATCCAGGGAAATTGCGCCAGGGCCGCGAGCGTCGGCGGGCCGCCAGCCGCGAGGGGGTGGTGAGCCCCCACGACGATCGCCAGCGGGTCATCGAACAGGTGTTCCTGCACGACGTCCTCGTAGGGAACCGGGTCGCGCAATGCCCCGACCAGCACATCCGCGCGGCCGGAGCGCAAAGCACCCAACATGCTCTCATACGGTCCGTCCAGAATGCTGATCCCGTGCTCGGGCCGTGCCGCTGCGAACTCGAGGACGGCCCGCGCCACCAGCACGCTGCGCGCCAGTGGCATGGCGCCGATCGTCGTCGAGCCGCTGCCGGTGCCCTGCGCCGCCGCAACCTCAGCCTGGGCCTGAGCGATCTCGGTAAACGCCAGGCGCGTGCGCACGGCGAGCTTCTGCGCCTCGCGCGTCGGGCGTACCCCGAAGCTGGTGACTTCGAAGAGCGAGGTGCCGAGCGATCTCTCGAGCTGCCGTGCAGCGCGGTGCAGCGCGGTGCGGGCGCACCCCACACGGCGTGCGGCGCGGGCAAACGCGCCCTCCTCCACCACCGCGATCAGTGCATTAAGTTGAGTGGAGGAGATGCTCGAGAGTACGTCGCGCGCGGCCGCATCCGCCGACCGCGCGCGCGCCGCCCCCAGGGCTTCGCGCAGCATCTGCAGGGCGCGCTCGACCCTGACGGCGGCCGCGTGCCCGGCGCCGGTGAGCTCGAGCCCGCAGTAACTGCGCTGCATCACGCGTGCTCCCAGGGCCGTCTCGATCTGGCCGACGGCCTGGGTGACCGCGGGCTGGCTCAGGTGCGCGGCCCGGGCCGCCGCGCTCACGCTGCCGCGCCGGACCACCTGGTCGAACAGCACGAGGTGCCGCAGGTTCGGCGCAGCCGAGGAAACGCGCGGGGCGCGGACCGTCATGTCCACAATTTCTTATACCCGGTCCTGAATTGCAATTACCCGTCCGGGATGCAGCTGTTGGACAATCCGCCACCGTGCATGCCAACGCTTCCCGTGCGGGTACCTGCCATGAATGTCGTGTACACGAATATTCGCCGCGCTGATCCTGAGGTGGTCGAGGGGCTGGCGCATTACGGCGTCGCCACCGTCCACGAGGCGCAGGGTCGCACCGGGCTTCTCGGTCCGACCCTGCGGCCGATTTACCCCGGTGCTCGTATCGCGGGGCCTGCGGTGACCGTGAGCCTGCCGCCGGCCGACAACTGGATGATCCACGTCGCGGTCGAGCAGTGTCAGGCCGGTGATGTGCTGGTTGTCGCGCCCACGTCCTACTCTGACGCCGGCTATTTCGGCGAGCTGCTCGCCGCCTCGCTCGCGGCGCGCGGGGTTCGCGGTCTCGTCATCGATGGCGGCGTGCGTGATGTCCGTGACCTGACCAACATGGGCTTCCCCGTCTGGTCCAAGGCGGTACACGCGCAGGGAACCGTGAAGGAAACGCTGGGTTCGGTGAATGTCACCGTCGTGTGCGCCGGCGGCCTCGTCAGCCCAGGTGATGTGGTCATCGCCGACGATGACGGCGTGTGCATCGTGCCGCGCATCGAGGCGGGCGCAGTGCTCAAGGCGAGCGAAGCGCGCGAAGCCAAGGAAGCCAGGACGCGCGAGCGTCTGCAAAAGGGCGAGCTCGGTCTGGATATCTACGACATGCGTGAGAAATTGACACAGCGCGGCCTGCTCTACCGGCCGCAGTCGCCGGCGGAGTGAGACGCCATGCTGCGCGCCATACCCGCGACGCTCATGCGCGGCGGCACGTCCAAGGGACTCTATTTTCACGTCAAGGATCTGCCGCGCTCCGCGTCGGCGCGCGACCGCACGCTGCTCGCGGCCATGGGATCGCCGGATCCCCGCCAGATCGACGGCGTGGGCGGTGCCCACCCGCTCACCAGCAAGGTCGCGGTCATCGGTCCCCCGAGTCGCGCGGATGCCGACGTCGACTACCTGTTCCTTCAGGTCGTCGTTGACAAGGCGGAAGTGAGCGACTCGCAGAACTGCGGCAACATCCTCGCCGGCGTCGGTCCGTGGTCGATCGAGAACGGACTGGTGCGCGTTGCGGGGAACTCCACTGCGGTCCGCATCCACATGCTCAACACCGGGAGTATCGCCGTCGCGCATGTGCCGACACCCGGTGGCGCGGTGGAATACGAAGGGGACGCGCGTATCGATGGCGTACCCGGGAGCGCGGCGGCGATACCGATCGATTTTCTCGACGTTGCCGGATCCTCGTGCGGCAAGCTGTTTCCGACCGATGGCAACGTCGATCGCATCGAGGGGATCGAGGTGACCTGCATCGACAACGGCATGCCGGTCGTGCTGATGCGCGCCAGCGATCTCGGCAAGCGGGGCGATGAGGCGCCCGCAGAGCTCGAGGCCGACGCAGCGCTCAAGGCCCGCATCGAGCAGCTGCGGCTCGCCGTGGGACCGCGCATGAACCTCGGTGACGTGGCGCGCAAGACCGTGCCCAAGATGTGCCTGGTGTCGGGGGCACGACGCGGCGGCACCATTCATACGCGGACCTTCATACCACACCGCGTGCACGAGGCCATCGGGGTGCTGGGAGCGGTGAGCGTCGCCACCGCCTGCGTCGCGCCCGGCTCGGTGGCCGCACAGGTCGCGGGCCTCACGCCTCGCTCGGGGTCACAGCGGCTCGAGATCGAGCATCCATCCGGTTTCTTCACCGTCGAGATGGACGTGCGCCTCGACGGCAGCACCGTCACGGTGCGGCGTTCGGCGCTGCTGCGCACCGCGCGCAAGCTGATGCAGGGTGAGGTGTTCGTCCCGGCGAGCGCGTGGTGATGATGATGGAGGGATGCGTGACGCCGTTGCCACAGCACGTTGCGCTCATCGGGCTCGGCGAGGTCGGCCAGGTCCTTGCGAACGACCTGCGGCGTACGGAAAGCATTGAGCTTCGGGCCTGGGATCGCCTCTTTCCGCTCGCGGGCAGCGAGCCGCAGCGCGCCGCGGCGGCGCTCACCTTTGTGCGCTCGGCCAGCTCGATGGCCGAGGCGGTGCGTGGCAGCGCACTCGTGGTCTGTGCGGTCACGGCGGGCGAATGTCACGCGGCCGCAGCCGAAGCCGCGCTGGCGCTCGCCCCGGGTACCTTCTACCTGGATCTCAACTCGGTCTCGCCGCGCACCCGGAGCCAGGCCGCGCACGCGATCGAGGCGGCCGGTGGACGCTACGTCGAAGCGGCGGTGATGTCGCCGATCGCGCCCAAGCGGATCGCCTCGCCCATCTGGCTCGGCGGCCCGCACGCCAAGGCGTTCCTGCCGCTGGCGCAGGCTCTGGGTTTCAGCGGTGCCGGGGTGTACGCGGAGTCGATCGGCACGGCCTCGGCGGCCAAGATGTGCCGCAGTGTCATCGTGAAGGGCATGGAAGCGCTGCTCGCCGAGTCGCTGCTCAGCGCACGGCGTTACGGCGTCGAGGACGTCGTGATCGCCTCGCTCCAGGACCTCTTTCCGCTCGGCAACTGGCGCAAGCTCGCCCATTACATGATTTCCCGCTCGCTGCAGCACGGTCAGCGGCGCGCCGAGGAGATGCGCGAGGCGGCCCGAACGGTGGCGGAGTCGGGCTTGGAGCCCTGGATGAGCCGTGGCAGTGTCGAGCGGCAACAGTGGGCCGCGGGCCACGCCGCGGCACTCACCGAGGGAGAGCTGGGCGCCATGCTCGATCGCATGCTCGCGCAGATCCCGGCGCCCGAGGCCGGGCGTGCAGCGGCGACGGCGCCCGGGCGATCACTGGAGGCTGCCCGCCAATGATCATCGATTGTCACGGCCACTACACGACGGCGCCCGCGGCGCACCAGAAATTCCGTGACGCACAGCTCGCGGGCCTCAAGGACCCGACCGCCCCCGCCGCGCGGCCCGGCGCCATATCCGACGACGAGATTCGCGACAGCATCGAGAAGAATCAGCTGCGGCTGCAGCGCGAGCGCGGTGCGGACCTCACGCTTTTCTCACCACGCGCCTCGGCCATGGGCCATCACGTCGGCAACGAGGCGATCTCCAGCGCCTGGACGCGCGCGAACAACGACCTCATCAAGCGCGTAGTCGACCTGTATCCGGAGAACTTCGTCGGCGTGTGCCAGTTGCCGCAGTCGCCAGGCGTGCCCATCGCCAATTCCACCGCTGAACTCGAGCGCTGCGTGGACGAGCTGGGCTTTGTCGGCTGCAACCTGAATCCAGATCCTTCCGGCGGTCACTGGACGTCCCCGCCGCTCACCGCTCGGCATTGGTACCCCTTCTACGAGAAGATGGTCGAACTCGACGTGCCGGCGATGATCCACGTCTCGGCCTCGTGCAATCCGAACTTTCACGCGACCGGCGCTCACTACATCAACGCCGACACGACGGCCTTCATGCAGTTCATCGAAGGCGATCTGTTCCGCGACTTTCCCACGCTGCGCTTCATCATCCCGCACGGCGGCGGGGCCGTTCCCTATCACTGGGGGCGCTACCGTGGCCTGGCCGACATGCTGAAGCGCCCGCCGCTCGAGGAACACGTGATGAAGAACGTGTTCTTCGACACCTGCGTGTACCACCAGCCGGGTATCGATCTTCTGGTGCGCGTCATCGACGTCGGCAACATCCTGTTCGGCTCCGAGATGGTGGGTGCGGTGCGCGGCATCGACCCGCGCACCGGGCATTACTTCGACGACACCCGGCGTTATATCGACGCGCTTGCCCTGTCCACCGTGGACAAAGAGCGGATCTTCGCCACCAACACGCGCCGGGTGTTCCCCCGTCTCGACGCCCTCCTCAAGGCGAGGGATCTGTGAGTCCGCAGCCGATCATCCGTCCCGGTGATGCCGCGTGGCCAGCGACGCCGGCCAGCGGAGCGTTCACGACCGACCAGGACTGGTTGCCGTTTCACCCGGCGCCCCGTCGGCCACAGTTCCTGCCGCCCGCCGGTGCCGTGGACGCCCACTGCCACGTGTTCGGGCCCGGGGCTGAGTTTCCCTATGCCACGGAGCGCCGCTACACGCCGTGCGACGCGCCGCGAACGAAGCTGTTCGGCCTGCGCGACTACCTGGGGTTCGAGCGCAACGTCGTCGTTCAGGCCACCTGTCACGGGAGCGACAATCGCGCGCTGGTCGATGCGTTGCAGAACGCCGCTGGCCGGGCGCGTGGTGTCGCAACCGTGTCGGTGAGCATCAGCGAGCGCGAGCTTGCGGTGCTGCACGAGGCCGGGGTGCGCGGCGTGCGCTTCAATTTCGTCCGGCGGTTGGTCGACACCACTCCGCGCGAAGTGCTACAGGCGATCGCCCGCCGCGTCGCGCCGCTCGGCTGGCATGTGGTCATCTACTTCGAGGCCGCGGAGTTGCCGGAGCTCTACGACTTCTTCGCCTCCCTGCCCGCGACCGTGGTGGTCGACCACATGGGTCGACCGGACGTCACGCGACCGGTCGATGGGCCGGAGTTCGAGCTGTTCGTCAAGCTGCTGCGCGAGCATCCCAACATCTGGTCGAAAGTGAGCTGCCCCGACCGACTCTCGAAGAGCGGGCCTCCGGACTACGCGGACGTGGTGCCCTTCGCCCGACGGATCGTGGCAAGCTTCCCGGAGCGGGTCCTGTGGGGTACGGATTGGCCCCATCCGAACCTCAAGTCGCACATGCCCGATGACGGTGCACTGGTCGATTTCATACCGAAGGTGGCGACCACCGCGGCGCTGCAGCGCCGGCTGCTCGTCGATAACCCACAGCGTCTTTACTGGAGCCGCTAATGGCGCGCATCACCGCTGGCGTCACGACCTCGCACGTCCCCGCGATTGGCGCCGCGCTCGACAACGGCAAGGCACAGGACGCCTATTGGGCGCCGATGTTTGCCGGCTATGAGTTCTCCAGGCGCTGGATCGCGCAACAAAAGCCCGACGTCATACTCCTCGCCTACAACGACCACGCCACCGCCTTCAGTCTCGACATCGTGCCGACCTTCGCTATCGGCTGCGCCGAGCAGTTCGCCCCGGCCGACGAGGGGTGGGGTCCGCGACCCGTGCCGGTGGTACGCGGACATGCCGAGCTCGCCTGCCACATCGCCCAGGCGGTGATCCAGCAGGATTTCGATCTCACCATCGTCAACCGCATGGATGTCGATCACGGCCTCACGGTGCCACTGTCGTTGCTCTTCGGCCAGGTCTCGGCCTGGCCGGTGCGCGTCATTCCCTTGCCGGTCAACGTGGTGCTCTATCCGCCACCCTCCGGCCACCGCTGCTACGAGCTCGGCAAAGCGATCCGCAAGGCGATCGATTCGTTCGATGCCGAGCTGAACGTGCAGATCTGGGGTACCGGCGGGATGAGCCACCAGCTGCAGGGAGCGCGTGCGGGTCTCATCAACCGCAAGTGGGACCAGCAGTTCATCGACCGGCTGATCGACGAGCCGGCGGCCCTCGCGCGCATGCCGCACATCGAGTACGTGCGCGAGGCGGGCTCGGAAGGGATCGAGCTGGTGATGTGGCTCATCATGCGCGGTGCGCTCAACGAGAAGGTGCGCACCGTGCACCGCTTCTATCATGTGCCCGCCTCGAACACCGCCGTGGGCCACCTGATCCTGGAGAACCTGCCATGAAAATCATCGTCGCCGGGGCCGGTGCGTTCGGCACGAAACACCTCGATGCCATCAAGGCCATCGGCGGCATCGAGGTGGTGTCGCTCGTGGGCCGCACGCTCGAGCCGACCCGCGCAGTGGCACAGAAGTACGGCATTGCGCACGTGACCACCAACCTCAACGAGGCGCTCGAGCGACCCGGCGTCGTCGCCGCGATCCTCGCGACCCCGACGCAGCTGCATGCCGCTCAGGCCATGGCATGTCTCGAGGCCGGCAAGCACGTGCAGGTCGAAATACCGCTCGCCGACAATCTCAGGGACGCGCAGGCGGTCGCCGATCTGCAGCAGCGGACTGGCCTGGTCTGCATGGTCGGGCACACGCGGCGCTTCAATCCTTCGCACCAGTGGATCCACAGGCGCATCACACAGCGCGAGCTCTCGCTGCAGCAGATGGACGTGCAGACCTATTTCTTCAGGCGCACCAACATCAATGCACTCGGCCAGCCGCGCTCCTGGACCGACCACCTGCTTTGGCATCACGCGGCGCACACGGTGGATCTCTTTGCCTACCAGAGCGGCGCGCCGGTGACGATCGCGCACGCGGTGCAGGGGCCGATGCACCCGACGCTCAAGATCGCCATGGACATGTCCATCCAGCTCAAGAGTGCGAGCGGGGCGATCTGTACGCTGTCGCTGTCCTTCAACAACGACGGACCGCTCGGCACGTTCTTCCGCTACATCTGCGACAACGGCACCTATATCGCGCGCTACGACGACCTGATCGACGGCAAAGAGCAGAAGATCGATGTGTCGCGCGTCGACGTGTCGATGAACGGCATCGAGCTGCAGGACCGCGAGTTCTTCGGCGCGATACGCGAGCACCGCGAACCGAACGCCAGCGTCGCTCAGGTACTGCCCTGCTACCGCACTCTCGCAGACCTCGAGCGGGCGCTCAACGCGCAGGATTAGAGGCAAGCACAACGCTGGAAGCACGTTTCGGATCGGGGGAGGCGTTATGGGTCAGGTAGGGTTCGGACAGCCGGACGACGGCGTCATCCAGATGGCCTACGTCGTGGCGGACCTGCGCGCGGCGATCGCACTGTGGTCCCGGACGTTGCGCATCGGCCCGTGGTTCATGCTCGAGCATTTCAGCGGCGAAGACCCCGTGTACCGTGGACAGCCATCGCGGGCGGACGTGGCGCTCGCGATGAGCTTCGCCGGGCACATGAACATCGAGCTCATCCAGCCGCACAACGACGCACCGTCCGTCTACCGCGAGGTGATCGAGCAGCGTGGCTACGGCTTCCACCACTTCGGCGTGGCGACCTGGAATTTCGATGCGGCGGTCGCGCAGTACGAGCGCGAGGGCTACGCGCTCGCCTTCCGCGCCGCCGTGCCGAGTGGCGGCCGCGTGGGGTACATGGATACCACGGCCGTCCTGCCGGGCTTCACCGAACTGATCGAGCTCGGAGGTGCCTTCGAAGAGGTCTTCGGCCGCTTCTACCGCGCGAGCATCGGCTGGGACGGCAAGGACCCCATTCGCTCCTTCATCTGACATGCGCTACGAACAACGTCTGATCTGGGTGCTCGGCATCACCTTCGGCTTCCTGTTCTTCGACCGCAACGCGGCCAGCTTCCTGATGCCGTTCGTCGCACGGGATCTGCACTTCAACAATCAACAGGTCGGCCTCACTGCCTCGGCGCTTTCCTTTACCTGGGCGGTCTCGGCATTCCTCGGCGGTGCGCTGTCGGACCGCACCGGCAGCCGCAAGCCGGTACTGCTCGCCAGCACGATTGCGTTCTCGCTGTGCTCGTTCCTCTCGGGCCTCGCCGGGTCGTTCGTCGCGCTGTTCGCGGCGCGGCTCCTCATGGGGCTCGTGGAAGGACCGTTCATGCCCGTGTGCCAGTCGCTCCTGGCAGCCGAGTCGGATCCGGGCAGGCGCGGACACAACATGGGCGTGATGCAGAACTTCGGCAGCAACATCCTCGGTTCCTTCGCCGCTCCGCTGGTGCTGGTGGCCATTGCCGAAAACTCCAGCTGGCGCATGGCGTTCTTTCTCGCCGGCGTACCTGGGCTCGTCATGGCGGCGCTGATCGCCCGCTACGTGCACGAGCCGCAGCACAAGCCCCTGCCGGCAAGCGCCGACGCCGGCGCCGCGATGAGTTACCTCACGATGCTGAGGTTTCGCAACGTGGCTCTGTGCGTGCTCATGAGCATCTTCATGGTCTCCTGGATGGTGCTCGGCTGGGCCTTCCTTCCGCTGTTCTACGTCAAGGTGCGCCAGCTGTCCTCGGGCGAGATGAGCGTGCTCATGAGCCTGCTGGGGCTGTCTGCCGCGTTCTTCAGTTTTGTCGTTCCGGGGCTTTCTGACCGGCTCGGCCGCCGCCCGGTCGTGTTGGCGTGCAACCTGCTCGGTGTGCTGGTGCCGCTCGCCGCGCTCTACTGGCACGGTTCGCTCTTCCTGCTCGGAGCACTGATCTTCATCGGCTGGGCGGCGAGCGGTACCTTTCCGCTCTTCATGGGGACCATCCCGTCCGAGACCATTCCTGCGCGCTACGTGGCCACCTCGATGGGGCTCACCGTGGGCGTCGGGGAGGTCCTCGGCGGCGTGAGCGCCCCCGCGCTGGCGGGTACGGCGGCGGACCACTTCGGTCTCACGGCCCCGCTTCTCATCCAGGCGGGTTGCGCGCTCGGTGGAGCACTGCTGGCGCTCGCGCTGAAGGAGACGGCGCCGCGTCGCGTGGCCACGCTCGCGAGACGGTCTCAACTTGCGACCTGAAGGCACGGCATGCAGGACCTGAGCACCACCGTTCGCGAGGCGGTGTTTGCGCTGCTGCGCGACTTCGGCCTCACCACCATCTTCGGCAATCCGGGCTCCACTGAGCTGCCGATGTTCCGCGACTTTCCGGCCGATTTCCGCTACGTGCTGGGGCTGCAGGAGTCGCTGGTAGTCGCCATGGCGGACGGTTTTGCCCAGGCGCGGGGTAGCGCCGCGTTCGTGAATCTGCACTCGGCCATCGGCGTCGGACACGCCATGGGGAGCCTGTTCACGGCCTGTCGCAATCAAACGCCGCTCGTGGTGACGGCCGGCCAGCAGGCGCGCTCGATCCTGCCGTTCGAGCCCTTTCTCTACTCGGAGCAGGCGACCAATCTGCCACGGCCGTACGTCAAGTGGAGCTGCGAGCCCGCGCGCGCCGCAGACGTGCCGGCGGCCGTGGCGCGCGCCTTCTTCACCGCCATGCAGCCCCCGCGCGGGCCGACGTTCGTGTCGGTGCCGGTCGATGACTGGGACCGGCCGTGCTCGCTCGCGACTCGCCGCGTGGTCAGCACCACGCTCATCGGCGATCCGGCACTGCTGAGCCGGGCGGCCGCCATGCTGGCTGCCGCGCGCCGCCCGGTGCTGGTGGTCGGAGCCTCGGTGGCCCGCGATGGCGCCTGGCACGAGGTCGTCGCCCTCGCCGAGCGGCACCAGGCCGCCGTCTGGGTGAGTCCGCTCTCATCGCGCAACAGCTTCCCGGAACGGCATCCGCTGTTCGCCGGCTTCTTGCCCGCGGACCGCGAGCAGATCGTCGCGCGCCTCGAGGGGAGCGACCTGATCCTGGTGCTCGGAGCCCCGGTGTTCACCTATCACGTCGAGGGACACGGTCCGCACGTGCCGGAGGATGCCGCCCTCGTGCAGCTCACGGACGATCCGGCCGCCGCGGCGCGCGCCCCCGTGGGACTGTCGATCGTCACTGACCTTAAGCCCGGCATCCGCGCGCTGCTTGCCGCGCAGGCCCCCGCAAGAGCTGCACCGGCCGTGCCCGTGCGGCCGGCGCCGCTGCCGCCCGAGCGCCTCACCGACCGCTATCTGCTGCAGCAGATCGCGACGCTGCGGCCCGCCGGCAGCATCCTCGTGGAGGAGGCACCGAGCAGCCGCGGACCGCTGCACGATCATCTGCCGATACTCGAGCCTGACTCTTTCTACACCTGTGCGAGCGGCGGGCTCGGCTACGGCCTGCCGGCGGCGGTCGGCGTCGCTCTCGCCCGACCGAAGCGCAAGGTGATCGCGCTGCTCGGCGACGGCTCGGCCATGTATTCGATCCAGGGACTGTGGAGCGCCGCGCAGCTTGCGCTGCCCGTTGCCTTCGTGATCGTCAACAACCGCAGCTACCGCGCGCTCAACGAGTTCGCCCCGCATTTTGGCGTCGCAAACCCGCCGGGCACGCTGCTGCCGAACCTCGACTTCTGCGCGCTCGCCCGCGCGCAGGGTGTGGAGGGGTTGCGCGTCACGCGCTGTACCGAGCTCGATGGCGCTCTGCAGACGGCCTTCGCCGCCACCGGCCCGGTACTCGTCGAGGTATGCGTCGAGGAGTAGCCTCGGGCCTAAGCCGAGTTGCCTAGCGCAGCAGCTCGAGCGGCTGCGGCAGGCGCTCGAGCAGCTCGGCGCTGAATCGCGCGTCGATGTGAAAGAACGCCAGGCGCGCCAATTCCTCGGAACGGTTTTCCCAGGCGTGATTGGTGCCGCGCTGCACGACGACGTCGCTCTTGCGCAGGATGACTTCGCTGTCCTCGAGCAGCAGAACGACCTCTCCCTCGATCACGACGACGTAGTCGAGAGTTGCGGTTCGGTGCATGACCGTGCGCTTGCCGCCCCGCTTGGGCGGATAGATGTCGATGAGCCGCAGCAGGTGCCCCGCCACGGGCATGATGGTGAAAGCCCGCTGGTTGGGTTCGCGCGCCTCGACCGCTGTCAGCTCGGGTAAGGCTGCCGCGACGCTCCAGATCTCGAAGAAATCCGCACCGACCGCGGGCCCGTGCATGGCATGGTGCTGTGGCGGCTGCCCGTCGGACAGCACGATCGACTTGCCGTCGGCATCATGACCTGTAACGACACGGCGCGGGAATTGAGTCACTGGCACTCCTCGGGAAGCTTTCAGTCGGCCGGGCCGAGTGTCCAGCCGCCGTCGATGGTGATCTGCTGGCCGGTGAGATAGGCCGACGCCGGGGAGGCGAGGAACAGCGCGAGACCCTTGATGTCGTCGGGGAAGCCGACGCGGTGCATCGGCATGAGGGCACCCATGGCGCGCTGCACCTCCGGGTTCTTGGCATGGCCACCGCCGATGTTGGTGACGAAGAACCCGGGGGCAATCGCATTCACCGTGATGTTGAAGGCGGCCAGCTCATGTGCCACCGAGCGCATGAGATGCGCCGCCCCGGCCTTCGCCGCGCCGTAAGCCGAGCCGATCGCCGGCTCGCACTGATAGCCCGCGACCGAGGTGGTCACGATGAGCTTGCCCGAGCGCTGTGGCTTCATGATACGGGCCGCGGCGCGCAGCGTAGCGAACACGCCGGTGAGGTTGATGTCGATGACACGGTTCCAGCGTTCGTCGCTGTAGCTCTCCAGGGCACCGGCGGGATTGCGCTCACGCTGCGCGCCGAACCAGCCAGTGACGAAGCCGGGTCCCGAGTCGATCCCGGCGTTCGCAAATACGATGTCGAGGCGGCCATGCGCTGCGACGGCAGCATCGAAGGCGCGCTCGAGTGCGGCGTGATCCGCGACATCGACCACCGCCCCCCGCACCGCGTAACCGAGCGCCTCGAGCCGTGCGCTCTCGGCGGCGATGCGCCCCGCGTCCATGTCGAGCAGGGTGACGCGTGCCCCGTTCTCGGCAAGTGCCTCGGCGATCGCGAGTCCGAGACCGCTGCCCGCGCCCGTGACGATCGCGCCCTGCCCGGTGACGTCGAACAGCTCTGCGCTCTTCACACCTGTGCTCCTACTGCGGCCGGCTCGGGAGTCCGGCAACGTCCACCACGATCTTCATCCCCTGCTGACGGCGCAGTCGCTCGAGCCCCTGATCGATCACCGCGTCGAAGGGAATGGTCTCGACCCAACCCTCGAGCGGATAGCTGCCGCGGGCCATTTCCGCGATGACCTGAGGAAACGCGTTAACCGACAGCGCCACGCCGGTCAGGTGCACCTCCGGCATCAGCAGATCGAAGGGCGGGATCACGACCGGCTCGTGGTGGATCGCCACCACTACCGCGGTGCCATCGACGCGCGTGCCGTGCAGCATCGCCCTGAAGGCTTGCGCGCCGCCCGCCGCGTCGATCGACGCGTGCGCGCCGCGCCCACCGGTCAGGTCGCGGATCGCCGCCACCACGTCGCCGGCCGTGGGATCGAGCACCGTGCGCGCGCCGAGCCGGGTGAGCGCCGCGCGCCGGGCGGGCGATGGATCGACCACGATCGCCTCGACTCCGCGCCGCCTGAGCGTGAGGAAGGCTCCGGCGCCGATCGGACCTGCGCCGTGGATGGCGACCACCTGCCCGGCGCTGACTGCGCAGCGGTTCACCGTGTGCCACGCAATCGCGAGCGGTTCGATGAGCGCACCCTGCAGTGCCGAGACGCCGGGCAGCAGGGCATGCGCCATGCGTCGTTTCACCACCGTGAACTCGGCGAGACCGCCGGCACGGTTGTATCCCTGGATTGCAAGCTGCGGGCAGTGGTTGTACTGCCCGAGGCCGCAGTACAGGCAGCGACCGCAGGTCTCGACGGGCTCGACCGCAACGAGCGCCCGGAGACTCAGGTCCTCGACGCCGGCGCCGAGCGCGACGACTTCGCCGCAGAGCTCGTGGCCCATGATCACGGGGTTGCGCACGCCGGTGAGCGGGTGCGGGGTGCTGCGCGTGGTTACCGGACCGTCGTAGTACTCGAGCAGATCGCTGCCGCAGATTCCGTTGTAGTGAACGCGCAGCTTCACCTCGCCGGGTCCCGGCTCGGGTTCCGGCACCGACATGAGTCGCAGGTCCTGCCGCCCGTAGTAGAGCGCTGCGCGCATTGCGTGCCTCGCGCTCAGTCTTCGGGCGTACGGCCGCCGGCGAGCATCATCCGGGCGTACTCCGCCTGCGACATGCCGGCCATCTGCGCGGCGACGTACTGGAAGCTCTTGCCGTCGGTCGCGAACAGTTTGGCGAGGAAGTAGATGTTGCCGCCGAGCGAGATCATGCGATTGTAGTCGCGGTCGAGCACCGCGCGCTTCTGCTCCTCGCTCATCGGCCAGCCATCGAGGTAGGCACGCTCGTTCGTCTTGAAGCGCTCGCGGTTCTCGGGCTTCATCAGCGACATGCAGAACATGTTCAGGTGATAGCCACGCCGTGCCTGGTCGGTGTCAAAGATCGTTGTTCCGGGAATGTCCGCATAAGGCTTGCTCAATGACATGAGGAACTCCGTATCACCCTGAGTGGCGGCCGGCGCGTCGCTTCTCGGTCACGCCGGAGCGGCCCGCGGCGCCCGGGCGCCGTGCCGGCACGCGTTTTCGTACCGATCGCGGACGCGCTCGTGCACTCGCGGCCGCGCTCGCCGCCGCAACGTCGGCATTGCCGACCCAACCGAGCACGTCGCCCAGCTCCTCGAGGATGGCGTCGGGAGCGCGCGCGCGAGTCTGCCTTTCCCACTCCTCACGGCGCGTCGTCCCGGTGGTCACCGCGAGCGCCGTGGCACCGCCGCGGCGCGCCATGAGGACCTCGACGATCGGGTCATCCCCGATGACCGCGAGCGCGCGTACCGGCACGTTGAGACGCCGCGCAGCGAAGCGCAGTGCGCGGACCGAAGGCTTGCCGGTCAGCGTCATGGGCGCCCGCGTCAGGCGACGGATGGCCGCGGTGATGGCAAACGAGTAGCCGATCGTGCGGCCCTGCTTGGTGGCGAAGAAGGGAACGTCGGAGGCGACGCACAGCTCGGCACCGCCCCAGATGGCCTGACAGGCCGTCTCGATGTCCTTCATTCCGCATTCCGGATGCCAGCCAACGAACACGCTCCCGACCTCGGTCGCTCCCGTCTCCCCGGTGTACACGGTCTCGATACCGGCATCCCGCAGTGCCTGCCCGACGCCGGCACTTCCGAGTACCAGCGCCCGACGGATGCCGCGGCGCTGCAGGTAATCGGCCGCGATACTGGAGGGCGTTATCATCTGTGCGTCATCGACCGGCAGTCCCGCGGCGCGCAGCTTCGCGGCCTGCTCGGCCGGGGGGTAGGCACTGCCGTTGGTGAGCAGCGCAAACGGCACCTGCCGGGCCTTGAGTGCGGTCAGGACGTCGATCGCCCCCGGCAACAGCTCGTAGCCGCCGAGCGCGCGGTTGCTCAGGAGCAGTGTGCCGTCGACATCGAACACGACCCCGCGGATGGTCTCCCGCGCGCCACCGCTGCGTGACGCGCCGTTCACGCGGGGGGCGCTCCGACGCGCGCGCGGCCCCGTACCTCGAGGCGAAAGTCACTCTTCACCACGCTCAGTTCCGCGACGTTACGCATCTTCAGGACCCGGCGCAGCAGCTCCATCACCGGTTTCGCCTCGGGGTCGTAGTGGCGCGCTGCCGGCCCCGCCGCCCGCATCGCATCCACTTGCGCAGCGGGCATCGTAGCGCGCAGCAGAAACTCCTCATCCGACAGCTCCCGGCCGAGCCGCGCGCGTAGCTGCGCAAGCGGCGCCATCGGCGGCTCCGCGCACAGCTCCGCGGTTCGCGGTAACGCCTCGATGCGGGCCATTACCTCGGGGGCGATCGGGATGTTGGGTCGGCCGAAGCGGCCGAGCGCATAGCGGATGGCCTCATCGGGGATGACACCATAGCGCTCGCGGCCGGTCACGTTGAGAACCGCCTGCGTCAGCAGTATCTGCGAAAACGGCGTCATGACTATCGGCCAGCCGAGCTCCTCGCGCACCCGCGCCATCTCTTCGATGACCGCCCCTTCGAGATGGGAGAGCCGATGCTCAGCGAGGTGCCGGCGCATCGTACCGATCATGCCTCCGGGAAGCTGATGGCGCAGGTACGCGGCATCGAAGGGTTGCGGGGCGCCTGCGGGCAAGCCTTCCGCCTGTGCGATGCGGGTGAAGAAGCGGTTCACCTCGGCGAGCGCCGCGGTGTCGACGCTCACCGTGTGACCCAGAGCGCGCAGGTTCTCGACGACGCGCAGCGACGGCGGATTGGAGATCCCGTCCGCGGTCGCACCGGATGCGCACTGCAGGGCACTCACCCCGTAGTCCACGGCGTCGATGTAGAGCAGCTCCCCCAGGCCGATCGTGCAGTGGGAATGCAGCTCGAGCGGCTTGGCGCCGATCTCAGCCTTGACGGCCGGGATCAGCGTGCTCGCACGTCGCGGCGACAGGAGTCCGCCCGGATCCTTGATATAGATCGCATCCACCGCCGGGCATGCGGCCAGCTTGCGCGCCGCCGCGGCGTAATGGCGGTCGTCGTGGATCGGGCTCAGCGTAAAGACGAGCGCCGCAATGACGAACTCGCCACCGGCGCGCTTCACCATCTGCGCACAGGCGATGTTGGATTCAGCGTCGTTCATCGGGTCGGCGAGGCAGAAGCGCCGGATGCCGTTGCGCGCGAGGACCTCGAAGGCGAGCGCCATGAACTCGGGGCTGGCCGTCTCCCACGAGATGAAGCGAAATCCCGTCGACATGAACTGTAACGGCGTGCAGGGCGTCGCGGCCGCCGTGAGACGAATGCGCTCCCACGGATCCTCGCGCTTGTAGCGCACGGCAACGCCCATGTGGGTCGAAGTCGTGAAGTCGATCGCCCTGAAACCCACCCGCTCGAGGAGCGGCGCGACGGTGAGCGTCTTGGCGGTGTCGATGCCGAGCGCGCTCCACAGGCTCTGATTGCCATCGCGGAGCGAGGTGTCGACGAGGGCGATCTCAGCCACTCTGTCTCCCTCGCGAGACCAGCAGCAGTACCTGCCCGTACTCGACTGTTGCACCATCCTCGACCAGGATCTCGACGACGGTGCCGCGAACCTCGGCACGCACGCTGTTCATGAGCTTCATCACTTCGATGATCCCGATGACGCTGTCCTCCTGCACCTCGCAGCCGATCTCGACGTACGGGGCGGCGCCCGGCCGCGGCGCGCGGTAGAAGATACCGAGCAGCGGCGCGGTAACCTCTTGAAGCGAGGGGTCGCGCGACTCACTCTGCGCCGCTGGCCGCGCGGCTGGCGCTGGTGTGTGCGCCGGGCTCGCGGGCGGCCACGGCGCCGACGCCGCGGCGGCTGGCGTCGCGCTTGCGCCCACCTGGCCGCTGCCAGCGGTTGCGCGCTTCAGCGTGAGCTTGAAGCCCTCGTGCTCGAGGCGCAGCTCCACGAAGTCGGACTCCTCGAGCAGTCGCGTGATCTCGGCAACGTCCTGAGCGGTCAGGGGCACCGGCGCGACCCAAAGACAGACATGAGGTGCATCAGCGGATCCTGCTCGGGCTTGGCGAGCGGCGCGGATTCCTTCGCCGACCAGACGGTCTCCGGGCGGCTCTGCAGCAGCAGGATGGCGCCGCTGTGCCGGTCGATCGCCCATTCGATGTCCTGCGCACGACCGTAGTGCCGCTCGATACGTCGCGCGAGAGTTCGCAGCTGCTGCAGCTGCTCATCGCTCAGGCAGGCGACGCGCCGCCGCTCCTCGCTGACCGCGACGCTGGCCACACCGCCACCCTCCGCGGCGACGTGCTGGATCTGCTTGTCGGAGATCTCGCGCGAGGAGATCTCACCCGTGATCTTGCCGAGCACCCAGCGATCCGGGGTCACTTCGCCGCCGACTACCGCGGAACCGACGCCCCAGGCGCCCTCAATCGTCACCACTGAGCGGTCTCCGGTCGTGGGACTGCGGGTGAACATCACCCCGGCGGTACCGGCATCCACCATTTTCTGCACGACCACGGCCATGGCCACACGCTCTTCGGCAAGTCCGTGCGTCAGCCGATAGCTGAGCGATTCCACCGAGTACAGACTCGCCCAGCAGCTGCGTACCCGGCGCGCGGTCTCGGCCACGCCTCTGACCCACAGGTACGTGTCCTGGAGACCCGCGAAGCTCGCATCCTGCGCGTCCTCGCAGGTCGCCGAGGAGCGCACCGCGACGGGCTCCTGCGCATTTGCGCGCACCAGCCGCTCGTGGGCGACGGTCAGATCCTCGAGCACCTCACCCGGAAGCGCGGCGTCTTCGATCCGCCGCCGCAGTGTTCGCGAGCAGTCGGTGATGCCCTCGAGGTCGTATGACTTGAGCGCCGCCACCGTCGCGCGCACCGGCGCACTCTGCTCGAGCGCGGCAAGGAATCGCTCGAACGCGGCCGTTCGCACCACGTATCCCGGTGGCACGGCGATCCCAACGCGGCTGAGCTCGCCGAGGCTACCACCCTTGCCGCCGACCTGCTCCCGGTCGCCGAGCCCGATCTCCTCGAACCAGGCGATGTGCGCGCCGGCGGTCATGAGGCTCGCTAGGAGAGCAGCGTGACGATGCCGCGCCCGCCGTCGACGCGGATGCGCTGGCCGTCCTTGATGCGCGAGGTTGCAGTCCCGGTTCCCACCACGGCGGGCAGGCCGAACTCGCGCGCGACGATGGCGGCGTGACTCATCGAGCCGCCGATATCGGACACCGCGCCCGCGATCTTCTGGAAGATCGGTGCCCAGGTCGGGTTGGTGATCTGACAGACGAGGATGTCGCCCTCGCGTACCCGTCCGATCTCCTCCACCGACCGCACCACACACGCGGGCCCCTCGACGACCCCGCTCGAGGCGGCAAACCCGCGCAGCTCGCGGCTCGCGGTATCGCTGCCGGCGCGCAGCCAGCTGTCCAGGCTCTCGCGGGTGATGCCCCAGAGCATCACGATCGCCGGGTCGTCGATCACCTCGGGAACCGGTCCGAGTGCCGGCGGAGTGCTGTGCTTCGCCCACTCGGCTATGGCCGCGCGACGCTCGCTCACGATGTGCGGCCAGTATTCGGGCCCGCGCGGCGCCGAGCCGTTCGACCAGGAAGTCATGAGATCGATGATCGCGGCTTCGACCTCGTAGTGCGTGAGCTGGAACACGTCCTCCGCGCGCGCGAAGAACCCGTGCGCCGCGAGCAGTGCGCCGAACTCACGGATCTTGTTGAAGAAGAGGTTGGTGTACCAATGCTCGCAGTAGAACTTGTGACCCTCGACGTACGGAAACACCCGATGGGCGAGTCCGATCATCTGATCGTAGGCCTGGCGTTCCTCCTCCGAGCCGAGCAGCTCCCGATAGTCCTCGATCAGCTGCCGGCGCTGCTTCTTGAGCGTCTCGATCGGTCGTTCCAGCGACTCGCCGGCCTTGACGCGGGCGATATAGCCCGGCAGGCCCGTAAAGGGCATCGACAGGTCGTCGTTCCACGAGCGGTGGTAGTGATAGAAACCGTCGCCGACGTTGACGTTGAACCACGGATCGCGCGAGACCGCGAGCTCTCCGAGCCACTCGCGCCCGGCGGCTCCGCGTGACTCGAGCGCCGCCATGACCGTCTGCGGTGTGCGCCCCTCGCGGAACTCATCGTCGACGCCGAGCTCCACCGCACGGCGGGCCAGCCGTCGCACCTCCTCGTCGGGACGGAAGATCTCCGCTTCGATGCCGGCCACCATGCGGGCAATGGTCTGGTCGCTGATCTCGGGGAAGGCCTTCTTGCAGAAGGCGAAGAAAGTCATGTACGCCCCGTAGCCGAGCAGCAGGAACTCGAAGTGGTGGTGCCACATGCGGAAGTAGCCCTCGAGCGTCTTCTGATAGATGTCGAGGAGCTGATGGTTCGCGGCGATGCCGCGCCCGGCGTGCACGTTCGCGAGCGGCTCGAACTCCGGCAGCTCGAGCCTCGGGAACGCCTGCGCTTCGCGGATCAGCGCCATCATCTTGTCGCGCCACTGGGCATAGAGCCGCTCCCAGTTACCGTAGTAGTAGAAGGCGCGCTGCTGGAACTCGCTGGTGCGACGGGCGATTTCGGCGGGGTCGGTCACGGCGTTACCGCCGATGTAGACGCGCCCATTGATGATGCGGTAGTCGATCCCGAGCGTGGTCGGTATGCAGTGTACGCGCGTGGTCGAGGAGCCGAGGGCGCAGTACGCAGCCTCGGCGGTCACCATGTCGAACGCCGACATCGGTTCCGGGAAATGCATCGAGTTGTAGAACCAGAACCGCTGATCGTCCGCGGCGGTGAACTGCATGTAGTAGGGGTAGGCGGCCTGCGCCCGCTCGGTGCCCGGAACCACCTTCAGCGAGCTCGGAGCCGGAAAGGCTGCAGATTGCGTAATCATGTTAAATGGCCCTGCCGTCCGGCCGCCCTGCTGTGGCAGAGCCTAACCGCGGCGCGTGAGTTGTGCGTCAAGCGTACGCCCAGATCGCCCGACGGGCGAGGCGCGTGGGCCCGCTGCCATGGGTGCAGCTGCGCGCTGCACCCGCAGCAGCGGGTTTCATGCTTACAATCCCGCCGTGGGAGGAAACGAGTCGACGCATGCGGCCAGGTGAACTCCTGTGGACCCCGGGACCCGAGCGGATCGGCCAGGCGAACGTAACGGCATTCGCCGAGTGGCTCGCCCGTGAGCGGGGCCGCCGCTTGGCCGACTACCGCGCGCTGTGGCGCTGGTCGGTCGAAGACCTGGAAGGCTTCTGGCAGGCGCTGTGGGACTACTTCCGCATCGAGTCCTCGGCACCGCACGCGCGGGTGCTCGGGCGGCGCCGCATGCCGGGCGCCGAATGGTTTCCGGGCGCGCGCCTCAACTACGCGCAGCACGTGATGCGAGGCGAGCGAGTGGGTAGCGACGTGCTCTTGCATGTGAGCGAGACACGGCCGCTCACGGCGCTTAAGTGGGAGGTACTCGGCGGCCAGGTGCGCACGCTCGCGACCGAGCTGCGCACACTCGGCATCGAGCCCGGAGACCGGGTGGTCGCCTGGATGCCTAACATCCCCGAGACCATGATCGCGATGTTGGCGACTTCGGCGGTCGGTGCCATCTGGGCGTGCTGCTCCCCGGACTTCGGCGAGCGCGGTACACTCGATCGCCTCGCGCAGCTCTCGCCGAAGCTGCTGTTCAGCGTCGACGGCTACCGCTACGGCGGCAAGGCCTTCGACCGCCGCAGCGAGTTGCGCCACATCGCCGCAAGCCTCCCGTCGCTCGAACACCTCGTCTACCTGACCTACCTCGACCCGGACGACACGACGGTGCCGTTGCCATCCGCGCGGCACTGGCGGACGCTCTTCGAGCGGCCGCCGGTCGCGGCGCCGGAGTTTGAATACGCGCAGGTGCCTTTCGATCATCCGTTGTGGACGTTGTTCTCTTCCGGCACCACCGGGCTGCCGAAGCCGATCGTCCACGGCCACGGCGGCATCCTGCTCGAGAACCTGAAGAACGCCACGTTCCATTTCGACCTGCATGCCGCGGATAGGGTGTTCTTCTACACGACGAGCGGCTGGATGCTGTGGAACTTCATCACCAGCACGCCGCTCACCGGCGCGGTGCCGATCCTTTATGACGGACATCCGGCGTACCCCGCACCGGATGTGCTGTGGAAGATGGCCGACGAGGCCGCGGTCGCCTCCTTTGGCGCGAGCCCGACCTACGTCGATCAGCTCGCCCGCTCCGGGATCGTGCCGCGTGAGCGCTTCGGGCTCGAATCGCTCCGCACCATTAATCTCGCCGGCTCGCCGGCCACACCCGAGAGCATGGCCTGGTTCTACCGCAACGTTAAGGAAGACCTGTGGGTCGCCAACGGCAGCGGCGGCACCGACTGCTGCACCGGGTTCGTCGGCGGCGTGCCGACCCTTGCGGTGCGCGCCGGTGAGATCCAGGCGCCCCAGCTCGGAGTCTCGGCCAAAGCCTTCAACGCACGCGGCGAGAGCGTCATCGACGAGGTCGGCGAGCTGGTGCTCACCGAGCCACTGCCCTCGATGCCGCTGCGCTTCTGGAACGATCCGGACAACCGTCGCTATCTCGAGACCTACTTCCAGGAGTTCCCGGGCGTATGGCGGCACGGCGACTTCTTCAAGATCGACGCTCAGGGTCGCTGCTTCGTGCTCGGTCGCTCGGACGCAACGCTCAACCGCTACGGCATACGCATCGGCACCGCGGAGATCTACCGCACGCTCGCTCTCATTCCCGAAGTGCAGGATGCGCTCATCGTCAACCTCGATCTCCCAGGCGGCGGCTTCTTCATGCCGCTGTTCGTCAAGCTCGTCCCGGGCGTCGCGCTCGATGCCGGGCTCGAAGCGAAGATCCGCGACACGCTGCGCCGCGAGTACACGCCACGCCACGTGCCGGACAAGATCTATCAGGCTCCGGGTATCCCCTACACCCTCACCGGCAAGAAGATGGAGGTGCCGGTGCGACGCATCCTGATGGGCGTGCCTCCCGAGAAAGCCGCCAACCGCAGCGGCGTGTCGGATCCGGCAGCCCTGGATTTCTTCGTCGCGTATGCCGGTCGTCAACAGGACTACCGCCTCTGACAGGACAACCGGGCGTGCCTCAGGTCTTACCGGCGGCGTCCCCATGAAATCTCGCGTCTTGCCGATCGGTGCGTGCTCATCAGCCACGGCAAGCGAAATTTCACTGGGTGCCCCGCGTGCGCCAGCCTTGGTGATAGCCCTCGCGCGCGGCGCGCGCGTACGGTGTGGGCGCGACCTGTACGCGAATCTCGAGCTGGCGGTGCGGCTCGACGGTGGTCTTGGCCGTGCCGCCGTTCTCCTCGCCCCACACCAGCGTCAGCTCGTCACCGATCTCGATATCCGGATCGACGATACCGAGTGACAGCGCCGTGCGCTCGTTGTAGCTGTAGCCGCCGAACATCGAGAAGCCCACGGTGCGGCTGCCGCGTACGATCCGGTCGAAGGTCGAGGAGGCGTAGTTGCAGTTCGGGAAATCCCAGTACTTGTAGTTGAGCTCGTCCGGCACCAGCAACGAGGCGAATACCTTGAGCAGGTCCTGCGCATTCCAGGCAAAGGTCACCTTCTTGCGGTGCGGGCCTGGCGCGATTCTCTCGAGCGCCTCGCGCCCGATGAAGTCGTGGTCGAACTTTATGAACGGCCCATAGCCCAGGTCGTAGGGCGTGGTGTAGTAATCCTCGATGTTCCTCGAAACGAAGCTGCCGCCGATGGAGGCCGTGCCTTCGTAGCCGTTTGCCGGCAGCCACTCGCGGTATTTCCTCATGCGCTCGCCGGTGTAGACCGCGGGCAGCGGCGAGGGGATCCAGCCGGACTCGAGCGTGTTGCTCGAGTAGGCACGCGCACCGACCTCGACCAGCCCGAAGTCGCGGCCCGCCTCGATGATCGCCTCGCGGATCTCATCGGCCTCGGCGTACGGCCCCCAGACCTCGAGACCCGGAGCTCCGGCCATGCCGTGGCGCAGGCAGCGCACCTTGCGGCCCTTGATGTTGATCGCGCCCATGTGGAAGAACTTCACGTCCGGCAACGGCGCACCGTTGAGCTTCTCCAGCACCTGCGCGGCGTTAGGTCCCTGGATCTGATAGCGGTAGTGTCGACGCACCACCGCCTTGCCGCGGGCCCGGGAGGGCGAGCGGTCGTCGCGGATGGTCTCGAGCTTGAAGCCGCCGGTCGCGGCGTGAAACTGAATCCAGTTCACCGTCGGCGTGCGTCCGACGAACAGCAGCTGATCCTTGTCGAGATGGAAGAGAATGCCGTCGCCGATCACGTAGCCGTTGTAACTGCACGGCACCATCTGCTTCGCCCGGTTGGGGGCGAAGTTGGCAAAGCTGTTGATCGTGAGGTGAGTCACGAGCTTCAGCGCATCGGGACCGGAGATCGTGATCTCCGACATGTGATGCGACTGGTCGTAGAGCACCGCGGTCTTCTGCCAGCCGACCTGCTCGCTGCGCCAGTTGGTGAACTCGATCGGCACCACCGGGTAGACGTACGCCCCGACCTGCGAGTTACGCAGCAGTTCAACCGTGTTGCCGGATCGTTTGAGCAAACCCTCCAGACTCTCGCCGCTCATTGGTGCAATTCCCCACTGGTATTCATTGTTTGATGTGCGCGCCCTGTCCGGCGACCGAGTAGAGCACCTGGGCGTTGCGGGTCTTCTGAAACTCCTCGAGCGTCTGCCCGCGCATGGCCGCATAGACGTGCAGGTTGGTAACGCCGACCACCGCGGCGAGCTTCTCGAGGAGAAAGAAGATCGCGCCATAGTGAATGAGCGCGCGCCAGTCGCGGCGCCGCACCAGGTCACGCTCCTCGTCCGTCAAGGCCGCCTCGGCGAACATCGGCTCGGGATCGGCGAGGAAGCGACGCCGGAATTCCGGCTCGATCAGCCGGTGCAGGAAATGGTTGAGCCGGTAGGCCTTGACGCTGCGATCGAGCGTGAACGGATAGGTGCCGGGCAGCCGCTCCACACCGGCCAGCTCGCGGCCGATGCGCTCGCGAAACTCCGCATCGCTCTCCACCGCCGTCACCGGCGAGTCGTCCTCGTAGATCACCGTGACGATCGGAGTCATCGAGGGCAGGTAGTAGGCGCTGTGCAGCTTCTTCACCTTCGTCGCCAGGGCGCCGCGCATGATCAGCCACATGATGACTTCGGCGCCTTCGAGGCCCCCGCGCTCGGCGTACTGTGCGATCGTCAACCCGCTCAGCTCCTCCGGGCGCCGCTCGAGCAGGTCGAGAAACTCCTCGTCCCAGGGCGTGTTGTTGAATCCGGCGCGCTCGCCGTGTACCTGGTGGGCCAGGCCCCCGGTGGCGACGATGGCCACCTTGAGATCCTCGGGGTAGCTCTCGATCGCGCGGCGCAGCGCGCCGCCCAGCCTGAAGCAGCGGCGCGCCGTCGGGATGGGGAACTCGAGCACCCCGACCTGCAGTGGCACGATCGCGCCGGGCCAGCCCGCATCGTGCGGCCACATCACCGAGAGCGGTGAGAAGCAGCCGTGGTCGAGCGGCTTCGCCTGGAAGTAGGAGAGGTCGAACTCCTCGGCGGTGAGTGCGGTGGCGATGTGGCGGGCAAGGGCGGGATGTCCCTTGATCGGCGGCAGATTGCGCGGACCGCCGCCCTCGTCGGCCACCGCGTACTCCGCGCCGACCCCGAGGGCGAAGTGCGAGTAATGGTCGAAGAAGAACGACGTGACGTGGTCGTTGTAGATGAAGAACAGGACGTCCGGTCGCTTCTCCTGCAACCAGCGCTGCACCGGTTTGTAGCCCTCGAAGATCGGCGCCCATACCGGGTCGGCCTGCTTCTTCGCATCGAGCGCGAAACCGATCGTCGGCGTGTGCGACGAGCCGATGCCGCCCACGATCCTGGCCATGTCCGACTACCCTCGAGGCCCCGGTTAGGGGCCGAAGCTCACAGCAGATAGAGCTGCTTGTTGATCGGGATATTGTGCTCGCGGCAGTAGGTCTCGTAGTGGTTCATGAACCAGAAGACGTCCGTCGTCTCGATGAACTTGCCGTGCTCGTCGTACCACTCGATCGGCCCCTGCAGCCAGCCGAACAGCTTCACGCCCGTCGGATTGTCCGTCACCAGCGTGTGCGTGAGCCCGGGAGTCTCGTAGATGAACGATCCGGGTGCGGCCACCCAGTCATACTCGAGATACCTGGTGCTGCCTTCGAGACAGACCATGACCACCGTGCCACGGTGCTTGTGGGTGCCGACCACGCCCGCGGACTTTACCCACAGCATGTTCATGAAGATGTTATGCCGGGGATCGAAGCCGAGGTGGCGGATCGCCGCATTCGCACCGAACGGTACCCAGGGACTGTCCTTGTCCGCGGGGCCAACGTAAGTGCCCGGCGCCCCATAACGCTGAATCACGTCGCGGTACATCTCCGGGATATCGACGATCTTGTACGCCGTCGACGGCGGCGCCGTCATGCCCTGGTGGGCGGCGGACGCCGACTTCGGCGCACCCGACGCCGCCTTCGGCGCTCCAGCCGTGGACTTCCGGGCAGTAGAGGTAGCCATGTTCGTCCTCCTGAAGTTTCTCTGCCGCCTGCGCATCACCGGCTCCCGCTCCCGGCCAGCCCGCGCCGCAGCATAGCCGTGCTGCCTCGCTCCCGCTTCAGCGCCCGAATTCGGCTCGCAGCGAGAGATACCACATGCGCGGCGGATTGTAGTAACAACCGACCTCGCCGGCCCCGGCGTTGGGCGAGCCCGCCGTGCAGTACCGGTCGTCCGTCAGGTTCGTGCCGCCGAACGCGAGATCGTACTTCCCACCCGGTGAGATGTAGTGGATCGAGGCGTCCAGGTTGCGGCTCGCAGGCCGGCGCAGCTCCGGGGTGTTGAGCGAATCGTTCCACATCTCCGCAGTGTAGGTGAACGCCGCGTTCACACGGAATATGGCCGCACTCGGCAATACGTAGTCGTAGGTCGGCCAGATGGTCCCCTTGTACTTCGGTGTCTTCGGCAGCTGCGCGTCGAGCTGCGTCACGCCGGGTGGGATCACCGCGCAGATGGGATGCGGGGGACTGCCGACGATTGCGGTCGCCGGGCAGACATTGGCGCCGTCCGGCAGGAGCGACTGCGGAATGTTCGCATCCGGGTTCACGTAGGTGTAGTAGGCATCGATATAGGCGCCCGAAAGGTTGATCTGCAGCCCGCCACCGACGAGCCATTGCAGCTCGAGCTCGGCGCCCTTGATGGTGGCGTTGCCGGCATTCGTGTAGACGGGCGAGATGCCCTGCTGGATGTTGAGCTGGATGCCGGTGTAGTCGGTGTAGTAGACCGCCGCGTTGGTCAGCAGCCGGTGGTTGAACCATTCCGACTTGAGCCCGAGCTCATAAGTGCTCGAGTACTCCGGCTGATAACGCGCGTCCACCGGGCTCGGGATCACCGCGGAGAGACGCGTGGTCCAGCCGCCCGCCTTGAAACCCTTCGCCCAGCTCGCGTAGGCCATCACGTCGGGGCTGAAGTGGTACTGAATGCCGAGCTTGGGATCGAAGATGTTCCAGCTCTGGCTGTCCGGGATGTTCGGGAAATAGCGCAGGTAGGGTAGGCCGGTCACGATGGGGTAAAGAGCGGACCCCAGCGGGAAGGAGTTGAGATCGCTCTGGCCGCCGAGAAAGTCGGCCTCCGCGCGGGTAAATCGGCCGCCGGCGCTGAAGCCAAAGTTGCCAAGGCGGTAATCGAGGTTGAGGAACGCCGCGTAGTCGGTGTTGTTGACGTTGTTCGCCACGTCGTAGACGTACAGCAGATCCTCAAACGGCACGTAGTCGTGCACGTAACCGGCCTCCTGGAAGTAGTACAGGCCGCCGACATAATTCAGGTTGTTGTTGAGCGCCTTGCCGAGCAGCTGGAACTCCTGCGACACCTGCCACTGATGCTGAGCATCGGTGACTTCCTGCAGCGTCTCCGGCGTGCCATCGAGATCGGTACCGATGTTCCACTTGATCTGCCGGTAGCCGGTGATCGACTTAAAGTCGAGGCCGTCGTTGATATGGTAGACGGCCGTGGCCGATCCGCCGAAGAAGGTGTTGCGCGCGAAGTCCGGACCGTCGGCATAGGTCGTGTCGATGTTGCCGGTGTTCATGTCCTGGAAATCGATCCAGAGGCGCGGTTGACTCGTGCCGAGGTAAGGGACTCCTCCGGTGTTAAACGCGTTGTACGGCCCGATAGGTGCGCCGATGCCGACGTAGCCGGCACCAAGCAGTGGTGCGCCGCCGATCGAAAGCCCGGGAACGTGCGCCCGGGGTTGGGCGCAGACGCCAGCAAACAGGCCGTTGGTCGGAACGAAGGTCGGCGGGCCGCCGGCAGCCTGGATCGCGCCGGGCAGCGTCGCGGCGTTGTTGCTGATGCACAGGTTATAAAGCGTCGAGAAGGTGGAGTAACTCAAGTTTCCCGTGTAAGTAGCGAGAACGGTGTAGGGGAGTGCCGTCTGATCCTGGTAGGTCCAGTCGCCCGTGAACGTGAAATCGAGCTTGTCGGAGGCATGCCACACCAGCTTTCCCCGGATGCTCGTCACGCCCGTTCCGCCGTAGTTGTCGGAGGTCGCATAACCGGCCTTCGGGTAGGCAGTCTGGGCGTCGACCACGAACGGGACCGTTCCCGGCGGCGTGTTGGTCGGATAGGGAATGACCGTTGCCCAGCCGGTCTGGTTCTGCGAAGCGACGCTGATCGAGCTGAGCAGCGTCCCGGCGACGATCGGTATGTCGGCGGTGAAGGCGACGTCACGCCGGTTGTATTGTCCACCGGTGACCGAGCCCACGAAGCTCGCCGTGTCGCCGGGTGTGTGGGTCGTCACGTTGATCGCGCCGCCGATGGTGTTGGCACCGAACAGCGTGCCCTGCGGGCCCTTGAGGATTTCGATGCGATCCACGTCGAGCAGATTCAGATTCGCTCCGATCGTGCGGGCGAGAAATATCCCATCGAGGTACACGCCGACGCCCGGGTTCAGGTTGAAGGCAAAATCATCCTGCCCGATGCCGCGGATCGAGGCCGAGAGCACCGACTTGTCGCCGGAAAAGGGCGAGCCGGCTTCGAGGTTGACGCTCGGCGTCAGGTTCGTCAGCGAGTGGATGTCGTTAAGCTGGCGGGCTTGCAGAGTGTCGGCACTGAACGCGGTCACCGCGATCGGCACGTCCTGCAGCTTCTCCTCGCGCCGCTCCGCGGTCACGACCACCTCTTGCAGCGCCTCCTGCGCGAGTGCCTCTGCGCACCCGAGCAACACAGCCGCGCAGTACAGCGCCTGGCGGGCGCATGCACGAACCCGTTTCGCCGACGAGAAATTCATGTTGGTATTCCCCCCTCGAAAAGACCGCCCCAAAGCCCCTGGGCGCGTGCGACGCTATTTGAGTCGTCGTCTCCCCGCCCACGGTCTCACCGTCCCTCCCACGATGTCCGTCCGGCTCACAGCCAAACCCTCAGCGCACCACGGCCAGGCGCGGTTTCGCCTCGCGAAACTCGCCACCCGTGCCGGGAATGTTGAGACTCTCCTTTACCGGATTCGTATGCTCGCGCATGAGCGCTTCGACGCGCGCGCCTTCACCGCGCTCGAGCGCGGAGACGATGAAGTGGTGCTGCCGATGCGCGTACGCCATGTTGTCGTGCATCCCGTCGACACTCGTCTTGTCGAAGGCGAGCGCCTGAGGACCCGCGAACGGAATGCGTGCGTTGCGCTCGAGCGCCTGCTGAATGATGGCGCTGCCGCACTCGAGCGCAATGAGTTGGTGGAAGCGGACGTTCATGTCGACGTACAAAGCTTCGGCTTTGTCGGCGACGTGACCCTCGGCGAGGATCTGATCGCCCTCGGCCAGGCATTCGCGCAAACCCTGCAGCAGTGCGCGCGAAGCGCCGCGCTCAGCGACACGCCGCGCGGCGAGACCTTCGAGAACCCCACGCAGGTCGATCGCATCGAGAATGTCGGCGGTAGTGAATCCGCGGACCACGTAGCCACGCGTCTCGTGCTCGGCGAGCAGTCCTTCCTGCGCCAGCACGGGTAGTGCCTGGCGCACGGGTGTCCGCGACATACCGAGCAGCTCCGCCAGCGGCGCCTCCGCCACGCGCTCTCCGGCATTGAGCTCGCCGCGCAGGATCATCTCGCGGATGCGCACGATCGCTCGGGTCTGATGGCGGTTCATTCAGCGTCGCAGCGATTAGCAGAGCCGAGCAAGTGTTGCTGTTGGGATCCCAATTGTCAACGAAGTGCAAAAGATCGCGAACCTGGTAGAACGGGACGAGGGGTAACCCCACGTTTCGGCAGCGAATATCGCAACGTGACCGGCTGGTCGATTCGTCGCCAATCGCCACAGCCGAGCAAACGGGATCCCGCCCGTGCGAAAATGGGATTTCAGTGGGCTGCCAGCGCTTTGTCCTCGTTGGCGCGCTTGATGACGTACTGGCGGATGGAATCGACCTGTGCGGGGCTCAGGACCTGAGCAAAGCTCACCATGCCCTTATCCTGCAGCGTGCCCTCGTGCACGACGCTCGCCCACGCCTTGGCGTTGTCGAGCAGCGGGCTGCGGCGCAAGTCAGGCAGCAGCGTGTTGCCGTAGGCAGCATCACCGTGGCATACGCCGCAGAAACGTGCGTAGTGCTGCGCGCCCGCGGCGATCTGCGCAGGCGTTCCGCTGACGGCAGGCGGGTCGAGCGGGCGCGGCGTTAGTGTCGACTCGGGGGGAAGTTGTGCGGTGGCATCCAACTTGAACACGAGGATTCGCGACACGTTGCGGACCAACCCACCAACCTCGGAAAGCAGCCCGGGCGCGAGCGCCCAGATACCGCCCCAACCGGCCACCAATGCGACGTACTGCTCGCCCGCGATCGAGTAGGTGACGGGCGGTGCGATGATTCCGGTCTGCACGCCGAATGACCAGAGTTTCGCGCCGCTCGCGGCATCGTAGGCCGCAAACTCCTTCGCCGAGTTGCCCTGGAAGACGAGCCCGCCGGCGGTCGCGAGCACGCCGCCGTTCCACGGCCCTTTCAGATCCACATACCAGCGCCCGCTCTGCGCGACCGGGTCCCAGGCGATGAGCGCGCCCTTGGTCGCCGCCATAACGCCGGCACGCACCTTCGGATCGGCGGGCATCGCAGCGGCGGCAAAGTCCATGCCCGTGTTGAAGCCCTGTGACGCCTCCTTCCAGTGGGCGTCCGGCACGTAGGGGAAACCGGCTAGCGCCGCTGGGATGTAGACGAGCCCGGTATTCGGGTCGTACGCCGTGGGCTGCCAACTGTGCGCACCGCCCGGTCCCGGGACGACCACGTAAGGCTTACCGGTCCTGTCGATGCGCGCGTCGGGATTCTCGATGGGTCGCCCGGTTTTAAGATCGATGCCCTTCGCCCAGTTGACCGCCACGTAGTTGTTCGCGGAGATCAGCTCGCCGTTGGTGCGGTCGAGCACATAGAAGAAGCCGTTCTTCGAAGCCTGCATCAGTACGGAGCGCGGGCGACCGCCGATCTCGAGGTCCGCGAGGATCATGTGTTGCGTCGCATCGAAGTCCCAGGTATCGCCGGGCGTCGTCTGGTAGTGCCAGACGTACGTACCGGTCGCGGGCTTCAGCGCGATGATCGAGTCGATATAGAGATTGTCACCGCCGCCCGGTGAGCGGTAGGTCGGGTTCCACGGACTGCCGTTGCCGACTCCCACGTAGAGCAGGTCGAGCTTGGGGTCGTACGCCATCGAGTCCCACACCGTGCCGCCCCCGCCGATGGACCACCATTCGCCGTGCCAGGTCGACTCGGCGCGCTCGAGGTGCGCCGCGGTGTTGGTGCCCGGCCGGCCGGGCACGGTGTAGAAGCGCCACAGCTCCTTGCCGTCCTTGCTGTCGTAGGCCGCGACGTAGCCGCGCACACCCATCTCGGCGCCGATGTTGCCGATGATCACGCGGCCGTCGATCACCCGCGGTGCGCCGGTGATTCCGTAGGGCTTGGAAGGATCCACCGTCAGCTTCGACCAGATCGGCTTTCCCGTTCTGCGGTCGAGCGCGATCAGGCGCCCATCGAGCGTTCCGAGAAAGAGCCGCTCATCCCACGCCGCGAGGCCCCGGTTGACGACGTCGCAGCACGCCCGCACCGCCGCCGCCCCCGGCACCCTAGGATCGTATTCCCAGCGCACCTTTCCCGAGACCGCGTCATAGGCCTTCACTTTTGACCAGGCGGTCGCGATGTAGACGGTGCCATCGATGACGAGCGGGGTCGCTTCCTGCCCGCGCGCGGTGTCGAGGTCCGCGTACCAGGCGAGGCCGAGCTTCTTCACGTTACCGGTGTTGATCTGCCTGAGCGGGGAGAAGCGCTGCTCGTCGTAGGTGCGGCCGTTGCTCAGCCACTCCGCGTTGTCGTCCGCGGCTCCGAGCAGCGCCTTGCGGTCCACCCCCTCCGCCGCCGCCGCGCCCAGCATGGCCAGCGTCGAAGCCAGCAGTGCGGCCGCGGCGGCGACCGAGCTCGCCTTGTGCGAGGTGCCGTGCGGACACCGCAGGTCATGCTGCGTGGCGGCGCTCATTGCTCCCCCATCTTGTAAGCGTTGCATACCATTCACGCAGACCGCCGGTCAAGACAGCGGGCGATACCGAAGGGGCTCGGGCGAGGCGGACGGCCGATTGCGTCACGGAAGGGCACGCACCAATAATCGGGTGCTGAGCGACAGTGAGGCTGCGGCCTGCGGACCATTCCCCGACATCGTTATGACGCCCGAGCATGAGAGTGCGCACTTGCCCCATCATACGGGCCACCGCTGGCTCGATCTGACACTCGCGCTCTCGGCGATGTTCATTTCGCTCGTGTCGCTGGGTGTGGCGGTACATCACGGCATCGCCATGGACCGACTGGTGGCCGCCAACTCGTGGCCGTTTCTCACCTACGGGACCAACAACCAGGATCCACAGGGCAACCCGCGCATCACGCTCAGTGTGGAGAACGCCGGGGTCGGTCCGGCGCGCATCGAGACGTTCGAGGTCTGGTGGCAGGATCAGCCGGTCGCGTCCGCGGCTGATCTCCTGGCACGCTGCTGCATGCCCGATGCCAAAACGCTGCTCGATCCGCCCGCGGCACGCGCCCTGCATCTCAACGTCGGCCTGATTGCGCCCGCGGTATTACGCGCGGGCGACGCGCAGGCCTTCGTAGGCCTCGAGCAGACTTCGGCGAATGCCGATATCTGGCACCGACTCGACGCCGCGCGCATGCAGATCAGGATGCGCGCCTGCTACTGCTCGGTCTTCGATGAATGTTGGATGGCCGACCTCAGGCAGACGGACGCCAGATCCGTCGGCAGCTGCCCGGCCGCCAAGGTGCCCTTCGTCGTTCCCGAAAACTGGTTCCGGCCGCCGGTGGCCCCGCCAGCGGAATCGAAGTGATA
>DASPWF010000018.1:0-5083 GCA_035621995.1 Steroidobacteraceae bacterium
TGCGGCGCTGCCGCGCTACTTGACGACCTTCAGCTGAGGGCGGCGCGAGCCGCCGCCTTCTTCCGTCTGCGGTGGATGCGTCGGCGGCTGCGGACCCAGGTCCTGCTCGGAGAACACCATGCCCTCGCCGGTCTCGCGCGCGTAAATGCCGAGCACGGCGCTCACCGGAAATCTCACGTGGTGGATCACCCCGGCAAAGCGTGCGTCGAACTCGATGTCATCGTTCCCGAGGCGCAGGCGCTGCGTGGCACCCTCGCTCAGGTTGAGGACGATCTTGCCGTCTTTCACGTAGGCGCGCGGCACCTCGGTGCCCTCGCGCGAGGCGTCGACGATCACGTGCGGGGTGTTGCCGCACTCGGTGATCCACTGGTGCATGGCGCGCAGCAGGAACGGACGCTTGGGAAGTGCCCTGCTCACAGCAGTCGCATCTCCTGCTCGCGCTCCGAGAGCGCCTCGCGGAAGGCGGGGCGCGCGAATATCAGCTGCGCGTATTTCTCGATCGGCTGTGCCTGCGGTGGCAGGTCGATCTCGTAGTGGGGCAGTCGCCAGAGAATCGGTGCGATGGTGGCATCGACCAGCGAGAACTCGTCGGACAGAAAGTAGGGCTTCACCTTGAACAGGTCCGTGCTCTGCAGGATCGTGTCGCGCAGGATCTTCTTCATCTTGACCGTCTGTTTCTTGTCCGGTTCGGAGTCGATCTGCCGCGCCAGGCCGTACCAGTCGCGCTCGATGCGATAGAGAGCGAGGCGGAATTGTGCCCGCGTCACCGGGTCGACCGGCATCAGCGGCGGATGCGGGAAGCGCTCGTCGAGATATTCGATGATGACCCGCGAGTCGTACAGCACCAGATCACGGTCGACGAGCGTCGGCACGCTGTGGTAAGGGTTCAGGTCGAGCAGGTCCTCGGGAAAGCGCCCGGCCTCGACGCTGACGATATCGATGCTGATGCCCTTCTCGGCCAGCACGATCCGCGTGCGATGGCTCCACGGGTCGGCGGGCGCAGAGAACAGCGTCATGATGGATCGTCTGCTCGACAACTTTCCGCTCCCGCGACCCGGCGGTCGTGCGGCGCCGGGACGCCGCTCGTGCCCGGGTGCACGATCAGTGCACGTCTTTCCAGTATTCGTGCTTCACGAGCCATGCGAGCCACGTGAATAGCAGCAGGAACAGCACCACCCAGATACCGAGCGCGTGGCGTGCGGTCTGCGTCGGTTCGCCGACGTAATCGAGGAAGTTGACCGTGTCGCGCACGAAGCGATCGTACTCGGCGGCGCTCAGGCGTCCGGCTGCGAGCTGCTCGAAGTGGTCGAATTCCTGCTCGTGAGTAGTCTGTCCGCCCGCGCCGGTCGTGGCGACGTCGCGGAACACCGCCCGCTTGAGCCCCTCGAGCTCCGACACGACGTCCGGCATCGCCGTGGCCGGCAGACGCAGGTTGTTGGACCCCGTCTGCTGCGTGGGATCCACGTAGAAGGTCTTCAGGTATTGGTAGAGGTAGTCGCGTCCGCGGGCACGCGCCATGAGCGACAAGTCCGGCGGAGTCTTGCCGAACCAGACTTCCGCATCCTTCGGCGGCATGCTGGTGAGAATGTACTGCGTCGGCTTGTCGCCCGGCAGGATCAGGTCCTGCTCGAGCAGCGCGGCGGGAATCTCGAGGTCCGTGCCGAGTCGCGACCAGCGCTCGTACTTGAGGGAATGGCAACCGAGGCAATAGCTCACGAAGTTGCGAGCGCCGCGTTGCACCGAGGCCAGGTCCGAGACGTCGTTGTTGGCGTGCCAGCTCTCCCAGTCGGCACCGGCACGGGCGGCTTCGTCCTTGGCCGCCTCCTCCGCGGCTGCTGCGGAGAGCGGCGCGAGGGCTGCCGCGAGCACCGCCACGGCCACGAGCGCCCGCGCGGAGCACGCGCGGTAGCGAAGCCGGCGGCGCCCGCGGTCAGTGCGCACGGAAGGTCACCCTGTCGGGCACGGGCTTGACCGGATCGAGCCGCGTGTAGATCGGCATGAGCAGGAAGAACGCGAAGTAGATCACCGTAAAGATGCGCGCCAGCACCACGTACAGGCCTTGCGCCGGCTGCAGGCCGAGGTAGCCGAGCACTACGAACGACAGTGCAAACAGCGCCAGCGCGCTACGCGATATCCAGCCGCGGTAGCGCATGGACTTGACCGGCGAGCGATCGAGCCAGGGCAGAAAGAGGAACACCGCGACCGCGAGCAGCAGCAGCAAGGCGCCCATGCGCTGGTTGGGCACCGCTCGCAGGATCGCGTAGTAAGGAGTGAAGTACCAGACCGGATGAATCTCGAGCGGCGTCGACAGCGGGTTCGCGGGCTCGAAGTTTGGTTCCTCGATGAACAGTCCGCCGAGCGTCGGCACGAAGAACACGACGAGCGCGAACAGCACGAAGAACACGCCAACGCCGACCAGGTCCTTCACCGTGTAGTAGGGATGAAAGGGGATGCCGTCGAGCGGGTGGCCGTCGGCGCCGAGCTTCGCCTTGATCTCGATGCCGTCGGGATTGTTCGAGCCCGTCTCGTGCAGCGCCGTCAGGTGCAAAGCGACGAGCAGCAGCAGCCCGAGGGGGATCGCGGCGACGTGCAGCGCGAAGAAACGAGTGAGCGTGGCGTCGGCAATCGCGTAGTCGCCACGGATCCACTCCACCAGCCCGGGCCCGATCACGGGGATGGTGCCGAACAGGTTGACGATCACCTGCGCGCCCCAGTACGACATGTTGCCCCAGGGCAGCACGTAGCCCATGAATGCCTCCGCCATGAGCGCGAGGTACACCAGCATCCCGAGGAGCCAGGTCAGCTCGCGCGGCGCCCTGTAGGAGCCGTAGAGGAATGCCCGGAACATGTGCAGGTAGACGACGATGAAGAAGGCCGAGGCGCCAGTCGAGTGGAGGTAGCGGATCAGCCAGCCGTAGTCCACCTCGCGCATGATGTACTCGACCGAGTCGAACGAGGTGAGCTCGCCCGGCTTGTAGAACATGGTGAGGAATATGCCGCTCACGAGCTGCAGCACCAGCACCACGAGCGCGAGCGAGCCAAAGTAGTACCAAATGTTGAAGTTCTTCGGCGCGTAGTACTCGGTGACCTGGCTGCGCATGAATGCATCGACCGGCAGCCGCTTGTTGAGCCATGCCCACCAGCTGTTCTTCGCCGGGAGAGCTCGCTCCGGGGGTAGCGCCGCCGGCGCGCCGGTCGCGGTCTTCACCGTCATGTCGCCGCTCCCTTCTCGTCCTGACCGACGATGAGCGTGGTTGGGTTCGGGTAGGAGTACGGCGGGATCCGCAGGTTGACGGAGGCTGGCGAGCCATCGAAGACGCGTCCGGCCAGATCGAAGCGCGAGCCGTGGCAGGGACAGAAGAATCCTCCCGGCCAGCTGGGATACAGCTCACCGGCGGAGAAGCGCTGCTTGGGCAGGCAGCCGAGGTGCGTGCAGATGCCGATCAGCACCAGAAACTCCGGCGTGCGCGAGCGCAGCGGGTTCTTCGCGTACTCCGGCTGCTCTGAGTACTCGGAGGTGGGGTCCTTGAGCTCGCCATCGTGGCCGGCGAGCCGCGCCAGCATGTCGGGTGTGCGTCGCACGACGTAGGTCGGTTGCTTGCGCCACACTGGCGTGATCATCTGCCCGGGCTCGACCTTCGACAGGTCGACCGTCGTCGGCGCCCCCTGGGCACGGGCGCGCTCGGAGGGGCTCCAGGACGCGATGAACGGTACGCAGGCAAATGCCGCGCCGACCGCCCCGGTGGCGATCGTGGCCCGGGTCAGGAACTTGCGTCGGCTCAGGTCGACTTCACCCTCGGCGACGACTGCGTGATCCGCCATCCAACCGTCTCCACTCTCGTTCGCGTCTGTCGCGCCGTCGCGCACGAGGCCGGCGCACGCGCGATTTCGTACCTTGCGGGGGGCGGCGCATTATACACAACCGAACAGCCCCCCTCCGGGCGCGCCGGTGCGGGCGCGGGTGAGGGTTTCCCTGGAGTTAACAGATGCTCAGGCGCTTAGGCAGCGCGTTGGTGTTCGTGGCGGGATCGGTGATCGGTGGCCTGGCGCTCGCCTTCCTCGTCGTCGCCCTGCGCCCAGAGCTGATCCGCGGCGCGACCCGCGCGCCGCCGCCACCGCCGACGCAGACGACGGCAACCGCGTCGGTGCGCGAGACCTACGCGGAGGCCGTGCAGCGCGCCGCACCGGCGGTGGTCAACGTCTATACCGCCCGCCTCGTCACCGAGCGCATCGCACCCTCGCTCGGTGAGCTCTTCGGCGAGTACCTGCCGCGCTACCGGCAGCGCATCGAGCGCAGCCTCGGTTCGGGGGTGATCGTGGACACGAGTGGTCACATCGTGACCAATCACCACGTGATCGCCAACGCCGACTCGATCCGGGTGCAACTCGCCGACGGGCGGGTGGCGGACGCACGCATCGTCGGGCGCGATCCGGACACGGATCTGGCGGTCCTCAAGATCGACCTCACGCCGCTGC
This sequence comes from Steroidobacteraceae bacterium, assembly GCA_035621995.1. Classification (GTDB taxonomy): domain Bacteria; phylum Pseudomonadota; class Gammaproteobacteria; order Steroidobacterales; family Steroidobacteraceae; genus 13-2-20CM-66-19. Next base: position 4,477 of record DASPWF010000018.1, read on the forward strand.
CGGTCGTCACCTTCGGCCGCTCCGATCAGCTGAAGGTTGGCGATGTGGTGCTGGCGATCGGCAATCCGATCGGGCTGTCGCAGACCGTTACCCACGGTATCGTGAGCGCGGTCAGCCGCCAGCAGCTCGGCATCGCGCCGCTGGAGGATTTCATCCAGACCGACGCACCTATCAACTTCGGCAACTCGGGCGGCGCGCTGGTCGACTCGAGCGGCGAGCTGGTCGGCATCAATACCGCGATCGTGGCCAAGAACATCGGCGTCGAAGGTATCGGCTTCGCCATCCCCGTCAACATGGTGCGCGGCGTGCTCGGGGACATCATTGCCCATGGCCGGGTCATCCGTGGCTGGATCGGCATCGTCCCCGAGGACCTGCCGGAAGAGCAGGCTCAGCAACTCGGGCTCGGGCAGGCGGCCGTGGTTATCGGCAATCTCTATGTCGGCAGCCCCGCGCAGCGGGCAGGACTCGAGCCCGGCGACCTGCTGCTCGACATCGACGGCACGGCGCCGCACAGCGCGCAGGATGCGCTCGGACGCATCGCGAGTCTCGCGCCGGGCAGCAGCGTGGTGCTGCGCGGGATGCGCGGCGGACGTGTCTTCGAGGTCCG
>DASPWF010000019.1:0-45690 GCA_035621995.1 Steroidobacteraceae bacterium
TTCGGCTCACTCGCCGTGGTCGCGGATGGCTTGCACATGTCAACCCATGTCCTGGCCATCCTCATCGTTGCTCGGATCGTAACTTACGATCGCTGCGACTTGTTCTACAGCTGCGGCTTGCACGACGGCTGTGTCGGGCGACACGGAAACCGCGATTGCGGGCACTGTGACCTGCGCCGAGGCGGTTTCTGCCGGGTCTGCCACAGAAGCAGCCACAACCGCCACTGTGGCGTTACTTGCTGGTGGTGTGGGTGGAGCCGAGTACGTCGTTGACACTCCGCTCGGCGTCGTTGCGGGCGACACGGTGCCGCACGGCGTCGTGGCGCATGACACTGACCACTTGACTCCGCTGTTCGTCGAGTCGTTGCTGACCGTGGCCGTGAAATTTGTTGTAGCACCCGCCTGGACCGTAGCAGCGGTCTGGGAGAGCGCCACACTGACGGGAGGAGGCGGTGGTCCGCTGCTTCCGCTGCTGCCGCCGCCACCGCCGCAAGCGACGAGGCAAACCAAAGCTCCGGCCGCAAATGGCTTTACGGGCGACACTGGAATTCCCCGATGCAACGCCTATTAGGTAGTTGAGTACGTTGCGATTTGTAGATTACACCGAGCTTGGGTGACACGCTACAGCACCGGCAACCGCGAAGCACAGTCGCGGTTGCTGGCCGGCCAGAAGCCGCCCGCCGCAACAGTCAGGTATTCTTCCCCAAAGGGGTCAATGAGATCTAAATGGCTCCCACGGTACCAATCTCAAGTCTTGTCCAGGACACTTCGGTAGATGATCGTTCCAAAGTACATGAGAGCAGTGCTCCTGAAGGGACACGGCGGGACTGATCAGCTCGAATTTCGCAGTGACGTGCTCGTTCCAGTCCCAGCGAGCGGCGAGGTGTTGATCCGCATTCATGCCGCAGCCATCAACAATACGGACATAAATACGCGAATCGGCTGGTACTCGAAGTCAATCGCCTCGGCGACCGGGAGTACTCGGACTGCAGAATCGAGCACCTCGGACTCCGGATGGGCTGGTGATGCCCTCAGCTTCCCTCGGATCCAAGGAGCCGATGCATGCGGTTACATCGTGGCGGTAGGGCCTGAGGTGGACGCCAGCCGCATTGGCGACCGCGTCCTTATTGATCCGGTGCTGCGGCCCGCTTCAAGGGCGCCTCTTTACTTTGGCTCGGATATCCAGGGTGCGTTTGCGGAATTTGCCGCTGTCCCAGCAAGGAACGCCTGCGCGATATATAGCGCCCTTTCGGATGTCGAGCTCGCCTCTTTTCCATGCGCCTACCTCGCCGCCGAGAACATGTTGACTCGAGCCGAAGTTATGATAGGCGAGAGGGTTCTCGTAACGGGCGCGTCGGGTGGGGTGGGCTCGGCCGCCGTGCAACTGGCCAAGAGGCGCGGCGCTCGTGTGATCGCGCTGGCGGGGGGAACGAAATCAGCCGCGATTCAAGCGCTCGGGGCTTCGCGCGTACTGCCTCGAGAAGCCGATCTCTTATCCGAGCTCGGGCGCGAGTCAGTCGACGTCGCGGTCGACGTTGTGGGCGGGGCCCGATTTGCGCAACTGCTGGATGTTCTCGCACGGGGGGGTCGCTACGCGGGCGCCGGCGCGATCGCCGGACCGATGGTCGAGCTCGACTTGCGTACGCTGTACCTGAAGGACCTGCGTTTGCTCGGGTGCACAATCCCGGAGCCGCAAGTGTTCCCGAATCTCATCCGCTACATAGAGCGCGGCGAGCTTCGCCCCGTAATCAGCGCTACCTATCCGTTGAGCGAGATCGCCGCAGCCCAGGCGAGCTTCATGGAGAAATCCCACATCGGAAAGATCATCCTGGCGCTTTGAGCCGCTCCGTGGGCGGCTCACGACGGCATCGGCGCTGCCGACGAGTCCGGCGTTCCCTTCTGGCTGTCGGGCAGCTATTCGAGCTTCGCCGCGGTGTCGCCGCAGCCGGGAAATAAGCACGCCTAGCAGATTTACTATTACGATGGCGGCGCGGGCGCCGGGAAGACCAAGGTAGGATATGTCGAAGAAGGCACGACAACCCTGAAGCAGGCACGCATGGATCCCGCACTGCTCGTACGCATCGCAATCCTGATCAGCGTGATCCTCATTGTCATCGCGCTCGGGTTGCGCTGCGCGTTAGCAGATGCCACCTATCTGTTACAGAAGCCGAGCCTCCTCGTGCGCTCGCTCGTCTCGATGAACGTGATCATGCCACTGCTCGCAGTCTGGCTCGTCTCCAGCTTCGACTTAAAGACGCCGGTGAAGGTTGCCTTGGTCGCCCTGGCGATCTCGCCGTTACCGCCATTCTTGCCTGGCAAGCGCCTCAACCTCACGTCTCGCGGCTACATCTACGGAATTGTGGTCGTGGCGGCCGTCTGCTCAGTCGTGTTGGTGCCCGCAACTGCATCGCTGTTGAGCGCCTACTTTCACACGCAGCACGTGCCCGCCGTAAAGGTGCTCCTCGTAGTGGCACTAACCGTACTTGCACCCCTCTCCATTGGGCTCCTTGTTCAGCGAATCCGCCCGACGCGGGCGCCCGACGTAGCCGTAATTCTTTCCAAGATCGGGACGTGGCTTCTCCTCGTAGCGTGCATTCCTGTGCTCTTCATGGAGTGGCCAACCTTCCGCGCACTGTACGGAGATGGGACGGTAGTCGCCGCGATCGTGATCAGCGGGCTCGGTCTCCTCGTAGGGCACCTGTTGGGTGGCCCCGATCCGCAGAACCGTACGGTGCTCGCTCTGGCGACTGCGTCACGACACCCAGGCGTCGCGTTGGTCGCAGGGATCAGCGCAAGCGTTCAGGCGCCGCGACTGGTCACCGCCGCTGTACTGCTTGCGTTCGTCGTGAGCATGATCGTTTCCGTTCCCTACGCTGCGTGGCGCAGGCGTTGGCACCCCCCGCCATGAACCAGCCCGGCCGCGGTCAACCGCGACCTTTAACTCCTTTTACTGTCCGAGGCGATCCGCTACTGAGAAGGGCGGTTCGGCTGTCGGTTGGTCGGTACGTGCCCGTCAGGGTTCTGCGCGAGTGACATCCTTGGGCGGCGGTGAAATACCCTCACAGTGAATTAAGGAACGCCACCAGCTGGAATTCAGTCCACGTCGGTCGTGCCGAGCTGACCTTGGCCCACGTTCTCAGCTCGCAGGGCAACGCTGCGGACGCGCGCCGCACGGCGCAACTGGCGGCCCAGCAGCTCACGAAAGGCGAGGGCGTGGACCATCCAGAGACGCGAGCGGCGTTCGAGCTGAGCGGAAATCCAGCGACGTGATTGGTACAGAACCAGCTGATCCGCACATGAAAAGCGGCAAACGCACAGGATTCACTTGCGCATTGGACCAAGGGCCAATTTTCGAACGCCTTGGCCCGCGTTAGCTTTCGCTTTAGCGTAGGCACACCGCAAGCGACGTGCACCGGCGCGAGTTATTGTCGTATCTCAACTCCGTGTTGACTGTTGTTCGGAGCCCCGCAATGCATACATTCATCCCACTAGGCGCCACCGTTAGCGCACTGCTGCTGAGCATGTCACTGCCCGCCCAGCAGCAACCGGCTTCTGCACCCGCGTCCGCACCGGCTGCGGCGCCCGGCACTGCGCCGGCATCGGGCGCTCTCTCATCCAGCCTGGGGTTGTACGTTTTCCCGGCCAAGAACCAGACAGCTCAGCAGCAGTCGAGCGACGAGGGAGCCTGCTACGGATGGGCGAAGTCGGAAACTGGCATCGATCCGATGGCGATCAAGCCACAAAGTGACACTGCATCCACGACCCAGGCGAATGCGGGCGCTGGGGCGCCAGCGAAAGGCGCAGTCGGAGGGGCGGCCGCCGGGGCGGCCGTCGGAGCTATCGCTGGAGATGCGGGCAAGGGCGCCGCGATCGGTGCTACGACGGGAGTTGTTGCGGGCGCTGCGAAGAGACGCCGCGCCGAGCAGCAAGCCGCGGCTCAGGAGCAGCAGCAGGAACAGGCATCCGTCGCCCAACAGAAGGCAAATTACAACAAGGCCTTCTCCGCGTGCATGGAGGGCAAGGGTTACACCGTCAAGTAACAAAAGGCCCGTCAATTAACAAAGGCGGCGGCCGCGAGCGCCGTTAGAGTCAAATGGGGCCGCCGTGAGCCTCGACGACGGACCGGCAGATTCGTCAGGCCAAGGCGGCCAGCCCCGGTGGATTTCGTCTCGAGATTCGTTTGCGGCGGAAGACCCCCAGCCTTAGACTAAAATGAGTATGCGCACCGTGCTCTTTTGGTCGCTGGTATCCCTCACCCAGGCTTTCTCCGTCGCATCGGCAGACACACTGCGATGTGGTTCCTACCTGATCCAGGAAGGCGACGATGCTTCATCCGTCCTCGCCAAGTGCGGCGAGCCGACGGAGAAGTCGACGATCCGGGAACCCGTCTACGCCGTAGGCGTTAACGGCGGTGAGTATGCGACCGGCGAGGTTGCTGAAACGCAGGTATGGCGCTACGACCGCGGCTCGACCCAGTTTCCGGTGATCGTGAAGATTTCCGGGGACGTCGTCCGCTCGATCCGGTTCGTCCGCTGAAGAATATCTCGCCTGGCGACGCGCCATCACGTCTCAGCCGCTTGAGGCGGGGCAGCGCCGGAAACTCTGATCGCGCCAATGGTGTGGAGGACCACCAAAAAGAATACCCTTTGTGGGTAATCCAAGTGCAATGCCGCACGATATGGTCTTTGGCTAGAAACGCCCATGAGACGTGACTACCGCAGGGTCCTCACCGGATGTGTCCTCGGATTCGCGGCCATGGTGGTCGGGACGGCGGATGGCCAGGCCGCCGAGACCAACGCGCCAGATTCGTGGCAATTCGCGCTGACCGCCTACGGGTATCTCCCGGCGATCTCCGGGACCGCTTACTTCCCCGTGCCCGGCACCACTGCGAGCTTCAACCTCAATCAGTCGGACCTCATCAATAACCTCAAGATGACCTTCATGGGAGCGTTCGACGCGCACTACGGGAGCTGGGGATTCTTCACCGATGTGCTTTACCTCGATCTCGGTCGCCGAGACACCAACCTGCACGATTTCACCATCGGCGATGTCGGCATACCCGCCAACACCACCTCCGATGTCAGTATCGACATGAAGAGCTGGATCGTGACTGCGGTTGGAGAGTATCGAGTGCTCGGCGGGGGCGGCAGCACGCTCGATGCCGTTGTAGGGGTGCGTTACCTCACGCTCACGGAAAGGCTGCAGTGGAACTTCACTGGCTCGATCGGAACGCTGCCGGAGGCGGCCCGCTCGGGCAACCAGGAAATCAGTAGCGATATCGTCGATGGAATCGTGGGGCTGAAGGGTCAGCTTAAGGGTGATGGCGGGTGGATGATGCCCTTCTACCTCGACGTTGGCACCGGCGGCGCGCCCTTCACCTGGCAGGCTGCCATCGGACTTGCCTACATGCTTCACTGGGGCGAGGTCAGCCTGCTGTATCGATACATCGATTTCCGAATCGACTCCGGCAAGCTGCAGGATCTTACGACTGCCGGACCGATGGTGGGTGCGACTTTCCGCTGGTAGCGCGGCGATGCAGCGAGTGCTTCGGAAACTAACGAGCTTGGAGTGAACCGTCATATGCGTCGATCGCAGCTCGTTCACTTCGAACGACTCATCGCAGCAAGTCTCATTGCTGCCTTCACCTCCGCCTCAATCGATGCGCAGACCAGCTCCGCACCGGAGGTGCCTGCGGCCGGGGAGGGTTCGCCCAGCGAACAGCTGCTCAATGACCGCTTCGTCATCACTGTCGGCGCATTCGTCGTGACTTCGAACATCAATGGTAGCCTGAGCGGTAGCGCCAACACCTCCGATCAGAACATTGACTTCGACAAGCAATTCGGCACCGATGCCGACCAGACGCGCTGGCGCGCGGACGTGTTGTGGCGGATAACTCCGAGGCAACATCTTCGATTCAGTTATTTCAACGATGACGTCCAACGCGCGCGCACCATAGATCAGAACCTCGCCTGGGGTGACTACACCTTTTTGGCGAGCGGGGACGTAACTGCGGTGACGAAATTCCATGTGTACGAACTCGACTATGAGTTCGCATTTCTGCGCCGTCCGAACTACGAGATCGTCGCTGTCGCCGGCATACACGTCGATGATCTGACGTTGCAGCTCTCGGGCAACGCGTCCCTTACCGTCGACACTCCGACAGGGCCCGTCGAAGGGACCGCCACCTTTACGACCAAGTCCAGTTCGCTCACCACGCCGTTACCGGTCATCGGTCTGCGCGGCAACTGGGCAGTCTCGCCCCATGTACATCTCGATGCTGCAGGGGAGCTGTTCGCCCTCAGCTATCAGGGTGTGAGCGGCAATTGGTCCGACCTGCGCGCCGGAGTGTCCTGGATGTTCAACCACCACATCGGCATTGGCCTCGGCTATGACCGCTTCGAAACGCACGTGGACTTGAGCAAGCTGAGCTTCAGCGGGCGTTTGAACTTCGGCTATCAGGGCCTACTGCTGTACGTGAGGGGCGGCTTCTAACCAGACCCAGCGGTTGGTCGCCGCTTACGCGTGCTTGGCGACACGGCCGGAGCGGACTGCCTGCGGGGCGGCGTGCGCCGGAAGAACTGGTCGAGAAACGCTGCCGTCAGATCGGAAATTCGCGCGATCTTGTTCGTCGCCTGGCGATAGAACTTGAAATTGAGCTCGGTTTCGGGTCGGCCGTCCTTCCAGTCGGCGAAGCGCTTGAGCTCGCTTCGCCCCAAGGGCCACTTCGCGAGCGCGGTGCGACGGACGGCGATGCTTACGCGCGGCGTTTGCCGGGCGATGTCGCGTTTTTTCCCGACCGCTTGCGCGGACGAGACGATGCCGCGGGCGATGAGACCTCGGCCGCCCTCGTTCTCGCTTGCAAAAATGAACACCGTGTCACCGCTCGCGATGAGCTTGCCGCCATACATGGTCTTCTGCGCGGCGAACGCAAACGTCTTCGCCCGTGGATCACGAACTTCGGCTTTGATCGCGAACGCCATACTGTCTTGCTAAGGTGGGCACGTCGGGCCGTGGGGGAGGGACAATGTCGGCGGCACTGCTGATCGTCTATGCCTGCCTCGTTGCTGTCGAGGTCGCCGTTGTCGTTGCCTGGGTGGTCGCGACGCGCAAGCACCGCTGGCCAGTGCGCCCCTCGACCGGTGATGTGGTGATCGGCGGCGTGACGAGCTTCCTCGATACGCTCGGCATTGGGAACTACGCGCAGATCACGGCGTTGTTCAAGCTGCGCGGGTCCCCCCCGGACGAGCTGATTCCGGGAACGCTGAACGTCGGCAATGCCGTAGGAATCCTCTTCAGCGCTGCGCTCTTCATCACGGCAGTCCGGGTCGAACCCACGCTGCTGATGGTAATGGTCATCTCTGCCGGAGCCGGGGCATGGATCGGCGCCGGTATCGTCAGCCGGATGCGTCGCCGCGTCATCCAGGTGTTCATGGGTGTGGCCCTGCTACTCGCGGCCGGATTTTTCACGATGACCAATCTCGGGGTTATCCCGCCGACCGGTTCGGCAATGGGGCTTGCGGGCTGGCGGTTCGCCCTGGCAGCCGTGGCCAATTTCGTCCTTGGCGCGCTCATGTGCGTGGGCATCGGCAACTATGCGCCTTCGATGGCACTGCTCGCTTTCCTCGGCATGCACCCGATCGCCGCTTACCCGATCATGATAGCGAGCGACGGTGTGTTGATCCCCGTGGCCAGCCTCGGGTTCCTGCGTTCGGGCCGGTTCGCGCCCGCGGTCGCGGTGGGTCTGACGCTCGGGGGAATCGTCGGCACTGTCGCTGCGTTCCCGCTCGTGACGACGCTCGGCAACCATCTCACCCTGATGCGCTGGGTCGTCACGGGCGTGATCACCTATGCGGCCATCGCCATGCTTCGCTCGGCCCGGGCGTCCCAACCCGACGCGCCGGTGCCGACAGTACCCGAATAGCGTTCTGCTCTGCGCAATCGCCGAGCAGCTGAGCCGAGAGCAGGGCACGTTTCCTTACCGCACCGCTACTTCTTGCGCATCGGATGGGCGGCATTGGCAAGGAAATGCTGTTGCGCGCGCCGCAGTACTGCGGGATTTTTTGCGTAGCGAGGATCGAATTACAGTGACATGGCGGGTGGGGCCGCAGGCTCACCCCATTACAAACGCGTTGAGCTTGTTGCCGTCGAGGTCGCGAAAGTAGGCGGCGTAGAACCCTTCGCCGCGCGCGCCGGGTGCACCTTCATCCTTCCCGCCCAGCGATAGCGCCAGCCGGTAGATGCGCTCGACCTGTGCTTGGTCCTTGGCCTCCAGCGCCACCATGACACCATTGCCCACGGTCGCTGGCTTGCCATCGAATGGCAGCGCCAAGCCGATTCCAGCACCACCCCCGGGTATACCCCAGGCGATGAAACGCTCCGTCTCCATCATCCTGCCAACGCCTAATTCCGTGGCGATGGCATCATAGAACCTCGCTGCACGCGCAAGATCGTTGGTGCCCAAAGTGACGTATCCAACCATGGCTCGTACCCCCTGAAACGCACCGCCAGCCGACCGATGACCTAAACGGTACACGAAGTCATGAGCAACCGGCAAAGCGGCCTTTGTTAGATGACGGTGCACCGGTGGGGTGCGAAGGTCGCTGCGCGAGGCGTGCGCGCCCTATATCAGACTTGCGGCTGGATCCGCCGATCGTGACGGAGAGAACTGGGGAACGCTGGGGATGCTCGTGCCCGCACAGCCATCCTTGCCATCACCGGCACAGCAATCCACTGGGACGCCTTCGATCTGAAGGGCCGCCCACACTGTTGCAAAAACGAGCACCACACCAAGCACTTGAAGGACCACAGATCACTCCTGCTGCTACCAGCCGGCGAGATCCTCGCCCCGCGAAGCCCATACGATTACGTGAGCAACCTGAATGGCCACTGAATGGGGGGCGCCGAGGCGGGCCCTCAATGAAATGTAGTTGCCCGAAGCCGCATTACAGTTCAGCTCAAGCCCTGCGCGAAGGCGCACGGCCGCCGGCGGTGCGCGGGCCGCGTGCCTGCAACACCGACGCCCGAGCCGGTCGCAACGATCTCGGGGACGTGACTCCGCACGGGTGCGATGAGCTGCCGGGTTGGTGCGGTGAGCTGAAAAGACTGTGCGTGCGCTGCGGTCCAACATCGCGTTCGGCGGTGCAGGCGCAGGGCTTTCATGTGCGTGTGGTGTTCAAACCAAATCTGCCATTCGGCTGTCTCATCAAATGAGGTGCGCCGACTACCTGCAACACTGAGGCAGTGGATGGAACAGCACGGCAGTGGATGGCTGGAGCAGCAGTGAAGAATGCCCTGACGCGGCAGATCGGCATCATCGCCTACCCCGGTGTGGCGGCCCTCGATGTCGTGGGTCCTTTCGATGCGTTTGCGATCGCCGCGGAGATCGCAGGCGGTGTCACGCCGATCTATCGCGGGGTCCTTTTGAGCACCACGCCCGAGCCTTTCCTGGCCGAGTCGGGACTGCGCTTCGCACCCGACTGCGCGCTCGAACGCTCACCGGTCGGGCTCGACACCGTGATCGTCGCAGGGGGTGGCGGCGCGCTCGATCCCGCAATCAGCACACCCATCGCCGCGTGGCTCAAGCACCGTGCCGCAGATCTCCGGCGCATGGCGAGCGTTTGCATCGGCATCTACGCGTTGGCCGCGACGGGTCTCCTCGACGGCCGGCGCGTCGCTACGCACTGGCGCTTCGCCCTCGACGTCGCGCGGCGCTTTCCGTCGTTGCAGGTGGATCCGGATGCCATCTTCGTGGAGAGCGCGCCGTATTGGACGGCGGCAGGAGTCACGGCCAGCATCGACCTCGCACTGGCGCTGATCGAAGCCGACCATGGAGCCGATCTCGCCCTGGCGGTCGCCCGCGAGATGGTCGTCTACCTCAAACGTGACGGGGGACAGGCGCAGTTCTCCGCGCCGCTGCAATTCCAGGCAGCGGCGCGCGACCGCCTGAACGAGCTGATCACGTGGGTGAGCGCGCACCCGGAGGAGGATCTGTCGGTGGAGGCACTGGCGGCGCGCATCTGCGTATCGCCCCGGAGTCTCACGCGCCGCTTCGTCAAGGCCTTCGGACTGCCGCCGGGCCGCGTGGTCGAGATGCTGCGTCTCGATGAGGCACGCCGGCGCATGACCGCCACCCGGACTTCGATTGCCCGCATCGCCGAGTCGGTCGGCTTTCGCAGCGCGGACACCTTCCGCCGTGCCTTCGAGCGGCGCTTCAACACGACACCGCGGCACTACCGCGACCGCTTCCGCGCGAACGGGACGACGCGCACCGGCCCGGTCGCCACCACCGTCACGCACACATCGAGTGCGCAACCCCTCGCCGCCCACCCCTAGGCGGAGCCGCACGATCGGCGCCCGAAAGTGATTTGAGGTTAGAGCACGAGGGCTCGCGCCACCAGCAGGCCGAGCGCACTCGTACACAGCCCGGCCGCTACCAGTACTTCCGGCCACTCGCAAATCGGCGGTAACAACAGACAATCCACGCGACCTGCGGTGAGGCGATGCAGCAGCGGGTAGAGCGCGCGTCGCATCCAGGTCTCGGCCCAGTTGGCGGTGCGCGTCAACTCGTAGTCAAAGAGATAGTATTCCCGATCCGGATAACCCGCCGGACGCGATCGCTGGCCGTCCACGTAGGATGCTTTGCGGTCGAGAACGAAGGGCTCGATAACGGGGGTCAGTCCGGAGCGCAGGCCGAGAAGGTCGATGGGGCGCCCATCCGGCTGACGGAGCCACACGCCATAGTCGACGTCGATGAGAATGTTGGTACCGTCTGCGGCGACCTGCACCAGGCAATGCGCTGCCGCCGGGTCCTTGCGGCGGAATACGGTGATCTGTGCCGAGCGTATGCCGATGCTGTCGAGGCAGGCTATAAAGAGTCGGTGGACTCCGGAACAGCAGCCGCCCTTCCTGAGAATCGTGCTCGGCGAGGCGCCGAGCGCGGCGAGGAGGGGAATCAAGATCGGGTCTCGTCCGCGACGTTTCACATCCGCGAAGATCATGCGGCCCAAGGCAAACGCGGCTTCCCGCTCCGAGGCGCTGCCCTGAGTCGCGCGTCGCGCGAAAGCGGCGATGTTCCGCCGCCGCAAGTGGTAGGCGCACAGCGAGATCAGTGCGCCGACGAGTAGTGCCAAGCCGATTGCGTCGATCAAGAGCAACCCCTCGCGACCTGAGCCGAGGGCTAAGCCGTTTTATTATCGCTCGCGGGCCGAAAAGTTAAAGACCTAAATCCCGGCTGACCATAGGGAGAAACACCGCGCACGCTTCTCGTACGGACTCGGCGCCGCTGCAGCGCTGCGCTCTGAGGTCAGCGTGCTGCATCCGTAACGTGCCATCCGCCGTGAGCGCGCTGCTACAATTTGTCGGCGAAAATGACCTTTCTCACTGAACTCTTTATCTTTTTGCGCGACCGACGAAAGGTGTGGCTTCGTCCGATCGTCGTGCTGGCGTTGATCGTCGCGGGTCTCATCGCCCTTTCCAGCGGACTGCTCGACGTTTTCCTACCCTCGCCGGCCGAGGACCGCCTGGCGCCCTTCGAGCGCGGCCACTATAGGCAGGATCGCGTGCTCTTCAACAGGTACTCCGCGATCAGGCGATGGCCGTCGCGGTTGGGATGAATCCAGTCGAGTGCATCGCCGCGATTGAAGACGAAGTACTGGCCGACGCGGATACGCTGAGAGGAGTTCGCCATCTGGGCGAATGCAGCAGTAAGATCCACCGCGCCGATCTCGGGGCTCAGCCCACGTAGAATTGTCTTTTGCGGCTCGCCCGCAAGCAACTCGCTCGACCAGCGGATACCGTCTCTCCGGTAACGGGAGGCAGCGTCCGTCGACACCTGCATCTCGTAGGGGAATACAAGCACGCAAAGCCCCGCACCCTTCGTCTGCAAGGCCGCCGACAGCCTGTTGATCCGTCTGACCGTCTGCTCGACGATCGCCGCATTGCGCGCGGGATGAAGCTCGTACATCTCGTCGCCGTGATAGCCGTACCCGAGGCGAACCGCGAGGCTGGTAAGCTTGAGTCGCAGGTAGTAGTACACGTAGGAGCGCGTTCTGAGGAAGTCCAGGTACTTCTTGATCAGCCGCTTCACGCCGTGCAGCGGCGGCCGTTGCGCGACGACCGAGTCCTTGTCCGGCAGGATGTCGTTGAGGTCCATGGCATAAACCACTTTGCTCAGCCGGAACCGCTCGACGAGCGTCAGGATCTTCCCGATGGCCGCGTCGTCCGCGATGCCGTCCTCGCCGGGACCGCCGAAATTCATGTAATAGCGGTCCTGGCGCGAGTCGCGGATGATATCGCTGTAACGGTAACCAAAGCCGGCCCCCACGCCGCTCGTAATCGAATCACCCCAGAAGCCCACGCGCTCGCGTGTGTCGGTCGCGTCCCATTCCCGATCAGGATAGCCGTTGGAGTTGAACGGTATGTCCCCGAAGGAGTAGCTGTCGAGTCGGTTCGATATCCTGATCGGCGTGTAGTAGTGCATCTGATAAGGGACGCTGTAGCGCAAGACGACTTCAGCCACGATCAGGATCACGAAGAGCAGCAGCACGACCCAGCACACGAGGACGCTGCGCTGATGCCTGGCGATGAAATGCGCGATGCTGGCACGGCGCGAGTCTGTCGCCGGCGACCGGCGATTGCGCGCCTCCGTGTCCGTGGAGCTCGGTGATCGCTGGCGCATGAGTCGTTTGCCCTGGCGGCGGCCCGAGCCGATCGGCGTTCAGCCTACTGATGCCCGCTCAGCGGGACGGCGTCTTTAGGAGTCAGCGGTCCCCGTTGCGCAATGGTTGCTCGCCCGACCTGCCGCCGATCCTCGTCGCTCCCGGGCAAGGCGGCACGGATCCGCTGCGAGAAGTCGGCAGCGCCGTCCGCGGCCTGTGCGAGCGGATTTATCAGCGCGCGCCGCCGCAACTCCTCAAACGGTACGCTGGTGTCGACCCTGCCTTGCTCGTAGAGGTACTCGGGCACGTGGCCGCTGAGCAGTATCTTCCAGGAGTAAGGGATGCGTCCGGGATTCACCCGCGAGTTGAGCCAGATGGCGCTGGTGCAGTTAGTGGTCAGCGTGTTGTACCACTCGGCGTGCTCCTTGAGTGCGTTGAGCTGATGCGCGTACTCGAGAAACAGGCGCCGTGCATTGTCGGCACTGCCGCGCAGCCGGTAGAGATACACCTGCTCCGTCGGGTTCCGGCGGTAATTGGTCCTCAGCCTGACGAGGTCCCGCTCATCGCCCACCACATAGTAAAGCTCGTACTGACGGAAGAACCCCTTGACTGAGGAGTATCCCTCGCCGCGCTGGCGGCGCGTCTCAATGGAGATGGCCACATGATTGCCGTCGGCGAAGCCGAAGCTCAGGAACACGTGCGCGATCGTCGGCCCCATCCAGTAGGAGGCAAACAGGTCGACGGCATCGAGCTGGCGCAGATCGAAGGTGTGGTCGTAATAGGCGGGCGTGAAATCGGTCTCGCTGCGGTAGTCGAAGTTGCGGATGTTGTGCAGCGTGACGCGGTCACCGTCGATCGAGGCATAGGCGAGGACCGCGTTCTCGGGCACCCAGTCGCGGTGATTGGAGGGCTCGATCGCGCTCCAGCAGGCCAGCAGTAGCGCAAAGAGCGCCATGAAGGCAGCCAGGGCCTGCCACCGCGGGCGGCGCAGCGCGAAGGCGCCGATGAGGATCAGCGCCGCGCCAGCGTAGGCCGCAGCGAGCGCGTTGCGCAGCAGCGGGGTGGCATGGTCCCAGTAGAGGAGGGCCAGCACCCCCCACGCGCTCATGCCGAGCATCAGCACCGCGAGCAGCACCAGGGCCATTACTTGCGCCATCCGCTTGGGCATCGCCGGCATGGGGTAGCCTCGGGGTGCAACAGGACGATAGATTATCGGCATAACGGCCGGCGCGCCTCCCGCACAACGTAACAGCCCGGTGGAGCGCTGGCCGGGCGTGCGTGGGCGGGATCGGGGACGCGTGCGTCGAGCATCCAACCAGGGGGCTGATTTGCGTCCATTGTTCGCTCCGTTGGCTGCTGCAGCACACCGCGGACTGTTGGCGTGCCTCGCCGCGCTGGTCGCTTCCGGAGCGGCAGCACAGGATACCGGGGCGGCCGCGCACGATACGGGGTCGGCGGTTGCGACCGCCAAGCGCCCCCGCGTGGGACTTGCGCTCGCGGGCGGCGGAGCGCGTGGCGGAGCGCACATCGGCGTGCTCAAGGTACTCGAGGAGCTGCGCGTCCCGGTCGACTGCATCGCGGGAACCAGCATGGGGGCACTCGTCGGGGGTGGCTATGCCTCCGGCATGTCGGCGAGCGAGATCGAGCGCTTCGTCAGGGCAGTCGACTGGAAGTCGGCCGTCGGCGGTGTCGGTAGCCGGCCGCTCGAGCCGGTCGAGCAGAAGCGCTTCAACGACACCAGCGGGGCGCTCGAGTTTGGGCTGAAAGGCCGCAAGATTGTCACCCCGGGGGGGTTGATTGCCGCAAGTCGCATCGAGGACGTGCTGCGTACCTACGTCGCGAAAGCTCGCTCCGTCTCGGATTTCAACCAGCTGCCGATCCCGTACCGCGCGGTGGCCACCGACATGGTCAGCGGAAAAATGGTGGTGCTCGATCACGGCGACATCGCGATGGCCATGCGGGCCAGCATGGCGATCCCCGGCGCGTTCCCGCCCGTCATTACCGATCAGTACGTCCTCTCGGACGGCTACATCGTGCGCAACCTGCCGATCGACGTGGCCCGCGACACCTGCGCAGACGTCGTCATTGCGGTGAACCTCGTCAAACCGACCGTGACGCGCCAACAGCTGGTGTCGGGCGCGAGCCTGATCTGGCGCAGCACCGACATCACGATGGAAGAGAACGAACGCCTGCAGCTTGCGACGCTGACGCCCCGCGACGTGCGCATCGACGTCGATACGGGCGACATCGGCTCGTCGGATTTCGAGCGCACGGCCGAGACCATTCCGCTTGGCGAGAAGGCGGCTCGGGCCATGGCGCGACAGCTGACAGCCCTCTCTGTCCCCCCCGACCAATACCTCGCGTGGCGGCAGCGGGTCGCCGTAAACCAGAACATCGAGATTCGAATCGCCGCGGTCCGATTTGAAGGACTCAAGTACGTCAATCCGGAGTATCTGCGCAACGTGACGAGCGTCCGTGCAGGCGACACTGTCGACATCGCGGCGATCAGTCGCGACGCTGCACGGCTCGCCGCGCTCGAGGATCTGCAGGGCGTCGAGTACCAGCTCCGCGGGGATCCGGACAATCCCGAGCTCGTATGGCGCCCGACGGAGAAACAGATTGGTCCCGATTACGTGCGGGGGGGCGGCGGGCTATACGCAGCGGGGGGCGGGGTGCTGCTGTTTGAGCTCGATCTGCAGTACGTGCGGCGCTGGCTCAATCCGTACGGCGGCCAGTGGCGCAACGAGCTCGAGATCGGCACGACCTCACTCTTCGCAACGAGCCTGTACCAGCCGCTCGATGTGAGCCAGACCTTCTTTGTCGAGCCCGCGGCCGCTGCGTCCCGATCGCTCGAGTATGTCTACAGTGACTACCGCCGCGTGGCTCAGTATTTTTTCAACGATCTCATGGCTCACATGGATTTCGGTGCCAACGTTGGCAACAGCAGCCAGGTCAGGGCGGCCTACTGGGCCGACCGCCGCAACATAGAGGTGGACACCGGGGTTCCGGAGCTGCCGACCGGCTGGGCCACGGACGCCGGGCTTGCCGGGAGTGCGTTTTACGACACGCGCGATGCGGCAAGCTTTGCTACCCGTGGCACCGCTGCTGCGCTCCAGTATTTCTGGTCGACCGAGGCCCTCGGCGCAACTCGCGACTTCGAGCGGCTCGAGATCGCCGCTCGCGAGGCACTGCGCATCAGCCGCACGTCGCTGTGGCTTACGGTCGCCGGCGGCTCGGACCTCGGCACCACGCTACCCGCCGACCGCGCCTTCTCGCTCGGGGGCCCGCAGAGCTTTCCGGGGTACGCTCCCGGCGAAATCCGCGCGCGCCGCTACTGGACCGTTCGCGGTGACTTTCTCTGGCGCATCGCCGATATCCTGCCGATCGCGAACCAGGCGCTTTACGGCGGACTCGGTGTGCAAGGCGCGGAGGTGTACGACCGCGTCGATCCGCTGCCTAACGGCTCGCTATACGGCGTCTCGGGTTACCTCGGCGGCCGCACTCCCATCGGTACGGTGACTCTCGGGATCGGCAAGGCCACGGGCGACTGGGCCGCCTGGCTCACCCTCGGCACGCCCGTCGGCACGGGCTCGATCCTCAACCAACCGTTGTTCCGCTGAGGGCGCTGCGCGGCCGTGCGCGCAGGGCCGGCGGATCCGGTCGCCTGCGCATCACGGCGCTCCCTGCATCAGGTCGTCCCCGCCACCGCGTGCAGCAGCGCCACCGTGTCGGTGAAGCGCTGGGCTTCGGCGCGGCTGCGATCGAGCTCGCTCTGCAGGTCCTGGCGCTGCGCATCGATGAGCGAGAGCTCACTGATGCCGCCCGCGGCAAATCGGTCGCTGGCGATCGCGTAGCTGGCAGCGGACTCCCGCGAGGCTTTCGCGCGTGCCTGAAGTGCCAGGGCGTCGGCTTCCAGGGTGCGCAGGCCGTCGGCCACCTGCTGCAGCGACTCGAGCACGGTCTGCTCGTAGGCCTGCGCAGCCACGTCGTACGCGGCAACGGCAGATCGCTTCTTCGCGCGCAACTCGCCGGCATGGAAGATGGGCTGCAGGAGCTTTGCGCCGATGCTCCAGACGTTGAAGCTGTCCACCAGATCGGAGATCTTGGTAGTGTCCGAGCCCGCGTAGCCCGAGATGGTGAGGTTCGGGAAGAGGTTCGCGGTCGCGACTCCGACGTTGGCGCCGGCCTGATGCCAGAGCGCTTCCGAGGCGCGCACATCGGGTCGCCGCCGCACCAGGTCGGACGGCAACGTCAGAGGCAGCTCCTCGGGAAGGTGCAGGTCCTCCAGCTTGAAGCGCGGCACGGAGGCTGAGGCGGGGGGGTTGCCGGTGTAGACGGCGAGTTGGTGATCGACCTGCTGCCGCTGGGCCCTCAGGGTCGGGAGCGTCGCGCGCAGCTGCTCGAGCTGAGTGTGCTGATTCTGAAGGTCCTCGAGGGCAATGCCCCCGGCGCGGTAGCGCTGCTCGCTGATCGCGACCTGGCGTGCCTGCGCCTCGAGCAGCCGCTCGGTGTAGCTGACCTGCGCCTCGAGGTCCGCCTGCCGAATCGCCGCGGACACGATGTTGGCCGCCAGTGTGAGCTTCGCCGCCTCGCTCTCGTACGACACGTACTCGGTCTGCGCCCGCGCGCCCTCGATCATGCGACGCTCTCCGCCGAAGGCATCGAGCGTGTACGACACGTTCACCTGGGCGTTGTAGAGCGTGAAGGGCGGTGAGGCCGGGATTTGAGGAAAACCGAACGCCGCGGGGTTGACCCTCTGCCTCGTGATACCGAGCTGCGCGTCGAGTGCCGGGTAGAGCGTGCCACGGCTCTGCGCGGTGAGATCTGCCTGGGCTTCCTCGAGACGTGCGCGGGCCTCGAGCACCGTCGGGCTGTGCGCGAGGGCCTCCTCGACGAGCGCGTTGAGGGCATCGCAGCGGAACGACTCCCACCAGCGCTCGGGCACGACCGCCCCGGGCACGAAATGCTGCGCCGCGCCGGCCTCGCCGGTCGCGGCCGCCGTGGCGCGCGGTTCCTCGCCGGCACTGTAGTGGTCAGTCACCGGTGCCGCCGGTTGCCTGAAGTCGGGGCCCACGGCGCAGGCCGAGAGCAGAGTCACGGTCGCGAGGCCACCGACGGCGGCGAGGTCGAAATGGCGCGTGCGCATGGTGATCCCCTCCATCAGTCGAGCGTCCTGCGGTAGAACCGCAGCGCGACGAACATGACGAGTGCGATGAAGATCGCGATCGGCCAGACATCGGTCCACAGATCCGGCCAGCCGTTGCCCTTGAGCAGGATTCCTCTCATCAGGCGATTGAAGTGCGTGAGCGGCAACACCTCGCCGATGACGCGCGCCCAGCGCGGCATACCCTGGAACGGAAACATGAAGCCCGATAGCAGGATGTTCGGCAGGAAATAGAACATGGTGAGCTGCATGGCCTGCAGCTGGTTCTGCGCGAGCGACGACAGCGAGATGCCCACGGTGAGATTCGCGGCGATGAAAAAGAGTGCGGCGCAGTAGAAGGTAATGAGGTTGCCGGCAAAGGGGACCTGGAACATGAGCCGAGCGGCCCCGAGAATGATGCTCACCTGGATCAGCCCGATGAGGATGTAGGGCACGATCTTGCCGCTCAGCACCTCGAGCGGGCGCAGCGGCATCGCCAGCAGGTTCTCCATCGTGCCGCGCTCGCGCTCGCGGGTGATCGCGAGCCCGGTCATGAGGACCAGTGTCATGCTGAGGATGACGCCCATGAGGCCCGGCACGATGAAGTACTGCGTGATGCCCTCGGGGTTATAGAGACTGTGCACGCGCACTTCGAAGGGCGACTGGCCACCGGCGAGCGGCGCCAGCGCGCCGACGAGGTCCTTGCTGGCGACCGATTGCGGCAGCTGCAAGGCGGCGGCGATGGCGTTGCCGGTGGCTGAGGGGTCGGTGGCATCTGCCTCGAGCAACAGCGGTGGGCGCTCACCACGCAACAGTCGCCGGGTGAAATCCGGCGGGATGGTCAGCACGAACTGCACCTGCCCGCGCGCGAGCGCGTTGCGCGCGGCCGCCTCGTTGGGCATCTCCTGCACCAGGTCGAAGTAGTTGGAGGCCGCCATTCCGGCAATGTACGTCCGCGTGAATTCACTGTGATCCTGCACCAGGAGTCCGGTCAGCAGGTGCTTGGGGTCGGAGTTGATGGCGTAGCCGAAGAGCGTCAACTGCATGATGGGGATGCCGACGATCATCGCGAAGGTGATGCGATCGCGCCGCAGCTGCAGAAACTCCTTGCGGACCACGCTCCACCAGCGCGCGGCGGAGAAGACGTCGTGCCGCTTCATGAGGCCGGCGCCCCCTGCGGAGGAGTGGACTTGCTCATGAGGTACACGAACACGTCCTCGATCCCGGTGTCGATGCGCTCGGCCCTGAGCCCAGCCGTCCGGGCTTCCGCGGTAACGGATTCCTCGAGTGCTGACCCATCGGGTCCGATGGCATGGAGCGATGAGCCGAAGACCACCGTCTGATCAACGCCCGGCTTGCCGTGCAGCCGCTGCGCAACCGCCGCGAGATGCTCGCCGTGGATCGACCAGGTGCTCAGGCGCTGACTCGCCACCACCTCGGCCGCCGTGCCCTGCACCAGCAGCTTGCCCCAGGCGATGAAGGCGAGCTTGTGACAGCGTTCGGCCTCGTCCATGTAGTGCGTGCTGACCAGCACCGATATGCCCACGCTCGCGAGCCGATGCAACTCCTCCCAGAAGTCGCGACGCGCGGTCGGATCGACTCCGGCGGTCGGCTCATCGAGCAGCAGCAGGCGCGGCCGGTGCAGCATGCACGCAGCGAGCGCCAGGCGCTGCTTCCAGCCGCCCGAGAGCTCGCCGGCCAGCTGCTCAGACCGATCGGCGAGCCCGAGATGGTGGAGCGACTCGTTCACCGCCTCGGTGCGGTTGGGCATCTCGTAGACGCGCGCCACGAAGTCGAGGTTCTCACGGATCGAGAGATCCTCCCAGAAGGAGAAGCGCTGCGTCATGTAGCCGACGTTGCGCTTGATCTGCTCGCTTTCCGTCAGGATGTCGTAGCCGAGACAGGTCCCGCTGCCCGAATCCGGTGTGAGGAGCCCGCACATCATGCGGATCGAGGTCGTCTTGCCACTGCCGTTGGGCCCGAGGAAGCCGAAGATCTCTCCCGGCTGCACCGTGAGCGACAGGTCCGTTACCACGTGCTTGTCGCCGAAGCTCTTGTTGAGCCCGCGAACCTCGATCGCGGGAGTAGCCGCGGCATTCACAGCAGCCGCACCGCGAGCGGCTGTCCGGGATGGAGCTTCACGGCATCTTCCGGCGTCGGATGCGCCTCGATCATGTAGATCAGCTTCCCGCGCGTCTCGTTGCTGTAGATGACGGGCGGGGTGTACTCGGATTCCGATGACACGTAGGTGATTGTTGCCGGTATGTCGGCCGCGCAGCCATCGCAGTGGAGGCTCACCTTGCGGCCGACCGCCAGACTCCCCACGACAGTTTCCGGTACGAAGAAACGCACCTTGATGTTCTGCGGCGGCAGCATGCGCACCACCGGATTTCCGGCTGCGACCCACTCGCCTACGCGATACATCGTGTCGTACACGAGCCCCGCCCGCGGCGCCGAGACCGACTTCTGCCCGAGACGCCAGCTCGCCTGGGCAAGCACGGCCTGCGCATACAGCACCTGCGCGGACTGTGCCTTCAACTGCTGCTGGCGGCCCGGCAGCCGGGCGACGTCGAGCTGGCTCTGGAGCTCGCTCACGTGCGCCGCATCGCTCGTCGCCTGCGCGAGCGTCGCCTCGAGCTGCTCGCGCGAGATGCCGCCGGCGCGGTACTGGGCCTCGTCGCGCTCACGCTGCTGCGCCGACTTGCGCGCCGCGGCCTGAGCCTGCAGCAGTTGCGCGCGGATCACGTCGATCTCCGGCGGCCGCTTGCCGGTCTCGATGTCCCGCAGCTGCGCCTCCGCGACCGCCAACTGGCGCTGCGCCTGGTGCTCTTCCGCCTCCTCCTCGGTCGCCTCCAGGCTGAAGAGCGGCGCACCGCCCGCGACCTGCTGCCCGCGAGTCACGGCGAGATGCTCGAGATGTCCCGGTTGCGAGGACGCCAGGTAGACGAACTCCCCCTCGACGTAGCCCTGATAGCTCGGATTGCTCGAGCCGTAGCATCCCGTGAGCACGGCAACCAACATCCCTATCAGCAAGGTCCTGGGCGCTTCGGTCATAAATCTTTCCTGCCGAGTCATTTTGCTAACGGGACAGCGCGCGCCGCCGGGGGGCTTTGGCGAAGGCACTCGCGAGCAGCGCCTCGGCGTGACGTCCGATGTCCTTGCGTCCGACGCCTCGCAGCAGCGGCACCTGCTGCAGCAGGCGCAGGTTGGCGAGCGGCAGCAGCGTGAGCCCGAGCACCGAGACGGGCACCAGACGCGGCTCGATCTCCGCGCTGATCTCGCCGCGGCGTTGCGCCGCCGCGACGGTCGAGATCAGGTGTTGGATGAGCTCCAGACGCAAAAACCTGACGAGGCGCGCGCGCAGTTGTCCGCCCTCGCTCACCACCTCGCGCAGCCACAGCGACGGCAGCCAGGGGTTGACTTCGGCGGCCTGTACGATGCGCTGCACCAGACCGCGCAGCATCGGCTCGAGCTCCTTGCATGCGGCGACGGGCGTCCACACGCCGCTCACGATGCGAAGCAAACGCTCCCCGGCAACCGCATCCAGCAGCTGATCGCGATTCCTGAAGTAGTAGTGCACCATCGCGGGCGTGACGCCGGCCCTGGCTGCGATTGCGGCGATGGGGGTCCCGGCGACTCCGTTCTCCGCAAAAAGCTCGACCGCGGCGTCGAGCAGCGACTCGCGCGCGTCGATGCCCGCGATGCGGGGCGGGCGGCCGATGGCGCGCTGGGCGGTGCGGGCGGAGCTCATTGCGGCCATATTAATTAACCATATAGATAATATCAAAATATGACGCGACGCGCGGCCGAGGGCACCGCGCAAGCACGTGCGGGAGCGTGGCCGGGCCGCGCCGGACATGTGCCCGCTACGCAGCTGTAGGAGAATTGCGCACGCCCGCTCGTGAGGAGATGCAGTGAACTACCTCGAACGCTTCAAGGTGCAGCCCGGCAGCGCGGTCAGGCTGAAGGACATCGATCCGGGCTTCAAGGACCAACACGCGGACCGTGAGGATGCTGACAAGGAGCTCGAGACATGTCGCCAGCGACTGCTCACTCTGCAGGACATGCTCTACGCGGATCGGCAGCAGTCGCTGCTCATCTGTCTGCAGGCGCTCGACACCGGCGGTAAGGACGGCACCATCAAGCACTTCCTCGGGGCCATGAATCCACAGGGCTGTCGGGTCGTGCCGTTCCGCCAACCCTCGGCAGAGGAGGCGGCGCACGATTTTCTCTGGCGCGTGCACCGGGTGACCCCGACACGCGGCGAGGTGGTGATCTTCAACCGCTCGCACTACGAGGACGTGCTGATCGTGCGCGTCCACAACCTGGTGCCAAAGCGCGTGTGGTCGGCGCGCTACGACCTCATCAACAACTTCGAGCAGGGGCTCGCCGAGAATCACACCCACATTCTCAAGTTCTTCCTTCACATCTCGAAGGAAGAGCAGCTGGCCCGCTTCAAGGACCGCCTCGACGATCCCACCAAGCAGTGGAAGATCAGCGAGGCGGATTACACGGAACGCCGCTACTGGGATGACTATATGGTGGCGTACGAGGAGGCACTGTCGCGCTGCAGCACCGCGCGCGCGCCGTGGTTCATCATCCCAGCCAACCACAAGTGGTTCCGCAATCTCGCCGTCGCGCGGATCGTCGTGGAGCACCTCGAAACGCTCGGGCTGACCTACCCCAAACCGACCGTCGACCTCGCACGTATCCGTCGCGAGTACCACCAGGCACAGAAGTGATGGGCGACCCGCACGACGACAAGACCGACGGTGTCTTCGCATCGCTCGAGCGTCTCGCGCTCGACCTGCGCTGGTCCTGGAATCACGCGACCGACGAGCTGTGGCGGCGCCTCGAGCCCGAGCTCTGGGCGAGCACACGCAACCCGTGGATCGTGCTGCAGACCGTCTCGCGCGAGCGATTCGCACAGCTGCTGGCGGAACCGGCTTTCAGCCGGCGAGTGGATGAGCTGCTGAGCGCAGCGGGTCAGGCGCGCGAGGCGCCCGCATGGTTCCAGCACGCTCACGGTCCCGCGGCGCTCGAGCGCGTCGCCTATTTCAGTATGGAGTTCATGCTGAGCGAGGCGCTGCCCATCTACGCCGGCGGGCTCGGCAACGTCGCGGGTGACCAGCTCAAGGCCGCGAGCGATCTCGGCGTCCCGGTCGTCGGCGTGGGACTGCTCTACCAGCAGGGTTACTTTCGACAGGTCATCGACGCGGACGGCGCTCAACAGGCGCTCTTCCCCTACAACGACCCGGGCCAGCTCCCAGTGCGTCCGCTGCGCGCGCCCGATGGCCAGTGGCTGCGTCTGCGCCTGGCATTTCCGGGGGGCGCCTTCTGGCTACGCACCTGGCAGGTGCAGGTCGGGCGGTTACAACTCTATCTGCTCGACAGCAACGATCCGGCCAACTACCCAACCCACCGCGCCATCACCAGCGAGCTCTATGGCGGCGGGCCGGAGCTGCGGTTGCAGCAGGAGCTTGCGCTCGGCATCGGCGGCTGGCGGCTGCTCGAGCGGCTCGGTCAGGCGCCGGAAGTGTGTCATCTGAACGAAGGGCACGCGGCGTTCGCGATTCTCGAGCGGGCCCGCTCGCTCATGCGGCGCGGCGGTCTTGCGTTCGATGCGGCCCTCACCGTCACCCGCGTCGGCAACCTGTTCACCACCCACACCGCGGTCCCGGCGGGCTTCGATCGCTTCGATCCGCATCTCATCGAGCAATACCTCGGGGGCTACGCGCGCGAGGAGCTGCAGGTGCCGCTCGAGAGGCTGCTGGCGCTCGGGCGGGCCGATGCGCGCGACGCCTCCGAGCCCTTCAACATGGCCTATCTCGCCGTGCACGGAAGCGGCGCGGTCAATGGCGTCAGCCGTCTGCACGGTGAGGTGAGCCGCCGCATCTTCCTGCCTCTGTTCCCGCGCCGGCCGCCGGATGAGGTGCCGGTGGGCTCGGTCACCAACGGCGTTCACGCGCCGAGCTGGGATTCGCCGCAAGCTGACGAGCTGTGGACGCGCGCCTGTGGCAAGGGGCGCTGGCTCGAGGAGCTTGAAAGCATGCCGGGGGCCTGCGCCATGACCTCGGATGCGGCCATATGGGAATTCCGCAACGCGGTGCGTGCCTCGCTGGTCGAGTACGTGCGTGAGCGGCTCAGATGGCAGCTCAGCGCCTCGGGTGCGGGCGCGGAGGCGATCAAGAGCTGCGCGCAGCTGCTGAATCCGCACGTGCTGACGCTCGGGTTTGCCCGACGGTTCGCCACCTACAAGCGCCCCAATCTGCTGCTGTACGACCGCGAGCGACTCGTCCGGCTGCTGAACGATCCACAGCGACCCGTGCAGCTGATTCTCGCCGGCAAGGCGCACCCCGCCGACGTTGCCGGCCAGGCGCTGGTCCGCGATTGGGTGCAGTTCGTGCGCCAGCCGGATGTGCGACCACACGCGGTCTTCCTCAGCGACTACGACATGTTGCTGACGGAGCGGCTCGTCGGGGGCGTCGACCTCTGGATCAATACGCCGCGCCGCCCGTGGGAAGCCTGTGGCACGAGCGGCATGAAAGTGCTGGTGAACGGCGGGCTCAATCTCTCGGAGCTCGATGGCTGGTGGGCGGAGGCGTATCGACCCGAGTTCGGCTGGGCGCTCGGCGACGGCAACGAGCATGACGATGACCCGTCATGGGATGCCACCGAGGCTTCCCGCCTCTACGACCTTCTCGAGCATGAGGTCATCCCGGAGTTCTATGCCCGTGATGTCAATGGCATCCCGAAAACCTGGGTCTCGCGCGTCCGCGCGAGCATGGCGCAGCTGACGCCGCGCTTCTCCGCGAATCGCAGCGTGCGCGAGTACGTCAACACGTACTACCTGCCCGCCGCCTCGGCCTTCCGTCAGCGTAGCGGGGATGGGGCGCGGCGCGGCGTCGAGATCGCCGAGCAGTTGCAAAGGCTCGAGCGGGACTGGGGGAGCCTCCGTTTCGGCCGCGTGGACGTCGAGACGCGTGCAGGCGCGCACCACTTCGCAGTCGAGGTCGACTACGGCGCGCTGGACCCGGCGCTGCTGCGCATCGAGCTATACGCCGAAGCGCGCGGGGGTCAACCGCTGGTGCGACAGCCAATGGTGCCCCAGGCAGCACCCGCGACCGCGGCTCCCGCGGCAGCAGCGGCTACTGCGGCCATCGCGGCGCCCGCAACGCACGCCCTCTACACCGCGAGCGTGCCGGCGTCCCGTCCCGCGAGCGATTTCGTCGCGCGCATCGTGCCTGCAGGGGAGTTTGCGGTTCCGCTCGAGGCGGCGCAGATCCTCTGGCAACGCTGAGCTGCCCGCGATGGGTAGCGCGCCGGCAGGTGCGCGAGGCTAATCGAAATCGATTACCCCGAGCACCCCGAGCGCATTGATCGCGCCCGGGGTCTGGTTCTTGCTGTCCTGGCGCTGGTAGTAGAGACGCAGGCCCGTGCGCTCGCCGAAGCGCAGGTTCAATCCGGCCTGAAAGCGGTTGCGAAAGAACTCATCGTCGGAAAACTGGTAGAAGACTTCATCGTTGGTGTAGAGGTAGGAAATCGGCCCCCAATTCTCGGTCGCCCACCGGTATTCCGCCCGAAGTCGCAGACGCCACGGATTACTCGAGGCGGTGAGGGTGTCCTGAGGCATTATGCGGATGGCCACCGTGCTGCGCCCAAAGCGATGCGCCCAGGTCACGGGGAGTCGGAGGACCTGGGTGATATCGGGCTCCTCGCCCTGGCGATTGCCGGTGACCTCGTGCCGGTAGCCCACACCGAGCGTCCACTCCCCGATCTTGTAGTTCAGGTCCGCACCCAGCGCGGTGAGTATGGGATTGGGCAGCGTCTCGCTGAGGCGCAGCTGGGCGATACCGGTGATCGTCGTGTTGGTTGCAACCGGGGCGATCACGTCGAGCTCCGTCCACAGCTGCTCGTCCGGCTCCCCGGTTCCCCCGCGCCCTACCGTCGGGAGTGCGGCCGCGGCGAGCGCAATGACGGCGAACGCCGCGCCCGGTCGCGGCCGTCGGCTTGCGATCGGGCGCATCGGCGCACACGCGCGCTTCGTGGTCTCGCGGCTCATGGCCCCCTGATCCGCGCCGGTGGTTCGCGGAGAATGTTCGGCTCAGTCGGCGAGGTCTATGAGACCTTCGGCCATCGACATGACGGGCAGCACTTACGAGGCGGAACCGACGCTCGTCTCGGGCTGACGCGGACCTTCCTTGCGTCCGGGAGTGGCCGCCGTCCTGGCGCGTGCCGGCTCAGGGGGAGTCGGCCCATCGGTCGCCGCGTCGCTGCCGAAGGCGACCTCGAGCGCCTGCGCGACGTGATCGACGAAGACGAATCGCAGCATCGCACGGGTGCTTGGCGGGATGTCCTCGAGATCACGGCGGTTGCGCGCCGGCAGGATTACGCGCTTGATGCCGGCGCGCGCCGCAGCGATCGTCTTCTCCTTGATGCCGCCCACCGGCAGCACCAGGCCCCGCAAGCTGATCTCACCGGTCATGGCGACGTCGGGGCGCACGGGTTCGCGCCTGAGAAGCGAGGCGAGCGAGACGAACATCGCAACGCCCGCGCTCGGTCCATCCTTCGGAATTGCGCCCGCCGGCACGTGGACATGAATGTCGCTGTCCTCGAACAGCTGCGCATCGATACCGAATTCCGCGGCTTGAGCCTTCAGCAGGCTCAACGCGGCCTGCGCGCTCTCCTTCATCACGTCGCCGAGCTGCCCGGTGAGGATCAGCTTGCCGGTGCCGGGCACCCGCGCGGACTCGACAAACAGGATGTCGCCGCCGACCGGGGTCCAGGCGAGCCCGGTCGCCACTCCCGGAACACTGGTGCGCTGCGCGACCTCGTTCTCGAAGCGCGTCGGCCCGAGCACCGGCTCGAGATCAGCCTCATCGAAGCTCACGCTGCCCGCCTTGCCTTCGGCGATCTGCATGGCGGCGTTACGAATCAGCGCGCCGATCTGCCGCTCGAGAGCGCGGCAGCCCGCCTCGCGCGTGTAGTCGCTGATGAGGTGCGAGAGCGCACGATCGCTGATCGCGACCTTCGCGCCGTCAAGCCCGTTCGCCTTCAGCTGCCGCGGCACCAGATAGCGCTTGGCGATCTCGAGTTTCTCCTCCTCGGTGTAGCCATTGAGGTCGATGATCTCCATACGATCGCGCAACGGTCCGGAAATCGTGTCGAGGACGTTGGCGGTGGCGATGAACAGCACGCGGCTCAGGTCGAAGGGCAGGGCGATATAGTTGTCGCGGAACGTCGAGTTCTGCTCGGGGTCGAGCACTTCGAGCAACGCCGAGCTCGGGTCGCCGTGGAAGCTTGCCGAGAGCTTGTCGATCTCATCGAGCATGCACACGGGGTTGCGCGTGCCGGCCTTGCGCAGCGCCTGGATGATGTTACCCGGGAGTGCACCGATGTAGGTGCGCCGGTGGCCGCGGATCTCGGCCTCATCGTGTACGCCCCCGAGGCTCACGCGCACGAACTTAAGCCCGAGCGCTCGCGCGATGCTCTGACCGAGAGAGGTCTTGCCCACCCCGGGCGGCCCTACGAAGCACAGAATCGGACTGCGGCCCTGCGGGTTGAGCTTGCGCACCGCCAGGTATTCGAGGATGCGACGCTTCACTTTCGCCAGCCCGTAGTGGTCCTCGTCGAGGACGCGCCGCGCCCGCTCGATGTCGATGTCCTCGGCGTCGGTGCGGCTCCAGGGGAGCGCAATCAGCCAGTCGAGATAGTTGCGCACCATGCCGTACTCGGGGCTCGCCTCCTGCATGCGCTTGAGGCGCTGCAGCTCGCGGCGCGCGTGCTCTTCGGCCTCAGGCGGCATGCCCGCCGCCGCGATCCCCTTCTCGAGCTCGGCGACCTCGCCCGCGCCGTCGTCGGTCTCGCCGAGCTCCTTCTGCAGCTGCCGCAACTGCTCGCGCAGTACCGCCTCGCGCTGGCGCTCCCCGAGCGCCGCCTGGGTCTGTTCGCTGATGTTCTTGGTGATCTTCAGCACTTCGACCCGATGCGTCAGGATGCGGGTCACCTTGTCGAGCCGCTCCTTGAGATCGAGCGTCTCGAGCACTTCCTGCTTCTCGGCCGACTTCACGTCCATGAAGCTCATGATGAGATCCGCGAGCTGCCCGGCAGAGTCGATGCCGGAGATCATCTGCGCGAGCTCCGGTGGCGCCTGCGGCAAGAGCGCAAGGGCCTCGAGCGCGCGCTGTTTGAGCAACGCGAAGCGTGCCTCGATTTCCGGACCCGTGGCGTGCGGCTCGGCAATCTGCTCGATCCGGGCGGCGAAGTAGGGTGTCTCGCGCACCATCTCCACCACGCGGAAGCGACTCTCGCCCTGGCACACCAGGTGGTGTGCCCCCTCGGGCGTGGTCACGTAGCGAATCAGCGTGCCGAGCACGCCGATCTGGTACAGGTCGGCGGCGCTTGGCTTCTCGACACCAGGGTCGCGCTGTGCGAGCAGTGCGATCTTGTGCCCGGAGCGCACCGCTTCCTGCGCTGCGGCGATGCTCTGTTCCCGGCCGACGCTGATCGGCAGCACCACACCCGGGAACAGCGCCACGTTGCGGATCGGGACGATGGGGATCGCCCCCGCCGGTAAAGGCGGCAGCTCGATGCGCGGCTTGGCCGGGGAGTCCTGGGTTTCCGCCATGGCTACTCGCGCCGCTGGGCCCGCACGAGTCGCACTTCGAGGCAACCGTTGAGGTATTGCGTGCCCGCGAGCTCGAACGGCGGTCCGGATAGGGCGATCTGCCTCACGAAGCGCCCGTGCGGCAATTCCACGCGGCGAATCACCGCGTCGCGCTGCGCGAGCTTCAAGGGTCGCAGCGCGCTCACGATGAGTGCGCTGTGCTCGAGGCGAACGTCGATGTCTTGCGGGACAACCCCGGGCAGGGCGAACACCAGTATCAGGCCGTCCTCGGTTTCCTGGATGTCGACCGGGGGTTCCCAGTTGACCGCATCGGTTCCCGGGCCCAGATAACGCAGGAACCGACGCTGCAGCCGCTCGGCCTGGTCCGAAAGCTCCAGCGCCTGCAGCCACATCCAGCCGTATTCCCGCTCAATGCTCATTGCACGTCTCGCCCGGCACCCTGACTCGAGCCGCCACGATGCGCGAAAGTATACCGCGACCCCGCCGCGGACTGTTTCGCGGCGAGCGAACCCGCTGCGCGAGTCTACGAGCGCTACGGCTCCCAGCTCTTCGGCCGCAGCTCGCGCTCGACGCGCTCGCGGAGTTTCCCGAGCGCGGCCTCAGCCGTCTCGGCCGTCGCTCGCACCTTGCCATCGATCTGCCAGCACCAGCCGAGCGCCGGACGGCGCCGCAACTCGATGCGCGTGACACGGGCGACTTCCGGCGTTGGCTGGGCGATGCCGCTTTGCCCGGGGCGCTCCACGGTGAGGCGTGTGTCGTACTCGCGCAGCTCGAGGTAGGCCCGCCGCGCCGAGCCCTGCTCGAGCTCGCAGTCCGCGAGCTGAATCGACTGGCCTTGGAGAACCACCACGAAGCCGCCGATCGAGGCGCCGGGACCGCACTCGATTTCCCACCCCGTGCGCGCGGCCATTTCGGCCGCCTGCTCCTGAATTGCGCCGACGAGTGTGTCACGCGCGGCAACCCAGGCGGCGGTGCCGCCTTCGAGTAACCGTGCGGTCTCGGCGTCGAATGCCCGCCGTTGCTCGAGTGCCGCGGCGCGATCGGTGAGCGAGGCGGGTTGCAACTGCGCGCCGAGCTCCTGCGCCCGTGCCTTGATCACACCGATCAACTGCTCGATGGGGTAGCTCTGCAGATCGAATTGCAGGTAACCCTCGGGCAGCCAGTCGGGGGAGGCGGAACTGTCGAGATTCACCAGCACGAGGCTGCGATAGTTCGTGGCGCTGCAGCGCTCCCTGATCGCCGCCTCCTCGGCAGCGGTCCACGATGTTCCGCCCCAGGCGCTCCGATACAGCAGCAGGCTGAGGCGGGCACGCTCGCGAAACGCCGTGCGCGCGGCCTCCATGCCGTCGCCGGCGGCGAGCGTCTCGCGGTCCCGCGGGTGCACGAAGACGCGCAAATCCGGCGAAAGGCGTTCGGCAAAGTCGAGCGCCAGATCGAGATCGCCGCGGACGAACGAGATGGCGACATCGAACTCGTAGTTTCGGTTGCGTGCAGCTTCCATGCTTGGCAACTTAGCCGCCGGAGCTCGGGCAGGTGAACTCGTTCGAGCCCTTCGGCTGCGGCTGAACCAGTTTGTAGCCCGCGGGTATGTCGAATTGCGTGGCAGGCACGGTGCCGACGGTGATCGCCGTGGTTTCGACCGTAATCTCCGCAGCCTGCACCATGCCCGGTGCAGGCGCGGTTGCGCCCGCAGGCGCGGCGGGTGCAGCCGGGGCGGCCGGCGCCGCGCTCTTTTTCTGGAACAGCCCGCTCACCAGCTTGCTGCCGAAGGCACTTGCCGCGGAGCTTGCCACCGAGCTTCCGGCGCTGCTCCCGACGGCGTTGGCCGCGGCGTTTCCCGCGGCGGCGCCCGCGGCGCTCGATGCGGAGCCAGTCGCGGCGCTGGCCGCGGCCTGACCCGCATCGCCGACCACGTTGCCCGAGGCGCTACCCGCCGTGCTCGTCTGTCCTTTCGCCGCGGCGCAATGCTCACCGCCGAACGAAATACGCACGGCCGTCTTGAGCGGATAGCCCTTCAACTGGCCAGCCCTGGCGGAAAGGTTGCGGAGTGTCCCCGCATAGGGCGCGAGAAATTGGCTCATCTGCGTGCGCACCTGCGCCGTGCCCTGATCGTCGAGGCCGAGTTTCTGCTGATAGGCCACCTGGAAAGCCCTGCGCTCGTCGAGCCCCGCGATCGTGTCCTGGGTCAGCCAGCTATCCATCGAGAAGACGAAGTCGCACACGTCACCGGTAGTCTTATCCGTGCAGCTCTGAGTCAGGGCGATCTGGGTGAGCTGCGCATCGTGTCCCGCGAAGCTCGCATGCGTGCCGGTCTGCTTGACGTCGATCTTCGGGTCCGAGAGCTGACACTTCGAGGTGTCAGGAGCGCTCGGCGCGGAGGCCGTGTGCTGCATCGCCGGGCACTGCTTGATCTTCTCCATCATCGCCTGGGCCTGCTGTTCGGCGGCCTGGCGCTGCGCCGGTGTGAGGAAGGCGCTCTCGCGGTACTCCTTCTTTTTCGGCTCGAGCGTCCACTCGACCCCGCGATCGATGCGGATGATGGTTGCCCCCTGCGCGTTGCCGCACACCATCGACATGAATCCTTCGCAGTGCAGGTCGCTGTCGCTGCGCTGCTTGTCGCTCGTCGTGAGCTCGGTGTTCTTGCCGTGTGCCTTGATGAAGGCGAAGTCGAAGCTCGTCTGTTGTTCGACGGTGACGTCGGCGCGTGCGATCGTTGCCGTGAGCAATGCGGCAACTCCGAGCGGGAAGGCGCTGGCGAATGTGTGGTGGAGGTTCATATTCTTTGTTCTCCCTGGCCGGAGGTTTCCGCCCCGGGAGTCGGGTCGCGCAGGCCCCGGGGCGTGCCACGCACAGTCTATATCGGTCGGCGCCGTCCGGGGGAGTCGTGCCCCGTCGCCCCGCTTGCGAGCGTCACAGGCGTAAGCGCAACATGCCGCGCGCGGCGCCGTACCCCACTTCGCAGCAAGGAAAAGAAGCCATGTGCGACAACGACTCGCTTGACGACATGATCGAATATCAGCTGCGCTCGGCAAAGCTCACCCGACGCAGTTTCGGGGCGCTCACCCTCGGTGCGGGGCTGCTGTCAGCGCTGCCGCCCGTGGCGGGCGCTGTCGAGGTCCAGGAGGCCGAAGTCGACATAAAGACCCCCGACGGCACGGCGGACGCGTACTTCGTGCATCCCGCAAGCGGCGCTTCCCCGGGGGTGCTCGTGTGGCCCGACATCTTTGGCCTGCGTCCGGCCTTTCGCCAGATGGGCCGGCGGCTTGCAGAATCGGGTTATGCGGTGCTCGTGGTGAATCCGTTTTACCGTAACCACCGCGCACCGACCGCGCCCGAGCATCCCGACTTCAATGATCCCGCGACCCGCTCGGCGCTCATGGCCCTGATGAACTCCCTGACGCCGACCACTGTGGTGACGGACGCCACGGCATTTGTGACCTGGATCGACGCTCAGCCCGCGGCCGACCGCAAGCGCAAGATGGGCACGACCGGCTACTGCATGGGAGGTCCCTTCACCATGCGCACCGCCGCCGCCTTCCCCGACCGCGTCGGTGCCGGCGCCTCCTTCCATGGCGGGCACCTGGTGACCGACGCGCCCGACAGCCCGCACCTGCTCGTTCCGAAGATCAAGGCGCACTACCTGTTTGCGATCGCGGAAAACGACGACCAGCGCGAGCCCGAAACGAAAAACGTGCTCCGGACCGCGTTCGCCAAGGCGCATCTGCCGGCCGAGATCGAGGTGTATGCCGGCACCATGCACGGGTGGTGCCCGCCGGACTCCCAGGTCTATAACCACGACCAGGCCGAGAAAGCCTGGAGTCGGATGCTGGTGCTCTTCAAGGGGGCGCTGGTCTAGACCTCATCAGAGGCCGAGGTCGCTCAGCCCCGGGTGATCCTGCGGCCGCGCCCCAGGCGCCGCCCAGTGATACTTACGCTCGTCCTCGGCGATAGGGACGTCGTTGATCGAGGCGATACGCCGACGCATCAGTCCATCTGCGTCGAACTCCCAGTTCTCGTTCCCGTAAGAGCGGAACCAGTGACCGGAGTCGTCGCGCCACTCGTAGGCAAAGCGCACGGCGATGCGATTCTCTCCGTATGCCCAGATCTCTTTGATGAGACGGTAGTCGAGCTCACGGCTCCACTTACGGCGCAGGAACTCCTGAATGGCGGCGCGCCCCTGAAAGAATTCCGCGCGATTGCGCCACTGCGAGTCCGCGGTGTAGGCGAGCGACACACGCTGCGGATCGCGAGTGTTCCAGGCGTCCTCGGCGGCTCGCACCTTGGCGGTAGCGGTGGCGAGCGTGAACGGAGGCTTCAGCGGCGCTGCGGCAGCCGTTGGGTTCGATGAGGTGGCGGTCATGGTGCTGCTCCCGTCGAATGGCCGGTCAGCCGCAGGACACTCACAGCCGCGGCGGTGACGGCCAGCAGCGCCGCGACGAAAAGCGCCAGGTGCGACCCGCCGACGCCGTAAGCACGAAACAAGATGGCAACTCCCGCTGCGCCGACCGTTTGACCGAGAAGGCGCGCGACGCCGAGCATACCGCCAGCCGCGCCGCTGCGGGCGCGGGGCGCGGATGCGAGGATCGCGCGGTTGTTCGGCGCCTGAAAGAAACCGAACCCCAGGCCGCAGAGCGCCATCCGCCACACGAACCCTGCGCCGCTCCCGCCCTCCGGATAGAGCGCCAGCAGCACCAGGCCTAGCGCCAACACGAGGAGTCCGATCCCGCCGAGGATACCGGCGTTGAAGCGGTCGGCGAGTCTTCCCGCGACCGGCGCTGCGGCGGCGAGCGCGAGCGCCCACGGTGTCATGAAGAGGCCGGTCTCGACGGCGCTGTGCCCGAGGCGCTGCAGCTCAAAGGGGAGCGCCACGAGCGCCGCCATCTGTGCCATGAAAGAGAAGGCGGAAGTTGCGAATGACAGTGAGAAAACCCGAATGCGCAGCAGGTCGAAGGGAACGATCGGCGCGGCGCGCGGCAGCTCGTGTCGCGCGAGCAGCCAGCCAAGCCCGCAACCGCCGCCGATCTCGGCGAGTGCCAGCGGCGCCGTCTCGTGATGCGCGAGCGACTGCAGTCCGCTCAGGAGCAGACCCAGCGCGCCGGCATACAGCGTGGCGCCGGCGAAGTTCAACGGCCGGTGCGTGCGTTCGCTGTCCGGCAGTGCGTACAGGGCGATGAGGAGCGTGACGGCGCCAAGCGGAACATTGATGCCGAACAGCCAGCGCCAGTGCGCGATCGCGAGTACCGCGGATGCGATCGTCGGACCGAGGGCGGCGGAAGTGGCGACGACGAACGCGTTGATCGCCACGGCACGACCAAGGTAGCGGTGCGGATAGGTGAAGCGCACCAGCGCGCCGCTCACGCTCATGATGCCTGCGGCGCCGACTCCCTGAACGACGCGCGCCATGCTGAGAGCCACGAGGCCCGGCGCGAAGGCGCAGCCGAGCGAGGCCGCTGTGAAGACGACGAGGCCGGTTTGGGATACGCGCCGATAACCGACGATCTCGCCGAGCGATGCGAGCGGCAGCAGCAGCATGAGGATCGCGAGCTGGTAAGCGTTGATGACCCAGATCGAGGCTGCCGAGGTCGCCGCAAACTCGCGCGCGATGGTGGGCAGTGCCACATTGACGATCGTGCTGTCGAGCACCGTCATGGAAATGGCGAGCGCGATGGCGGCGACCGCCCAGTAGCGCCGTGGCACGGGCAGTCCGTCGGGGTGCGCAAGGGGGGTGGGCATCCGCAGTCCATCATATAGAGGAGTGCGCGCAGGTGTCATAACACGGCAGGTCGGGGCCGCAGACGCGCCGTCGCACGCCGCACGGCGCATGGGGTGTGAACGGCGTCACGTTTCGGCCGCGAATCGGCCTCGAGGCCGGCGGTTACAATGTCCGCAAGCACCGCTTGAATCAACGAACAATAACGGCATATTCATGGAAGTGAACGAGCGGACGATGGCGGTCCCCGCGCAGGGGGAGCGCCGGCAGGTCGAGCGCCGCAAGCACGTGCTGCGGGCACTCTTTCACGGGAGCCTGAGGCCCCGCCGTCGGGCCCCGCGCCGGGCCGGAGAGACTGCGGTGAGCGCGGTTGACTGGCATCACCCGCAGTGGCTCGCCATCGCGGTTCTAATCGTGACCTTCTCCTGCAGTGATGCCTTTCTGACGCTCATGCTGCTCGAGCACGGCGCCTACGAGGTGAATCCACTGATGGCGTCGCTCCTGCACGGCTCGGCCCTGGCGTTTGCTTTCGTGAAGATCGGACTCACGGCGAGCGGCGTCGTGCTGCTGACACAATTGGCGCGTATCAGGGCGTTCGGCCGCATCTCGGTAGGCCTTGTGCTCTACACGGTGCTCGCGCTCTACGGGACTTTGATCGTGTACGAGTTTCGCCTGCTGGACCGCCTGTGAGGCGCGCCAGCGGGGCGGTTATCCGCCCCGCGGCCTTTTCCGCTAAACTATTGGCCTGCCGGCCTTTTCCCGCATGCTTGAACCCACACCCCTCTTTGGCGGCAACGCCGAGTACCTCGACGCGCTCTACGAGCAGTACCTTCGTGATCCTGCGAGCGTAGAGGAGCCCTGGCGCAGCTACTTCACGCAGCTCGCGGGGGGCGCTGCCGAGCGCGCCCACGGTCCAATTCGCAGCGCCATCGCCCGGCGCGCCTCGGCCGGCAGCGCGGCGGCCGGCAACGCGGCGGCCGGCACCGCGGCGGCCGGCAGCGCCGCACCCGCTAGCGCCGCACCCGCCGCGAATGCCAAGCAGGCGGCCGTCTCGCGGCTCATCCAGGTGTGGATCAACCGCGGACATCTGCTCGCCACCATCGATCCGCTCGGACTGATGCCCCGCCCGCGGCCGCGTGTGCTCGACCTCGACTACTTCAAGCTCGCGCCCGCGGACCTCGATAGCGAGTTCTACACCGGCAGCCGCATCGAAGCCGTGCCCAAGCGGCTCAAGCTCCGCGACATCCTCGCGCAGCTGCAATTCATCTATGCCGGCAACGTGGGCGCAGAGTTTGCCCACATGTCGGACTCCGACGAGCGGCTCTGGCTGCAGGATGAATTCCAGGAAGGGCGTCTGCGTCACCGCTTCAGCGCGGACGAGCAGCGCAACATCCTCTGGCAGCTGACGGCCGCCGAGGGGCTCGAGCGATACCTCCACACCCGCTATGTCGGGCAGAAGCGCTTCTCGCTCGAAGGTGGCGAGGCGCTCATCCCGCTGCTCGATGACCTCATCCAGCGTGCCGGGGGCGTTGGCATCGAGGAGGTGGTCATCGGCATGGCCCACCGCGGCCGGCTCAACGTGCTGGTGAACCTCCTCGGCAAATCTCCGGCGGAGCTGTTTTCGGAGTTCGAAGGAACCTACGACCCGTTGCGGCTCAAGGGCTCCGGGGACGTGAAGTATCACAAGGGGTTCTCGGCGGACCTGCGTACCGGTGACCACAACGTGCACACGGTGCTGGCATTCAACCCCTCGCACCTCGAGGTCGTCGACCCCGTCGTCGAGGGCTCGGTGCGTGCCCGCCAGGAGCGGCGTGGGGATGAGCGGGCGCAGCGCGTGCTGCCAGTCCTGATTCACGGCGACGCCGCGTTCGCCGGGCAGGGCGTAGTGATGGAGACGCTGCAGCTCAGCCAGGCGCGCGGCTTTTTCACCGGCGGCACGGTGCACGTCATCATCAACAATCAGGTCGGCTTCACCACCTCCGTGACCGCCGACGCGCGCTCGACCATGTACGCGAGCGACGTGGCCAAGATGCTCGAGGTACCGATCTTTCACGTGAACGCCGACGACGCCGAAGCGGTAGTGTTCGTGACGCGTCTCGCACTCAAGTACCGCATGCGCTTCCGCAAGGACGTGGTGATCGACCTCGTCGGCTATCGCCGCCACGGCCACAACGAGGCCGACGAGCCGGCCGCCACGCAGCCGGAGATGTACCAGGCCATCCGCAAGCATCCCACCGCACGGCAGCTGTACGCCGAGGAGCTGATTGCCGCCGGCATGCTCACGGAGGCCGACGCGCAGGCCATGCTCGAGGAGTACCGGCGCGGACTCGACGAAGCTCGTCCGCAAGCGCGCGCCTCGCTCGGGCTGATCGGCAACAAGTACACCGTCGACTGGAGTGCCTACGTGCAGGCCGACTGGACGGAGCGCGTGCCCACGGGAGTCGAATTGGCGCGGCTGCGCGCCCTCGGTGAGCGCATCACGACGGTCCCGGAAGGCTTCACGCTGCATCCGCGCGTGGCGCAGCTGATGCTCAACCGCAGGAAGATGGTGGAGGGACAGCAACCGCTCGACTGGGGATGTGCCGAGACGTTGGCGTACGCCTCGCTCCTCGCGGACGGCTTCGGTGTGCGCCTCACCGGACAGGACACCGGGCGCGGCACTTTCTTTCACCGGCACGCGGTGCTGCACGATCAGAAAAGCGGCGCCACCTGGAT
Source organism: Steroidobacteraceae bacterium (assembly GCA_035621995.1). Lineage (GTDB taxonomy): Bacteria > Pseudomonadota > Gammaproteobacteria > Steroidobacterales > Steroidobacteraceae > 13-2-20CM-66-19. The sequence goes on from DASPWF010000019.1 coordinate 36,852, forward strand.
ACCGCTGCAGCACGTCGCCACCCCGCAGCCGCGCGTGCAGGTGATCGACTCGGTGCTCTCGGAAGAGGCCGTCATGGGCTTCGAGTACGGTTATGCCACCACGGAGCCTCACTCGCTGGTGGTGTGGGAAGCGCAGTACGGAGATTTCGCCAACGGCGCCCAGGTGGTCATCGATCAGTTCATCAGCTCGGGGGAGGCCAAGTGGGAGCGCTTCTGCGGACTTGCGTTGCTGCTGCCGCACGGCTACGAAGGCGCGGGGCCCGAGCATTCTTCGGCGCGTCTCGAGCGCTTCCTGCAGCTGTGCGCGGAGAACAACATGCAGGTGTGCGTGCCTTCGACGCCGGCGCAGATGTTCCACATGCTGCGTCGTCAGATGCACCAGTCGTTCCGCAAGCCGCTGATCGTCATGACGCCGAAGAGCCTCCTGCGGCACGAGCTGTCGGTGTCTGCACTCGAGGACCTCACGCGAGGAAGCTTCGCGCGGGTGATTGGCGAGATCGACGAGCTGTCGCCGGACGAGGTGCGCCGCGTGGTGTTCTGCAGTGGCAAGGTCTACTTCGACCTGCTCAGGGCGCGCCGCAAGGAGGGGCTGCAGGATGTCGCGCTCGTGCGCATCGAGCAGCTCTATCCTTTCCCGGGCGAGGAGTACCAGTCAATCCTCAACCGCTACCCCAATGCACGCGAGATCGTGTGGTGCCAGGAGGAGCCGCAAAATCAGGGCGCCTGGTATCAAATCCGCCACCGCCTCGAGGGGCTCCCGATGGGCCGCCGCCCGGTGCTGTACGCTGGCCGCGCACCTGCCGCGGCGCCGGCTACCGGCATCGCCAAGATTCACGAGATCGAGCAGCAGACGCTCGTGGCCGCGGCGCTGCATCCGACGAGCATCGAGGAGTCTCCCCGCGACACCGTCCGCCTGAAGGCGCTCGCTCCGGGCGCTTCCGCTGGTGCCGCCCCCGCCGCCTCCCCAGCCGCGGCCACGCCGGCACCACTGAGAAAGCGCTCATGAGCACCGAGATCCGTGTTCCACAGCTGCCCGAGTCCGTGGCGGACGCAACGCTCGTCACGTGGCACAAGCGCCCGGGAGATGCCATCCGCCGCGACGAGAATCTCGCCGACCTCGAGACCGACAAGGTGGTGCTCGAAGTTCCGGCCCCGGCCAATGGCGTTGTGAGTCAGATCCTCGTGCCGAGCGGCACAGTGGTGACGAGCGGCCAGGTGCTCGCCGTGATCGATGAGGGCGCGGCGGCAGCTTCCGCAAAGACCCCAACACCGACGGCACGTGCGCCCGCCGCCCCCGACGGGGATGGCGCGAAGGATGCCGGGAAGCTGAGCCCCTCCGTGCGCCGCCTCGTCGAGGAGAATCATCTCGACCCGGCTGCCATACCGGCATCCGGCCGCGATGGGCGTCTCACCAAGTCAGACGTGGTCGACTACCTGAAGAGGCCGGCAGAAGCGCCGCGCGCTCCAGTCGCCGCCGCGGTCGCTGCGTCAACTGCACCCGGTCCGTCGCCTGCACCACCTGCGCCAGCTGCGCCGGGCCCGTCATCACTCACACGCGCCCCAGCGGTGCGCGCGCCCGGTACGGGCGCGGGACGCGCCGAGCAGCGCGTGCCGATGACGCGGCTGCGGGCACGCATCGCTCAACGGCTCATCGAGGCGCAGTCGACTCAGGCGCTGCTCACGACGTTCAACGAAGTCGATCTCACCGCGGTCCAGGAGCTGCGCAGCCGTTACCGGGAGCGCTTCGAGAAGGAGCACGGCGTCAAGCTCGGCTTCATGTCGTTCTTCGTCAAGGCCTCGATCGAGGCGCTGCGGAGGTTTCCGGTACTGAATGCTTCCGTCGACGGGAACGACATCATCTACCACGAGTACTATGACATCGGCGTGGCGGTCTCGACCGACCGCGGACTGATCGTGCCGGTGGTGCGCGACGCCGACACCAAGGGCTTTGCCGCGATCGAGAAGGAAGTCGCGGACTATGCCCGCAAGGCGCGCGAGGGCACCCTCGCCATCGAGGACCTGACCGGCGGCACGTTCACTATCACCAACGGCGGCATCTTCGGCTCGCTCATGTCTACGCCGATCGTCAACGCGCCGCAGAGCGCCATCCTCGGCATGCACAAGATCCAGGAGCGGCCCATGGTCGTCGCCGGGCAGATCGCGGTGCGGCCGATGATGTACCTCGCGGTCACCTACGATCACCGCATCATCGACGGCCGCGAGGCGGTGCAGTTCCTGGTGACCATCAAGGAGGCGCTCGAGGACCCGGGCCGCATGCTGCTCGGCGTCTGAGCCAAGGCTCGAGCCACGCGTGCGTCCTCGGGCTCCAGGCGGGAGTGGGAGCCGGGACAGCCGGAGCCTGGCGCGCGGGTGGGGCAGCACGCCCCCCTCGCGCAGCGCTCAGAAAACGTGACGAAAGACCCAGTAGAGGACACCCGACAGCAGGATCGCCGCGGGAAGCGTCAGCACCCAGGCCATCACGAGGTTGCGCAGCGTGCCCCACTGCAGGCCTGAGCGGTTGGCGGCCATCGTGCCGGCGACACCCGAGGACAACACGTGTGTGGTCGAGACCGGCAATCCGAACATGTCGGCCGCCGCGATGGTGCTCATGGCCACGACCTCGGCGCAGGCGCCCTGTGCATAGGTGAGGTGCGTCTTGCCGATCTTCTCACCGATGGTGACGACGATGCGTTTCCAGCCCACCATGGTGCCCAGGCCGAGCGCGATCGCGACCGCCACCTTCACCCACATCGGAATGAACTTCGTGGCGCTGTCGATCTGTTTCTTGAACGCGTCGATATAACCGCGGGTCTCGGCATCGACAGCCTTGGCGTGCGAGTCCTTGTCGAAAACCCGCACCGCCTCGGAAGTCAGATACATGTCATTGCGCACGTTGGTGACGCTGGCGGCCGGCACCTGGGCAAAGGAGCCGCTGCTCTTTACCTGATCCGCGATGCTGCCCGTGAGCGCTGCCATGGCGGGCAGGACGTCATCGTTCCAGGCGTGGGTGCGGATATAGGTCGAGAGCGTCCCGCGCGGATCGGCCACGGTGGCGTCGTGGGTATACCTGGAGAGTGATTGCTGCGTCGTCGTCGCCACGGCGACGAACGGCACCATCTGGCTCGCCGGCATCGCGCGATTCAGCGCGTAAGCGATCGGGACCGTGCCGATCAGGATCAGCATGATCAGGCCCATGCCCTTCTGACCGTCGTTCGAGCCGTGCGCGAATGACACGCCGCCGCAGGTAAGGATCAGGATCCCGCGGATCCACCACGGGGGCGCTGCGTTGCCCTTGGGCTCGCGGTAGAGGTCGCGATTCTTCACCAGCGCCTTGAGCACCAGCAGCAGGATGGCGGCACCCACGAAACCCACAATCGGCGAGATCAGCAGGGAGTAGCCGATCTTGGTGGCCTGTCCCCAGTCGACGCCGCTCGTGCCGTCGCGGCCGTGCATGAGCGCGTTCGCGACGCCCACACCAATGATCGAGCCAATCAGCGTGTGGGATGAGGAGGCAGGTAGCCCCAGATACCAGGTCCCAAGGTTCCAGATGATCGCGGCGATCAGCAGGGCGAACACCATGGCAAAGCCGGCGCTGCTGCCGACCTGCAGGATCAGCTCCACGGGCAGGAGGGAGATGATGCCGAAGGCGACCGCCCCGCTCGAGAGCAGCACGCCGAGGAAGTTGAGGCACCCGGAGTAGACCACGGCGAAGTGCGGCGGCAGGGAATGCGTGTAGATCACGGTCGCCACCGCGTTGGCGGTATCGTGGAATCCGTTGACGAACTCAAAGCCGAGCGCGATCAGCAGCGCAATGCCCAGCAGGAACAACGACAGCACGGCGATTCCATGCGGCATCGCACTGTTGACGTCGCTGATCAGACTGAAGCCGGTGTAACCGACGCCGATGGCCAGCAGCAGCACGAACAGCAGGATGGTCTGGCGGCTCGGCTTGCGGTCCAGCATCGGGCGGCTGGCTGGGGTCGCAATGGTCTGGGCGGCAACGCTGCTCATGGGCCTCTACCGTCATTCCTTTTGGGGGACAGGCAGCGTATGACAGAAATATTCCCGATTTATGACGCTCCTGTGCCGGACGCCCGATGACGCAGCTTTGTGTTATTTTTCAAGACCTTCCCGCAAGTGGAAGCCCTTGAAAAACGACCCACGAACCCGACCTAGAGGAACACCATGGCGAGCGACGACAAACGCGCGCCCGGCGCGACCGACTCCTTCGATGTGATCGTCATCGGTGGCGGTCCGGCGGGCTATCCGGCCGCGATCCGTGCGGCGCAAAACAAGCTGAGCGTGGCCTGTATAGATGAGTGGAAGAACCGCGATGGTACACCCGCCTTCGGCGGCACGTGCCTCAACGCGGGATGCATCCCCTCCAAGGCGCTGCTCGAATCCACCGAGCTCTATCACCGCCTGCAGGAGGAGTTCGCGGTGCACGGCATCAAGGTGTCCGGGACCGAGCTCGACCTCGCGCAGATGCAGAAGCGCAAGAGCGGCATCGTGCGCACCATGACGCAGGGGATCCTCGCTCTCTTCAAGGCGGCCGGCGTCACACCGCTCCAGGGCCATGGGCGGCTGCTCGCCGGGCGCAAGGTCGAGTTCACCGCGCACGATGGCACGCGCCGCCTCCTCAGTGCACGCCATGTGGTGCTCGCTTCCGGCTCGGCGCCCATTGAGCTGCGCACGGCACCTTTTAAGCCACCGTACATCGTCGACTCCTGGGGCGCGCTCGATCTCGATGCCGTGCCGAAGCGTCTCGGCGTGATCGGCGCGGGTGTCATCGGGCTCGAGCTCGGGAGCGTTTGGCGACGGCTCGGCGCGGAGGTGACCGTGCTCGAGGCGCTGCCTGACTTTCTCGCCTTCGCCGACCAGCAGCTTGCCAAGGAGGCGCTGCGGCACTTCAAGAAACTTGGCCTCGACATCCGCCTCGGCGCCAAGGTCAGCGGCGCCACGGTGAGCGGCGGCGCCGTCGAGGTCAGCTATAGCGACGCCAGGGGCGAGCAGCGCGTGACGGTCGATCGGCTGGTGGTGGCGATCGGACGGCGCCCGTACACCAAGGATCTGTTCGCCGCCGACACCGGTGTCGCGCTCGACGAACGTGGCTTCATCAAGGTCGATCAGTCCTGCCGCACCGGTGTCGAGAACGTCTGGGCCATCGGCGACTGCGTGCGCGGGCCGATGCTCGCTCACAAAGGCAAGGAGGAGGGCGTGATGGTCGCCGACCTCATCGCGGGGCGCTACGGCGAGATGAACTACAAGGTGATCCCGTCCGTCATCTACACCGCGCCGGAGATCGCCTGGGTGGGCCTCACGGAAGAGGAGGTCAAGGCGAGTGGACGCGAGTACAAGACCGGGAATTTCCCGTTCCTCGCAAGCGGCCGCGCGCGCGCCATGGAGCAGGCAGTGGGCTTTGCCAAGATCATCGCGGCACGCGACGACGACGAGATTCTCGGCGTGCACATCATCGGACCGCTCGCTGGCGAGCTGATCGCCGAGGCGGTGCTCGCCATGGAGTACTCCGCCAGCAGCGAGGACCTGCAGCGCACCATCCACGCGCACCCGACCCTGGCAGAGGCGGTGCACGAGGCAGCGCTGTCAGTCGACAAGCGCTCCATCGACGCGATCAACCGCTGAAGATACCGCCGTCGCATCCTGCGCACCGAGGCGGCGGCCGCGGCGCGCCTGCAGCCGCGAGCTGCCTTAGAGCCGCCGTCGCACCTCGAACACGTTGGGCACGGTCGCGAGGCGGCGCAGGATGCGGGCGAGCTGCTCCAGGTCAGAGACGGCGACACTGAGCGCGAAGTGCGCGATACCGGTGTCGTGATCGGTGCGCGAGTTAACCGCGTCGATGCTCAGCCGCTCGACCGCTACCACGTCCGTCAGGTCGCGCAGCAGTCCGCGGCGGTCGTAGGCACTGACGCTCAGCTCGACATCGAGCGCCTCGGCGTCGCTCGCGGTCCACTCGACCTTGAGCATGCGGTCGGGTTTGCGCCCTACCATGCGCGCGAGGCTCGCGCAGTCGGCACGATGCACCGTGACGCCGCGGCCCAGCGTGACGTAGCCGATGATCGGCTGGGGACGCAGCGGCGCGCAGCAGCGCGCCAGCGTCGTCGGCAGGTCGCCGACCCCTTCGATCTCGACCGGCGAGGTGCGTTTGCGCGCGGCGGCGGGTCGGGCACGCGCCATCCGGGGTGGCGGCGGCGGCTCGAACAGCCGCGTCGCTGCCTGCACCAGCTGCGTGACCGTGAGCTCTCCCTCGCCGAGCAGCTGGTAGAGATGATCGGCGTCGCGCGCTTTGAGCTCCCGGGCCAGCACCGCGAGCTGCTCGGGGCGCACGCCGATACGCGCGAGCTCGCGTTCGGCGATGCCGCGACCGGCCGTGCGGTTGTCGCCAACGTCCTGCTTGCGGAACCAGGCGCGTACCTTGCTGCGATTGCGCGCCGAGGCTAAAAACCCTTCCTCCGGGGCCAGCCAGTCGCGACTCGGCGCATCCTGCTTGCCAGTGATGATCTCCACGATCTCGCCGTTCGAGAGCACGCGCGTGAGCGGCACGATGCGGCCGTTGACTTTCGCCCCGCGGCAGCGATGGCCGAGCGAGGTGTGCACGTTGTAGGCGAAATCGAGCGGCGTCGCGCCGCGTGGCAGATCGATCACCTCACCGCGTGGCGTGAGCGCGTAGACGCGGTCCTCGAAGAGCTCGCTGCGCATGCCTTCGATGAGGTCGCGGTCGGCAGCGCTACCCCCCGTAGCTCCCTCCTGGGGCTCGAGTAGCCGTCGCACCCACTCGATCTTGCGCTGGTAGTGCGCGTCACCGGTCCCACCCTCCTTGTAGGTCCAGTGCGCAGCAACGCCGAGCTCGGCGTGCTCGTGCATCTCGTGGGTGCGGATCTGCACCTCGACGCTGCGTGCTGCGGGTCCGATCACGGCGGTGTGGATGGAGCGGTAGCCATTGCCCTTCGGGGTCGCGATGTAGTCGTCGAACTCTCCGGGAATGTAGGGCCAGCGGCTATGTACGACCCCGAGCGCGCCGTAGCACTCCGGGATCGTCGCCACCACCACGCGCACCGCGCGCACGTCGAACAGCTGCTCGAACGCCAGCTGCTTGCGCTGCATCTTGCGGTAGATGCTGTAGATATGTTTCGGCCGCCCGTAGACGTCGGCTTCGATGCCCGAGGCGCGCAGCTGCGTGCGCAGCTCGCGGCACAACGTGTCGATGTAGCGCTCGCGGTCGGCGCGCCGCTCGTTGAGCGCGGCGGCGACGCGGCGGTATTCCTCGGGCTCGAGATAGCGAAAAGCGAGGTCCTCGAGCTCCCACTTGAGTTGCCAGACTCCGAGACGGTTGGCGAGCGGGGCATAGACGGCACGTGCCTCGAGCGCACGGCGCTCGCGCTCCGGCTGCGGCAGCTCGCGCGCGTGGCGCAGCGCCACGAGCTCCTCCGCCAGCCGCGCGAGCACCAGTCGCGGGTCACTCACCACGGCGAGCAGCATCTTGCGCAGCGTCTCGGTCTGCCGTGTGTCGAGACCCTGCGCCGGCGACCAGTCGCGCGGCAGACCGAGCGTTCCGAGCCGCTGCAGCGCGACCGCGATGTCGGTCGCACCGTGCCCGACGATGCCGGCGGCCTGCTCTGCCGTGATGCGCGCGCGCGCGATCACCCCCCGCGCGAGCAGCGCGTGCGCAAGCTCGGTACTCTCGGTGAGGCCACCCATGATCTCGGCGGCCTCCGTGGCGAACTCGAGATCCGCCGGCGCCGGCGCGCTCGCACGCTCGAATGCCAGGCGAGCGCCGATGATGGCCTCACGGACGGCAGAGGGGCAGAGTTGGCTGGTTTCCACGGGCGCGGCGGCTGTCGGGCGGATGACGCAGGCAGGCGACGAGCGTGTCGCCAGCGCTTTGTGCCGCTATCATACCTGCTTGTTTTTCCTGGAAACACATGGCAGGACACAGCAGATGGGCCAACATCCAGCGCCGGGCGCAGACACGGGCGCGCCGGCACGCGCAGCGCCTCGCTAACGGTCACCACGAGGGACGCGAGTCCGTGCGCTACGAGGGCTACGGTCCGGGGGGCGCTGCAGTGGTGGTCGAGTGCCTGACCGACGATCGCAGTCGGGCGATGGCGGCAGTGCGCAGCACGTTCGTGCGGCACGGGGGCTACCTCGGCGCCGCGGGCTCCGTCAGCTACCTCTTCAACACCGTGGGCCTCATGGCCTATCCGCCGGGAACCGACGAGGAACGGCTCATGCAGGTCGCGCTCGAGGCTGGCGCCGAAGACGTCGTACCGCATGCCGACACCTCGGTCGAGGTTCTGGCGGACCCCCAGGAGTTCGCGACCGTGCGGGCACTGCTCGCTGATCGCGGCTTCGTGCCGGCGACGGCCGAGGTGACGCAGCGCGCCGCGACCTCGCTCGAGCTCTCGGGGAACACCGCGGAAGCGATGTTGCTGCTGCTCGAGGCGCTCGAGCAGCTCGAGGACGTACGCGACGTATACTCGAATGCCGACATAGCGGGCGAGGTCCTGGCGCGTTTGTAGATTCGTGCGTCCGCCAGTCAGGCCTATCGGCAGCCAGGACACAATGAACGTCAGCAAGCGTTTTGCGGTACGCGTGGTCGAGAAGGTGCTGGACGTCTTCGTCCTTCCGGTCGGCCAGGTCGCACTCGCCTTTGAATGGGAGCACCTGCGCCGGTTCTTCGGGCACTTCGACATCGACTGCGTGTTCGATGTTGGCGCAAACGCAGGCCAATACGCGCGCATGCTACGCCAGCGCGTCGGCTATCGGGGCCAGATCGTCTCCTACGAGCCGATACCGGAGCGCGCCGCGACGCTGCGCGCGG
>DASPWF010000020.1:0-38204 GCA_035621995.1 Steroidobacteraceae bacterium
AACTCCTGGCTGGCGCGCGCGAAGGCGCCGCTGAAGAAGCCCTGGACCTGCAACACCGAGATCTCCTTGATGGCGCCGAAACTCTCGCTGACGATCTGCGCCTGCTCGCAGGCGAGGCGCGACTGTGCCGCACCGATGCGCAGCAACCGGTCGCGCACCGTGAGGTAGATGAGGAGGTAGCCGCCGGCGAGCGCCGCGACCACGGCGATTGCCACCAGCGCATTGGCGATGGCGATCGAGACGATGATGAGTGCCGCGGTGACGAGGCTCGTGACGAGCGCAAAGCCGTTCTCGAGGACGCCGTAGGTGACGCGGTTGGTTTCGTAGACCACGCGGTTGAGGAGCGCGGTGCTAGGGGTGCGGGTGTGAAACGCGTACGGGCGCGACAGGTACCAGTCGAAGAGCGTGGTCTGCAGCTCGGTGCCGATCCGCAGCGCCAGGCGGTGCATGGCAAGCGCGCCGACGACGCCAATGAGGTTCGCGACCAGCACGATCGCGACGAAGCCGAGGCCGAGCGCTACCATGAGACTGCGCTCGGACGTGAAGCCGCCGGTCAGGTAGAGCCAGTGCAGGGAGGCGTTGCGTGAGATCAGCGCCGGCTCACCGAGAACCGCGAAGAACGGCGCGATCGCCGCGATGCTCGTGACCGCCGAGACCGCGACCACGATCGATACCAGCTGCATGGCGAGCAGCGCGCGGCGCTGGCGCGCCGTCAGCATCTGCCAGATCGAGCGCAGGAGGCTCATGGTCTCGCGGCGCTGCGATGGCGGCGCGCGAGGCCGCGTAGCGCAGGTGGTGCCAAGGCAACGGCGAGCGTCCGCGCCGCGCCGCGCCACCACCTGCGATAGCGCCAGGAGTAGTGTGCGCTCGAAGCGAGGGTCGTGAGGGCGCTCAAGCGCAGCGCGCCGGCCGCCTGGCTCCGCGCGAGGCCGGCCGCGGTTTCCGCCCGCAGCCGGCGCAGGAGCGGCGCGAGGTGGGCATCGTTGTTCCGGCGCAGCGCCTTCTCGAACACCCGATGGCGGTCTCGCCACGCGGTGGCGTCATCCCCCGCATGCTGCCCGTGCCGGCGGATGAGCGTGAGCGGCGCGTCGACGCCGTCGATCTCGCTCGCGGCCGCCAGGCGCAGCCACAGCTCGTCGTCCTCGCACATGGTGAGCTCCTCGTCGAAGGCACCGAGCTCATCGAGGAGCTGCCGCGCGACGAGCACGCTCGGCAGCGCAATGACGGTCTCGTCGTTGAGGATGCGTTCGAGGATCCACCCGGAAGGGGCGGTCTGCCGCGCATCCGCCGTCGCAGCGCGCCTCACACTGCCGGCAGCGTCCACCACCGCGAAGGCGGTATAGCTCCAGCGGCGCTGCGGGTGGCGGCGCAGCGATGCGATCTGGCACTCGAGCTTTTGCGGCAGCCAGAGGTCATCCGAGTCGAGAAAGGCGACGTACTCACCGCGCGCCGCGCGCAGCGCGGCGTTGCGCACCACCGAGGGCCGGCCACAGTGCGGCATGCGGATGAGCCGGACTCTCGGTGGCGCCGCGAGCTGCTCAAGGTAGGCGCGCGTGGGGGGCTGCGAGCCGTCGTCGGCGACGATGAGCTCCCAGTGCGTGAAAGTCTGTGCCTCGAGCGAGTCGAGCGCCGGACGCAGAAACTCGAGGCGGTTGTAGGTCGGCATGATGACCGAAACGAGTGGCAACACGGCGGGGGTCCGGCGGCGGCGCCTAACTGAGCGCGCCGTGCAACGGCAGCGGTTCAGGCGCCGCGCGGCGGGTGCCCGCGAGTGCGCTCTCGTACATCGCCGCGAGCTTCCCGCCGAGCGCGACAAAAGAGAGCTCGCGCTCGAAGTGCGCGCGCACGGCGCTGCGCGCCTCGCGCCCCGTCTGTCGCGCAGCGGCCGCAAGCGCCGCGCCGAGCGCGAGCGCATCGCCACAGGGCCAGAGCCGTCCGACCGCGCCTGCTCCCGTGAGTGCGCGGAACGAGGGAATGTCGGTGACCACGGGCGGCAGACCGCAGGCGAGCGCCTCGATCAGCGCATACCCGCTGCCTTCGCGGTGGCTGCCGAGCACGAAAAGGTCGGCCGCGCGCATCAGCCGCTCGACCTGCCCGTGCGTTACGTGCCCGAGCAGCCGCACGCGCTCACGCAGTCGCGCGTCGCCGGCAACACGACGCTCGACCTGATTGCGCAGCGGGGCGACACCGAAGCAGCACGAGAGCCGCAATCCGGGCAGCGTGGCGGCTGCAGCACTCGCGCCGTCGAGCACGGTGAGTGGGTCCTTGTTGGGGTCGAGGTGTCCGACCCAAAGCAGTGCCGGCTCACCCTCGATGCCCGTGTCGCGGCGCGCCTGCGCGGTGTCACCCGGTGAGAAGCGGCTGGTCGATTCGGGGATGGCATAGATGCGCGTGCGCGCCCCGAGGAGCCCCGCGCGCACAAAGGGTGTCGCCTGGGCCGCCGCGCAGAAGGCGATGCCGCGCGCGAGCGCGAACGCGCGCCGCCAGGGCGCGCGACGCCAAACGGGTGGCGGGATGCTGGCGTGATCCTGCAGCACGAGCGGCAGCTCGGGGACGAGCGTCGCCAGCGCGAGCACCTCGCGGCAGAAGCCGAGGCCATGCACGTGCAGCATCTCCACGGCGTGCGCGCGCACCAGGGTCGCGAGCGGCGCCATGCCGCCGTGCCGCGCCTCGACGCCAAAGGGCAGGAAGTGGTAGCGCACACCGTTTTGCGTCAGCTCCTCGCGGTGCGCGCACGCCTGCACCACTGAGACGCGCACGCCGGCGCCGCTCGCGGCTTCGGCGACGTCGACGAGCGTCGGCCACGCGCGCAGCAGCTCCTGTGGCGTGCGGCGTGCGGGGTCGTTGAAGAACCCGATGTGCGCGACGCGCGGCGAGGCGGCTTGCGTCATAGGCTCAGCGCACGCGGATCCCACTGGCGGATCAGTCGTCTCGAGACGCGCAGCTCCCAAGGATTGTCATAGCGCTCGAAACGGTAGCGCCACGCCGCGAGCGTGCGCAGTGCCGACTTCCCCCACGGCGAGGCGCGGATGTCCATGATGGTCGGAAAGCGGCAGCCGAGCACCGTGGTGAAGTCGACGATACGCCGGCGCAGCGTTGGGGAGAGCCACGGCGCGTCCTTATGGCACCAGTAGCTGAGCCAGTGCGGCTGCGCCCACTCGTCCGCACTGCGTGGAAACACCACCGGCCGGCCCGCGCTATCGCGCAGCGTCGACGCCATGCGCGCGGCCTGGGCGTTGGTGTTGCCCGCGCGCGCAGGCAGCGGGGTGTAAATGTAGATCATGACCTCGGTCGGTGGGTGCAGTCGCTTGATCTGGCGGATGAATTCGAAGGTGCGCTCGGTCTCGCCCTCCGGATCCTGCGGGGGAGCCAGCATGAACGAGAGCTCCGGGACCACCCCATGGGCGCGGCACTGCTCGATGGCGGCGAGCGTCTGATCGGAGCGGGTGCCCTTGCGGATGTCGTGCAGCAGCCAATCGCTTGGGGACTCGGCGCCGATGTACGCCATGCGCAGCCGGCTTTTCCTCACGAGCGACCACGAGCGCTCCGAGAGGTTCGCGAGCGCGTCGGAGCGGGCAAAGCACCACCACGGTATCTCGAGCCGTGCCATCACCTCGAGGAGCGGCACCATGTCGACTTCGCGGTCGAAGAAGTTGTGGTCGTAGAACTGGATGCCGTTCACGCCGAGCTGCCCCTTGAGGAAGCGCAGGTCGTGCTCCAGGCGTGCTGCGGGCGGCAGGGCCGTCTTGCCCCGGTACATCGTCGCGACGCCGCAGAACGTGCAGCGGAAGCGGCAGCCGAGGGCGGCCTGGTAGCCGGCGGTGCGGGTGCCGAGATAGGTGTGCGTGAGGTACTGGCGCGGATTGTCGAGGCGCTCGTAGGGGAGCCTGCGTGCAAGGCTCGCCGCGGAGAACGGCCGGTCGCCGTTGTGCACGGGGCGCCCGTCGGCGCGAAAGCTCAGGCCACGAATCGCAGCCAGTGGACCGCCGCCGCCCGCGAGCGCCGCGAGCAGCTCGTTGAGCGTCTGCTCCCCCTGGGCGCGCACGGCGTAGTCGACGTAGGGCGAATTGAGGGTCGCCTCGGGACAGACGGTCGGAAAGGCACCGCCCCAGATGATCGGCAGCGCCGGGGCGTGCTGGCGGATGGCGCGTGAGACGGCGATGGCCGAGGTGAGCTGCGGGCCGCCCATGACGGTGATACCGACGGCGAGGAGGCCACCGCCGCTGATACGGCGCACTGCGGTGGCGATGAAATCCCGATCGACGTTGCCGTCGAGGATCGTTGGCGCGTAGCGGCCTTCGAGGGCGGCGGCGAGCGAGAGCACGGCGAGCGGAAAGCGCGCATGGCGCCGCGCGGTGATCGTCGGATTTATGAGCAGCACGCCCGGCGCTGCGCTCATGACAGGCGCTCCGCGGGGGTGAGCCAGCGCGTCAGTACCATCTCCACCGGCCAGCGGTACTCGTCGCGGTTGCAGCGGTAGCGGGCGAGCTGCTGCAGGAGGCGGCGCCCGCGGGCGACGCGCTTCCAGGCGAGATCCTGGAAGAACTTGAAGCGCTCGATGAGCCTGAACTTCTCCGCCGACACCCAGGGCCCCGGCAAGCCCGCCACGTAGTCGAACTCCGACCACGCTTCGAGCGTCTGCGGCAGGCGAAAGCCGCGCGCGACCGCCTCGCGGACCAGCTCGCTGCCGGGGTAGGGCTTGAAGTAGTAGATCGGCGTCAGGAACTCAGGGCTCAACGAGCGCAGGCGCTTGGCGCACTCGAGCGTTGCCTGGATGCTCGCGTCGCTCTCATCGGGGAAGCCGACGATGAACGGGAAGTGACCGGCGATGGAGTGCTTGAGCATGCGCTCGACGGTGTCGAACACCTGCTCGATGCGGATGTCCTTGCGGATGCGGCGGAGCATCTCGTCGGAGCCCGATTCGACCCCGACCAGGAGCCGGCGCAGACCTGATTGCTTGCAGCGCGCCCAGACCTCGTCCGGTAGCCGCACGCCCTGGTCGGCGCGCATGGTGGCTGCCCAGGTGATCTTGAGTCCCGAGTCGATGACGCGCTCGGCGAATGCCTGTACGCGGCGCGCCCGGGTGAAGAAGGTCTCGTCCTGGAAGTTGACGTCGTCGAAGCGGTAGCGGTCCCACAGCTCCCGGAGCCGGAGCGCCATCCGCTCGGGCTCGAGTCCGACCCACTTGCGCCCGTAGACGAACGGGTCCGAGCAGAAGGCGCAGCGGAAGTTGCAACCCTGCGAGGAGATGTAGTCGAGCTGCCGTTTGCCCTTGAGCGCGAAGTAGCGCTCGACCGGGATCAGTGCGTAGTCGTGCGCGCGGAAGTGCTCGACCGGTGCGAGCGGACGCGGCGGGTTCTCGATGATCGTGCCGTCGGCGAGCCGCACACTGCAGCCTTGGCAGCCCTCGAGCGTGCGCCGCTCGGCAAGCCGCTCGACGATCTCGCGGAAGGTCTCCTCGCCCTGCCCGCGCACCGTGACGTCGACGGAGCGCTCGAGCAGGCACTCGCGCGCGAACATCGAGGGGTGCCAGCCGCCCCATACGACCGGCAGGTGCGGGTGTGCGCGCTTGGCGAGGCGCGAGATCCGCAGCGCATCGGAGATCGGGGCACCGGTGAGGACGGTCACGCCGAGACACAGCGCGCCGCGCTCGAGCTGCGCGAGTACGGCACGCTCGGGGTCGCGCTCGAGACGCCCGTCGACGATGACGACCTCGTAGCGCTCGGGATCGAGCTCGGAGCCGATCGCGAGCAGCGCCAGCGGCATGGTGAAGAACACCGCGCGCGGGTTGTAGAGCACGACCCTCGCGCGATGGCTGCCCCGTGCGTCACTCGCCGCGCCGCAGCTTGACTCGGCTGCCCGGTCAGTCACGTCGCACTCCCACGGGCAGCGGATCGAGCCTGAAGATCGCCAGGCGCTCGGTGAGGAAGCGGCGCGCAGCCACGGTCGAGATCGCGAACTCCCGCCGGCGGAACTCCTCGAGGAAGGGCCGCGCACCGCCGAAGCTCGAGAGAAGCAGCAGCGCCGAGCCGCCGGGCCTGAGGTGATCGCGCGCCCCCGCGGCGAATCGCTCCGCGATGTCAGCGGAACGCCAGGCGCGATCGCGATCATCGCGGGGCATGCCGCGCAGGAAAGGTGGATTGAAGAGAATCAGATCGAACCGCTCACCCGCCACCGGAGCGAAGAGATCGCCATGACGCACCTCGATCCGCTGGTCGAGGTGGTTGAGCGTCGCATTGAGGCGGGCACAGCGGACCGCGGCAGCGTTGATGTCGACCGCGACGACGCGCCTGGCGTGCCGGGCGGCGAATACGGCGCACACCCCGGACCCCGTGCCCATGTCGAGCACTTCCGCGCGGGGGGTGATGCCGTGTGCCTCGAGATAGGCGGCGAAGAAGGCACCGGTGCGCGGTAGCTTGGGGTTGAACACGGTGGGCGTGACGAGGAGGGGCAGGCCGAGCACGCGCTCGAGGCGAAAGTCGTCGTAGCGATCCTTACCGGTCAGGCGGTAAGCGAGCGTCATTGCCTTGCTGATGAGTTTGACGCCGGTGAAGCCCGGTGGCCGCACGGCGTGTGCGGCGCTGCACGGGGAGTCGCGTTGTGCCAGGTCAGCCATCCGCGCACCGGCGCATCAGGAAATCGGTGGTGGCGCGCTCGGTGGCCTCGCGCCACAGCGAGCAGACGCAGCGTGCGCACTCACTGCGTGCTCCCGCGCGGATCGCGCTGCGCAGTGAGCGCATTGGCGCAGCATTCAGCGTTTCCTCGAGCCCGCTCCCGCCCGCCTCCTGCGGCGGCCCGGCGATGAAGAAGCACGGGCTCACCCGGCCGGTGGCGCCGATCACGGCCGAATAGTCGAACACGTTGCAGCGCACCGGCGGGAAGGGGCCCAGTCCGCAGACGGCCGTGAAGTAGTCGAGCATGCGGCGGAGCTTGCGCGGACTCTCGGCGATCAGGCCGGAGCGGAAATCGACAGCGTGCGTGCGCTCGAGGTCATCGAGTACCTGCGCGAAGGCCGGCAGGTCGGCAGGGCCGAGCGCCAGATCGGCCGCAAAATCGTCCCGGCGGCCGAAGGCATGCGGATTCGCGACGTCCACGGCGACGAAGGAGATCTGCCGGGCGCCGAGCTCGCGCGCCAGATCGATGAAGCGCGGCAGCTCGCGGTAGTTGGCGCGCTGCACGGTGACACGCACGCCGAGCGCTGCGCCGGCCTTGGCCGCCGCACGCACGCCCTCGCACACCTTGTCGAAGGCGTCGAGCCCGCGGATACGGGCGTAGGTTGCGGGGTTGGTTCCGTCGAGTGAGACGGTGATGGCATCGAAGAGCTGTGCCACGCGCCGTGCGTGCTTGGCGAGCGACAATCCCGAAGTGAGGAGCCACAGCCGCAGATCGCGCGAGCGCAGCAGCTCCGCGATCTCGGCCCACTCGGCATTGAGCAGCGGCTCGCCGCCAGAGATGAGGGCCACGCGCGTCGCGAGCCGCGCGAGGCTCGGCAGCAGCCGCGTCACTGCGGCGAGATCCATGTCGGTACGGCCGTGACGCCAGTAGTCGCACGTCAGGCAGCGCGAATTGCAGCGCTCGCTGAGGTACAAAGTCACCAGCGGCAGCCGTCGCAACCGCGGACCTGGCGACAATGACTGTGCAGACAACGCGCGCTCCTGGAGGAGACCGGCGTGTCCGGCCCCGACACAAACTACTTCGCTGGTGTGTTCACGGGTGGGCCGGAACGGTTCAATGAACGTCGCCGCCGGGAACGGCGCGTGCGCGGCGCCGCGGCCGGGAACGCGGACTCGCGGCGGGTTGTGGCGCGCTCAGGAGCCGCTGCGGCTCTGGTAGAGCGACTTCTTGAGCTTCCAGCGCTTGTGCGACCAGGGCCAGTCGGGCGGTGCGGCGTGGATCTGCGCCTCCACCAGCCGCGCGTAGCGCTCGGTGAGCGTGCCCGAGGGGAGTGATTCCCCGGGCTGCGCGAGCGGGACGAACTCCATCTCGTAATGGCCGGTGGCGAGCCGCCGCATGGCGATGAAGAACACCGGGAAGCGTGTGACGCGCGCGATCTCCTCGGGTCCCATGTAAAAGGCACTGTCCCGGCCGAGAAAACGCGTCCAGTACTTATGCTCGCTGGTGGTGGGCTCCTGGTCGGCCACCATCGCCACGGCGCGCACGACACCGCGGCGCTTGATGATGTCCGCCAGCAGGTCCTTCGCGGGCACCAGGCGGCTGCCGAAACGCGTGCGCAGCTTCTTCATCTCGCGCTCCGCCCAGCTGTCGACCAGCGGCTTGTAGGCGGCGTCCACGGGATAGCCGAGCTCGAGCGAGAGCGAGAGCAGCATCCACTCCCAGTTGCACTGGTGGGCCGCGACCAACAGTACGGGCTGGCCGCGCGCGAGGAAGGCGCGGGGGGCCTCGAGGTTCACGACGCGCACGCGCCGGCGGATCTCGTCCGCGGGCATGCTGACCGACTTGACGATCTCGATCAGCATCTGCGCGTAGCCGAGGTAGAAGCGGCGGATGACATCGCGCAGCTGCGCCTCGTCGAAGTGCGGAAAAGCCTTGGTGAGGTTGTGCCGCACGAGGCTCTCGCGATACGGATACCAGCGGAAGGTCATCCAGCCGAGGACGCTGGCGAGGCCGTAGAGAAAGCCGAACGGAAGTCGCGCGATCAGCCGGCCCCACCAGGCGGAGCGCTCTGGTGTCCCCGGGGGCGCGGACGCTTCGGCACTGGCACTGTCGCGGGAAACCTCGGTCGGCATTCCGCCTTAGTTTACCGGACGCGGATGCGGCGGGGTTTCGGCGGTCGGCGGCTGCGCGGTGAGCACCCGGCCGAACTTCGGCGCGAGCCAGCGCTCGATGTCGTCGACCAAGGTGAACGCGGCCGGCACGATCACCAGAGTCAGCGCCGTTGAAGTGATCAGCCCCCCGATGACCGCGATGGCCATGGGCTGGCGGAACGAGGCGTCGCCGCCGATCCCGATCGCCACCGGCAGCATGCCCGCGATCATGGCGACCGTCGTCATGACGATCGGGCGGGCGCGCTTGTGGCCGGCTTCGAGTATCGCGGTCAGGCGGTCCTTGCCGGCGCGCATTTCCTCGATGGCAAAGTCGACCAGCAGAATTGCGTTCTTGGCGACGATGCCCATCAGCATGAGGAAACCGATCATGGCGCCGAGCGAGAGCGCGCTGCCCGTGAGCAGCAGCGCCGCGACCGCGCCGCCGAACGACAGGAGCAGCGAGCCGAGAATGGTGATCGGCTGCAGCACGCGTGCAAAGAGCAGCACCAGCACCGCGAACACCATGAGAATGCCGGTCACCAGCGCAATGAGGAAATTGGTGATCAGCTCGTTCATGTACTTGGCATCACCGACGTCGACCTGGTGCACGCCGGCCGGCAGGTTCTTGAGCGCCGGCAGCGCCTTGATCTTCTCCATCGCTGGGCCGAGCTTGGCACCGTTATTGAGGTCGGCCACGATGGACAGCCGTCGCGCCTGGTTGTAGCGCCTGACACGTGTCGGGCCCTGGCCAAAGGTGATGTCGGCGACCGCCTTGAGGGGTACGGCGCTGCCACTGGCCGTGGGCACCGGCAGGTTCTCGAGCGTCGAGAGATCGCGGCGGTAGTCCTCGGCCAGGCTCACGCGGATCGGCACCTGGCGGTCGGCGAGGGAGAACTTGGCGCTGTTCTGATCGAGATCGCCGAGGGTTGCGATGCGGATGGTCTCGCTGAGCGACGCCACGGTGACGCCGAGCTGCGATGCGAGGTCGAGATGCGGCCTGATGAGAATCTCCGGCCGCGGCATGTCGCCGTCGATTCCAGCATCGCGCAGCACGGGCAACTGGCGCATCTCATCCACGAGCCGGCGCGCGCTCGCCTCGACCAGCCGCGAATCATCGCCGGTGATATAGATGTTGATGTCGCGCCCGTTGCCGTTACGGTTGAAGTGGATGCGCGCATCGGGAATGGCCGCGAGGTCCTTGATGACCCGGTCCTCCCATTGGCGCTGCGACGCCTTGCGCTGACTCGGCTTCACCAGCGTGATGTAGAGACTCGCCGTGCGAACCTCGCCGAATTCGTCACCACCCACCTGTTCCACCACCGACTCGACTTCGGGCTGGCGGGCGATGAGGTTGTAGGCGGCGGTAGCCACCGCGGCGGTATCCTCGAGGCGCGCACCGGCCGGCAGCTCGATATTGAGCTCGCTCCAGCTGTCATCGGAGGCCGGTATGAACTCCGTCGGAGTCAACGCGAGTCCGACGATCGACAGCACGAAGAAGGCCGCGCCGGCACCGAGGGTTTTCCAGCGGTGGCGCGTGCTCCAGCGCAGGACGCGCTGGTACCAGCTCATGATCGGGCCGTCGGCATGCGCGGCGATCTTGTCGGATTTGAGCGTGTATGCAGCGAGCACTGGGGTGATGAGCCGCGCGACCAGCAGTGAGAAGAACACCGCCGCCGCCACCGTGAGGCCGAACTGCTTGAAGAACTGCCCGGTGATGCCGCCCATGAAGCTCACCGGCAGGAATACCGCGATGATGGTCGCGGAGGTCGCCACCACCGCGAGCCCGATCTCATCGGCCGCATCGAGCGCTGCCTGGAAGGGCGGTTTGCCCATGCGCATGTGGCGCACGATGTTCTCGATCTCGACGATGGCGTCGTCGACCAGCACTCCGGCGACCAGCGATAGCGCAAGCAAGCTGATCTGGTTCAGGGTGAAACCGACCCACTGCATGAAGGCGAACGCCGGTATCGCCGAGAGTGGGATGGCGAGCGCCGCGATGAGCGTCGCCCGCACGTTGCGCAGGAAGAGGAACACGACCAGCACGGCGAGCATCGAGCCCTCGACCAGCGCCTCCATGGCGGAATGGTAGGTACCCTTGGTGTAATCGACAGAGGTGTAGGCCTCCGTGATGACGACCTGAGGATTCTCCTTCTTGATCTTGTCGAGCTCGCGCTCCACCGCGGCGAGCACGTTGACGTCGGAGGTGCCTTTGGCCTTGAAGACGCTGAAGATCGTTGCGGGGCGGCCGTTGAGGCGCGCGAGGGCGCGGATCTCCCCGACGCTGTCCCTGACGTCGGCGAGGTCCGAGAGCCTCGCAAAACGACCACCGGGCAGCGTGACCTGCGTGTCGCCGAGCGCTTTGGCGGTGCGCGCTTCGCCAAGTACGCGGATGGCCTGCTCGCCGCCGCCCACCTGCGCCCGGCCGCCGGGCGAGTCGAGATTCAGCATGCGCAGCTGCTGGTTGACCTCGGCGGCGGTGATGCCGAGCGCCTGCATGCGCGCCGGATCGAGCTCGACGCGGATCTCGCGGCTGACGCCGCCCCCGCGGGAAACCTGGGACACGCCTTCGACCGCCAGCAGCCGCTTGGTGATGGTGTTGTCCACGAACCAGGAGAGGTCCTCCTGCGAGAGGCTGCTCGAGCTCACCGCATAGGCGACGATGGCTTCGCCGTCGATATCCATGCGCTGAACCACGGGCTCCTGGATGCCCTGGGGCAGATCCACCCGCACCTTCGCCACGGCATCGCGAACGTCCGCGACTGCACGGTCGATAGGTGTGCCGATGTTGAATTGGACGAAGACGCGCGACTGCCCTTCGATCGCGAGCGAGGTGATGTTGTCGATGTTACCGACGCCGGCGACCGCGCCCTCGATCTTCTGCATGATCTGGGTTTCGATCTCCTGGGGCGATGCGCCGGGTTGGAGCACCTGCACCATCACGACCGGGAAGGTGACATCCGGGTTCAGTGTCACCGGCAGCCGCATGAAAGCGACCGTGCCGAGGAACAGCAGCACGACGAATAGCACGATGGGTGAGACCGGGTGCCGGATTGCCCACGCGGAAATGTTCTTCATGATCGCGGGCTCTCAGGTACTGGCTGCCGCCTTCGCGCCGGAAGGCGGAGCGACCTTGACCGTCTCACCGTCGCGCAGGAAGCCGCCGGCGGTGGCGACTACGCGCTCGGTGCCGGTGAGCCCATCGGCGATGATCACGCCGGTGTCGGTCGTTCCGGAGACGCGCACCGCACGCCGCTCGACCTTGTTCGCGGAGTTGACGATCAGTACGTAGCTGCCGTTGCTGTCGGCCATCACCGCCGTCTGCGGCAGCACCGGCCGTCGCGCCTGCGCGATCGCCACCACCGCGCGCGCGAAGGCACCGGGGCGCAGCGCCGGATCGGGCGGCAGACGGATGCGGATGTCGCCGAGGCGAGTCTGCGGATCGATCACGGCGCCGAGCAGGCGCACCTCGCCCGTGAACGGACGATCGAGGCCCGTCAGGTAGACCGTCGCCGACTGACCCACCTTCACCTGCGCGAGGTCCTGCTCGGCGATCTGGCCACGCATCTCGACCTCACCGCCACTTTCGACGCGGAAGAGTGCATCGCCACCGGGGTTGGCGATCTGACCGACCTCGGCGTGCCGGGTGAGCACCGTGCCGTCGACGGGCGTCGTGATGCGCGTGCGAGCGAGCCGCGCCTGTGCCTCGGCGAGCTGCGCCGCGACGACCTTGACGTTGGCGGCATCGGTCACGGCCGTGGCGCGCCGCTTCTCGATGTCTTCCGCAGACAATGCTCCCGCCGCCTCGACGCCCTGCGCCCGGCGGTACTCGGCGGCCGACAACGCGGCCTGCGCTTGCGCCTGCTCGAGCGATGCCGAGAGCCGATTGACCTGCTGGATCATCACCGAGTCGTCGATCTTTGCGAGGACCTGGCCGCGCTTCACGTGGTCGCCTGCCTCGATGTAGACCGCTACGATTCGGCCGGTGTCGCCCTCGTTGGCGATCGGCATGTCGTAACGCGCCGCGATGGCGCCTGTGAAGCTTACGCTCGAGGTAACACCCTGCTGACCCGGCACGATCACGCTGACGAGCGGCACGCCGCCACGGTCTGCCAACGTTTCGGTCGGCTTCGGACCTCCGGCCAGAAGCTTCCAGGCGACGATGGCAATCAAAAGGAGCGCGGCGATGGCTCCGACGGTCCACTTCCAACGGCCCGGGGCAACGCGCCACGTTGTAGTCACGGGGCGCACGCGCTCGTCGGGGGTCTCGGGGACGGTAACGGGGACCGGACCCCGCTCGAAGGGGCGGTCGCGCCCAATCCAGGTCACGTGATCGTCCTGGCCTTCGGGGGGGCTCACGATGTGTTCCGGGTTCGTACCCACGGGCATATTCCTTAGGATCTCGGCCCCTGCATCGCCCGCACCGGCCGAGTCTCTGACCCCGGTGCGCTCCCTAAGTTTAGGACTCCCCGAAAGAAATCAACCGCCGGACGCGCCAGGCAGACAGTGACAGGCGACGGGCCGAGAGGGCGGCGTGTCATGCAATGGTGCCGGGAAATCCATTCCACTCTCGCCATGCCCCGTAAAGGGTGCGGAGTGTAACAAAATGCCACACGGGAAACGGGCAATCAGGCTCAGTGGGCGCTCCCGGCCTGAGCGTGGACCGAACCCCAACCTAACACGCGCCGTACTTTGGCACGAGGTGTACCGACGTCGCTGAAACCTGCAGCAGCTTGGGCTGCAGCGGTGCTGCATTGCCGCACGAGGCATCGCTGCGGCATCCTGCGCAAGCCCGAAGCGAGAAAGACCAGGGTCGAGGGGGCGCAGGCCGTTGGCATACTGGGCCGGGTTGTGCGCGAGGGGCGCGGAGTTTGCGGGGGAAAGTATGACGACGACGCGCCGCGAGCTGCTGACCACCGCGTTGACGGCTGCCGGAGCGGCTGTGACACCGCAGCTGACCTCGTCGCAAGAGCCGCATGAGGCTCACGAGCACCAGGCCGTTCCATCCGATCCCGCACTGCGGGTCAAAGCCCTCGAATCGCTCATGGTGGCGCAGGGCCTCGTTGATCGCGCAGCGCTCGATGCACTGATCGAGACGTATGAGCACAAGGTCGGGCCGCACATCGGTGCACGAGTCGTAGCGCGTGCCTGGTCGGATCCGGACTACAAACAGCGGCTGCTGGCTGACGGCACTTCGGCCATCGCGGAGTTAGGTTACGGCGGCAACACGCTGGTGGTCGTGGAGAACACGAAGCAGGTACACAACCTCGTCGTCTGCACTCTCTGCTCGTGCTACCCGTGGGGTGTGCTCGGGCTGCCGCCGGTCTGGTACAAGTCGGCGGCCTACCGCTCGCGTGCCGTGATCGATCCGCGTGGCGTGTTGCGCGAGTTCGGTCTGGAGATCGCGGACGATGTCGAGATACGCGTTTGGGACAGCACGGCGGAATTGCGCTACCTGGTGTTGCCTGAGCGTCCGGCGGGGACCGCAGGCATGAGCGATGCGGAGCTTGCCTCACTCGTGACCCGGGATGCGATGATCGGGGTCGCCAGGGCAACAGACCCCGGGCGGGGAGCTCTCGCATGAACGGCGTGCACGACATGGGCGGTATGCAGGACATGGGTCCGATACATCGGGAGAAGGCCGAGCCGGTGTTTCACGCTCCATGGGAGAAGCGTGTGTTCGCCCTGATGAGCGTGGTGGACGTACCCTCGCCGACGTGGAGGTATCAGATCGAATCGATCCCGCCGGCCGACTACCTGCGCATGAGCTACTACGAGAGGTGGCTGGCGGCGCTCGGGCCGCTCCTGACGAACGCCGGCATGGCGACGTCAGCCGAAGTCGAGAGCGGCAAGGCTGACGGGCCGGGCAAGGGAACCTGGCACGTGGTCAGCGTTGCCGAGGTCGCTACCTGGATCGCTCCTGAATCCAACACGGGTAAGAAGCCCGGCGAGCCCGCGCGATTCCATCAGGGACAGCGCGTGCGCGCACGAAACATGAACCCGGTCGGCCACACGCGCTTGCCGCGCTACGCGCGGGGAAAAACCGGGACCGTGGAGCGCGATCACGGTGTCGACGTGTTTCCGGATACCGTGGCTCTCGGCCTCGGCGAGAAGCCGCAGCACGTTTACTCGGTGCGCTTTGCTGCGCGTGAGCTGTGGGGTGGGCAGGCGAGCCCTCGCGATTTCGTCTACATCGACATGTGGGAGGATTATCTTGAGCCGGCATGAGGCAGCCCTGAAGTCCGACGAGCCGCTGGCCTTGCTGCAGCTGTTGCGCGATGAGGGCGGCCCCGTGTTCGCCGAGCCGTGGCAGGCGCTCGCATTCGCGCTCGCCGTGCGGCTCTGCGCGCTGGGGCACTTCACCCAGGGCGAATGGGCGGCGGCGCTCGGTGAGCAACTGAGACTGGACGCGCGGCGTGGCGAACGCGACGACGGCTCGCGCTATTACCACTGTTGGCTTGGAGCGCTCGAGCGCCTGGTCATCGAGAAAGGCCTTGCGGATCCGGCGACGCTGCTCGCGCGCAAAGAGGCCTGGGCCGACGCCTATCGGCACACGCCGCACGGTAAGCCGGTTGAGCTGGAGGATCACGCCTAGCCATCGATTCAGGCCACTGCCGAGGCAGTGGCGGGCAGTGCGGCGAGTCTGGCGGCAATAGCCGAGCGCGCAGGACGTCTCATCCCGCTGCGCTCAGCTGCGCGGGCGGCGGTGCTTCGAGTTCTTCCCACATCACCTTGAACGCCTCACGTGCGCGTTTGACCGCGGGTGCGACTGCGCCACCGCCGGTTAGGGCGATGTACCCATCGCTCAGCTTCAGCCAATCGACGATCTGATCCCGGTCGAGAGACTTCGCGACCACGTCGTGCAACTCGCTGAGGGTGGTCTCGGTGAGATTGAATCCCATGTAACCGTTCTTCGCCCGGGTGGAGGCTCGCAGCGTACGCACGTCCTGTAGGCGTTCTCTTATAGCGCTGAGGATGCGCTGTTGCGCCTGTACGGATATGTCCGCCATCGCTATCTCCCGTTGGGAGTGGGCGGCAGCTATCAGACGCCCAGCGATCCCGGACCGCTGTGATGAGCTTCACGCTATCGGCTCAGAGCCGTTGCCGGGCGTTCAACCATCCAGTCTCGAACCTGACGAACGGTACGGTCCGCAGGTGTCGGCGCCACTGCCTGCTCGACGCGTGCTTTGACCCCGAACCAGTTACGCAAGCGACATCAGGACCGAGAGGGAGTGGCCGGGCTGGAAGGAACCCGGCACACCTCCCTGCTCGTTGGCAGCGCGAGAGATTACCGACGCTATCTCACTCCCGTACGCGACGGGCGGGAGGACGCTACTCACGGCAGGTTTCAGCGCGGTGATGCTTTCATGTATTCAACGCGAGCGGCAGCCTCGGCTGTCGCACACGGCTGGGAATGTGTGTCGCAGTTCGCCGACGCACACACGGGTTCATGAAATCTACAGGTCACGCCGCGCTGCTAATGTGGGCCTCTGGAGATGCTTGCGAGGGCCAGGTCATGAGTCCACGTCAGCAGATCATAGGACGGTTGTACCTGGTTGCCCTGGTGATCGCGATCTATGTTTTTGTCGCGCCGGCGTGGATTGCCTCGAATCTCTATCAGATCTGCAGCCGACTTCTTTGCAGATGAGAGCAGCAACTGCGCGCTCCAGGCCAGTCAGCGACGCACTTCATGCGTTTACCCATCGAGCCCAACGCCCGGGAGGCGAACTGGTTAGTCAAGCTCGCGCAGCGCCCCGCGGCACCCAGCGGCGGGGCACGGCATCATGGCTTTGACGGCCTTCTCAACGCCCCGATGCACCTCGTAGCGCAGTCCCGAGACATCGCAAATCGCGAGGGCTGCGATCACAAGCACCCAGCGCCAGCGATGTCTGACGTTTTGTCGTACCGCCAACACGACCAACGCGATCAGTAAGATCACCGGCAGCGCGAGTAACAGCAAATCGAAAGACTGCAGCCAGTAGGGATCTGGCGGTATGGCCGGATATTGAATCGGCCCACATCCTTTTAGGTTACCGCATACCATGATGGGCGCAGACGATATACCCGCGGCCGCCGTGCGCCACGGGCCGAAGGTCAACTGGGCGTGCAGGGTGTATTGTTGGTAGCACTTCCACGCTTGCCTACTGCTTAGGCTGGACCCAATAAAGTCCAACCGCCTGAACGGTACTGAGGGACACAATGCACCACGCCAAGCCGACGAGCCTCGACCAAACTCGCAATCCGACGGGAGCCGACGACTGGCGCAAGCCAGTGGCCCACCGTGCGCGATCGAACGTGCGAACGCTTTTCTGGGCGACGATACTTTGCGGCGTGGCCTGCGGCTGCGGCGGTGGAGGAGGAGGCAGCAACAGCGGCAGCGATACCCTGCCACCGCCGACCAGTGCCTCACTTCTCGCCGTCACGAACGCGACGACCGGGACCATTGACATCCTCACGATCGACACAAAGACAGGCATACCAACGCCGGTCGCCGGTGACCCTCTGCCGGATGGGCCGACCGCGTCGGCCGTTTCGATTGATCCCCAGAAACGGTTTCTGTACGTGACCTCCACCTCGGGCGAGGTCAGAGGGTACGTAATCGACCCGTCGACGTTGAACCTGACCGCAGTCACCGGGAGTCCGTTTTCGACGAGCGCCCAGTCCGTCGCGATTGCCATCGATCCGAGCGGACAGTTTGTACTGACCGCTAACGGCAACGCGAACACTGTGTCGGTATTCGAGATCGGCTCGACCGGAACCCTCGCTGAAGTGGCGGGAAGCCCCTTTGCCGCGGGAGCGTCTCCCAGCGCGATCGTCGTCGCGGCGGGTCAGTACGTATACGCCGCGAATACGGCCGGTCACAGCGTGTCCGCCTACAGCATGGACTCAACGAGCGGCGCTCTTACGCCCGTGGCGGGCAGTCCGTTTGCCACCAGAGGGGCGCCGAACGGATTGGTCGTCGATCCTGCCGGCAAGCACGTGTACGCGGCCGAATCACAACCGAACGAGTTGTCCGGCTTCTCGATCGATGCCACTACCGGTGCGCTAACGGCTATTCCCGGCAGCCCGTTCGCCGCCAGCTACGCAATCCGTTCGCCCGTCATGGACGCTGGAGGCCAGCGGCTGCATGCCGCGAACGGCACCGACGTAGACTGCTTTTTGGTCGACGGCAGCTCGGCCGCCTTGACGGAAATGGGGCTGTCCTCCACGAACGGACGAGCCATTGCCCTGGCGCTCGATGGTCCAGACAATTTCCTCTATGCGCTGGACAACGTCGACAACCAGATCGAGGTGTTTTCGATCGCGAACGACGGCTCGCTGGCCCTCATCAGCGGCAGCCCCTTCGCGCTGTTTGCAGGCGCGAGCAGCCAAAATCTTGGGCCAAACGCGATCTCTGTACAGCACTGAAGGCGACAAGTGGTCACAAGGACGCATTTGCGCGCCGGCGATGCAGTCGGCGCCCGGAGCGGATGCAAAGCAGTTGATCGAATCCCAAGGGCTCGCGGGGGCGGCATCCGGAGTCGCCGCATTACCCAGTTGAAGCTCACGCTAGCCCGGTTTTGGTGATTGGGGTACGCCGCTTATGGTAAAATGGCTTGCCCCGGCGGTGTGAGAGGCCAAAGGCTGGCCGTTCTTTGAAGAAAAATGAAGACCTTGCGCAATTGGTGGATCGCTTCGGCGATCGGACTGAGCCTCGGGTTCGACTCGCAGGCCAATGCGGCGGTCGATATGTTCCTGACCTTCAACGGAACCCAGGGTCCATCGACACCCGTGGTGCCGGGCATCAACGTACTGTCATGGTCCTGGGGGACGGGGAATACAGGTTCCGTCAGTTTCCAAGGTCCGAACCCGAGCACCGGGGTTCTGTTTGACGCCGGCGTGGCCGGCGCCATCACGATGATGAGCACTGCCACCGGGCCCCAGACGCTCGACATTACCGAAACCGGCTTGATGTCCGCCGGCCCCATGACGCTTGTAGGCAGTTACACGGGTCTGTTGTTCAACCCGAGCGACACGCTCACCCGCACCTTCATGATCACCCCGAGTGGCGGCAGCCCCATCACGCTGGGCTCGGTCACTGGAGGCACCACGGCGGGGAAGGTCTTCACCACACCCGAGTCCTTCACCGGACCGTATTCGATTACAGAGTTAATCGTGTTCGATGCCGTCAGAACCGGTGACTCATTCAGTGTCGATGACTCCGTGACGACGGCGGGGGTGCCGGAACCGGCGACGCTTGGCTTGCTGGCGCTGGGTTTCGCCGGCGTTGGATTTGCGCGCCGCAAGCGCAAGAACTGACCCAAACAAGCTTACGGCTGCGAAGACGCCCGCGCAGATGCGGGCGTTTTTGTTGGGGGTTGAGTGACCAACGGTGAGGATCTTGACGGGCTTGGGCATCGCCGGCTGACTGCGCTCGCGATGACGGGTTAGGGTGTAATCAGTTTCGCCAGGCCATCGTAATCGATGGTCTCGAGCACCCTGCGCATCGTTGCCTCGTCCTCGCGCACCATGCTGTTTATCGACTGCAGAAACACCCACACAGTGATGACCTTGACGGCGAGCTCCTTGTGTCCGATCAGGACCTGCGGCATGTGGAAGTCCGGCGGTCCGAGGGCCACGGCGAGGTCCAGGAAATGCTGGCCCGGGTTGTTGTACTCGCCTTCGTCCTGGCGCCACAGCGGATGCCCCGCGAGAGTCCCTGCGGGCTTGGGATGGAACTTGGGCGCGGTCGCGCTCGGCGTACGGTTTGCATAAATATAAATGTCGACGGTACGGCGACGGGCGTCCAGCGCATGGGCGTGCTCGTCGAGGGTCTTCTGCTGGGCGTCGTAGGTATCCGCCAGCGCCTTCAAGGGCGGGTAGACAAAAGCCTTCACGTGCTCGCCGGGAGGAGCCATTTTGTCGCCGAGCGCCGCAGCCTCCTGATACTTTCCTTCCTTCATGAGTTCCTCTAACTGCGCCGTGAACTGCTTCACGCGGGCTTCATACTCCTGCGTCTCTTTGGCCTGTTGCGCGCGATAGGCCTCTTCGGCCGCCTTGCGCTCGGCCCCGTGCACGCGTTCGAACTCCGCCGACGCTTTCTCGAACGATTCCCGCTGTTCTTTCTTGTCGCGCTCGAGCTGCGCCTGCTGACGCTCGAGCTCGGGGTCACTGAAGATCCACGTCCGATGCACAACGTAGCTCGGGTACTTGCGCACCATGGACCGGGCGCCCTTGTAATCGTACGTCTCGTTGGCGAAGGCGCTGAAGAGCGGTGTGGGCTCGAGTGTGAGCCCGGGAAGGTCCGTGCTCGGCAGATATCGGGCAAGCTCCTCGCCCAGCTGCTCGCCCCAGCGCTGCATCTCTTCGACGGTCTCGGCCGTGGCCGGCCGCGCGGCGCCCAGTGCCAGCGCCCAGCCGGCGACCAAGGCTACGGTCCATGTGGTTACCTCACCGCGGATGTAGGCTCGGTGCCGCCGCATACGATGCTTCGATTCACAAACACATCCCGGTCGAGCCTGTCGCCGAGCTCCAGGGGTTGATGCGCCCGGGCATCGTACATCCCGGCTCCGGGTCTGTTGGTCTTTGTGCGTAGCCGCGCCCAAATGTTCCTGTTTCGCGCCGAGTGACTCTGCCGCGCACCAGGCCCGGGATCGGTACTGCCCGATCCCGGGGCTGGCTTGGCCGTCGTCAAGGTGATGGTGCCGGGAATAGGACTCGAACCTACGACCCGCGCATTACGAATGCGCTGCTCTACCAACTGAGCTATCCCGGCGGCCGGCTGTAGAAAGCGGCGGATTCTACAATTTTTTGCGCAGCCGGATCACGAGATCGATGCCCGCCACCTCGGTGCCCGGCGGGGGCGGGGGCAGACGACTGAACTCTACGGCGGGCACGGGCACGTCGATCAGGGCGCCGGTCGTCACGTCATGGAAGTGGTAATGCGGGTCGACGTTCGAGTCGAACCACGCCCGCGAGCCGTCCACGGAGAGCTGGCGGATCAGCCCATGCGCGGCGAAGAGGTTGAGCGTGTTGTAGACCGTCGCCTTCGACACGCGGGCGCCGGTGGCACGCAGCTGCGCCAGGATCTGCTCGGCCGAAAGGTGCTGTGGTGCCGACAGCAGCAGCATCGCGATGCGCACCCGCTGAGCCGTGGGCCGGATACCACAATCGGCGAGTCGCCGCTCACAGCCGTTGGCGGGGGCGAAGGAACCAGTAATCTCCATGATCTCGGATTATAGGCACAAGAGGCAGCCTATCGCCGCTATTTGGACGCCTGCCGGGGCGCCCGAGCGGTCACGGGCCGGCGGGGACTAAACTGTGGCGCGGCGGACGCTGGAGCGTCTAAGCGAGCTTGCTCTGCAAGTGCTGCGCGAGCTCGGCAATGGTCGGGAAGTCAAAGAGCTCAGTGAGCTCGACCTTCCCCGGGTATTCGCGGTCGATCTGCTCGTGGATCTCGATCAGCTTGAGCGAGCTCGCGCCCACCTCGAACAGGTTGTCGTGTATGTCGACGCGCTTGCCCTCGAGCGCCGCATCGCAGATGGCCTTGAGCTTGCTCTCGATCTCGCCGCGTGAGCCGACCTCGGGGCCGCGCTGCGCGTCGCGCAGCTCCGCGAGAATTCTCAGATCCGTGTCGAATTCTCCGTCGGCGTAGCTCTGCTCGAGGATGTGGCGCTGAATCTTGCCGCTCGTGGTCTTGGGGATACGTTTGACCGGAATGACCTCCGCGACCTCGAGCCCGGTCTGCTCGTTGATGAGCCGCGCCACTTGCGTGGCGAGCGGCAGGAAATCCTCGAGGCTTCCGCGGTGGAGCACAAAAAGGACCAGCTGCTCGACCTCACCCCCGCGCGCACGCACACCTGCGGCCACGACCTTGCCGAGCTCCATTGCCGGCGCGCGCTGGGCGATCGCCTCGAGATCGTGCGGGTAGTAGTTCTGGCCGTTGACGAAGATGATCTCCTTGGCGCGCCCGGAGATATAGAGATCGCCATCGTGGGTGAGGCCGAGATCGCCGGTACGCAGCCAGCCGTCGGCCGTGAAGGCCGCGGCGTTTGCCTCCCGGTCCTCGAAATAGCCGCGCGTCACGTTCTCGCCGCTGATGTGCACATGGCCGATGCGGTCCCCGGGTAGCTCGCGGTCGCCCTCGTCGGCGATGCGTACCCGGCAATAGGGGATCGCCTGACCCTCGGAGACGAGCCTTACGGCGTTGCGGTCGGTGGCGCTCACCACCTCGACCGGATCACCGGCGTTCATGCGATGGCGATTCAGCGTGAGCGTGCGCAACGGCATACCCACCGGCGGGAAGCTCACCGCAAGTGAGGCCTCGGCCAGGCCGTACACCGGGAACATGGCGGTGCGTGCGAGCTTGGCGGGGGCGAGCCTCGTCAGGAACTCGTCGCACAGCTCGACCGAGATGGGCTCGGCGCCGTTGAAGATGAAGCGCACGGCCGAGAGGTCGAGGCCCTCCACCGGACGCTCCCCGAGCACCTTGAGGTAGTGCTTGTAGCCGAAGTTGGGCGAGCACAGGATGCTCGCCCGCACGCGCGCGGCGAAGGTGAGCCACAGCAGCGGCCGGCGGATGAAGAGCTCGGTCGGCATGAGGTGCGCGTGCACGCGGTTCAAGAACATGACGAGGTGAAAGCCGATGAGGCCCATGTCGTGCGTCAGCGGCATCCACGAGAGGCTCACGTCCTGATCCGTGAACCCGGCAGCTTCGGTCGAGCCGTAGGCGTTGGCGAGGATGTTGCCGTGGCTGAGTACCACGCCCTTCGGGTCACTGGTCGAGCCGGAGGAGAACTGGATAAAGGCCGTGTCATGGGTATCGACACGCTGCACGCTGCCCGCGCGCGAGATATCGTCGAGGTCATCGACCAGGAAGGCGCGACCGCGCAGGCTCTCGAACACTGACGTCTCGCCCACCTGCGCGGCGAAGGTGCCGATCCGCTCGAGCGAGCGGCGCTCGGTGTAGATGAAGGGCTTGCCGAGGCGGCGCGCAATGCGCAGCAGCTTGTGACGGTGCTCCTCGCTGATGCCAAGCGCCACGGGCACCGGCACGATGCCGCCGAGGATCGCCGCCCAGAAGACATCGATGAACTGCTCGTTATTGCCGAGGAAGAGGATCAGCTTGTCGCCGCGCCGCGCGCCGATGCGCTGCAGGTGGTAGAGGATCCCGAGCGCACGCTCGTAGAGCTCGCCAAACGATACCTCGCGCGTGTCGTTCTCACCCTCGAGGTAGGTGATGTTGCGCGGGAAGCCGCGGTTTCGCTCGATGATCTCGGTCAGTGTCGTGGCGTTCGGCATCGGCGAAGTTCCAGCCTCATGTGTAGCGGGTGACGGGTGCGCAGGTTGATCTGCGCCTCGAGCTCGAGCGGCTTGTCGGGCACATAGGTCAGGCGGTAACGGCGCGCCACTTTATAGAGGTGCACCTGCATCTCGTAGAGCGCGAAGCTCTCGCCGATGCAGTGGCGCGGACCGGCGGCGAACGGCATGTAGGCGAAGCGCGGCCGCTGCGCTTCGTGCTCCGGGGCGAAGCGCTGCGGGTCGAAGGTCTCCGGATCCTTCCAGAAGCGCGGGTGGCGGTGCAGCAGGTAGAGTGGCAGCAGCACGTTGGTGCCGGACGGTACCTGATAGCCCCCAAGCACGTCCGCTTCCAGCGTGCGCCGCGACAGGAGCCACCCGGGCGGGTACAGGCGCAGCGCCTCGTTGATCACCTGCTGCGTGTAGGCGAGGGTCTCGGTCTCGGAGAGCGTCGGCGCCGCGAGCTCGGGCGCCGCATCGAGCTCGGCGTGTAGCCGCGCTTCTGCCTCGTGGTGGCGCGAGAGCAGGTACCACGTCCAGTTGAGTCCGCTCGCGGTGGTCTCGTGGCCGGCGACCACCAACGTCATGACCTCATCGATCAGCTCGCGCTCTCCCATCGGCGCGCCGCTTTCCTTGTCGCGCGCCCCCATGAGCATGGCGAGGTAGTCGAAGTGCTCTTCGCCCTCGGCCCGGCGCCGCGCGATGAGCTGCGCCACCAGGCGGCCGAGGGAGCGGAACTTGTAGGCGAACTGCAGATCGCGCGAGGGCTCCTTCGTGACCACGTCGAAGGGATTGCCCCCCGGCTGCTGCGAGAGCCGGTCGAGGTCGCGGCCGAAAATCGAGCGCAGCACGATCTCGAGCGTGAGCTCGCTCATCTCGTCGGTGAGATTCACGACCTCGCCACGCGCCGCGAGCCCCTCCCAGCGCGAGAGCAGCCGGTCGTTGGCCTCGCCGATGAGGCTGGCGAACCCGCCGATTACCCGGCGGTGGAACAGCGGCTGCATCATGTAGCGTTGGCGCTTCCACAGCTCGCCCTCGCTCGTCATGATGCCCTTGCCGAGGAGGATCCTGACGCGATCGAGGCCGATGCCCTTGACGTAGTTGCGATGGTTCGAGACCAGCACGCGCTTCACGTCATCCGGGTGATGGACGACATAGGTATAAGATCGCCGCGCGGGCACGAACACTCGATAGGTGTCGCCGTAGCGCGCGAACAACGCGATCATCCGCTCCAGGGAGTCATCCGTGGAGCCGACGTCGAATTGCAGATCGGCCTCGGGGGGCGCGTTCTTCGCGGGTGCGGCGGCAGTCATGCAAGCTGTTGAAAGCGAAACCTTAATTTTATATCACACCGAGCTGCGTGGTCATTGGCCGCTTGCTCCCGCGCTCGCGCTCGCCTCGCGGCTGCCGTACGCGCGGCGGCTCGCCTTGAGCCGCAGCGGCAGCGCGGCGCAGGCGAGCCTTGCGGGCGTTGCGCTCGCCCTGCGCGCGCTCGCGCGGCTACTCGGTCGCAGTGTCGCACCGGGCGAGATCGTCTTCGCACCAGGTGAGAAGCCATGCCTAGCTTCGCAGCCGGCATGCGAAGCCGCAGCGGCCGGGGCGCTGCGCACGGTGCGCAGCGCCCCGCATCCGCAGGGGCCCGACTTCAGCATTGCGCACGCCGGTCCCTGGGTGGCGTGCGCGGCGTTTTCGGGCGGTCGTGTCGGACTCGACGTCGAGATGGGCACCGACGCGCGCATCGCTGACTGGGTGGTCCGGGAGGCGGCACTGAAGGCGACCGGCGCCGGGCTGCGCGCGGCGCGCGAAGTGCGCGCGCTCGAGTGGGGCGCGCGGGCGGCCTGGTGGCGTGGTGAGCGCTGGCATCTCGAGCGCCTTGACCTCTTCCCCGGGGCGTCGGCGTGCGTCCTCACCAGCAGCGCGCCGGCCACCGTCGAGGCTTGCGCCGTGCCGCTCGCGGAGCTCTTCGTGCCATGAACGCAGGCGACGACGGCGGGCTGCGCAATACGCTCTATCGCACGACGACGCGCTCGAGCCGGCGCATGACGCCGGCGCGTCGCGCGCTCTATCGGTTCGTGGTGCCGCTCGCCATCGGCGTCATCCGCGCCTGGTGGCGCATGTGCCGCGTGGTGCGTGTCGAGGGCGTCGCACACCTCGAGGCCGCGCTCGAGCGCGCACCGTCGCTCGTGCCGTGCTACTGGCACCAACACCAGCTCTACTGCGGCAAGTACCTGGTCGAGCAGCGTGCCCGCGGGCTCACGGTCGGCTGGCTCATCAGCCCCTCGGTCGACGGCGAGCTCGGCGCCATGATGGTGCGGCGCTTCGGCGGCGCGGTGATCCGCGGTTCCTCAACGCATACCGGCGCGCGTGCACTGCGCGATTACTACCAGGCGCTCACCCGTGACAACGTCTCGCCGGTAATCACCCCCGACGGACCCCGCGGTCCGCGCTTTCGATTCAAGCCCGGCGCGCTGCTGCTCGCGCAGATGTCGGGCAGGCCAATCCTGCCGATGGCGTACGCCGCCTCGCGTGCCTGGCTCATCAAGTGGGACAAGTTCGTGATCCCCGTGCCGTTCTCGCGCATCGCAATTGCGATCGGGCCGCCGTGCTACGTGCCGCGCGTGACGGATGGGGCGACACTCGAGCGGCTGCAGGGAACGATGGAGCAGGAGCTGAAGCGGCTCTACGGCGTGGCGCGAGCCGCTCTACAGGCGGATTCTGTTAAGTGATGAAACACAGCCCCAACAGCACCTTACCTTGTGTTCCTTAATCATTGTGCGAGAATCCGTCGCAACCACCTGGAAAACGGCCGCGGCGAATCTCCGGTCCGTGACGGCGCGTCACGCCAGAGCAGGAACAATTGGTTACGCTGGCTTCCTTGGGGTAGTGGGAGGTCCCACCCGCAATGACGACTCCGCCGCCGGATAAGCCGGCGGACTTCACCGCGTCCGACATTCTCGCGGCCGATGCGTGGACCGGCCGGGCCACCAGGCCCGCGCTCGGCATCGACGTCGTGTGCACCAAGATTGCGGTCGACTTCCAGAACATGCGCCGCGACACGATGGACGAGTGCGTGCGGCAAAACCTCGAGCTGCTGCGCGGTGCCACGGGCGCCGACTGCGTGTTCCTCGCCCCGCTCAGTCCCGAGGACGGCACCTTCGCCGACGTGCAGCTCGCGCGCGGCGCCTTTGCCCAGTGCCGTCCGGAGGGTCTCACCGGGATCGCGCTCGATGCGTTGCCGTGGCTCAAGGGGCGGCTCGAGCACCTGCGCCTCTCGGAGCTGCGCGACACGAGGGCGCCGCGCAGGGAGCAGGCGGTCGAGGCGGCCAAGCTTGCGGAGCTGCACATCGGCTCGGTGCTCCTCGTCGCCCTGCGCGCGCAGGGCAAACCCATCGGCTTCCTCGCGCTCGCCCATGCCCTGCCGCGCGGCGCCTGGGACGTGAACCTGCAGCTGCTCATGAAGCTGCTCGGCACCAGCCTCGCCACCGGGCTCGAGCGTATCCGCACCGAGGCGCGCCTCGCGAAGCTCGAAGAGCGCACCAATCTTTTCCAGGCGGCCGCCAACGACGGCCTGTGGGACTTCGACGTCGAGAGCAACGAGGTCTACTTCTCGCCGCGCTGGAAGGCGATGCTCGGCTATGGCGACGACGACATGCGCGGCTCCCCCGACTGGCGCAGCCTCGTGCATCCGGACGACCTCTCGCGCGTTCAGGCCGCCATTCGCGACCACGTCGCGGGCAAGACCCCCATCTTCGAGAGCACCCATCGCATGCGCCACCGCAACGGCGAGTGGCGCTGGGTCATCAGCCGCGCCACGGCACGTGTCGACAAGCACGGGCGGCTGCTGCGCCTGGTGGGTGTCGAGCTCGACATCACCGAGCGCAAGCTGTACGAGGAGGCGCTGTTTCGCGAGAAGGAGAGCGCGCAGATCACGTTGCAGTCGATCGGTGACGGCGTTATCACGACGGATGCCAACTCCACCATCGATTACATCAACCCGGTCGCCGAGGAGCTCACCGGCTGGCGGCTCGAGGACGCCATGGGTCGCCCCGTGGAGGAAATCTTCCGCGCCTTCCACGAGGAGACCTGCGAGCCGCTCGAGAACCCGCTCTCGGTGTCGATCCGCCGCATCCGTCCCATCAAGTCGGTGCGGCCGATGCTGCTCATCCGCCGCGATGGCAACGAGCTGTACGTCGAGAGTACCGCGGCCCCGATCCGCGACGGCTCGGGACACGTTGCCGGCGGGGTGCTGGTGTTCCACGACGTCAGCGAGTCGCGCGAGCTCAATCGGCGGCTCTCCTACCATGCCAGCCATGATCTGCTGACAGGGCTCGTCAACCGCCGCGAGTTCGAGAGCCGCCTGGAGCGGGCGCTGAAGAGCGCCAAGGCGCGTGAGGCCTCCTACGCGCTCTGCTACCTCGACATCGACCAGTTCAAGATCGTCAACGACACCTGTGGCCACAGTGCCGGCGATGCACTGCTCGGGCAGGTGGGGGCGCTGCTCAAGTCCAAGGTGCGCTGGCGCGATACGCTCTCACGCCTCGGGGGCGATGAGTTCGGCATTCTTCTCGAGAGCTGCTCGCTCGATGAGGCGATGCGCACCGCCGAGACGCTGCGCGAGAGCGTGCGCAATTTCCGCTTCACCTGGGAGGACCGCGTGTTTCGCCTCGGCGCCAGCATCGGCGTCGTGCCGATCACCGCCGACAACGAAGACGTCGCCTCGATCCTCTCCGCGGCCGATTCGGCGTGCGCCGCCGCCAAGGAGAGTGGTCGCAACCGCGTGCACAGCTTCGCCGAAAACGACATCGAGCTCATGCGCCGGCGCAAGGAGATGCAGTGGGCGGCACGCATCAACGCCGCGCTCGAGGAGGGACGGTTCGAGCTCTTCCGCATGGCGATCCAGCCGCTGCAGCGCGTCGAGACCGGCGCGCACTACGAGCTGCTGCTGCGCCTGAAGGACGAGACCGGTCACATCGTGGCGCCGAACGACTTCATCGCCGCCGCCGAGCGCTACGGGATCACGCCGGCGATCGACCGCTGGGTGATCGAGAACGCCTTCCGCTGGCTGGTGTCCGAGGCGGACGAGCGCGAGAAGCTCGCGCAGTGCTCGATCAATCTGTCGGGCCAGAGTCTCGGCGACGACAAATTCCTGCCGTTCGTCATCGAGCAGCTGCGTCACAGCGGCCTCGATGCCTCGAAGATCTGTTTCGAGATCACCGAGACGGCCGCCGTGCAGAGCTATTCGCAGGCGAACCGCTTCATCCAGGCGCTGAAGGAGCAGGGCTGCAAGTTCGCGCTCGATGACTTCGGCCGCGGACTGTCCTCGTTCGGCTATCTCAAGCACTTCCCGGTCGACTTCCTCAAGATCGACGGCAGCTTCGTGCGCGAGATCCTGCGCGACCCGATCGACCGGGAGATGGTGCGCTCGATCAACGAGATCGGGCACCTCACCGGCAAGCAGACGATCGCGGAGTTCGCCGAGAACGCCGAGATCATCCAGATGCTGACGAGTCTCGGCGTGGACTACGCGCAGGGCTACGGCGTCGCCCAACCGCAGCGCGTCGTCAAGTCGGCCGTCGCCTGAGCACGCCGCAGTGTCCGCGCGGCACAGTGCTCGTGCGGGTGAGCCCTCCGCCCGGTGTAACATAGCGCCAACCGCACTCATCCACCGGGGTGGTCCGTGATCTACCTCATCGCGCTCTTGCCCGCGACCGCGCTCACCGTCGCCGGCTACTTTGTCCTCGTGCTGTCGACGCGTGCAGAGGGGGCGCTGCGCACGTTTGGGAAGTATCTCGGCTTCTGGGCGTTCACGCTCGCAGGTCTGGTCATCCTCGGCGCGATCTTCGCCGCCGCGCATGGTGGGCATCGCGGCGGGATGTACGGGATGCGCGCCATGCACGGCGGCATGCGCTGCCCGCGCGGCGATGAGTCGCGCTTCTCACCGCCGGGCGAGGAGCGCGAGGGGCCGCGCCCGCCCCGCGACGACGGGCCGCCCGCCGAACCCCCCGCGCCGCCGCCACCGCACCAGCCCTGAGCGTCCCTCGAGGGGGACGCGCCTCGAGCGTCGCAGCGCGCGGCTACGCTCGAGCGCCGCGTGATGGCGCGTGACGCGTCAGAGCGTCATGTTGCGCGTCATGCTCCCCGCTATCGCCGCACGCAGGTTCCGCGGGCTCTCATCGGAGTGGTAGAGCGCGTGCAGGAACGTCTGGTCCCAGGCGGTCAGCCCCGAGGGCCGCGCGTAGGAGGGCTCGTTGAAGAGCCGCAGGATGGTCGGGACGTTTCCTACACTGGCGTCGAGGTCGAGGTCCGCAAGCCCCGCCATGGCGGCATAGTCGGCCAGCTGTCCGAGCCCCGTTCCGTTCGTCTTGCTGCTGTCGATGACGACCAGCGCGTAGTTCAGGCCGATCGCCGCCTGCGACGGCAGCCGTGAGCCGGTGTGATACAGGTCGGGGATGGGCTCCACGGGATCCCCCGGGTCTACCGGGATGACGGTGGTTCCATCAGTGTTGAAGAGCGTGGCGCTGTGCCATACGCGCACCGCACCCGGCGTGCGCGGATTGAGGAATGCGCTCACCTGGCTGTCGGTCGCGTTGGCATCGAAGAGGTCGCGGTCGCGCGCGTACCATTCCTTCGCCGTCTGATCCGGATTCGTCGTGAACACGACATAGAAGTTGGTGGCACCCTTGGCACACGCGGGACCCTCGACCTGAGCACCGGCCCACTTCGCGATTTGTGAGACCCGATTGGTGACGTACTTTGCTTCCTGGTCGGACACCCCCTGCACGGCAACGCACACCGGCGCACGCCAGCGTGCCACCCAATGGCTGTCGAACCTCGTGCTTTGCGTGATGCTGCCGACGAACGCCGACACAGCCTCAGGGCTCGCCGCCGGCGTGCTGTAGCTGCTCGGCGGGGGTGGGGCGGGAGGCGGTGGTGCGTACGTGGGGTATTGCGGAGGCGCCGCGTACTGTTGGGGCGGCGCGTACTGCTGAGGCGGCGCGTACTGCTGGGGCGGCGCGTACTGCTGCGGCGGTGCGTACTGCTGCGGCGGCGCGTACTGCTGCGGCGGCGCGTACTGTTGAGGTGGCGCGTACTGTTGAGGTGGCGCGTACTGCTCAGGCGGCGCGTATTGTTGCGGTGGCGCGTACTCTTGTGTTGGTGCGTACTCCGGCGATGGCGCAGACGGTGCATACGTCTGGGCCGCAGCGATGGCACTTACGAGCAGGCCCGGAAGAAGCAGTGCGCCAGCGGCGCGCCGTGCGGTCGACCGCGGACGGGTGGCGAGTGTGCGTGTGTTCATGGGGCTACCCCGGTAGAGAAGCGCGAAGAAATCTTGGTCTGCTCGTGGTCCTAAGGGCAGAAGGCCCAGTGCGACGCGAGCTGCGCAAGCACACAGTTCCACGCGCGCTCACGAGCGTCAAGAGAGCGCGCGGCGAAGCTGACGCTTGCGGCGGCAGCTCTTGTTGAAACGGTGTTCCCGGGGGCGCTTCGCGGGTGCGTCGGCAGGCGTTACGGCTCAGGAGGCCGGCGCGTAGAAATAATAGTCGGCAGAGTAGGGAACTTTGACATCCGCGGTCGGCTTCGCGGCATCGCACTGCGCGGCGGGCGGCGGCTGCCCGCCATGCGTATGCAGCCGCTGTATGGTCGTTACGTGCGCCAGAAGGCCGTTCCCCGAGTGACTGACGACGGCGACACGCAGCCAGGGAATCGAACCGGCATCGGGCGAATCGACGCGTGCCGCGGCTTTGCCCGTGACCTCGCTGCCATCGGAATATTTCCACGAAGGTCCGGCGGAGTGGTGACCGATTACGTGGCCCTGGTCATCGCGCAGCTCCGCGTCCGGCGCCTTGAGGGTCCACTGCGGCTGGCCGTCGGCTCCACGCGCACACTGGTAGATCTGCGACCCCGAGGCGTGGGCTACGAGCACGAGGTGCTCGCCGGGCGCTGCCCTGAGGCTCTCGGGCACATCCGCTGCGGGGCCCGACTGCGCCCAGGCTGCCGTCGCGTAGCCAATGAAGATCGCCAGCGCTGAGCGCGCCTGAGTTGCTCGTCGGCTCATGGTGTATGTCTCCGGATCATGGGTCAGTGACTCGCCTCAGCCGCCGCTGAAATCGAGCCGCAGCGACAGGTCGATCGCGCGCACGTGCTTGGTGAGCCCACCCACCGACACGTAGTCGACGCCGGTGGCGGCGATTGCGCGCACAGTCTCGAGTGACACGCTGCCGGAGGCCTCGAGCTTCACCGGCGCACCCTGCGCACGGTTGAGCGCCACTGCGGCGGCGAGATCCTGGAGGCTGAAGTCATCGAGCATCACGATGTCGGGTCGCGCGTTGAGCGCCTCGGTGAGCTCACCGAGCGATTCCACCTCGACCTCCACGGTGACGGCCGGGGCGTTGCGTCGCGCCGCCTCGATCGCGGCGGTGATCGAGCCGGCGGCCGCGATGTGGTTCTCCTTGATGAGTACCTGGTCGTAGAGGCCCATGCGATGGTTGTCGGCGCCGCCGCAGCGCACCGCGTACTTCTGTGCAGTGCGCAGCCCGGGCAGCGTCTTGCGCGTGTCGAGGATGCGGCAGGTGGTGCCGGCGATCGCCTCGACATAACGGCGCGTCGACGTCGCGGTGGCCGAGAGCAGCTGCAGGAAATTGAGCGCGGTGCGCTCGCCGGTGAGCACCGCGCGCGCGGGTCCGGCGATCGCGAAGATGACCTGTCGCGCGGCGATGCGGTCGCCATCGGCCGCGTACCAGGTGAGCTCTACGCGCGGATCGAGACGGCGGAAGGTCTCCTGCGCCCACGGCCGCCCGCAGAGCACGGCATCCTCGCGCGTGACGAGGCTACCGCGTACCTGCTGGGCCGCGGGTACCAGCGCGGCCGTCACGTCACCGCTGCCGATATCCTCGCGCAGCGCCAGCTCGACCTGACTCGAGAGATCAGCCGGTGGCTCGGGCGGCAAGCGTTTTCCTCGGCCGGGCGGCGCCGTGCGCGCCGTCAATGCCCTACGAAGGGCAGACCGTGGCTGGCGGCCGCCATGCACATCAGCATCGGGATCGACAGCACGAAGTTGACGCGCGAGGCCATGCCGGCTGTCTTGCGTGCCTTGGCTTTCTGCTCGTCGGTCGCGGCGACGATGCCGAGGATCTTCTTCTGGTTCGGCCAGATGAGGACCCAGACGTTGAACAGCATGATGGTGCCGAGCCACACGCCGATCCCGATGATGAGGAAGTAGTGTGTCGGGTCGTCCATGCCCGCGCCGAGCGTGAAGGCACCGACGAACTTACCCGCCCGCGCGAGCAGCCAGGCACCGCCGAGCCAGGTGGCGACCGCGCCCCAGCGGAACCAGAAGAGCGCCCGCGGGGCGACGTACTTGGTGATGCCCGCGCCGCCCGGCCCGCCCTTGTCGGCGGCCGCGTCCGCGAGCGCTGGCGTCTGTGCGACGTTGAAGTAGTAGAGCAGTCCGATCCAGAAGACGCCCGAGACGATGTGGAACCAGCGCGCGAATCCGAGCTCGTTGAAATGTGAGCCGCCGATCAGTACCGCCAGCACCAGCGCGATGACGATGCCGAGGATCAGCGACTGGCGGTGGTTGTTCAGGGGATTCATGGCTTTAGAACTCCAAGTTATTGTTTCTATGGGGCCGGGTGCCTCCCGCGGGCGTTTGAAGAATAGGCGAGCGACCCCCATAATTCAACGCATGCTCAAAGGGCGGAGTCCGGCTCGGGGCGCGGTGCCGAGGTAGGGGTGAGGGTTGATCCAACGCCCGCCGCGGCCACCGAGCGTCCGCCGTCCCCGTGCATCAATGTCTGCGCGCTCGATGCACGGGGCTTTTGCATCGGTTGTCTGCGCACCGCTGATGAGATCGGGCGGTGGATGTCGATGAGCCCCGCCGAGCAATGGCAGCTGCTCGCTGCGCTCGCGGAGCGGCGGAAACATACGAGGTAGTTCGCAATGGATGTCGTCGAGAGAATCAAGGCGGAGCTCGGCTCGAGCCCGGTGGTGCTGTTCATGAAGGGCACGCCGGATTTTCCGCAGTGCGGCTTTTCCGCGCAGACGGTGGCCGCGCTTCGCGCCGTGGGCGCCGAGTTCAAGCACGTCAACATCTTCGAAGAGCCGGAGCTGCGCGAGGCGCTCAAGCGCTATTCGAACTGGCCGACCTATCCGCAGCTGTACGTGAAGGGCGAGCTCGTCGGAGGCTGCGACATCGCGCTCGAGATGTACCGCAGCGGCGAGCTGCGCAAGCTCCTCAGCGAGGTCGGTGCGGCGAGGTAACCGCCGCGCCGCCGCTCACCGCCCCATCGCTCCCGGCGCCCAAACCGCGCGCGCTCACAGCGGTGGCATCTGCGCCGCCTCGGAGTCATCGGGCGCGGCGTCCCCGACGCTCAGCCAGCCGAGCGCCTGCGCGCGCTCCTCGGCCGCCTGGTGACTGTGGCGCAGCCGGTTACACACCAGGCAGAAGATGTCGGCACTGCGCTCCGCATCGTAGCGGGCGCTGTGGGCGCTGCCTGCATCCCAGTCGAGCCCGGCGACGGTCACCGCCTTGGCGAGTACGGTCTGACCGAGCGCGGCGCCGGCGAGGGTAGCGGTGTCGAAGCAACTGAAGGGGTGAAAGGGGTTGCGCTTCATGTCCGTGCGCGCCACCGCGGCGTTGAGGAAGGCGAGATCGAACGCGGCGTTGTGGCCGACCAGGATCGCGCGCCGGCACTGGTAAGCGCGCACCGCGCGGCGCACCTCGCGGAAGACGCGCTGCAATGCTTCGCGCTCCGGGAGCGCCGGACGCAGCGGGTGATGGGGATCGATGCCGGTGATCGCCAGCGCGGCCGGATCGAGCCGCGCGCCCTCAAAGGGCTGCACGTGAAAGTCGTGCGTGACACCGCGCCGCAGAATGCCATCGACGTCCATGTCGATCAGCACCACGGCAATCTCGAGCAGCGCATCGGTTGCCGCGTGGAATCCGCCGCACTCGACATCGATTGCCACGGGCAGGTAGCCGCGGAAGCGGCGTGACATGAGCGCGGCGGCCGGTGCCGGCGCGACCGGATCCGTGCAGGGCGCATCGCTGGGCAGCGGGTCACTCATGACCCGATTCTACGGTACGTCTGCCGGGGCGAGACGCCAGGCGATGCGCTCCCCGGCGCGCAGCGGCACCAGCACATCGCTGCCGAACGGATAGCTGGCGGGCACCTCCCAGGGTTGCGGCAGCAGGGTGAGGGTCGCGCGGTTGCGCGGCAGGCCGTAGAAGTCCGCGCCGTAAACCGAGGCGAAACCTTCCAGCCGCTCGAGCGCGCCGGCGGCGGCAAAGACCTCCGCATACAGCTCGATGCCGGCGTGCGCCGAGAAGATGCCGGCGCAGCCGCAGGCGGTCTCTTTGGCGCCGCGGCCGTGCGGGGCGCTGTCGGTGCCGAGGAAGAGCCGCGGGCTGCCGCGCACCACCGCGGCGAGCAGTGCGGCGCGCTCGGTTTCCGCCTTGAGCACCGGCAGGCAGTAATGGTGCGGCCGCAGGCCGCCGGCGAACAGCGCGTTGCGATTCATGAGCAGGTGCTGCGGGGTGACGGTGGCAGCGATTCCCTCGCGTGCCGCCAACACGAACTCGAGGGCGGCGCGCGTCGAGATGTGCTCGAGCACGATGCGCAGCCGCGCATGGCGCTCGCTCAGTGGGGCGAGCACGGTGTCGACGAAGCGCGCCTCACGATCGAAGATGTCGACCTGCGGATCGGTGACCTCGCCGTGCACCTCGAGCACCAGGCCGAGCTCCGCCATGCGGGCGAATACCGCATCGAGGCGGCGCACCTCGCGCACGCCGGCCGCCGAGTGGGTGGTGGCGCCGGCCGGATAGAGCTTGCAGCCGATCACCTGGCCGCTGCCGTGAGCGCGCTCGATCTCTGCGACCTCGGTGGCATCGGTGAGATAGAGCGTCATCAGCGGTTCGAACTGCGCACCGGACGGCAACGCCGCGAGGATCCGCGCACGGTAGGCGAGCGCCGCCGCCGTGGTCGTCACCGCAGGTGAGAGATTCGGCATGACGATGGCGCGCGCGAAGCGCGCGGCGCTAAAGGGCAGTACCGCGGCGAGCGCCGCGCCGTCGCGCAGGTGCAGGTGCCAATCATCCGGGCGGCGGATGGTGAGTGCACCCGCGCTCACGCCGACTCCAGCCTCCGGAGCACGTTCTGATGCAGCAACAGCTCGAGCGCGAAGCGCACGCCGAAACCGGTGACATCGGTGCCCACATGCGCGAGCCCACCGCTGCGCGTGGCGGCCGACAGGTCGACATGCGCCCAGGGCGTTCCCTCGGGCACGAAGCGTGAGAGAAAGCGCGCCGCGAGGATGTGGTCGCCCTTGCCCTCGAGCGCGCATTGCACGATGTCCGCCACCTTGCTCTCGAGCTCGGCGTCGTAGTCCGCCTCGAAGGGGAAGTTCCAGACGCGCTCGCCGCTCGCGCTGCCCGCCTCGAGGAGCGGTGGGACGAGCGCCGGACGG
Source organism: Steroidobacteraceae bacterium (assembly GCA_035621995.1). Lineage (GTDB taxonomy): Bacteria > Pseudomonadota > Gammaproteobacteria > Steroidobacterales > Steroidobacteraceae > 13-2-20CM-66-19. The sequence goes on from DASPWF010000020.1 coordinate 35,505, forward strand.
TTGGTGAAGACGCCGCTCATGCGCTCGGTGAGGGAGTACACGCAGGCCCCGGTGAGCGTCGCGAAGTCGATCATGAGGCGCGGGCGCGTGCGGCCGGCGAGCGCGAGCGTGTCGGCGAGCACCATGCGTCCTTCGGCGTCGGTATGAATGACCTGGATGGTGACGCCGTTCGCCGCGCGCACCACCTCCTGCGGACGGTAGGCGTGCGGGCCGATGCGATTCTCGGTAATCGCGAGCCAGGCATCGGCCTTGAGCGGGGCGCGCAGCTCCGCGAGCGCGATGAGCGTCGCCAGCGCCACGGCGCTGCCTGCCATGTCGGTGTGCATGTCGAGCATGGAGCGATGGGTCTTGAGATTGACACCGCCGGTGTCGAAGAGGATGCCCTTGCCGACGAGTGCCACGTCGGGCCGCGCCGCGCGCAGGCCGCGCCGCGGGCGGTAGCGCAGATGCGCGATGCCGGCGCCGCCTTCGGCATTGCCGGCCGCGACCGCGAGAAAGGCGTTGGCACCCGCACGGCGCAGGGCGCGCTCATCGAGCCAGCGCAGCGCGAGGCCGTGGCTGCGGGCGAGCCGGGCGATGGTGCGGCGGTAGGCGGGCGCATCGAGGATGTTGGGTGGCAGCGCGGTCAGCCAGCGGGCGAGGTTGGTGCCGCGCGCCGCGGCGGCGGTGTAGCGGGTGTCGCTGCGCTCCTCCTCGAGAAGCACGATGCGGCGGATGCGCTGCTCGCCGCGCGAGGGCGCGCGAAAGCTCGGCAGGGCGAACGCCTGGGCGAGGGCTGCGCTCAGCAGCGCCTCGAGCGCCGCGCGCGTCGCGACGGCGGTGCCCGCGGCGGCGAGCCCCACCACCTCGGGAGTGCGCGCCGCGGCTTCTTTGAACATGCGTCCGGCGAGGGTCAGCCGCTCGAAGGCGCTCGCCTCCGCGGCGAGGTAGCCGAGTACGGCGAGCGTGTGACGGCGGTTGCCGAGCACGGTCGTGCGCACGGTGCCGGCGCGCGCCGGCGTACGTGCGTCGAGCTCCCGCCAGCGCGCGCTCTCCGGCAGACGGCGAAATGCGGCGTCGGTGGCCGGGTACGGCACCATGGCGAGCACGGCGTCGAGCTCGTCGGCGTTCGCCGGGTAAGCGCTGACAATGACCGGAGCGTGCGCAACGGGCAGCGGGACGCCGGAGCGAGCGCGGGCAGCGCGGGACCTCACTTGCTTTACCTGTCGCTGCTCGCCATCATTACTCATTCTAACGCGCCCTCGCACGACCCGCGCGCGACCCTCCGGTCAGCGACCGCGCCGACACGTTGTGCGCCCTGCGCGGAGCGGACACAGCGCATGACCGAACCGCCAAAGCTTGAAGATCTCGACCCGGTAGAGACGCGGGAATGGCTCGAGTCGATCGACTCGGTGCTGAAGACCCACGGGCCGGAGCGCGCCCACTACCTGCTCGAGCGACTGATCGATTACACGCGCCGTAACGGCGCCTACTTGCCGTTCAAGCCCAACACCGCCTACGTCAACAGCATCCCGAGCGGGCGTGAGCCGGAGTACCCGGGCAACCGCGCGCTCGAGCGGCGTATCGAGGCGTATATCCGCTGGAATGCGCTGGTGATGGTGCTGCGGGCAAACAAGAAGTCCGCGGAGTACGGCGGACATCTCTCGAGCTACGCCTCGTCTGCGACGCTCTACGAAGTGGGATTCAATCACGTCTGGCGCGCGCCCACCGAGCAGCACCCGGGAGACATGGTCCTCATCCAGGGACATTCGTCGCCGGGGATCTACGGACGCGCCTTCCTCGAAGGCCGCCTCACCGAGGAGCAGCTGCGGCACTTTCGCCAGGAGGCGGGCGGCCCGGGGATCGGACTGTCGTCCTACCCGCATCCGTGGCTGATGCCCGACTTCTGGCAGTTCCCCACGGTCTCGATGGGCCTCGGTCCCATGATGGCGATCTTCCAGGCGCGCTTTACGCGCTACCTCGAGAACCGCGGGCTGGTGAAGCCCTCCGATCAGAAGGTGTGGGCGTTTCTCGGCGACGGCGAGATGGACGAGCCCGAGTCGATGGGCGCGCTTACCATGCCGGTGCGCGAGGGGCTCGACAATCTCATCTTCGTCATCAACTGCAACCTGCAGCGCCTCGACGGGCCGGTGCGCGGCAACGGCAAGATCATCCAGGAGCTGGAAGCGGCCTTCCGCGGCGCCGGGTGGAACTGCATCAAGGTCATCTGGGGATCGGACTGGGATCCGCTGCTTTCGGCCGACGCCGACGGGCGGCTGGTCAAGCGGATGGGAGAAGTCGTCGACGGCCAGTACCAGAAATACAGCGTCGAATCGGGCGCCTACATCCGCGAGCACTTCTTCGGAGTCTCCCCCGAGCTGCTCGCGATGGCCGAACATCTCTCGGATGAGCAGCTGCAGAAAATGCGGCGCGGCGGCCACGATCCGCGCAAGGTGTACGCGGCCTATGCCGCCGCGGTCACCCATCAAGGATCGCCCACCGTCATTATGGCCAAGACCATCAAGGGTTACGGGCTGGGCGAGGCCGGCGAGGGACGAAACACGACGCACCAGGAAAAGAAGCTCGACGTCGAGGAGATGCGGGCGTTTCGCAGCCGTTTCGCCATTCCGATCGGCGATGACGACATCAAGGACGCGCCGTTCTACCGCTTCACCGAGGACAGCGAAGAGTTCAAATATCTCTCCGAGCGGCGCCGCGAGC
>DASPWF010000021.1:0-21370 GCA_035621995.1 Steroidobacteraceae bacterium
CCCTGACGGGGTTCACGACTAATCGTCGCGGAGAAACCAATGCGGGCCACCATGGTCCGAACCCGGCGGTGCAATCGGGAGTCAACTGGAGCGGCCTGCTTGCGGCACAATCCCGCCACGAAGTTGCGGGTCACACCGACAGCCCGCCGCTGACATCGAATGCTACCACAGCGATGCGCGCCCACCCGGCGCGCCGCGGAGGTCCCCGCGCATGAGCTCGCAAGAGGCTGCCATCCTGAGCAAGGTGCCCGCGGTCACCCTGGTCTTCTGGATCATCAAGATCGCCGCGACCACGCTCGGTGAGACCGGTGGCGACACCGTGTCGATGACGCTCGGGCTCGGCTACCTCGAGAGCTCGCTCATCTTTCTCGCCGCCCTCGCCGCGCTCGTGCTGCTGCAGGTGCGCGCGATGCAATTCCATCCGTTCCTCTACTGGTTGACCATCATCGCCTCGACCACCGCGGGCACGACGCTCGCCGATTTCGCCGATCGCTCGCTCGGCATGGGTTACCTGGGCGGCTCGCTCGTGCTGCTCGCGTGCGTGCTGGCATCGCTCGGCGTCTGGTACCGCGCCGAAGGCTCGGTCGACGTCAACACCATCAACACGCCGCGCGTCGAGATCTTCTACTGGATCACCATCACCTTCTCGCAGACGCTCGGTACCGCGCTCGGTGACTGGGCGGCGGACGCGGGCCTCGGTTACGGTGGCGGAGCGCTGGTGTTCGGCGCGCTGCTCGCGCTGATCGCGCTCGGCTATTGGCGCACGCACCTCTCGCACGTGCTGCTCTTCTGGGCGGCGTTCATCCTGACACGGCCGCTCGGCGCCACGGTCGGGGACTTCTTCGACAAGCCACTCGCGCAAGGCGGTCTCGGGGTCAGCCGGCCGCTCGCCTCGGCGATCCTCGCCGCATTCATCCTGGTGTGCATTCTCGCCTTCCCGCAGCGGGCGGGTACGCACCCCCAGCGTGCGAGCAGCGGGGCGCCCGGTCAGTAGGCTGGCGGAGAGGGTGGGATTCGAACCCACGAACACCCGTTGAGATGTTACTGGAATTCCAGTCCAGCGCCTTCGACCGCTCGGCCACCTCTCCGATCAATGACTTACGAGCGTTTCCTCGAATCTGCCCCGAGGCATGGCGCCCGCGAAAAAAGGCGGCGAATGATAAGCCATGCCGCGCGCGCCCGCACGCGGGGCGAGCGCGGTGGGCGGCGAGCGCGCGGCCGCATCCGGGCCGCGCGGCCGCTCAGGCCTGCGGAGTGCGCGGCGCCTGCGGCACCTTGAAGGGCGGCGGCTCATCGAGGCAGGGCTGCTTGCCGGAGCGCGGCGGCGGGGCGGGCTCGTTGAGCGCCGGCAGCCGCAGCGCATTGGTGGTGTCGGGCGCGTCGAGACCCGCCGGGATCGTGAGCGGCGGTACGTTCTTCGCCTTCATGTAGGGCTGCACTTCGTGACAGGACTTGCTGTGAAACGCCGCGCAGCCGCTCACACCGAGCGCCAGCGCCACGAGCACGACTCCGCGAACCACCCTCATTCCCAGCGAACCCTCATGCAAGACACACCTCGTTGACGACCTTCGATCAGCGCGACACCCGGCCACCGTCGCGGCGCCGCGGCGCCGCGTTTGCGGCTACTCGAGCAACCCGGCGCTGCGCGCAGCGCTCACCACGCCCGCCCGCCATTCCTCGGCGAGCGGCGTGAGCGGCAATCTTATCCCAGTTCCGATTCTCCCCAGGTGCATCAGCAGCCATTTCACTGGAATCGGATTGGCCTCGACGAACAGCTCACGGTGCAGCGCGCCGAGCGGCGCATCGAGCCCGGCGGCGCGGGCCTCTTCGTGCGCGAGCGCCGCCGCGACCATCTCTGACATCGCCCGCGGCGCAACGTTCGCCGTGACCGAGATGACGCCGCGCGCGCCCGCCAGGATCGCCTCGCGGGCGGTGGCGTCATCGCCGCTCAGCACCGTGAAGGCCGCCGGCGTGAGCGCCACGAGCTCGCGCACGCGCGCGCTCTCGGGCACCGCCTCCTTGAGGCCGACGATGCCGGCGAGCTGCGCGAGGCGCGCCACCGTGGCGGGCTTGAGGTCGACCGCGGTGCGCGCGGGCACGTTGTAGAGCAGCAGCGGCCGCTCCGCGGCGGCGGCCGCGGCGCGGAAGTGTTGATACAAGCCCTCCTGCGAGGGCCGGTTGTAGGCCGGGGTGACGAGCAGCAGCGCGTCGACCGGCAACTGCGACAGCCAGCGCACGCGCTCGACGGTCGCCGCGGTACTGCTGCTGCCCGCGCCGGCGATCACCGCGAGCCGTCCGTTGAGTTGCGCACAGGCCCGTGCCGTCAGCTCGCGCAGCTCCGCATCGGTGAGCGTCGCCGACTCGCCGGTGGTGCCGCCGACCACGATCCCCGCCGTGCCGTTCATCGCGTGAAAGTCGAGCAGCCGCGCCCAGGCTTCGAAGTCGACGCTGCCGTCGGCTCGCATGGGGGTGACGATGGCAACCAGGCTGCGGCCAAACATGGGCGATCGAAAGCTCGTGGGGCTCGCGGGGCGGCCGATGTTACGAGCGGATGTTGCGCTTAAGCAAGCCTGAATGGCGCGCGTTTTGCCGTGAGGTCGCCATGGGGCGCCGCTCCCGGTACACTCGCCCGCAGCGGACGGCGGACCACCCAACCCCAGCCACAGATGAAGCAGCACCTGGCCGTTTCAGCGATCGGCAGCGACCGCACGGGGATGGTCCACGAGCTCACCCGCGTCATCAGCGAATCCGGCGGCAACATCAGCGAGAGCCGCATGGCGAGCCTCGGCAACGAGTTTGCGATGCTGCTGCTGGTCTCGGGCAACTGGCACGCGCTCGCGAAGCTGGAAACCGAGCTCAAGCGCCTCGCCGACACCTCGAGCCTCAGCATTCACCTCAAGCGCACCGAGCCGCGCACACCGCGCACGGACATGCTGCCGTACTCGATCGACGTCGTGTGCCTCGACCAGAGCGGCATCGTCTCGGGACTGTCAGGGTTCTTCGCCAGCCGCGGGATCGACATCGCCGAGGTTTCCACCCGCAGCTATCCGGCCGCGCACACCGGTGCGCCGATGTTCGCCGTGCAGATGATCGTGAACGTGCCGAGCCGCATTCACGTGGCGCATCTGCGCGAGGAGTTCATGGAGTTCTGCGACTCGCTCAACCTCGATGCCATCCTCGAACCGGTCAAGTCCTGAAGGCGCGGTGCCCAAGCTGGCGCCGGGAGCGAAAGTGCCGGACTTCGCGCTGCCCGCGACCGGCGGCGGCACTTTCAGCCTCGCCGACGCGGCGGGCCGCAAGCTCGTGATCTACTTCTACCCCCGCGACATGACGAGCGGCTGTACGCGCGAGTCGCAAGACTTCCGCGACCTCGACAAGGCGTTCCGCAAGGCCGGGACGCAGGTGGTGGGCGTGTCGCGCGACTCGCTCGCCTCGCACGAGAAATTCGCCGCCCGCGAATCACTGCCTTTCCCGCTGCTCGCCGACACCGACGAGCGGCTTTGCCGGCTGTTCGACGTCATCAAACCGAAGAGCCTGTACGGCAGAAAGTACCTGGGGGTGGAGCGCAGCACGTTTCTGCTGGACAGTTCCGGACGACTGCAGCGCGAGTGGCGCAAGGTAAAGGTGCCCGGTCACGCGGAGGAAGTGCTTGAAGCAGCGCAGCGTCTATGAAGGCGGTCCCACGGCGGCCTCGGGAGAGACACGCGAGGTGAAAGGGCGGTCGCGCGCCGGGCGGCGTGTGTTCGTGCTCGACACCAACGTGCTGATGCACGACCCGACGGCCATCTTCCGCTTCGAGGAGCACGATGTGTATCTGCCGATGGTGGTGCTCGAGGAGCTGGATGCGCACAAGAAGGGCCTGTCGGAGGCCTCACGCAACGTACGCCAGGTGAGCCGCTTCCTCGACGACATGATGCGCGACGTCACCAAGGAGCAGATCGACCAGGGGCTGAAGCTCCCGAGCGGCTATTCGGGCAATCACGGCAAGAAGCCCTCCACGGGGCGGCTGTTCTTCCAGACCCGCCAGCTCGCGGGCGCACTGCCGCAGAGCCTGCCGGGACAGCTCGGCGACAACGCCATTCTCGGGCAGACGCTCGCGCTGCAGAACGAGCACCCCGACGCGCGCGTGATCCTGGTGTCGAAGGACATCAACCTGCGCATCAAGGCGGCCGTCCTCGGTGTGCACGCCGAGGACTACTACAGCGACAAGACGCTCGAGGATGCGGATGTCCTCTACAGCGGCATGGGGGCGCTGCCGACCGACTTCTGGGAGCTGCACGGCAAGGACATGCGCTCGTGGAAGGACGCCGACCGCACCTTCTACGAGATCACGGGACCTGCGGTGCGCGACTGGCAGCCCAACCAGGGGGTGTTCGAGGACACGCCCGAGGGGATCGAGGGGATCGTGCGCAAGATGGGCGGCGACACCGCCACCATCGAGCTCACGCGCGACTATCGAAACGAGCGCCACAACGTCTGGGGCATCACCGCGCGCAATCGCGAGCAGAACTTCGCGCTCAACCTGCTGATGGATCCGGAGATCGACTTCGTCACCGTGCTCGGACCTGCCGGGACAGGCAAGACGCTGCTGGCACTCGCCGCCGGGCTGATGCAGACGCTCGAGACCAACCGCTTCGTCGAGATCATCATGACGCGGGTAACCATCCCGCTCGGCGAGGATATCGGCTTCCTGCCGGGAACCGAGGAGGAAAAGATGGAGCCGTGGATGGGCGCGCTCATGGACAACCTCGAGGTGCTCACCGGCTCACAGGAGGGCGGCAACTGGGGCCGCGCGGCGACCAACGACCTGCTGCGCAACCGCATCAAGATCCGTTCGCTGAACTTCATGCGTGGGCGGACCTTCCTCAACCGCTTCCTGATTCTCGACGAGGCGCAGAATCTCACCCCGAAGCAGATGAAGGCACTGATCACCCGGGCCGGACCCGGCACCAAGCTCGCCTGCCTCGGCAACATTGCGCAGATCGACACGCCGTACCTCACGGAAATGACGTCCGGCCTGACATATGCTGTCAACCGCTTTCGCGGCTGGGCGCATTCGGGTCACGTCACGCTGGTGCGCGGCGAGCGCTCACGCCTCGCCGATTTCGCCTCGGACATGCTGTAGGTGTAGGCTTTCGCCCCGACGCGCTCGGGCCGCCACTGGCAAGTGCCTTGTAAGCGTCTGTAAATACGGGTAAACACGGAGAACCCGCGACCGCTCCGGGCGGTCACAATCCCTATGATGCGCCGTTTTGCACTTCTGCTAGCCACCACGGTGATCGCCGCCGGCACGCTCGCCGCCGCGGACCAGCCGACCACGTCGCAACCGATCCTTTCGGCCCCGGCATCGGGCTCGGACCTCCCCGAGCTCGGCAGCCCCGCGGCCACCTACCTCTCGCAGAGCGACGAATACCGCCTCGGCGCCATGGTGGCGCACGAGCTGCGCGAGCAGAACGCGCTCATCGAGGATCCCGAGGTGAGCGAGTACATCAACGGCATCGGCCAGCGGCTGGCGTCGCAGAGCGCCATGGGCGGTGAGTACTTCCATTACTTCGTCATCAAGGACACGACCATCAACGCCTTCGCCGTGACCGGCGGCTACGTGTTCATCAACGCCGGACTCATTCTCGCCACTTCGACCGAATCGGAGCTCGCGGGCGTGATGGCGCACGAGACCGCGCACATCACGCAGCATCACATCGCGCGCATGCTCGCCGATCAGTCGAAGCAGAGCCTCACCACGGCGGCCGCCATGATCGGCGCGATCCTCCTCGGCGCGCTCGGTGGCGGCGGCCAGGCGACCGAAGGTGCGATCGCCGCGGTGCAGGGCATGTCGATCCAGCACCAGATCAATTTCACGCGCGACAACGAGTGGGAGGCCGACCGCGTGGGCATCGGCTATCTCGCCGGCGCAGGCTTCGACCCCAATGGCATGGGCTCGATGTTCGAGACCATGATGCGCCACGAGGGGCTCGCCGCCACCTATATCCCGGCGATGCTGATCGATCACCCGGTGGACTCCGACCGCATCGCCGAGCAGCGCGCACGTGCCGCACAGTTTCCGCCGCGCAAGGGCAAGGACTCGCTCAGCTACGAGCTGATCCGTGAGCGGGTGCGGGTGCTGACGGCGACCGGCGATGTGGACATAGCGCTGCAGTACCAGCAGAAGATCGCGCATGGCGGCGACAATCTCGGCAACCGCTACGGCGAGGCACTCGCGCTCATGAACGGCAATCACGCCGATGCCGAGCAGGCGGTGCAGATCCTCACCACGCTGGTGCGCGAGCACGAGGGCCTCACACTGCTCTACGCCGCGCTCGGGCAGGCGCAGGCGAAAGCCGGACACCCCGATCAGGCGCTCGCGACCTTCAAGCGTGCCGAGCAGCTCTTCCCGCGCAACGTGCCGTTGACGGTGCGTTACGCCGAAACGCTCATGGCGGCAGGTCGCCCGGGCGAGGCACACAACATGTTGCTCGACCTCTTCAACAACGTGCCGCCGACGCCCGATCAGGTTCGCCTCACCGCGCTGGCGGCGAGCGCGGCCGGCGATCCCGGCGATGCCTACTACTACATGGGCGAGTACCAGATCGCCAACGGCGACCTCAATCTCGCCGTGCAGCAGCTGCAGCTCGCCCTCGCCTCGCCCCACATCAGTCAGATACAGCGCCAGCGCTACCAGGCGCGCCTCGATGAGATACGCGACTTCCTGGCGAGCACGCGCAAGCGTCAGCTCGCCTCCGACAACGGCGACCAGGGCGGGCGCCATGGTGGTGGCGGCGGTCACTGACATGACTGCGGGCGGCGACTGACACGCCCGCGCGCAGCTCCAGCACGAAAGCAAAACGCGCGCTCACGCACCGAAGGAGTGTACGCGGCTGCTACAATGCCGCCCCTCGTCGGTCTTCGCGTTCCCTATGGCACTTACTGTCCGCGCTTCGCTGCTATCGGTTTGTCTGCTCACTTTGTGCGGCTGCGCCACACTGCCGCCAGGCAGCACGCGCGACCCGCGCGACCCATGGGAGCGGCTGAACCGCACCAGCTACAAGGTGAACGATGTGCTCGACCGCGCCATCCTCAAGCCCGTGGCGAAGGCCTATGCCAAGGCGCCGCAACCGGTGCGCACCGGGATCGGCAACTTCTGGGACAACCTCGACTACCCGGTCACCATCACCAACGACCTGCTGCAGGGACAGGTCAAGTCATTCTTCGCGGATATCGCCCGCTTCGTATTCAACTCGACCTTCGGCATCGCAGGCTTCATCGACGTCGCCAGCATGGGAAATGGACTGCCCAAGAACAAGCGGGACTTCGGCCAGACGATGGGCAAGTGGGGCGTGCCCCCCGGGCCTTACATCATGGTGCCGGTGTTCGGACCCTACACCGTGCGTGACGGCATCGGCGCCTCGACCGTCGACACGCTCGCCAACCCGCGCACCTACACCGGTTTCTGGGTCGCGACCGGCCTTTGGGCCGCGGAAGGGGTCGATCACCGTGCCCGCATCCTCTACCTCGATCCGATGATCCAGAGCGCCTACGACCCGTACGCCTTCGTGCGCAACGCCTACCTGCAGAACCGCGACTTCAAGGTGCACGGCGCGGCATCGAAGAACGAGGAAGAGCAGGAGCAGAAGCTGCTCGAGGAAGCGGGTGAGGACGAGACGCCCACGACGCCCCCGGGGACGCAACCGCAGACGCCGCCCGCCGCACCGCCACAGGGTGCGTCGCCGAACGCCGCGCCCGCGCCGCCACCTGCGGCGCAGCCCCAACCCTCACCGCCGCCGCCACAAAACCCGCCGCACTGATGGGCGGCGCGGCGAGCGACTGCGGCGCGTGTGCACGCGCACCGCGCCGACGCTACACGCCGCGGGTGAGAAATTCCTCCACTTCGCTGATACGCGCGAGCGCCGCGAGCCCCGCCGGCAGCTGCGTGTAGCGGAGGTTGCGGCCGGCGCGCCTGGCGGTACCGAGCCACTCGAGCAGCACGGCGAGCCCGGCACTGTCGCACGTCGTGATGCCGCTGCAGTCGATCTCGAGTGCCGTGGCGGCAGCGGTGATGAGTGGCGCTCCGAGCTCGCAGGCGCGCCGCGCGGTCGCGAACGTGAGCGGCCCCTCGGCGGCAACGCGGCCGTCTGCAGCCACGAGCCGAAAGGCCGCGGCGCGGGCCGCGGGCATGGCGGGCGGCGCCGCGGAGGCGTTCATCAGCTCTTGCCGGAGGCTGCCGTCTTGCCGATCGCCTCGGGCTTCTCACCGGCCTCGAGACGCTTGATGACCGAGTCGATCCCCTGCTGCTCGATCTGCGGGCCGAAGTCCTCGCGATAGCTGTTGACGTAGCTGATGCCATCGATCACCACGTCCCACGCCTTCCACCCTTGCGGCGTCTTGCGCAGGTAGTAGTTGACCGCGACGCGGTCGCCGTTGTCGCGCTTGACCTCGGTACGTACCGTGGCGCGCGTGGCATCGGGCTCAACCTTGGTCGGATAGATCTTGAGGCGGTCGGAGGTGAATTCGGCGAGCGCACTGCCGTAGTTGGTGAGCAATGAATGGTAGAAGGCATCGATGAAGTGTTGCCGCTGCTCGGGCGTTGCGGTGCGCCAGTATTTGCCGAGCACCAGCTGCGCCGAGAAGGCCGTATCGAAATGCGGCAGCAGGTACTTGTCGACCAGCTGCCCGACCTTCGCCGGGTCGTGCCGGTAGGCGTCGCGATCCTTGTCGAGATCGCCGAGCATGCCCTGAGCCGCGTTCTGCACGACCTCCGTGGGTCCGAGATCGCTCGAGGTCGCCGCCGCGGGTGCGGCCGAACTCTGCGCGGCCGGCGTCTGCGCTTGCGCGCACGCGAGGGCGAGCGCTATGCACAGCACGGCCCCTGCAACTGCGTCTCTCATCGCTTCGACTCCGTGTTGCCTTGGCTTTCGCTGCCCTTGCCATGCGCGTCGGCCTGGCCCTGGCCGCCCTGGCTGTCATTGTTACCTTTGCTGCTCGCATAGTTGGCGAAGAACTTGTTTATCAGGCTCTCGAGCACGATCGCCGACTGGGTCTGCTCGATGCGGCTGCCGTCCTTAAGGAAGGTGTCCGACCCCCCCGGGCTTAAGCTGATGTACTTGCCGCCGAGCAGGCCCTGCGTCTGAATGCTGGCGAAGCTGTCGTCGGGAATCTGCCGGTACTGTGGATCGATGCGCAAGCGCACTACGGCCTTGTAGTCCTGCGGGTCGAAGTGGATGTCCTGCACCTCGCCCAGGCTCACGCCCGACATGGTGACCGGCGAGCCGACCTTGAGATCACCGACGTTGTCGAACTCGGCGGTCACGTGGTAGCCCGCCTTGGCGCCGCCGAGCTTCAGCCCGCTGGCCGGCAACTGCGTGGTGAGAAACAGAAGCGCGGCAAAGCCCAACAACACGAACAATCCGGTTCCGATCTCAAGTGTTCGATTGGCACGCATAAGTCAAAGTTCCCCTCAGAGGAATTCCGCGGTCAGCACGTAATCGAGCAACAGCGTAACCACCGAGGAGGCTACCACGGTGCGCGTGGTGGCGAGACCAACGCCCTCGGCGGTCGGTTCGGCGTGATAACCCTCGTGCACGGCGATCAGGCTGCAGGCGATGCCGAACACCAGGCCCTTCACCAGACCTTCGTTGACGTCGTGCAAGTCGACCGAGGCCTGCGTCTGCGACCAGAAGACGCCGCGGTCGACGCCCATCAGCTGCACGCCGATCAGCTGCGCGCCGTACAGGCCAATCACGCTGAAGATCGCGGTGAGCAGCGGCATGGCGATCACGCCGCCGAGAAAGCGCGGCGCGGCCACGTAGCGCAGCGGATCGACCGCCATGATCTCCATGGCGGTCAGCTGGTCGGTGGCGCGCATCAGGCCGATCTCCGAGGTGAGAGCAGTACCGGCGCGACCGGCGAACAAGAGCGCGGTGATCACCGGCGCGAGCTCGCGCAGCAGTCCAAGAGCGGCCGCGGTGCCGAGCGCCTCCTCGGAGCCGAAGCGCTGCAGCAGGTCGTAGCCCTGCAAGCCGAGCACCATGCCGACAAAGAGACCCGACAGCATGATGATGATGAGCGAGCGGGCACCGGCGTTATAGATCTGGTAGAGCAGCAGCCGGGGGCGAGCGAGCGCCGGCACGCACTGGATGAGCAGCTGGAAGAAGAAGATCCCGACCGAGCCGAGGCGGCGCACGCCCTCGAGCAGGTAGCCGTTGCTCATCGCTTCGAGGCTCCGAAGAGCTGCGTAGCGTAGTCGGGTGCCGGGTACTGGAACGGCACCGGCCCGTCGGCGCTGCCGGTCATGAACTGCCGCACGGCGGGCGAGTCGCTCCCGCGCAGCTCATCGGGCGTGCCGCTCGCGACGATGCGGCCACCCGAGATGAGGTAGCTCTCGTCGGCGATGGTCGCGAGCTCCTGCACGTCGTGCGACACGACGATGCTGGTCATGCCGAGCGCCGCATTCATCTGCTTGATGAGACGCAGGATCACGCCGAGCGAGATAGGATCGAGTCCGACGAACGGCTCGTCATAGAGCAGCACCTCGGGATCCATGACGATGGCACGCGCCAGCGCCACGCGTCGCGCCATGCCGCCCGACAGCTCCTCCGGCATGAGGTCGGCGGCCCCGCGCAGTCCCACGGCCTGCAGCTTGGTGAGCACCAGCTTCTCGATCAGCGGCTCGGGCAGGTCGGTGTGCTCACGCACCGGGAAGGCGACATTCTCGAACACGTCCATGTCGGTGAGCAGCGCGCCGTTCTGAAACAGCATGCCCATGCGCCGGCGCAGCGCGTAGATCTCGCCGCGACGCAGTTCGGCGAGATCGCGCCCGAACACCACCACGCGCCCACGATCGGCGCTGATCTGTGCGGTGATGAGGCGCAGCAGCGTCGTCTTGCCGGTGCCGCTCGGACCCATGATGCCGGTGATGCGCCCGCGGCGCACCTTGAGGTCGAGCCCGGAAAACACCTCCCGCCCGCCCACGGCGTAATGCACGTCACCCACGTCGACGACCGTTTCCGCCGCATCCGCGGCTGCAACGGGCGCAGCAGCTGCCAGGCTTGTCACGCGAGCGCGGTCGGCGCCATCCAACCTCAGGCGGCCTGACTCTCCATCTCGGCGGTGTAGCGGCCGAGAGTGGCCAGGCCGTTCAGTCTGGCGCGCTTGGCGTACTCCTTCTGGCCGGCGGTGAAATTCGCGGCGGCACCGCCCCAGGCCTTGAGCGCCGTGTCCTGCAGCGCGCGGCCGTAACTGAAGGTGAGCGACCAGGGCAGCGTCCCGCCGCCGATGCGGTTCATGAGCGCGAGGTGCAGAGTCGCCTCCTGCGGTGACTGGCCGCCGGAGAGGAAGGCAATCCCCGGCACCGCCGGCGGCACGTGGCGCTTGAGCACCCGTAGTGTCGTCTCGGCGACGACTTCGGGTCCGGCGCGGTGTGCGGCCTTCTTGCCCGAGATCACCATATTGGGCTTGAGCACCATGCCTTCGAGCAGAATGCGCTGCTCGAACAGCTGGCGAAACACCGTCTCGAGCACCTGATCGGTCACCTGCTCGCAGCGCTCGATGGAGTGCGCACCGTCCATGAGCACCTCGGGTTCGACGATCGGCACGAGGCCGTTCTCCTGACACAGCGCGGCATAGCGCGCCAGCGCGTGAGCGTTGGCCTCGATGGCGAACGCGGTCGGGATGCCCTCACCGATGTCGATCACCGCGCGCCACTTGGCAAACAGCGCACCGAGCTTGTGGTACTCAATCAGCCGCTCGCGCAGCCCGTCGAGCCCTTCGGTGATCGTCTCGCCCGGAAACCCAGCGAGCGGCTTCGCGCCGGTGTCGACCTTGATGCCGGGGATGATCCCCTGCGCCATGAGGTACTGGGGAAAAGGTACGCCGTCGCGCGTCTTCTGGCGAATCGTCTCGTCGTAGAGAATGACGCCGCTCACCGATTCCGCGGCGCCCGCGGTGGTGAAGAGCATCTCGCGGTAAGCGCGCCGGTGCTCCTCGGTCGAGTCCAGCGTGATGCTGGCGAAACGTTTGGTGATGGTGCCGGTGCTTTCGTCCGCGGCCAGAATGCCCTTGCCGCGGACCACCATGGCGCTGGCAACGCGTGTGAGCTCACTCGTGTTCATCACAAGTATCCTCCCGGCGTTGGCGGCGGACGCCCACAAGATGCGCAATGCGCGCGGCGCCGAATCCGCCAATGAAACAACAGCCCCGGAAACGGGGCGCCAAGGATAGCAAATCCCCCCCGCCGGACGCGCCCCGCCGGCGTGCGCCTGGTACGGCTGCGACGGTGCGCGGACGGTGCCTTCGCCGCAGCCGCTGTGGCGCAGTGCCCGCTCGCCTGCTACCGCTTGGTTCGGCAGGCAATTAGTACTAAACTAGTCCTACTTTACAAGGGTACCTCCATGTTGCGCATCAGCCGTCTGACTGACTACGCCACGGTGCTGCTCGCCGCCCTCGCGGGCGAGCCGCAGCGCGTGCAAACCGCCGCGGCGCTTGCCGAGCAGACCCGCATCGCCGCCCCGACGGTGAGCAAGCTTCTCAAGCAGCTGCAGCGTGCCGGGCTCGTGACCTCGACGCGCGGCCTGCACGGGGGTTATCAGCTCGCGCGTCCCGCGGCCCAGATCAGCGCCGCCGCGATCCTCGATGCGCTCGAGGGGCCGGTGGCGCTCACCGACTGTTCGGCGGGGCACGGCAACTGCGACATCGAGGAGACCTGCCGCGTCGGGCGCGTGTGGCAGCGTCTGAACCTCGCCATCCGCCGTGCGCTCTACGAGGTGAGCCTCGCGCAGCTCGCCGGGCTCGACGCTACGCCGTCACGGCTACCGGCCCTCGAGCGCGAGATGAAGACGGCCGCCGGACGCAGCAACGCCCGTTCGTGAAGTGATTCCATGAGCGAAAACGCCAAACAGCTCGAGAATCTCATCGCCCGCGGCTACCAGCACGGCTTTGTCACCGAGATCGACGCCGATACCGTGCCGCCGGGACTCGACGAGGACGTGGTGCGCCTCATCTCGCGCAAGAAGCACGAGCCGGCCTTTCTCACCGAGTGGCGCCTCAAGGCGTTGCGGCACTGGCTGACGATGCAGGAGCCGCACTGGGCGCACCTCAAGGTCGCACCCATCGATTACCAGGCGATCTCCTACTACTCGGCGCCGAAGGCAAAGAAGGACGGCCCGAAGAGCCTCGATGAGGTCGATCCGAAGCTGCTCGAGACCTACGAGAAGCTCGGCGTGCCGCTGCACGAGCGCGCGCGGCTCGCGGGCGTCGCGGTGGACGCGGTGTTCGACAGTGTGTCGGTGGCGACCACCTTCAAGGAGACGCTCGCCGCCGCCGGCGTGGTGTTCTGCCCGTTCTCGGAGGCGGTGCGCACGCACCCCGAGCTCGTCGAGCGCTACCTCGGCAGCGTCGTCCCCTATACCGACAATTTCTTCGCCACGCTCAACTCCGCGGTGTTCTCCGATGGCTCGTTCGTCTACGTGCCGAAGGGCGTGCGCTGTCCGATGGAGCTCTCGACTTACTTCCGTATCAACGCGATGAACACCGGACAGTTCGAACGCACGCTCATCATCGCTGATGTTGGAAGTTATGTCAGCTACTTAGAAGGGTGTTCGGCGCCCCAGCGCGACGAAAACCAACTGCACGCCGCGGTGGTCGAGCTGATTGCGCTCGATGACGCCCACATCAAGTACTCGACGGTGCAGAACTGGTACCCGGGCGATGCCCGCGGTGTCGGCGGCATCTACAACTTCGTCACCAAGCGCGGCGAGTGCCGTGGCCGCAACTCGCACATCTCGTGGACGCAGGTGGAAACCGGCTCGGCGATCACCTGGAAGTACCCGAGCTGCGTGCTGCGCGGCGAGGGCTCGATCGGCGAGTTCTACTCGGTCGCCACGGTGAACAACCACCAGCAGGCCGACACCGGCACGAAGATGATCCACATCGGCAAGGGCACGCGCAGCACCATCATCTCCAAGGGCATCTCCGCCGGCCAGGGGCAGAACACCTATCGCGGCCTGGTGCGGATGCTGCCGAGCGCGCACGGCGCCCGCAATTTCACTCAGTGCGATTCGCTGCTGATGGGCGGCAAGTGCGGCGCCCACACCTTCCCCTACGTCGAGGTGAAGAACCCGAGCGCCACCGTCGAGCACGAGGCGAGCACTTCGAAGATCAGCGACGACCAGCTTTTCTACCTGCTCGCCCGCGGCATCGGCGCGGAGGACGCCGTGAACATGATCGTGAGCGGCTTCTGCAAATCAGTCTTCAAGGAGCTGCCGATGGAATTTGCGGTCGAGGCACAGAACCTGCTAGCGGTCAGCCTCGAGGGAGCGGTGGGTTGATGGTGCCGCGGCTGCGCTACGCAAGAGTCAACGCGTGACTGCATTACTGAACATCGACGATCTCCACGTCTGCGTCGACGGCAAGAAGATCCTCAACGGGCTGACGCTCGAGGTGCGCAGCGGCGAGGTGCACGCCATCATGGGCCCGAACGGCTCGGGCAAGAGCACCCTCGCCTATGCACTCGCCGGCCGTCCCGGCTACGCGATCACTTCCGGGACCGTGCGCTACCTCGGCCGCGACCTGCTCGCGCTCGCCCCTGAAGAGCGCGCCCGCGAGGGGTTGTTCCTCGGCTTCCAGTACCCGGTGGAGATCCCGGGCGTCAACAACGTCTATCTGCTCAAGGCCGCACTCAACGCGGTGCGCAAGCAGCGCGGCCTGCCCGAGGTGGATGCGTTCGAGTTCCTCGGCCTGGTGCGCGAAAAGATGCAGCTCATGCACATAGAGGACAGCTTCCTCTCGCGCGGGGTGAACGAGGGCTTCTCCGGCGGCGAGAAGAAGCGCAACGAGATCCTGCAGATGCTGGTGCTCGAGCCGCGCCTCGCGATCCTCGATGAGACCGACTCGGGGCTCGATATCGACGCGCTCAAGGTGGTCGCGGCGGGCGTCAACTCGCAGCGCTCGCCCGAGCGCTCCTGCGTTCTGGTCACGCACTACCAGCGGCTGCTCGAGTACGTCGTGCCCGACTTCGTGCACGTGCTGGTGCGCGGTCGTATCGCGCGCAGCGGCGATCGCACGCTCGCCCTCGAGCTCGAGCGGCGCGGCTACGACTGGGTCGCGGGCGAGGCGGCGTGAGCGGCCGATGAGCACTCCCCTCACCGCACGCATCCTCGAGGACTACGACGGCGCTGCGCGCAGGCAGCCGGGCGGGGCGACCCCGCGCCGGCGTGCGGCGATCGAGGCGCTCGCGGCAGCCGGGCTCCCCACCTCGCGCGATGAGAACTGGAAGTACGCGAGCCTGCGGATGCTCGAGCGGCAACGCTTCGCGCCGGCCGCCGTCGCAGAGCCGCCGCACCCGCCCGCCGAACTGCCGGCGCCGCTTACGGGCGCGGCGCGCTATGTGTTCGTCGACGGCGTGCCGCTACCGTCGGTCTCTCAGCCGCCGCTCTCAGGCAGTGCGCAGTTGACGCCGCTCGATGACCCCGCCGCCGAGGTTCCGCGGCACACGCCGCGCGGGGATGCGCGCTTTGCCCTCCTCAATCAGGCGTTCGCCACCGACGGCCTCGCCATCCGCGTCCCGGCGGGGAGCGCGGAGCCGGTACAACTCGAGCTGCTCTTCGTGGCGAGCGCCGCGGCCGAACGCGGCGCCTCCTACCCGAGTGTGACGGTGCGGCTGGAACCCCATGCTCGCATGGTCCTCATCGAGCGGCACGTGAGCGCTGCCGCGGTTGGGAGTTTCGTCAGCGCCGCGGTGACGGTGGACCTTGCGCGCGGTGCGCAGCTCGAGCACTGCCGGCTCCAGGAGCTCAACACGCGCAGCATCCTCTTCGACACGCTGTCGGCGAATCTCGCCGAGGAGGCGCGCTACCGGCTGCAGGGGGTCAGCACCGGCGCGCAGGCCGCGCGCTCCACGCTCGGCGTGCGCCTCGGCGGTGAGCGCGCCGAGCTCACCCTCGCCTGGGCCGCGCTCGGCGAGCGGCAGCAGGTGCTGGACACTTACGCGCTGGTCGAGCACGCCGCAGCGAATGCGCGCACCGAGCAGATCTTCCGCGGCATCGCCGCAGGTCGGGCGCGCGTCGCCTGTAACGGCAAGATCGTGGTGGCGAGCAGCGCCCGGGGAACCGATTCGCGCCAGTCGCTGCGCGGGCTGCTCGCCGGGCCGGAGGCGGAGATCGACGTGCGGCCGCAGCTCGAGATCTACACCGACGACGTGCGCTGCAGCCACGGGGCAACGGCGGGCAAGCTGGACGATGACATGCTGTTCTACCTCTTGTCGCGCGGACTCGACCACGAGGGCGCGCAGCGACTCCTCAAGTGGGCGTTTCTCGAGGACGCGATCGCGAAGATCGCACCGCCGCGACTGCGCCGCCAGATCGAGGAGCGCCTCGCCGCGGCACTGCACGACGATACTCTGCGGGAGCTCCTGTGATGGCCGCCAACCCTTCCGTCTCCCTGGCCAACGCACCGCCGCTCGATGCGGCGGCCGTGCGCCGCGACTTCCCGATCCTCGCCACCACGGTGAACGGTCACCCGCTCGTGTACCTCGATAGCGCGGCCTCCTCGCAGCGCCCGCTGCCGGTGCTGCGGGCGGTCGAGAGCTATGAGACGCATTCTCACGCCAACGTGCACCGCGGGGTGCACGCGCTCAGTCAGGCAGCCACCGCGGCCTACGAAGGTGCACGCGAGCGGGTGCGGCGTTTCATCAACGCGGCCTCGGTGAAGGAGATCGTGTTCGTGCGCGGCACGACCGAGGCCATCAACCTCGTCGCACAGGCCTATGCCCGGCCGCGGTTCGCTGCCGGGGATGAGATCCTCATCACCGCGCTCGAGCATCACTCGAATATCGTTCCCTGGCAACAGGTGTGCGAGCAGACCGGCTGCACGCTCAAGGTGGCGCCGATCAATCGCCGCGGCGAGGTCGAGCTCGAGGCGTTCGTGAGGCTCCTCGGCGCGCGCACGCGGCTCGTGGCGATTGCGCATATATCGAACGCGCTCGGCACCGTGCTGCCGGTGCGCCGCATGATCGAGGCCGCCCACGCCCACGGCGCCGTGGTGCTCGTCGACGGCGCACAGGCGGTCCCGCACGCCGAGGTCGACGTGCGCTCACTCGGCGCGGATTTCTATGCCTTCTCCGGCCACAAGCTGTATGCGCCCACCGGCATCGGCGTGCTCTACGGCCGCGAGGCACTGCTCGCCGCCATGCCGCCCTGGCAGGGGGGCGGCGACATGATTCTCACCGTGTCCTTCGAGAAGAGTACCTGGAACGAGCTGCCCTGGAAGTTCGAGGCTGGCACCCCCAACATCTCCGGCGCCGTGGGTCTCGCGGCCGCAATGGATTACATCGAGGGTCTCGGGCGCGCGGCGATCGCCGCGCACGAGTCGCGGCTGCTTGCGCTCGCCACCGCGGAGCTCGCGCGGCGGCCCGACATCGAGATCATCGGCACCGCCGCCGCGAAGGCCGCGGTGCTCTCCTTCGTCATGAAGGGCGTGCACCCCCACGACCTCGGCACGATCCTCGACGCCGAGGGAATCGCGGTGCGTACCGGCCACCACTGCGCCATGCCGGTCATGACCTTCTTCGGGTTGCCGGCAACGGCGCGCGCCTCTTTCGGCTGCTACAACACCGAGGACGACGTCGCGCGGCTCGTGACAGCGCTCAGGCGGGCCCGTGAGGTGTTCGGCTGATGGACCTGAAGGAGCTCTACCGCGACGTGATCCTCGATCACAACCGGCACCCGCGGAACTTCGGCCGCCTCGAGGGCGCCGACCGCCACGCCGAAGGCCACAACCCGCTTTGCGGGGACCGCCTGACGCTCGCGGTGCGCCTGAACGGTGAGCGCATCGAGGACATCCGCTTCGAAGGCAGGGGCTGCGCCATTTCCACCGCGTCGGCCTCGCTCATGACGGAAGCCGTCAAGGGCAAGGACCGTGCCGGCGCGCGGGCACTCTTTGACAAGGTGCACGCGCTCCTCACGCAGCCGCAGGCGGGGGCAGACGACTCGCTCGGCAAGCTGGCCGCCCTCTCGGGCGTGCGCGAGTTCCCGGCGCGCGTCAAGTGCGCGAGTCTTTGCTGGCACACGCTCAACGCCGCGCTCGAATCCGGCACGGCGACGGTGACCACGGAGTAGCCCGCGCGTGCGCCGCCACGAGAACGAGCCCTTCGTCGTGAACCGCGAGGTGCGCGCGGTGATCGTGCCAGCCGGACAGGAGGTACGGCTCAAGCCGGGCCAGGCCGGCTACATCACCCAGGCGCTCGGCGGCAGCTTCACGGTCTACCTCGAGGGCAACCTCTTTCGCATCGCCGGCGAGGACGCCGACGCCATCGGCCAGGAGGCCGTCAAGCCGCCGGAGCTGCCGCCGAACGCGGGCGAGGAAGACGTGAAGAAGCTCGCCTGGGAGCAGATGCGCACCTGCTACGACCCGGAGATTCCGATCAACATCGTCGACCTCGGCCTCGTCTACGAGTGCGAGGTGCGGGCGAACGAGGACGGTACGCGTACCGTCGAAGTGAAGATCACGCTCACCGCCCCCGGCTGTGGCATGGGGGACATCCTGGTCGATGACGTGCGCGACAAGATCCAGCGTATTCCGACCGTGCGCGAGGCGCTCGTGACGCTGACCTTCGAGCCGCCGTGGAATCAGAGCATGATGTCCGAGGCGGCCCGCCTGCAGACGGGCATGTTCTGAGCGCCCGACTGGCTCAGGCCATGAATCCCGCATGGGTCGACGTTGGCGGCGCGGACGCGGTGACGGAGACGGCGCCCTTGAGTGCCGAGGTCGAGGGTGCCGCGGTGCTCGTCGTACGCTGCGGAAGTGCGCTGTACGCGGTGGAAGATCGTTGCACCCATGACGGCGAACCCCTCGATGAGGGTCAGGTGGAGGAGTGTCAGATCATCTGCCCGCGGCACGGCTCGCACTTCTGCCTGCGCACGGGCGAGGCGCTCACGCCGCCGGCGTACGAGCCGCTGCGCACCTATCGGGTGCGCGAGCAGGACGGCCGTGTCCTGATCGAGGCGCCGCAGTGAGGCGCCGGCGGGCAAGGTGCGGATGAAACGGCTCACGCTCATGCGTCACGGGGACGCGCGCTGGAAGGATGCGGCACTCTCGGATCTCGAGCGCCCCCTCAGCCGCAAAGGCGCGGCGGCGGCCGAGACCATGGCGCGGCGGCTCCTCGAGCTCGAGCTCGTCCCGGACCTGCTGCTCGTGAGCCCGGCGCGCCGCACCCAGCAGACGGCCGAGATCGTGGCGCGCGAGCTCTCAGTGCCCGCGCGACGCGTGCTGCGCGAGGAGGCGCTCTACCTGGCGAGTGCCGCAGACCTGCTGAAGGTGATCCAGGCGACCGGCCCGCGCGTCGCTCATCTGCTGGTCGTGGCTCACAACCCCGGTGTGTCGGAGCTGGTGCAGCTGCTCGTGCCTCAGGGCGAGGCCGGCGGGCTTGCGACCGCGGCGATCTGCTCGATCAGCTTCGACACCACGCACTGGACCGCGATCGGCGCTGCGACGGTCAGGGACGTGCAGCGCGAGACACCGTCGAAGGGATTGTTCGGCCTGTTCAGCTGAGCGCGGATCCGGCAAGCGGCTCGCGCACGCGCTGCCGCGCCCCGCAAAGCTCGCGCCCCGCAAGACTCGCGTCACGCAAGACCCGCGCCGCGCAAGGCCCGCGCCGTGCAAGGCCCGAACGCTTTCAGCACTCGGGCACGTTGACCGCAAGCCCCCCTTGCGAGGTCTCCTTGTAGATCGTCGACATGTCGGCGCCGGTCTGGCGCATCGTCGCGATCACCTGATCGAGCGATACCTTGTGCGAGCCGTCGCCGCGCATGGCGAGGCGCGCGGCGTTCACGGCCTTGACGGCCCCCATCGCGTTGCGCTCGATGCATGGGATCTGCACGAGGCCGGCGACCGGATCGCAGGTAAGCCCGAGGTTGTGCTCCATGCCGATCTCGGCGGCGTTCTCGATCTGCTCGTTGGTTCCCTGAAGCGCCGCCACCAGGCCCGCGGCGGCCATCGAGCAGGCGACGCCAACCTCTCCCTGGCAGCCCATCTCCGCGCCGGAGATCGAGGCGTTGCGCTTGTAGAGCATGCCCATGGCCGCGGCCACCAGGAGGAAGCGTATGACGCCCTCATCGTTCGCACCCGCCTCGAAGCGTCGGTAGTAATGCAGCACCGCCGGTACGATGCCGGCAGCACCGTTGGTGGGCGCGGTAACCACACGGCCGCCCGCGGCGTTCTCCTCGTTCACCGCGAGCGCGTACGCATTCACCCAGTCCATGACATCGAGAGGACTTCCCGTGGGACTCTCGGTAAGCATGCGGTAGAGCCGCGGTGCACGCCGGCGGACCTTGAGCACCCCGGGCAGCAGCCCCGACTGACGGAAGCCGCGCTCGACACAGCCCTGCATCACCTTCCAGATATGCAAGAGCTGCTCGCGCACCCGCGCCTCGCTCGCCCAGGTGCGCTCGTTCGCGAGCATCAACTCGAACATCTCGAGCCCATGCTCGCGGCAGAGCCTGAGCAGCTCATCGCCGGAGGCGAACGGGTACGGCGGCGGTGCATGCGAGTGCGCCTCGGGAGCCTCGCTCTCATCGCCGCGCACGATGAAGCCCCCGCCGATCGAGTAGTAATCCTCCTCGCGCAGCACGCGCTGCCCGCCGCCGAGTGCGCTGAAGCGCATGCCATTGGAATGGCGCGGCAGCCGCTCGTGGTGCATGAAAAGGAGCTGCATCGGCTCGTCGAAGGCGATCTCGTGCTCGCCGAGCAGGCGAATGCGACCGCTCGAGCGGATGCGCTTGAGGAGCGGCTCGATGCTGTCGGGATCGACGCTTTCGGGCTCCGCTCCCTCGAGCCCGGCGAGTATGGCGCGGTCGGTACCGTGCCCCGCACCGGTGAGCGCCAGCGACCCGTATAGTCGCACCGCGATCTCCTGCGTCGCCTCGAGGAGCCCCGCGCGCTTGAGCTCCACGACGAACGCCCGCGCCGCACGCATCGGTCCCATGGTGTGCGAGCTCGACGGGCCGATGCCAACTTTGAAGATGTCAAATACGCTGAGGGTCATGACCGAAAACCTCTCACCCGGCGGAGCATTCCGGCTGTGGCGGCGGCCCACGGGCGGTCAACCGCGCTTTCTTGGGGCGCTCCCGGCAGTCTGCAACGGGCCGGCCGCGACGTCATGCTTTGCGGCGACCTCCCGGGGCTCAAATGCGACCTGCAGGCGGCGCGCCTCGCACGCCATGCGCGCAGCAGCGGCACGCGGCGCCGGCACGCGGCGGCGACGCCGGCCGCAGCGGGAGCGCTCGAGTATAATTCCATCTCATGAACACGGGCGTCATCGAGCGGCTGCGCGCGGACCTCCGCGCGCTCGGCGAGCAGGGCCTTTACAAGAGCGAGCGCGTGCTCG
>DASPWF010000022.1:0-6051 GCA_035621995.1 Steroidobacteraceae bacterium
GGCAATCTTTCCAACCTTCTGGGAGGTTCACTCCGCCGCGATTCGAGCTGCGCTCTCGGCTTGGCCTGCAGTGATCGGGCGTGACGGCTGTGTCTCGCCCAGCACCGATGGATTCGGGCGCCGAGGTCCCGGCTGGGTCGGCGACTCGCCCTGGGTCATGCATCGTACCGGGCCGGCAGATAGCGAGAGCGCTGGAGCGAGCGCTTGCGTCGGCCATGGCGGCGGGCCGCCGGCGATGCGCGTTCGCCGAGGCGCCCCGGTTCCTGTCAGTCGGTCGGTCGGGAAGTGTCTCCGACGAGTGCACCCGGGCAGGGTACATTCAGCAGGTCCGCGGCCCAGCGGGATCCCACCACAACTTCGAGTTCAGGGTCTTCGCGGCGCACCTCGCAGGCAGTTCCAGGCAGCTCGCGCCGCGCGATCTGAGCACGATGCTGGCGCTATCTTCCCGACTGAATGGACCGACCTTTAGCCACACTCATGCAGTGTTCCACGTGGAACCTCATAACCCGCGAGCGATCGTGAAGCTCCGTGAGGACTCGGGGCGACCCCTGCGAGCCACATGCCCCAGCACGGCTGATCTGAGCTGCTCCGAGGTGGATGCCGCACCCACACGACGCTTGACCACATGAGTCTGATCGAGATCACCGTGGCAGACCTCCGCTGCATCGAACGTGCGGAGCTCGTCGTCGCCCCGTCCCTGACCCTTCTATGGGGTGATAACGGGGCAGGGAAGACCTCGCTGCTCGAGGCCATGTTCATGCTGGGACGCGGTCGATCGTTCCGGACCAGGAACAATGAACGGCTAATTCGCTATGGACAGGATCGTCTGAGAGTCATTGGGCGAGTCACTGAGCTAAACCAGACCGAGCAGGTACTCGGATTCGAGGTGTCGCGGGAAGGCACGATCGCGCGTATTCATGGACGACCGGCAGAATCGCTGGCCGAGCTCTCTCAGGTGTTTCCCGTCCAGGCAATCGATCCCGGCGTGCACAGGTTGGTCGAGGAGGGAGGCCATCGCCGTCGTCGCTGGCTCGACTGGGCGGTGTTCCACGTGGAACCTCGGTTCATGGAGACGTGGCTACGCTATACGCGCGCACTGAAACAACGCAATGCTGCACTCAAGCATCCGGGTGATGACGTTGGCGCGTGGGATCCGGAGCTGGCGCGTCTTGGAGAGTCGATCGCGGAGTCCCGCCGTCGCCTTCTCGAGCTGCTTGACCCGTACTGGCGGGAGACCGTCACTGCACTGAGCGGACTCGAGGTCGGGCTTCATTACCTCAGAGGGTGGAGCCAGGACCAGACTCTCCTTGAGGCGCTCCAGGGGTCACGCGCACGAGACGAGCAGCGGCAGGTGACGCATACGGGTCCACACCGCGCCGACGTGGCGGTGCGCCTGCATGGTCGCCCAGCGCGGGACGTTCTTTCCCGGGGACAGCAAAAACTGGTTGCGGCCGCTATGACCGTGGCACAACTGCGGCTTCTCCAGGACGCCACGAAAGTGGCTCCGACGCTTCTCCTCGATGACCCTGCGGCGGAGCTCGATGCCGAGCGGCTCGAGCGATTCATCGCGCAGGTCGCACAGCTGCGATGTCAACTCGTTGTCACATCGTTGCAGTCAGGATCACGTCTTTTCGGGACACCTGAGCGCACGTTCCGCGTGGAACACGGGAGGGTCGAGCCGGTATAATACCGTGTCACAAAACCGAGCGTGTTCATGGCCGCAGACGACGTCTACGATTCCAGTAAAATCAAAGTCTTAAAGGGTCTTGATGCGGTGCGGAAACGCCCCGGAATGTACATCGGCGACACCGATGACGGGACGGGTCTGCACCACATGGTTTTCGAGGTCGTCGACAACTCGATCGACGAGTCGCTGGCCGGCCACTGCGACCGTATCGTGGTCACGATCCACGCCGACGAATCGGTGACCGTCTTCGACAACGGCCGGGGCATACCGGCCGATATTCACCCGGAGGAAGGCCGCTCGGCCGCCGAGGTGATCATGACGGTGCTGCACTCGGGCGGAAAGTTCGACGACAGCTCGTACAAGGTCTCGGGCGGCCTCCATGGCGTCGGCGTGTCGGTGGTCAACGCACTCTCGGACTACCTGCAGCTGACGATCGCCCGCGACGGCAAGCTCTATCGGCAGGAGTATCACCTCGGCGAGCCGGCCGCGCCGCTCGCGGTCGTCGGCGAGACGCACGAGCGGGGCACGATCATCCGCTTCAAGCCGAGCACGCAGATCTTCACCAACATCAGCTTCAACTACGAGGTGCTCGCCAAGCGGTTGCGCGAGCTGTCCTTCCTCAACTCGGGCGTGCGCATCGAGCTCAACGACGAGCGCGAGAACAAGACCGACGTGTTTGCACACGCCGGCGGGCTGCAGGCATTCGTGAAGTATTTGAACCGCGCGCGTACCCCCATCCACGACACGGTGTTCTGGTTTCGCACCCAGGATGGCGCGGTGTCGGTGGAAGTGGCGCTGCAGTGGAACGACTCCTACCAGGAGAGCATGTTCTGCTACACCAACAACATCCCGCAGAAGGACGGCGGCACGCACCTCGCCGGCTTTCGCAGCGCCCTCACGCGCACGCTGAATGACTACGTGCAGAAGGAGCTGTCCGGCAAGAAGGACAACATTCCGATGACCGGCGACGATGCGCGCGAGGGGCTGACGGCGATTCTCTCGGTGAAGCTGCCGGATCCGAAGTTCTCCTCGCAGACCAAGGACAAGCTGGTGTCCTCCGAGGTCAAGGGCATCGTGGAAAACGCCGTCGGCACCAAGCTGCAGGAATTCCTCCTCGAGCATCCGCAGGAAGCCCGCCAGGTCGCCGCCAAGATGGTCGAAGCCGCGCGGGCGCGCGAGGCGGCGCGCAAGGCGCGCGAGATGACGCGCCGCAAGGGCGCGCTCGATGTGGCGGGACTCCCCGGCAAGCTCGCTGACTGTCAGGAGAAGGATCCGGCGCTCTCGGAGATGTTCATCGTCGAGGGCGACTCCGCTGGCGGCTCGGCGAAGCAGGGCCGCGACCGGCGCACCCAGGCGATCCTGCCGCTCAAGGGCAAAATCCTCAATGTCGAGAAGGCGCGCTTCGACAAGATGTTGTCCTCCGCGGAAGTGGGCACGCTCATCACCGCGCTCGGCACGGGCATCGGCAAGGACGATTTCGACATCAGCAAGCTGCGCTATCACCGCGTCGTGCTGCTGTGCGACGCGGATGTCGACGGCAGTCACATCCGTACGCTGCTGCTCACGTTCTTCTACCGCCAGCTTCCCGAGCTGATCGAGCGCGGCCACATCTACATCGCGCAGCCACCGCTCTACAAGATCAAGCGCGGCAAGCAGGAGACTTACGTCAAGGACGAGGACGGACTCAGCCGGCTGCTGCTCACCGATGCACTCGAGGGCACGGGGCTGCACGTGAACGCACACTCGCCGCCGCTCTCGGGCTCCGCGCTCGAGCAGCTCGCACGCAAGTACGTCGAGGTGCAGGCGATCATCAGCCGCTGGTCACGCCGCTACGACGATCGCCTCCTCGAGCAGCTCATCTACATGCCTGAAGTGCGGCCTGCGGACTTCGACCGGCCGCAGTGGCTGCGCGAGTGGGCGCAGGAGCTCAACCGCAGGCTGAATGCGCTCGCCGACGGCACGCGCACCTACCGCGTCGAGGCGCGCGCCGCGAGCGACGGTCACGCCGCACGTGTCATCGTGCACAAGACCGAGCACGGCACGCCGAGCCACAAGTACCTGCCGCGGGAGTTCTTCGAGTCGGCCGAGTACCAGCGTATCGCGGAGCTCGCGCGCACGCTGGCTGGTCTCATCGGCGAGGGCGCATACGTGACGCGCGGCAACGAGCGCCAGGAGATCGGCTCCTTCAAGGAGGCGATGAAGTGGCTCTTCGACCAGGCGAAGAAGGGCCAGACGATCCAGCGCTACAAAGGGCTCGGCGAGATGAATCCAGAGCAGCTCTGGGAGACCACCATCAACCCGCAGACGCGCCGGCTGCTGCAGGTGAAGATCGACGACGCGGTCGCCGCCGACGACATCTTCACGACGCTCATGGGAGATCAGGTCGAGCCGCGCCGCGAGTTCATCGAGAAGAACGCGCTCTCGGTGACGAATCTCGACGTCTAGGGCGCATGAGTGTCGACGTCTCCGCCGCGAGGCATGATTGACTCATTGTCGAGCCAATCTAATCGACCAGGCCGGTTACCGTCTCCGTTAAGGCTCCAATAGCACCGAGTTCGTTGCAGGGCGGGTAGCGCGCACACTGGCTAGCCTTACGCCCCGAGGCTACGCACCGTCGCCTCCACCCAACCCTGGATCTCCTCGTTCACCTCGCGCACGTCGCGGCTGCCCGGGGTGACCGGCGCTCCGATCACGACGCGCACCGTGCCGGGCTTCTTCAGGAGTCCGCGCCGTGGCCAGTAAAGCCCGGCGTTGTGTGCGACCGGCACGATGAGCTTACCGGTCTCGGCCGCGAGCAACGTTCCGCTCACGCCGTAGCGACGCGTCTCGTTCGCCGGCATGCGCGTCCCTTCCGGGAAGATCATGATCCAGTCGCCTTCCTCGAGGCGGTCCTTCCCCTGCTCGATCACCTGTGCCACCGCGGAGTGTCCGGCCTTGCGATCGATGGCGATGCTATGCAGTTGGCGAAGCCCGAGGCCTACCACCGGGATCCAGAGGAGCTCGCGCTTGAGCACCCACACCTGGCGCGGAAAGACGACCATCATGGCCATGGTTTCCCACGAGGAGGAGTGCTTCCAGAGCGCAACGTGACAGCCCGCCGGGAGCGGTGCGCCCTCGATGCGATAGGTGAGGCCACAACTCCACTTGAGCACCCACAGCACGCTCGCCGCGTAGGCGCGCACCAGCGTGAAGCGGCGCGGGAAGGGCAGGAACAGACACGCGATCACGAACCAGACCGCGTAGAGAAAGGTCCAGGTGAACCAGAACCCGGTGAAGAACAACGAGCCGGCGAGCTGCAGCGCGGGCCCGCGAGAGCTCCGGCCGTCCGTGGTGTTCGTCGTGATGACGCTCAACCGGGCAGCCGCGACAGATCCGCGACTCCTGCGAAAAGGCCCTGCAGCTGGGCGAGAAGGCCCAGGCGATTGGCACGCAGCTGGGGATTCTCGTCCATGACCAGCACCTGGTCGAAGAATGCATCGACCGCCGGGCGCAGCTGCGCGAGGTGGCCGAGCGCGCCCGCGTATTCGCGCTGCGCGGTGGCGGAGGCGACCGCGTCGCGCAGCCCCCGCATGGCGTCGAAGAGCCGCACCTCCGCCGACTCGCGCAGCCGCTCGACGTCGACGTCGGCGGGCGGCGCGGCGTTCGCCTTGCGCAGGATGTTGGCGATGCGCTTGTTCGCAGCCGTGAGACTGCCGGCCTCGGGAAGCGCGAGAAAAGTGCTGAGCGCCTTGAGGCGCGCATCGAAATCGAGCGGCGATGCGGGTCGGGCCGCGAGCACGGCATCGAACATCTCCGTCGTGACCGCCGCGCGGCCCGGGAGTGGCGGGGCACCGGCGCCTTCGAGGTAGTACGCGCGCAGCCGCTCCATGAGGAAGTCGTAGATCTCCTCGCCGAGCGTGTCCGCGCCGCCCGATGCGACCGGGCCGCCCGCGCCAGAGCTCGGCGGCGAGCGCGCGCCGTCGCCTGCAGCGGGCGCCGCTCCTGTCAGCGCGCCGCCGTCCGGCCGCGTCGCCGCGCGCAGTCGCGCGATATCGACGCGTACGCCCGCTACCGCCGCGCCCACATAACGCCCGAGGTCGAGATCGAGCCCCTTCTCAATCAGGATGCGCTGTACGCCGAGCGCGGCGCGGCGCAGCCCGAACGGATCCTTGGTGCCCGTCGGCTTCTCGCCGATCGCGAAGATGGCCGCGAGCGTGTCGAGCTTGTCGGCGATCGCGAGCGCGAGCCCGGTGCGTGTCTCGGGCAGCGCATCGCCGGCAGCGCGCGGCAGGTAATGCTCGCGCAGCGCCACGGCCACCTCGTGCGGCTCGCCGTCGGCCTGCGCGTAGTAACTGCCCATGACGCCCTGAAGCTCGGGGAACTCG
>DASPWF010000023.1:0-14601 GCA_035621995.1 Steroidobacteraceae bacterium
GGCCTTGAATCCGCCGGTGCCCCAGCCGCAGTTTATGAACAATCCTTTGATGGGCGTGAGTCCCATCAGAGGACTGGTGTCTGGCGTGATGTCCACGCGTCCCGCCCATTGGCGCATGAGTTTCAATCGACTGAAGGACGGAAACAGTTCCAGTACCGCGCCCATGACCGCCCGCTGCTGAAAGACGCCACCCTTCTGCGCGTAGGAGGTATACCCGTCAGCCCCCCCGCCAATCACAATTTCACCGCGGTCGCTTTGACTCACGTAGGCGTGAACGAGCCCAGAGGTGACCATAGTGTTCAGGATTGGCTTCACGGGCTCGGTTACCATTGCCTGGAGCGCCATTGTGGTAAGCGGGAGCTTGAGTCCCGCGAGGGCAGCTAGGGAGGAGGAGTATCCTGCCACCGACATCACGGCTCGATTCGTGGAGACTCGACCTCGTGAGGTCTGGACACCCTGTAGGCGACCGTTCGCAATATCAAAGCCAACAACTTCGCAATCTTGGATGAGGTCGACGCCGAGGGCACTAGCCGCTCGCGCGTATCCCCAGATGACCGCATCGTGACGGCAGATTCCGCCGCGACGCTGAACGAATCCACCTAGAACCGGGTACCGGCCTTGGAGAGAAAGCGGTGGTACCAACTGTTTGAGTTCCTCTGGTGTCAACATCTCCGAGTCGACGCCATTCATGCGTATGCTGTTGCACCAACGGCGCAGCATTTCCATGTCGTGATCAGTGTGACCAAGATTCACAACTCCACGCTGACTGAGCATGACGTTGTAATTAAGCTCCCGCCCCAAGCTCTCGAAGAGTTTGAGAGAGTGATCGAAGAACGATGAGCTCGCAGGGTAGAAGTAGTTCGAACGAACGACCTGCGTATTGCGTCCACTGTTACCGCCGCCGATCCACCCCCGTTCGAGAACCGCCACTCGCCTGATTCCATGCGTCTTCGCGAGATAATATGCCGTGGCCAACCCGTGACCCCCACCTCCGATTACCACGACGTCATAGGTGGGCCGAAGGTCGGCTTGGCGCCACGCCGGATGCCACCCACGATTTTTCCGGAGCGCCTCTAACGCAAGTCTTGCAAAGGAATATCGCTGCATGCCGTTCGAAGGCCGTAAGGCTTCGCAAACAATAGTTTTATGGCACGCCGAATACCTTGGCGCTCGTTAGGACATTCCTAGGAATTGCGCTCACACGCGCGCGCGAGTTCTGACTGAGACGTTCGCTAGCCGGAAGGCTGTCGCCGCGGGGCTGTGGCGGCGATGTCAAGGTAACCAATCCTCAACCGTCATGCAAAATCAATAGCTTACGTTGGAGCAGACGGTATAGCATTTCAGGACGCAAGCCGGCACCGACTAAACCCTAGGAATGTCCACCGCGACGTTGGGTTGAAGCTCATAAAGATACTCCCAGACCAACTCTCCGCTGAACGCCAGCCAATTTTGCGCCGACTGTTTACACGAAATGCCAATAAGCGTTTATCACCGGCACAGACTCAGCAATCTTCGCCGTAATCAGCGACAGCCGCGCCTCGGATACACCCGAAACGTCAACTAAAACGTGCAACAGACCCGTCGTGCTGAATTCCGCGACGAGCCGGCGTGGGATGATATTGAGATTTTGAAAGGGCCCGAGCAGACGGGCGACTACGCTGGGATCAGCTTCAGCTGAAACGCGCAACCGAAGCAGCTTGAAAGGCTCCGTACAATCTTCGACGGTCATTTGCCTTGTATCCCGCACTCCACCGCAAATCAGACAACATACACCGGACCCGGCGTTCGACGAACGCCGGGCTGGTAATGCGCAGGAAGAGGTGTACGGGGTTTCTCATGGCCTTAGTGGCTCAGTATGCTCGAGGAGCAGCGATCTGTCATGTATTTGAAATCGGTTGTCGGCGATCGGTGCAGACAGCGCTTCTTCACGACATTGAACCCTTTATAAGATCGCTGCCGCCGTCGTGCGTGGAGCTGCCACCCGCAGAAGCGACAGCGCGATCAATCACCAAATGCAGAGATGACTTGGCGCACCCTTCACGGGCGGTTGCGAGGGTTCGAATTCTCGCGGGAGACGCAAAAAATAACTGAATTTCAAGGGCCTAGAGACAAACGAATCGCAGCAGCCGGAGGCGAAATCACGCCCACGCTGTCGCCTTTTGCGCCGCGGCAGTCTTGCAAGTAAGTGACAAATCCTGCCCCTGATTTGAACCGGCAAGACCTTGGTGGCGATCAGCGCGAGAGCTTGGCGTTGAGCGCGTCCGCTCCCGTCGGCTTCGCGCCCGGCACGAGATGCGAGTAGCGCTTCGCCGTCGCGACGTTCTTGTGTCCCAACTGCGCCGCCACCTCGGCGAGCGTCGCGCGGTTTTGGATCAGGTAGCTGGCTGTCGTGTGGCGGAGGTCGTGCCAGCGCACGTCCGAAACCTTCGCCGCCTTCCTGATGCGCTGCCATGCGTCGATCAGGACATACTGCGGGATCGCCTGGCCCTCGGCATCTGCGAACACCAAGCGGCTCGGCATCGGCCGGACGTTGGTCGAGGTGCGCAGTGCCTTGAGGGCCGTGAGGGCCGTGACGACTGCGGGCGGGAGGTGGGCGCGGCGCGAGGTGTCGGTCTTCGTGACGCGGACCGCGACCGTGCCGTCGGCCTCGTCGATGTCGCCCCAACGCACGCGCAACTGCTCGGACTGCCGACAGCCGACGCCAATCGCAAACACAACAGCGGCGTGCATGAGCTCAGACTCCTCGCGCGCTGCCATGAGGACGCGGTCGAGCTCGGCATCGCTCAGGAAGCGTTCGCGGGCCTTGGGCTCGGTGAGCATGAGACCAGGCGGCCATATGACGCGGTCGGCCGGGACAAGTCCGCTCGTGCGGCCGAAGTTCACGCACGCGCGTGCGGCGGCCAGGTAGCGGTTGACCGTGGCGGCGTCGTACTTGCGCAGCAGCTGCTCGCGAGCCGCGCGGATGCGCAGCGCGTTCGCAAACTCCAGCGCCTTGACGCCGCCGAACTGATTAACCCACCAAGCCAGCTGCCGCTCTCGCTCCCCTGCGGTCGCGAGCGCCTTGGTCTCGGGATCTTTGAGGTACTCGATGACGAGCTCCTCGAACTTCATGGTGGCGACGTCAGCACGCACGCCGTCGCGCTTGCTCAGGTCGCGGAGCTCTTGCTCCTGGCGTTTGCCCCAGGCCTCGGCAGCCTTGCGTGCCTCTTTGCGCGACTCGTACTTGCTATCGCAGAAGGTCTGCGAGATGGACTTCAAACCCTTGACGCGGATCTGTACGACGAACGAGCGCGTGCCGTCGTCGTTGCGCTTCTCGGTGATGGTGGCCATGTTAGCGCCTCCCCGAGCTTAGCTTGCGGATGGCGGCGCGCGACTCCTTCGCGACGTACCTTTCAATGTCCTCTCGTGTGCAGTCGCCGAGGCGTTTGCCGCCGATCATCATGGTGTCGAGGATGTTGCTGATTGCTCGCTCCTAGTTAGTGAGTGGTGGCCAGGTCCTGGTGGGTGTTACCGCACCCGCCGGGACCGCTCTGCTCGGCTTCTCGCCGGCAAACTCAATTCTCCCTCCTTTTGACCCCCTAGTGCAAATCTGCTGCAAATCCGTGGCAAGTTAGGATTTCTTCTAAAGCTGTGATTTTGCCGGGCAATTCTAGTTTTCCAGGTGTTTTTTGACATGGGGCGTGACGGAATCGAACCGTCGACCAGCGGATTAAAAGTCCGATGCTCTACCGACTGAGCTAACGCCCCAGCGCAGCTGATCCCGTGGCTTTCGAGTTACGGAAAGGAGGAGGCCGCGGGGGGCGGCATCATACTACAGGCCCTGATACCGGGTCGGGTCGGGGACGCCGGCGGCGGCGAACCCTGCGCGCCGCAGCCGGCACGCGTCACAACGGCCGCACGCCCTCCCCGCCGCGTCGGCCTGATAGCAGGACACCGTATGCGCGTAGTCGACCTTGAGCCGCAGTCCCACGCAGATGATCTCGGCCTTGGTGAGTGAGATCAGCGGCGTGTGGAGGCGGCAGGGAGTGCCCTCGACGCCCGCCTTCGTGGCGAGCGCCGCGAGAGCAGTGAACGCGGCGATGTACTCCGGGCGGCAGTCGGGGTAGCCGCTCGAGTCGAGCACGTTGACCCCGATGAAGAGATCGCGCGCTCCGAGCACCTCGGCCCAGGCGAGTGCGAGCGCGAGCATGATGGTGTTGCGCGCCGGAACGTAGGTGACGGGTATGCCCCTGCCCGGGCTCTCTGGGACTGCAATGGTGGGGTCGGTGAGCGCCGACCCACCGATGCCGGCCAGGTCGACGCGCATGAGGCGGTGCTCGCGCGCGCCGCCTGCGCGCGCGACGCGGCGCGCCGCTTCGAGCTCAGCGAAATGGCGCTGCCCGTAATCGACCGACAGCGCATGGCAGGCGAAGCCCCGCTCGCGGGCGATGGCGAGCGCGGTGGCCGAATCGAGCCCACCGGAAAGCAACACCACGGCTGGAGATTCGTTCACGCGCCTCCCGCTACTTGCCCGGCACGTTGCCCCAGAGATATTTGTGCAGCTGGATCTGCAGGCGCACCGGCAGCTGATCCTCCAGGATCCAGTCAGCGAGCGCGCGGGCCGGGAGCTGCTCGTGACTCGGCGAGAAGAGGACCGTGCAACCGGCGGGCAGGGTGAGCTCGCGCACCTTGGCGCGGCTCCACTCGTAGTCCTCGCGGCCGCAGATGACGAACTTGACGAGGTCCTGAGGTGCGAGCCATGCCAGCTCCTGGTAGCGATTACGCCGCTCCTCCCCCGAGCCCGGAGTCTTGACGTCGACCACCTTGATCACCCGCGGATCGACGTGCGCGAGCGCCATGGCGCCGCTCGTTTCGAGCGATACGCGCAGCCCCGCATCGCACAGCGTCGTCAGCAGCTCCCCGCAGCCCTTCTGCGCGAGCGGCTCACCACCGGTGACGCAGACGTAGCGCGTCGCAAACTCCCGTACTCGTGCCACGATCGCCGTCATTTCCCACCACTCACCGCCATGGAACGCGTATACGGTATCGCAGTACTGGCAGCGCAACGGACAGCCGGTGAGGCGCACGAATACGGTGGGTACCCCGGCGGTGTCGGCCTCACCCTGCAGGGAGTGAAAAATCTCCGTGATCTTCAGGCGCGTCACATTCGCCGCTGTCGACGTTGTGCACTACTGTCAGGGCGGTGGAGATGGCGGGATGCGCTTCAGCCGGTCGCTCGCGAGCCGTGCGGATTCCGTCCCCGGATACTTCCTGGCGACCTCGTCGAGTGTCGCACGCGCCGCCGGGTATTGCTTCTGCGCGAGCTGCGTGTAGCCGAGCTTGAGCAACGCGTCCGGGGCCTTGTGCGAATCCGGCCATTTCTTCAACACGGTGCGGAAGGCTCCAGCTGCCGAGTCGTAGTCGCGGTTCACGTAATAAGCCTCGCCGAGCCAGTACTGAGCGTTGTCTGCCAGCGGACTTGACGGGTAGGTGCTGAGAAAGTCCTTGAAGCCGGTGATCGCCACCGAGTAGCTACCCGCCTTGAGCGCATCGAACGCCTGGCTGTACACAGCCTGCTCGATCGATGAGGGCGCGTTGTCTGGCGCGTTCGCCGACCCGGCGCTATCGCCGCCACCGCCCGCGGGACCGTCCGGTCCGGCAGCGCCCGCCGCAGCGGCACCACCCGCTGCCGCTCCGCCGGCCGCGGTGCCGGCGGCAGCGCCAAACGCCGCGCCGACCGTCCCGCCGGCCGCCGCGAGGCGCTTGTCCAGGTCGCCGTAGAGATCGCGCTGTTGCTTGCGCAGCGCTTCGCTATTGTGCTCGAGCTCGTCGATCCGTCCGCGCAGCTGGCGCAGCGTCTCCTGGATCTCATCGAGGCGCTGCGACACCTCCACCTCGTTCGCAGCGATGCGCTCCATGCGCGCCACGCGCGCCTCGAGGTCGGCGAGCTTCGCCTGTTCGTCTTCGGACGGCGTGCTGGCGCAGCCGGCCGTGACTGCGCCCAGGAGCAGCACGCTCGCACATCCTGCGGTTACCGCTTTGCGCCCGAGCCCCGCAGTCCCTTCCATACGGATGCCAGTTCCCATCTCAGTCCTTCGCGTCCTTCGCGCTCTATGGTCGGGGCGCGGGCGGCGCAGCGCCCAGGTATACGATCTCGACGCGCCGGTTTTTGGCCCACGCCGCCTCGTCGTGTCCGGGAGCCGCCGGACGCTCCTCGCCGTAACTCACCGTGGAAATCTGCGCGTCAGCAGCCCCCTGCAGCAGTAGCGCGCGGCGTACCGACTGCGCGCGCCGTTCGCCGAGGCCGATGTTGTATTCGCGCGAGCCGCGCTCGTCGGTGTGTCCTTCGAGGCGAACGCGCGTCGCGGGGTTGGCTGCTAGGTATTTCGCATGCGCGGCGACGATGTCGGTGCCCTCACCCTTGATCTCGCTGCTGTCGAAGTCGAAGTACACCAGGCGCTTCACCAGCAGGCCTGACTGGGGTCCGGCAACTTCATCATCCGGACCGCCGCGCGTGGCGTTGGGATTATTGGCCCCCGCGCCCTCCGCCCCGGCGTTGCCTTCGCTCGGCGCCGGGGCCGGGGCGGGCTTGGGCGGCTTGCTCGCGCAGGCGCTGAGACCCAGCGCTGCCGCGAGCAGCAGCAACACGATCAATCGACGCATCGAAACCTTCTCCGCCATTCCACGTCCTCCGCAATTGCCCGGCTTGCGCACCAGGTCTCATGGGTTGAACGGCCCCCATGCCGGCTCCTGCACCTCTCCCTGGGTCGACCGCAACCGCAATCCCGTCAGGCCGTCGGTCGACACAGTCGCCAACGCCCCGCGGCTGCCCTCGCGCTCCGAATAGATAAGTGTAGCCCCATTCGGCGCGAAACTCGGCGATTCGTCGAGGCGACCATGCGATAGCACGCGTACCGCGCCGCTCGCGAGGTCCTGAACCGCGATGCGGTAGTTGCCGTTGTCGAGCGTCACCATGGCGAGCAGCGAGCCATCCGGCGAAATGCGCGGCCTGGCGTTGTAGTTGGCGCCGAAGGTGATGCGCTTGGGGCGTGCGCCGGGCGTAACACCGATCTGGTAGATCTGCGGCGAGCCGGCGCGGTCGGAGGTGAAGTACAGTGAGCGCCCGTCCGGAGCCCATTCCGGCTCGGTGTCGATCGCGGGATCGTCGGTGATGCGTAGCAGATCCTGCGTCGCGAGGTCGAGCACAAAGATGTCAGGGTTGCCGCCACTACCGCCGAGCGTCAGTGCCAGTTTCTTGCCGTCCGGCGACCACTCCGGTGCGCCGTTGACTCCGGCACGCGCCGACACCTGCCGGCGCTCGCCGGTGCGCACCAGCTGCACGTACACGGCGGAGTGCTTGGTCTCGAAAGACACGTAGGCGAGCCACTGGCCATCCGGCGACCACGACGGCGACATGAGCGGGAAGCGCGACTCGAGGATCAGATGGGCATTGGCACCGTCGGCATCGGCAACGATCAGCTGGTAACGCTGAGTGGGCGGCTCGCCATCGACGGTCACGTAGGCGATGCGCGTGGCGAAGGCGCCGCGCACCCCGAGGATCTTCTGATAGACGACGTCGCTCACGCGATGCGCCGCATTGCGCAACGCGCCGGCTCCGCCGACGAAGCGCTGGTTGGCCACGCGCGCTCCGGTGAGCGTATTCACCAGGTCGAAATCCACTGCCAGGTTACCGTTATCGAGCGCCGTCACGCGCCCGACCACGACGTAGTCACTGCCCACGGCTTTCCAGCCTGCCGCGCCGACTTCGTCAGCGCGGGTCGGCTTCGCCGGCATGCGCTCGCGCGGCAGCGCGCGAAAGCGCCCGCTGCCCTCGAGATCGTGTTGCACGACATCGGCGACGTCGAGGCCGGGGTCGGCGGCGGTGGGTTCGGCGAAGGGCACCACGGCAATGGGTACCGGGTCGCGCACCCCTGAGGTGATCTCGATTTGCAGTTCTGCGCGCGCGCTGGACGCTGCGAGCGCAACGAGCGCGAGCGCCGCGATACCGCTCAGCCTGTCGAGCCTGGCGCGGACTTCCCGTGGCACGATTTCCCTCATGTGTTTCAATCCGGCTTGAAGTCGATCTTCAGATTGCGGTCGAAGAGCGCCGGGTCGGGCGGCGGCGGCAGCGGGGAGGCACGGTACACCGCGGCCTCGATCGACTCGCGCACCGCCTCGTCGGCGTTACATTCCCCAATGGTCACCTGCGTCACTTCCCCTCCCGGCACCTGCGTCACGTTCAACATGCACTCGATACCTGGCCGCGCCGTCGGCGGACGCAGCCATGCGCGCGTGATCTTGGCTGCAATCTGCGCTTCCCAGTTTGCGAGCGCCGGACCTGCACGAGCGGTGTCAGACTCCGCCTCGGCCGCGAGGCTCCTTTGCAGGTCCTCCTCGCGCTCCTTCTCCTCCTGGACCTCTTCCTTCCGCTGCTGCTCGGCGGCGCGCTTCTGCGCCTGCAGCTGCGCCGCGAGCGCCGCTTCCGCCTGGCGACGCGTCTCCGCTTCCTTCGCCGCCTGCTCCTCGGCGGCCTGCTTCTCGGCGGCCTCCTTCGCGGCGGTGGCCGCAGTCTCCTCCGCCTGGCGGCGCTCTTGCTCGCGTTGCGCAAGCTCCTCGACCGTCGGCTGTGGCGGCCCGAGGGCTTCCTGCGGTGGCGGCGGTGGCGCGGTCTCGCGTTGCGGTTGCGCGCCGCGCATGGCGCGCGCATCGACCACGGTCGCCTCTATCGCCAGAGTCGGCGCGGGCCGCGGCGGCCGTCGAAACAACAGCCAGCCCCACACCAATGCCGCCAACAGCGCCCCGTGCAGCAGCACCGACAATACAATCGACACCCAGCGATCGCTCACCCGTTGCATCGGGAAAGTGACATCAGCTCCCGTCAGCGGCCGTCGCGGGGTTCCGGCAATGGCTCGGTGATAAAACCCAGCTTGTGCGCGCCGGCGCGCTGCAAGATCACCATCGCCTGGACCACGCGCCCGTAGGCCACGGCACTGTCGGCCTTGACGAGCACCTGTGTCTGCGGGTCGCGCTGCAGCGCTGCCGCAGCGCGCGCCGCTACGGTCTGCTCATCGAGAGCCGCCTGGGGGTTGCCGCCAACGTTCAGATACAACCGACCCTGACGATCAACCGACAACACGAGGGGTTGGAGCCGTTGCGCTTCAAGAGGTTCCGCGCCGGCCTTGGGCAGATCGACCTTCACGCCCTGCGTGAGCAGCGGTGCCGTGATCATGAAGATGATGAGCAACACCAGCATGACATCGATATAGGGCACCACGTTGATCTCGCCCATCAGCCGCCGTCCGCGCGATGTCTGTGCCATTGTCTAACGCCCCTGAGGCACTGTCGCGCTGCCACGCGCCGCGTGCCGCTGCAGGATGGTGGAAAACTCCTCGATGAAGGCATCAAAGCGCATCTCGAGCCGCGTCACCTGGTCGGCGAAGCGGTTGTACGCCACCACCGCCGGGATGGCGGCGAACAGTCCAACGGCGGTCGCCACCAACGCTTCGGAGATGCCTGGAGCGACCATCGCGAGCGTCGCCTGCTGCACGTTACCGAGCGAGGAGAAGGCGCTCATGATTCCCCACACGGTGCCGAACAGGCCAACATACGGGCTGGTGCTGCCGACCGTAGCCAGCGTCGCCAGGCTGTGCTCGAGTCGATCGATCTCTTTCAATTGCGCCACGCGCATTGCGCGCCGCGAGCCCTCGAGCAGCTGGTCGGCACCGGCCGAGCTCTGGCGCAGCCGGGCGAATTCGCGGAAGCCGAACTCGAAGATCCCCGCCATGCCGGTTGCTCCGCCGCGCGATTCGATCGCGCGATACAGCTGCGCCAGGTCATCCCCGGACCAGAAGCGGCTCTCGAAGCGGTCGGCCTCGCGGCGGGCGCGACCGATGATGCGGCGCTTGCGGAAGATGATCGCCCAGGAAGTGAGTGATGCGAGCAGCAGCAGGCCGATGACGATCTGCACCGGCACGCTCGCCTGGACGATCAGGCGCAGGATCGAGAGCGGCTCAGTCACTGCGGGCACTCGCGGAAGCAACCGCATCGAGCAGGAACTGCGGCAGCCGGCGCGGCTTCCTGCTCTGTGCATCCACGCATGCGACCCGTACGTCAGCCTCGACGAGCAGCCCGGGCCCGGCCGCCCCGGCGCGCCCCGCGCGGTACACGCGCTGCGCAAAGCGCAGCGATGCCGCCCCTTCGGCGCGCGGCTCGCAGGTGATCTCGAGCTCGTCATCGAGACGCGCGGGCGCGCGGTAGTCGACCTGAATGCTCACCACGGTGAAGAGAATCCCCGCCTCGCGCAGCAGCCGCTGCTGCGAGTGCCCGAGTGCGCGCAGCCACTCGGTGCGCGAGCGCTCGAGGAAGCGCAGGTAATTGGCGTAGTAGACGATGGCACCGCCGTCGGTATCCTCCCAGTAAACGCGGGCCGGCCAGGCAAAGACACTCACCGCTCGCCCTCGAACAGCGGCAACGTCGCGGCGCGCTCCGGCGGCCTCAGTCCGAAGTGCAGGTAGGAAGCGCGTGTCACCATGCGGCCGCGCGCGGTGCGCACCAGGAAGCCCTGCTGTATCAGGAACGGCTCGGTGACATCCTCGAGTGTGCCGCGCTCCTCGCCGAGAGCGGCCGCCAGGCTGTCGATACCGACCGGGCCGCCGTCGAATCGCTCGATGATCGCCGTGAGGAGCTTGCGGTCGAGCGTATCGAAACCCTGCGCGTCGACTTCCAGCAGATCGAGCGCAGCGTCCGCGACCGCCGCGTCGATCAGTCCAGCGGCGCGCACCTGCGCGTAGTCGCGCACCCGTCGCAGCAGGCGGTTGGTGATCCGCGGCGTGCCGCGCGAGCGCTGCGCGATGCGCAGCGCGCCACCATCGTCGATCGTCACGCCGAGGATCGCCGCCGAGCGGCGCACGATGCGCTCGAGATCTTCCACGCCGTAGAACTCGAGGCGCTGCACGATGCCGAAGCGATCGCGCAGCGGCGAGGTGAGGAGCCCCGCGCGCGTCGTCGCCCCGACCAGTGTGAATGGCGGCAGGCTCAGCTTGATCGAGCGCGCCGCCGGACCCTCGCCGATCATGATGTCGAGCTGGTAGTCCTCCATCGCCGGATAGAGCACCTCCTCGACCACCGGGGCGAGCCGGTGAATCTCGTCGACGAACAGCACGTCGCGCGGCTGCAGGTTGGTGAGCAGCGCGGCGAGGTCCCCGGGCCGCTCGAGCACCGGGCCCGAGGTCTGGCGCAGATTGACGCCGAGCTCGCCAGCAATGATGTGCGCGAGCGTCGTCTTGCCGAGCCCCGGAGGGCCGAAGATCAGCACGTGATCGAGCGCCTCGCCGCGGGCGCGGGCGGCGCTGATGAAGATCTCCAGCTGCGTCTTGACCGGCGTCTGGCCGACATACTCCTCGAGCCGGCGCGGGCGAATGGCCCGTTCGACCGCCTCCTCTTCCGCGCCCGCTGCGCCACTGATGATGCGTTCGGCTCCCACGGGTGTCTGGTTTACTCCCGCGCCGCGCCCTGCAGAGCCCGGCGGATCAGTTCCTCGGTCGAATGTGTACCGGGACCCACCGTTTTCAGCAAGCGCGCGGCCTCCGCCGGTCGATAGCCAAGCGCAACCAGGGCATCGTACGCTTCACTCTCGGCGCTCGTGACGGGTGCAGCCGCGCCCGCGGCGGCGCTCGGCGGCGCTGGTGCGAGGCGGTCGCGCATCTCGACGATCAGCCGCTCGGCGGTTTTGCGCCCGACGCCCGGCACACGGGTGAGCGCGCCGATGTCGCCGCGCTGCACACACTCTGAGAAAGCCGCGACGCTGATCCCCGACAGCAACGCGAGCGCGATCTTCGGCCCGACGCCAGAGACGCGGATGAGATTGCGAAACAGCCGCCGCTCGTCCTCGGTGCCAAAGGCGTACAGCACGTGTGCGTCCTCGCGGACGACCAGGTGCGTGAGCAGCCGTACCTCGTCCCCAACCGGCGGCAGGTGGAAGAAGGTCGAGAGCGGCGCCTCGAGCTCGTAGCCGACGCCGCCGACGTCGACGGTCAGTTGCGGGGGGGTCTTGGAGGCGATCCTGCCGCGCAGCGAGCCGATCATCACCACGCCTGCGACCAGCGCGGCCCCGCGCGCTGGGCCAGCACCCGCAGGCGCCGCGCGTGAGCGTGACACACGGCGACGGCCAGCGCATCCGCGGCGTCCGCGCGCGGACCATCGCCGAGCGAGAGCAGCGTGCTCACCATGTGCGCC
Organism: Steroidobacteraceae bacterium; assembly: GCA_035621995.1. Classification (GTDB taxonomy): domain Bacteria; phylum Pseudomonadota; class Gammaproteobacteria; order Steroidobacterales; family Steroidobacteraceae; genus 13-2-20CM-66-19. The sequence continues at coordinate 12,214 of DASPWF010000023.1, forward strand.
ACTTGGAACTTCTCCGCCGACCCCGAGCCCACCACCGCGAGCTTGATGGCACGTGGCGCATACTCGAACACCGGGACGCTGCCCGGCACGGCACAGAGCGCCGCCCCGCGCGCCTGCCCGAGCTTGAGCGCACTTTCGACGTTGCGGCTGACGAACACCCGCTCCACGGCGACCTCCGCGGGAGCGTGCTCCGCCATCAGCGCCTGCAGCCCCTCGAAGATCCGCCGCAGCCGCGCCGCCGGTGGTGCGTCGGCAACGTTGAGGCAACCGTGCGCGATCGGCCGCAGCTCGTTACCCTGACACTCGATCACGCCGAAACCGGTACGCCGTGAGCCCGGGTCGAGCCCGAGGATGCGCACGCACACAGCCAGTGTGACGGGCGCGTCGGCGGCGGCGTCAAAGGCGCGCCAGGACCGCGTCCGGTATCTCGACATTCCGCTGCACGTCCCGTCTGGCCGGAGGCTGATGAGGATTCACGGTGCGCAAGGGTAACTGAAAACAAGTACTTACGCATTCCGGAAGTCTTAAACGGGCGTACCCGCTCCTCGCCGCGTACCAGGGTACTGCGGGTATCGCGCGAGTCCGAATCAAGATGGCGAAGGCGCCGCCGCGCTCACAAAGCTGCTGTCGACCTCAGGTGCGCAACACCGCGGTGCGCCCGACGATCCGGCGCTCGGCGCTCGCTGCGCTGCCGAGTGCCTCGAGGCTGTTACTCATCGCCAAAGTCCGGACCGAAGGAGTGGAGCCTCAGCATCCGCTTCGGGTTTGCAGGCGCCGCTGCCGCCACGGCGAGGCTGAGCAGCAGGGCAGCGAACACTCTCGTGGCGAAGCTGCGCATTGCGATCACGGGTGCGCAGCGCCGCGCGAGCTCCAGTTCAGTCCCCGGCACCCGTGGGAGTAGATGTAGCTCCAGGCGCTGCGCACGCGGTCGTAGTCCGCGGTCTGCAGCACAAGGGTGTGTACCGCCTCGGCCTTGGATTCAGGATGGCCGGGATTCTCGGCTACCGCGACTCCACGCAGCGTGACTTCGACCCTGGGCGGCGCACCCGTCGTCGCGCGGATCTCGGAGCGGCTGCGATCGACATTGTTGAAGTGCAGGAGCGTCGCCGGCGCGCTTGTGCCTGAGGCGAGCGCGTTGCTCCCTGGCGGAACCTCGACGATACACTCGGCGCGATCGACCACTTTGACCTCACTGGCGTCGTCGCGGCCCGTGACCAGGTAGGCGAGCGCCTTGAGAAACTCGCTGTCGCCCGAGGGGAGTGCCCCCACCGACCTCGGCTCCATGCCCGGCCTCTGTTCCATGCCCGCCGGGGAGTCCACGGCAGCCGCCGCCGTCGGGGTCGGGGTCGGCGCAGCTTTCGCCGAGCCGTTGAGCGCCAGTGTGTGCCGATCATTGTCAATCGACCACGAGCTCAGTCGCGAGAGGAAGCTTTGTCCGAGGAGCAATTCGCCGCCCTCGGGGACCACCGACGCGACCACGTCGCGCAGCTCAACGTTCCCCACCCGCAACGACCTGATGAGGAACCGCCGCGAAGTCTGCTCCGAGCCGTCCGCCAGGCGGTAGCGTCGGGTGTCGAGCAGATCCTGCTGTGCAACGGTCCCGGAGCGGATGAGGAGCGTGAAGACCTCTTCCGGAATGGAGACGTCCGCCGAGCCGCTGTCGATGGTGAAGCTGCGGATGATCTTGTGGTTGAGCAGGACGGGCACGACGTACGTGCCCCCTTCCAGCTGCAGTTGTACCACCTCCGCCCGGGCGCAGGGGCTGCCGCCGAGCGCAACCAGCGTGGCCGCTGCGAGGCCAGCGATTGCGCGCAGCGCATGTGGCAGGAGGCGGGACATCGGACTCACATGTCAGGAAACGTCCGAGGCACGATCGGGCATACTCAAGCGTAGCCAAAAGTGACGGCGTGCGCATTTCCACGGTGGTTGCGCCCCACGCCGGGAGACCTTCTCGCGGTACGCCGGGTGATCTAGCCGTTGGCGGCCCGGCTTAGGCTCGAAACATAATGCAGTCGATCTCGAGCAGCCGGGGGAAGTGCCCGAGGTTGTTCGGCACCAGGGCGCTCAACTCGAATCCGCGGCTGCGATAGAACTCGAGCGCCTCCTCGAAGCTCGGGGCACCGTCGTAGAGGCGCTGAATGGCGAGCTCGCTCTGCAGGCCTACGAAATCACGCAGGCGCTCCCCGGCGCCGGTGGCCACACTGAGATCGTGGCCCTGGGTGTCGAGCTTGAGGTCGTGTGCCGCCGCCGCGCGCAGCGTCGCGGCGCGCTCCGGTATCGGCTCGTAGGAGACGATCTGGCCCCGATAGCCGACGCGCTGGCGTAGCATGCGCGCGTATTGGCCTGCGTTTGCGCCAACATCGAACACGCAGTCGATGTCGAAGTGCC
>DASPWF010000024.1:0-33713 GCA_035621995.1 Steroidobacteraceae bacterium
GCGCTACGAGCGGCGGCGGGTGTTGTCGGAGGCGGCCGCGTCAATCGTCGTGCGCTGCATCAGAGCGGACTGCGGACCGGGAACGGGCTCGGGCTTCTTGTCCCGGCAGCCGCTCAGCACGATTGCCACCGTAGCGACCACAGCCATGATCAAAAGCGACCGCATGGCAGTACCCTCTTGCCATCGCTGGCGGCGACGTTAGCATGACGGTCCCCTCTCGGATATGTATGCCGATAGGCGTGAGATACCCGCGCTTGGAGTGTGAGCCCAGGAAGGAGAATCACGTTGAAACTCTACTATCTGACCGGTGCCTGCTCGCTGGCGTCCGGTATCTCGCTGCTCGAGGCTGGATTGAAGTTCGAGTGGGTCAAGGTGGACCGCCATAGCAGGCGAACCGCCGACGGCCTTGACTTCAACGAGATCAACCCCAAGGGCTATGTGCCGGCGCTCAGGCTCGACGACGGTGAGGTGTTGACGGAGAACGTCGCGGTGCTGCAGTACATCGCCGACCGAAATCCGGCCGCGAAGCTTGCACCGCCGGCGGGCACGATGGAGCGCTATCGCCTGGTGGAATGGCTGGCCTTCATCAGCTCCGAGGTGCACAAGAATTTTTCGCCGCTGTTTCGTGACCTGTCCGAGGACGTGAAGCAATTCGCGCGCTCCAATCTGACCAACCGCCTGAACTATCTGGAGCGCACGCTCGGGAACCGCACCTTCCTCATGGGTGAGCAGTTCACGGTCGCCGATGCCTATCTGTACGTCGTGCTCAGCTGGAGCGCGCACGTGAAAATGGATCTCGCACAATGGCCGCAGCTCAAGCGCTATGTCGACCGTGTCGGCGCACGGCCGCATGTCAACGAGGCCCTGAAGGCCGAAGGTTTGATCAAGTCGTGACCGGGGCCGGCACGCGCGGGGCGTAGTGACCGGCCGTTTGCTGTTACCATCGGCGCAGGTTTGTACGCGAGAGGACGCAATGGCTACCAAACTCAACAAGCAACTGAAGCGCGAGATCGACGTGGACGGTAAGCCTTACATGATCACGCTCTCGCCCGCAGGAGTGAAGCTCACCGAAAAAGGCAAGCGACTTGGGCGCGAGCATAGCTGGAAGGAGCTGCTCGGCGGCGAGGGTGGCACAGCGGCTGCGTCCCCGAACCCCGGCACGTCGTTTGGCGAGATAAGTTAGCCCTGAGGTGCCGATGCCCCAGGATACCCTGCGGGAGCTGCTGGCGCGCGTGCACGAGCACCTAAGCGGCAGCGGCTCGGTCGATCAGGAGTCGCGGCAGCTGCTCGGCACGGTGATGCGCGACATCGAGCGAGCGCTGCAGCCGGCGGCGGCCGGCGATGCAGCCGCACAGGCCCCACGGCTCGAATCGCTGGCGGTGCGATTCGAGGCCGGGCATCCGGGTCTGGCCGAGACCCTGCGCGAGCTCATCGACGCGCTGGTCAAGGCCGGGATCTAGAGTTCATCAGCGAACGCCCCGGCGTGAATCGTCCACGCCGGGGCGCGCCTTCGCTCCGGCGCGCGGCGCGCGCCGTCAGTCATCCATGAGGAAACTGCGCAGCTGCTCGCTGCGGCTCGGGTGGCGCAGCTTGCGCAGCGCCTTGGCCTCGATCTGACGGATGCGCTCCCGCGTCACGTCGAACTGCTTGCCGACCTCTTCCAGGGTGTGGTCGGTGTTCATGTCGATGCCAAAGCGCATGCGCAGCACCTTGGCCTCGCGGGGCGTCAACTGTGCCAGCACCGCGTGCGTGGTCTCGCGCAGCGACTCCATGGTCGCCTGGTCCACCGGTGAGGCCACCGAGGTGTCCTCGATGAAATCGCCCAGGTGCGAATCTTCGTCGTCGCCGATGGGCGTCTCCATCGAGATCGGTTCCTTGGCGATCTTCAGCACCTTGCGCACCTTGTCCTCGGGCATCTCCATGCGTACCGCCAGCTCCTCGGGCGTCGGCTCGCGACCCATCTCCTGCAGCATCTGCCGCGAGATGCGGTTGAGCTTGTTGATGGTCTCGATCATGTGCACCGGGATGCGGATGGTGCGGGCCTGGTCGGCGATCGAGCGCGTGATGGCCTGTCGTATCCACCACGTGGCATAGGTGCTGAACTTGTAGCCGCGGCGGTATTCGAACTTGTCGACTGCCTTCATCAGGCCGATGTTGCCTTCCTGGATGAGGTCGAGGAACTGCAGTCCGCGGTTCGTGTACTTCTTGGCGATCGAGATCACCAGGCGCAGGTTGGCCTCCACCATCTCCTTCTTGGCGCGGCGGGCCTTGGCCTCGCCGATCGACACCTCGCGGTTGACCTCCTTGATGTCGTTGATGGTGAGGTGGTAGGCGCCTTCGAGCTGCTCGAGCTTCTTCTGCCGCCGCTCGATCTCCTCCTTGAACTTCGCGAGCGCAGTGGAGTATTTCTTGCCGCCCTTGACATGCTTGCCGAGCCAGCGCGGGTTGGTCTCGTTCTTGGGAAACGAGGCGATGAAATCCTTGCGCGGCATGCCGGCGTCGCGCACCGCGATGATCATGATCTCCTTCTCGAGCTGGCGCAGCTCCGCCACGTGCGTGCGCAGGTTCAGAATCAGCGCGTCGAACATGCGCGGTGAAAGCCGCAGCTCCATGAATTCGTCGGAGAGCTTCTTGCGCACCCGCAGCGTCTTCGGATCGCGTGCGCCGAGCTTGCCGATCGAGCCGAGCACCTGGGTATGGATCTTGGCGAGCGAGGTGAAGCGCGCCGCCGCCTCGACCGGATCGGGTCCGGTATCGATGGCTTCCTCGTCGCTTTCGCCCGCCTCCTCGTCGTTCTCCTCGTCGTCGTCCGCTTTCTCCTCCGGCGCCACCACTTCAACCCGCGTGGGGTTCTGTGGTTGCGCGATGACGTCCGGGGCGTTCGGGTCGATGAAACCGACGATCACATCCACCAGCCGCGCCTGACCGCTCTTCACCGGCTCGTAGGCGCGCAGCAGGAAGTCGTAGGTGGGCGGGTACAGCGCAAGCGCGCTGCGCACCGCGTCGAGTCCCTCCTCGATGCGTTTGGCGATGCGGATCTCGCCCTCGCGCGTCAGCAGCTCCACCGTGCCCATCTCGCGCATGTACATGCGCACCGGGTCGGTGGTACGGCCGAGCTCGGCGTCGAGCGCGGCGAGGGCCGCCGCGGCCTCCTCGATCGCCTCCTCGTCCGCGGGGGCTGACGGCTCGCTCGCCAGCAGCGACTCGGTGTCCGGTGCCTTCTCGTACACCGGGATACCCATGTCGTTGATGGTGTTGACGATGTCCTCGATCTGCTCCGGATCGACGATCTCGGACGGCAGGTGATCGTTCACCTGCGCGTACGTGAGGTAACCCTGTTCCTTGCCGCGTGCGATCAGCAGCTTCAGCTGCGACTGCCGGTCCTCCGGCATCACCGGCACGCGTCGCTCGATGCCGAGTGGGCGCTTATCGGCGGGCCTGCCGCCCGCAGCCCTGGCGTCCGCGGGTCGCGCACTGTCATTGACCTTCGCATGGAGCGTCGGTGCACGCTCGGCCGCGGCAGTCTTCCGTCCCAACAGCACGGCATGTCGACCGCGGTCCTTGTCGCGCAGGCCGGCCACCACCGCGACCGCCTTTTCGGCAGCCGCTGGGCGTGCGGGCCTCGAGGGCGTTGCGGGGCGCTTCCTATGTGCAGTCTGGGGCTTTTGCTTGCGTGTCATGTGTCGGGGTGGGCTTTCGGGCCTGGAATTCCCCTATGTGCTGCCCGGACGGCGGCGCCTCAAGGGGACGAAAGGCAAAGCGCGCAATTTTATTTGAGTCCGCGTGAATCACCAAATCGACTTAACTCCCGCGGATCTCACGGTGGCTGAGCTTCTCAATAAGTCTTTGAAATTCCTCAATTTCACCCGCAGCCAGGCTTCCGGCCCGGCTCTTGGCCTCGAGGGCCTCGAGCCGTCGACCGGCCGCCTGATCAGCGAGCTTGACGAGCGCCGCCCGCAACTCCCCCGCGGCGGCAGCACCCTCTGTGATGACCTCCTCACGGGCGAGGAGTTTCTGCAGGGACTCCCCGCCTTCACGGCCCGCCCAGCGCTCGACCACCTGGGCCGGAATTTGCGCCGGCTGGGCGCGCAGGTCGTCGAGCAGCGTACGCAGCAATGCCACACCCGCCTCATCGCTCGCGTCGAGCCCTGCGCGCTCGGCCGTCGTCACCTCGAGGGCGATGGTCGGGTGGTGCAGCAGCCGCACGATTGCCTGGCGCACGAGACTTCCGCGCCCACCGTCACGTACCGCAGTCGCCGGACGGGCGCGGCGCCGCACGCTCGCTGTCGCCGCGGCTGGCGCGGCGCTGCGCCCGGGCGTCCACAGCTCCTCGAGGCGTACGGCGCTCAGACCCACGACTTGCGCGAGCCGCTCGAGCAGCAGCTCGCGGTACACGCCCTCAGGCACCCGTGCGAACAGCGGTCGCGCGTTCTCGGCAAAACGCGCGCGCCCGTCAGCATGGGCAAGATCGCTCTGCTCCGAAAGCTCGCGTACCAGGTACTCCGACAGTGGCAGCGCGCCGGCCACGCGTTCCTCGAATCGCGCGCGTCCCTCCTCTGCCACCAGCGTGTCGGGGTCGTGACCCTGCGGCAGGAACAGGAAGCGGATCTCGTGCCCTTCGCGCGCTTCGGGCAGCGCCTGCTGCAGGGCGCGCCACGCGGCCGCGCGCCCGGCCCGATCACCGTCGAAGGCGAATACCACCGCTGGCACGACGCGGAAGATGCGCCGGAAGTGCTCGGCGGTCGTGGCGGTGCCGAGCGTCGCCACCGCGCAGTCGATACCCGCCTGATGCAGCCGCACGGTGTCCATATAACCTTCGACGACGATGAGGCGCGCAAGGTTGGCATGCGCGCGCCGCGTCTCGTACAGCCCGTAGAGCTCGCGACCCTTGTGGAACAAGGCTGTCTCGGGCGAGTTCAGGTACTTCGGCTCGCCGGCGTCGATCACCCGCCCGCCGAAGGCGATCACGCGACCACGCGTGTCACGGATGGGGAACATGATCCGGTCGCGGAAGCGGTCGTAATGGCGCTCGCCATCGCGCAGCGCCCCGCGCTCGCGCTCGACGATCAGGCCGGCAGCGGCGAGCTGGCGCCGCTCGCCGTCGCTGCCGCCGAAGCGCCGCAGCAACTCGTTCCAAGCGTTGGGCGCGTAACCAATGGCGAAGCGCTCGAGCGTGTCATCGCTCAGCCCGCGGCGGGCGAGGTACGCGCGCGCGCGCGGCTCGCGCGTCAGCGCCTGTGCGTAGAAGCGTGCGACGCGCCCGAGCAGCTCGTAGAGCGGCTCCTCGGCACGCCGGGCGAGGGTATCGTCCGTCCCCTGGTGCGGCACTTCCAGGCCGAGACGCATGGCGAGCTCCTCCACCGCCTCGGGAAACGCCATGTGGTCGTGGTCCATGAGGAAGCCGAGGGCGGTGCCGTGCTTGCCGCACCCGAAGCAGTGATAGAACTGCTTGGCCGGGCTCACCCAGAAGGACGGGGTTTTCTCCGCGTGGAACGGGCAGCACGCCTTGTACTCGCGGCCCGACTTCTTCAGCTGCACCCGTGCGCCGATGACCTCGACGATGTCGGCGCGGGCGATGAGCTCGTCGATGAAGCTCTGGGGGATGCGTCCCAAGTGCCGCGCCCCGATGGGGAAACTCAGCCGAGCTTCTGTTTGATCCGCGCGCTGAGGGCGCCCATATCGGCGCGACCCTGCGCCTGCGGCTTCACTACCGCCATGACCTTGCCCATGTCCTTGATCGAGGCGGCACCGGTCGTGGCGATCGCCGTGGCGATCAGCGCGTCGATCTCGGCTTCGCTCAGCTGCGCCGGGAGGTAGCCCTGCAGCACGGCGATCTCGGCGTTCTCCTTCGCGACGAGATCCGCGCGGCCGCCGCTTTGGAACTGCGCGATGGCCTCGCGGCGCTGCTTGATCATCTTCTCGAGGACCGCGAGCACCTGGCCGTCCTCGAGGCTGATGCGTTCGTCCACTTCGCGCTGCTTGATGGCGGCAAGCGCGAGACGGATGGTCGCGAGCCGTTGCTTCTCGCCGGCTCGCATCGCACTCTTCATGTCTTCGGTGATGCGGTCCTTCAGCGCCATGGCGCGCGCTGCCCCTAGCGGGAGCTGCGCATGCCGTCGCGGGAGACGCGCTTCATATGGCGCTTGATGGCGGCGGCCTTCTTGCGCTTTCGCTCCTGCGTCGGCTTCTCGTAGAACTCGCGCCGGCGCAGCTCGGTGAGAATGCCGGCCTTCTCGCAGGCACGCTTGAAGCGCCGCAGGGCGGCATCGAAGTACTCATTCTCACGAACTCGAACGCTCGGCATCGAAACCTCAAGTCGTTGATCGTAAAGGAAAGCTCGGACTCCGCTCGCCGGGGCACACGGCGCAAGCGGGCGCTCGGGGGCGGGGGATTCTAAAGGAGCCCAGGATTAAAGGCAAAAGGATGCCGAGCTCTGTGAGAACTGCACGGCCGGCACCACGTCAAGGTGTCAGGTGATGCCGTACGTGCGCGCTTCTTCGGCGATCCCGGGCTCGAGGGCGATCGCGGCATCGAGATCGGCCTGGCCCTCGCTCCTCATCCCCTTGTGCAACCTGGCCAATCCGCGGCCATACAGCGACCAGGCGGTGTTCGGCCGCAGATGGAGCGCGGCGTCATAGTCCGCAATCGCTTTGTCGTAGTTGCTCTGTCGCAGGTATACGCAACCACGGCTGTTCAGGAACGCGGCGGTGTTGGGGCGCATTCTCAGCGCAGCGTTGCAGTCGGCGAGCGCCAGGTCCAGCGCCTGCCCCACGAGCGCGCGGCCCCAACAGCGCGCGTTGAGAGCGGCGGCCATGTGCAGGTCGTCGCGCGGATGGGAGTCGATCCACTTGGAGTACTGCACCACCGCCGCTGCCGGCTGCTCGGCCGCGATGTACAGGCTGCCAATCCGCATGCGCACGTCGGCCTCTTGCGCAAGCGCGCGGTCGGCTGCGTCGAGATCGGCGACAGTGAGCGCCGGCGGATCGTGACGCCCCGCGTGCAAGGAAGCGCGAGCTACGAGGGCGTCCACGTCATCGGGCTTGAGCCTGATCGCGTGATCGAAATCGGCCAGAGCAAGATCCGCGTGCCCGCTCTGCCCATACACCATGCCACGTTGATAGAAGAAGCTGGATTCGGCGGGCGAGAGCTCGCAGGCTCGCGTCAGATCCTTGATGGCGGCGCCGTAGTCGTGCCGCGCCGCGGATGCCGCGCCCCGCCGCGCGAAGCCCGCGGCATCGGTAGGCAGGTCGAGCCGGGTACTCACCTCGGCATGCCCGGGCTCTGTTGCCGCCGACGCCCCGACGCCATCCCCCGCGCTGGCGGACCCGGGTCCGGTTCCATCACCGGGCGACTCGGCGGGTGGCGTGCGGGTCTGGGCGAGGTCAAACACCGGTCCGCCGTTGTAGGTAAAGTAGAGTCTGCGCTGGCTGCTGGCGACGTAGATTCGATGGGAGAGAAAGAAGTCAGCGCCGATCAGCATGTCCGCACCCAGCAGCGAAACGTCGCCGAAGCGCAGCTGGGCATGGAGGATCTCCTCGTCGCCGATCTTGAAGCTGCCGAAGCGTGCAATCCAGGTCTTCGCCACGCGGTGTCCGATGCCCCATGAGGAGCCGCCGGCGATGACTCCTTCACTGGCCGGGGTGATCCCCGCTCGCTTGGCGGCGTCGAGTGTCAGCAACGACAGCCCTGCGCCGGTGTCGAAGATCACACGGATCTTGGCGCCGTTCAGGTACGCCACCCCCTTGGTATGGGGCTCGCGCAAGGTTGCGCTCTCGATGTCGACGACAGAGTAAGGCTCGTGTGCCTCCGCCGCCCAGTAGGCGAGCGGCGTGTCCTTGCGGCAATCCCTGGGCTGCACGATGCGGATGACTCCATTTGCCAGGTCGTATTCGACGTCCGCGATGTGGAACACGTTTTGTCCGATCAAACCCACGACGCGCCCGCCCGAGGAGCTGCCGACGACGACGAAGTCCACGTTCTCAAATGTCTTGCCGACGAAGGTAAACGTCCTGGCCCGGGCCACCGCCGCGAGCTCGCGGCCTCCTACTCCCTCCACGGACAGGCCCTGAATCGAAGGGTCCAAACGCAGGTGGAGCTCCTCGACCGCCGCCGGGGTAACGGAGCTGAAGAACGCGCCACTGTCGGCGACGAACAGGGCATCCACACCGTTGACCTGCGCGTGCACCACGGGCGCCAACCCCGTCATGGTCACCGGGATGTCCGGGAGGCGGGCGATCCTGCACTGACCGGCCTCTGCCTCGGGCGCTTCGAGAGCCGCCGGCGCGAGGAGTAACGCACCAAGAAGCAGCTGTGCTCGGGCTGCCCGAGGGTGTGTCCTCGCCCCGGGCCCACGCCGAGCCCCGCGGTCAGGTGCCTTGACGTCGCTCACCCGTGCCACATTCCGAGCCGTCTTGGCTCAGACTATAACCGGGGTTGGCGATCTACCGACGCAGCGGATCACATATGTCAACTTCGACAGCCCGTAACAGCCGCGACCCCCCGGCGCCTGGGCGCCGCCGCCCCACGGGCATGGCGCCGCGCTGCCGCGCTGCACTGATCGCCGTAGTTGCTCTGCTGCTTACCGTCGCCGCCCCGGCCGCGACTCTGCGTGAGCAAGTGCGCGCCTACCGCGAGGCGCACGCCAAGCAGATTCTCGAGGAGTTCTCGACGCTCCTCTCGATGCCCAACGTGGCCACCAACGTCGCCGACATCGAAAAGAACGCCGCGGCCATCGTGCGCGATCTCGAGCAGCGCGGCTTCACCACGCGACTGCTGTCGGCGGGACCCGGGACGCCGCCGGCCGTCTACGGCGAGCTCCGGGCGCCCGGCGCCAGGCGCACGCTACTCTTCTACGCGCACTACGACGGCCAGCCGGTCGCGCAGCCCGAATGGCGCTCCTCGCCCTGGAAGCCGGTGGTGCGTGAGGGGCCACGCGCCACGGATTCCCGTGAAGTCGACTGGCGCGCCGCCGCGCACCTCGATCCGCAGTGGCGGATCTACGCCCGCTCGGCCAGCGACGACAAGCTGCCGATACAGGCGATGCTCACGGCGCTCGATGCGCTCAAAGCAGCCGGGCGCCGTCCCACGGTGAACGTCAAGGTCTTCTACGAGGGGGAGGAGGAACAGGGCTCGCGTCACCTTGCCGAGATCCTGCGTGCGAATGCCGGTTTGCTCCACGGCGAGGTCTTCGTGCTGAGCGACGGGCCACGCCACCCTTCCGGAGGCATGCAGGTTTTCTTCGGTGCGCGCGGGGTCGTGGGTCTCGAGCTCACCGTCTACGGTCCGACGCGGCCCTTGCACAGCGGTCACTACGGCAACTGGGCGCCCAATCCGGCGGTGACGCTAACGCATCTCCTCGACAGTCTGCGCGATGAAGACGGCCATATCCTGATCCCCGGCTTCTACGACGACGTGCGGCCGTTGACGCCGGCCGAGAAGGCAGCGCTTGCGGCGTTGCCAGACGTCGAGACCGGGCTCAAACAGGAGCTCGCCCTCGGGCGCACCGAGGGCACGCAGCGCCTCGCCGACTCGATTGCCCGCCCGGCGCTCAACGTGCGCGGGATCCGCGTCGGCGAGGTGGGCGAGGCCGCCGCCAACGCCATCTCCACCGTGGCGCGCGCCTCCATCGACTTTCGCCTGGTGCCCGATCAGAGCCCGTCCGGCGTGCGTCAGCTCACCGAGGCCTTCCTCGAGGCGCAGGGCTGGGATGTGGTCGGCTCGGATCCGGACGCCGCGGTACTGCGGGCGCACCCGAAGGTGGTGAAGCTCGAGTGGAGCCTCGACTACCCCGGCTACCGCGCCGACATGGACGCGCCGGCGGTGCAGGCGGTGGTAGCCGCCATCGAGCGCGCGACCGGGGAGACCGTGGTGCGCCTGCCGATGCTGGGCGGTAGCGTGCCGATGCATACCTTCGCCGACGCCCTGCACATGCCGATCGTCGGGGTACCGCTCGCCAACTACGACAACAACCAGCACGCCGCCAACGAGAATCTGCGGCTGCAGAATCTCTGGGACGCCATCGACATCTACGCGGGCCTCCTCACCGATGTCAGCTGGTAAGTCGCGGGCGAAGCGCTGCATCGCCTAGAATTTCCGCATGCGGGTCCTCGCTATCGAATCCTCCTGTGACGAGAGTGCCGCCGCGGTGCTCGATGACAGCGCGGGGCTGCTCGCGCACGAGCTCTTCAGTCAGGTAGAGCTGCACCGCGCCCACGGTGGCGTCGTGCCGGAGCTCGCCTCGCGGGACCACGTACGGCGGCTGCTGCCGCTCGTCGAACGCGCCCTGGCACACGCGGCCACCACGCCCGGGCAGCTGCGCGGGGTGGCCTATACCGCAGGTCCCGGCCTCATCGGCGCGTTGCTCACTGGCGCCGCGCTGGCGCGCAGCCTCGCGTACGCCTGGGGCGTACCGGCGCTCGGCGTGCATCACCTCGAGGGGCACCTGCTCGTGCCGCTGCTCGAGCCCGAGCCGCCGCCGTTTCCGCATCTGGCACTGCTGGTCTCGGGCGGCCACACTCTGCTCGTCGAGGTGGCGGCGGTCGGGGTCTATCGCGTGTTGGGGGCCAGCCGCGACGACGCCGCGGGCGAGGCGTTCGACAAGTGTGCCAAGCTCCTCGGGCTGCCCTACCCGGGTGGGCCGCAACTCGCCGCGCTCGCCGAGCAAGGCGCCGCCGGCGTGTTCAGCTTTCCGCGCCCGATGCTCGATCGCCCCGGGCTCGAGTTCAGCTTCTCGGGACTGAAGACCGCGGTGTCGAAGGCCGTGCGCGGTCGCGAGCTGACGGCGCAGCTACGGGCCGATGTGGCGTACGCCGTGCAGCAGGCCATCGTCGAGACGCTCACCGGCAAGGCGCTGCGCGCGCTCGAGTACGCGGGCCTCAACGTGCTGGTCGTCTCCGGGGGTGTCAGCGCCAACCGCGCGCTGCGTGCGCACTTGAGCGCGGCCGCCGCCGCCCGCGGGGCGCGCGTGTACTATCCGCGCATCGAGTTCTCGACCGACAACGCAGCGATGATCGCCGTGGCGGGAATCGCGCGCCTCAAGGCGGGCCAGCACGATGGTCTCGCCATCCAGGCGCACGCTCGCTGGCCGCTCGAGTCGCTGCCCGCGGTAGGCACATGATGCAGCCGAGCGCCAGTGGCGACCGCATTTTTCTGCACGGGCTTACTGCCGAGTGCATCATCGGCTTCGTTGACTGGGAGCGGCGCGTCCGCCAGACGGTGGTGTTCGATATCGAGCTGCCGGTGGATTGCCGGCACGCCGCGCTCACCGACGAGGTGGCCGACACGCTCGATTACAAGGCAGTGGCCAAGCGGGTGCTGGCGTTCGTGGCGGCGAGCGAGTTCAAGCTCGTGGAGACGCTCGCGCATCGCGTGGCACTGCTGATTCTCGAGGACTTCGCGGTGGAGTGGGTGCGCGTCGCGCTCAACAAGCCCGGCGCCATCCGCAACTCCCGCGATGTGGGCGTGCTCATCGAGCGCACGCGCGCCGATCTGCCGGCCGCGCCCAGCGCCGCCGCTCGCCCGCCCTGACGGCAGTGCCGGCCGTATACGTCGCCGCCGGCAGCAACGTCGCGCCCGAGCGCAACCTCGAGCGCGCGCTCGCGGAGCTCGAACGCGCGTTTCCCGGCGCGCGCTTCTCACCGTGGTATCGCAACCGCGCGGTCGGATTTGCCGGGGATGACTTCATCAACCTCGTGGCTGGCTTCGACACCACGCTGCCGGTGCACACCGTGCTCGCGCGGCTGCATGCCATCGAGGGCCGGTGCGGGCGGCCGCGCGAGGCACCACGCTGGGCGCCCCGCACCATGGATCTCGATGTGTTGCTCTACGGCGATCTGGTGTGTGACGAGCCGGGACTGAAGCTCCCGCGTCCCGACCTGCTCAAGCGCGCCTACATGCTCGGACCCTTGGCGCAGCTCGCGCCCGAAGTGGTGCACCCGACGGCGCGCGTCACGATCGGCGAGTTGTGGCAGCGCTTCGACCGGGCGGCACATCCGCTCGAGCAGGTGCGCCCCTGAGTCGCGCAGTGCTACCAGCCGATGCTGCGGCCGCCGTCGACTGCGAGGATCTGTCCGGTCACGTAGGGCGCCTCGGTGGCGAAGAACAGGCAGGCGCGCGCCACGTCCTCGGCTTCGCCGGTGCGCTTCAAGGCCGTGCGGCGGATGATCTTCTCCTGCAACGCGCCGTCGAGCCCGTCCTCCGGCCACATGATCGGCCCCGGAGCCACTGCGTTCACGCGCACGTGCGGCCCAAGCTCGCGCGCCAGCGCCTTGGTGAGCATGATGAGTCCTGCCTTCGCGACGCTGTACACGGGGTAGCGCCGCAGCGGTTTCACTCCATGGATGTCCGCCAGGTTCACGATCAGCCCGCGCGCCTCATGCAGCAGCGGCGCCGCTGCCTGCGCGAGAAACAGCGGTGCCCTGAGATTGGTCCCGAGGAGATCGTCCCAGTCGATCGGGGTGATGTCCCCGAGCGGCGTCGGGTAGAACGTCGAGGCGTTGTTCACCAGGATGTCGAGGCCGCCGAAGGCATCGCTCGCCGCCTTGACCAGCGTCGGCAGCTGCGCGACGTCGAGCAGGTCGCACTCGGCGAGCCGCACCGAGTCGAGGCGCAGCCCGTTCAGCTCCTGGGCGAGGGCCGCCGCGTCGTCGGCAGAGCTGCGATAGTGCAACACCACATTCGCTCCGGCGGCGTGCAGCGCGCGTGCAATGGCGGCGCCGATGCGGCGCGCCGCGCCGGTCACGAGCGCGGTCTTGCCGGCGAGTGCGGGATGCTGCGCGGCGGGTGGAGCCGGCTGCGGCGTGGCGTGCGTCATGAGGCGCGATTATGACCGCATCTGCGGTGCGCTCAATGCTGCCGCCCCTTTCCCCCGCGGAGCAGCGCCACAGCCGCGCGCTCGCGACGCGCATCCGCGAGCAGCTCCTCGCGGCGGGCGGCTGGCTGTCGTTCGAACGCTTCATGGAGCTCGCGCTGTACGCACCGGGCCTCGGCTACTACAGCGCCGGCAGCGCCAAGCTCGGCAGCGGCGGTGACTTCGTCACCGCCCCGGAAGTATCGGATCTCTTCGGCCGTTGCCTGGCGCGCCAGTGCGCCCAGGTGCTGGCGGTGACCAACGGGGAGATCCTCGAGCTCGGTGCCGGAACCGGGCGCATGGCGGCGACCGTGCTCACGGAGCTCGCCGTGCAGGAGCTGCTGCCGCAGCGCTACGCGATCCTCGAGGTGAGCGCCGATCTCGCTGACCGTCAGCGCCGGCGCCTGGCTCGGCTGCCGCGCGAGCTGCGCGAGCGCGTGGTGTGGCTCGAGGGGCTGCCCGAGCCAGCGCTGCGCGGGGTGATCCTCGCCAACGAGGTCGCCGACGCGCTGCCGTGCCGCCGCTTCACCTGTCACGACGGGGTTGTCAGCGAGCTCGGTGTGGCGCTGGCGAGCGCGCCAACGGGCGAGGAGATCCGCTTTCGCGATGCCGAGCGCGCGGCGCAAGGCGATCTCGCCGGCGCCTGCGCGGCCATGCTGGCGCCACTGCCGGTGCTTCCCGAGGGCTACACCTCGGAAGTTTGCCTGCGGCTCGCGCCGTGGATCGCATCGCTCGGCGACGTTCTCGAGCGCGGCGCGCTGCTGCTCACGGATTACGGTCTGCCGCGCCGGCACTATTATCACCCGCAGCGTGAGCGCGGCACGCTGCGCTGTCATTTCAAGCAGCGCGCGCACGAAGACCCGTACGTCAACCTCGGCGTGCAGGACATCACTGCGTGGGTCGATTTCAGCCGCGTGGCGGAGGCGGCCTCCGCGGCAGGGCTCACGGTGAGTGGATTTGCCACCCAGGCGGCCTTCCTGCTCGCCCTCGGCATCGAGGGACTGGTGGGAGCGGCAGCCGACGGCGCGCAGCGCACGCGCCTCGCGGGCGAGGCACTGCGGCTGCTCTTGCCGGAGGAAATGGGTGAGTCGTTCAAGGCCATGGCGCTCACGCGCGATCTCGACACGCCGCTCGCTGGCTTTGCGGTGCAGGACCTGCGGCAGCTGCTGTGACGGTAGACGCCCTGCGGCGGTTAAGATGGCGCCCCTTCGGTACCCGGATGAATGCGAATGCCACTCCTGAAAGTCATCGTTCTAGCGATCGTGCAGGGCCTCGCCGAGCTGCTGCCGGTGTCGAGCTCCGCGCACGTGGTGGTCGCGGAGAAGCTGCTGGGTCTCGATCCGTCCTCACCGCCCATGACACTGGTGCTGGTGATGCTGCACACCGGCACCATGCTCGCGGTGATCGCCTACTTCTGGCCGCAGTGGCGTACCACTTATTTCCAGAGCGCGTCGGCCTTCAGGAGCTTCGCGGTACTCGTCTTAGTGGCCACCGCCTGCACTGCAGTGATCGGCTTCGGGCTCGTCAAGGGCATCGAAAAGACGGTCCTGCGCGAGGTGCCGCACGCGCAGATCGAGGACCTCTTCAGCCACCTCGAGTTCATCGCCCCGGCGCTCGCCGCCGTCGGTGTGCTGATCGTGATCGCCGGGCTCTTCGAGCGGCGCCAACGCGCGCGCGTGCCCTCGGGCGCGGGTGAGCTCAACGTTCGGCGGGCCGGACTGATCGGCGCGGTGCAGGGGCTGTGCCTGCCCTTCCGCGGCTTCTCGCGCTCGGGCGCTACCATCTCCACCGGTATGCTCCTCGGCGTGGCGAAGTCGCGTGCCGAGGCGTTCAGCTTCGCGCTGGCCGTGGTTCTCACGCCGCCGGTCGTGGCCCGCGAGGTGCTGCGCCTGGTGCACTCGGTACACGCGGGCGGTAGCAGTGATCTGGCCTCGGCGGCGTTCGCGAGCGTGCTCGGGGCACTGGTCGCGCTCGGCGCGGGCCTGCTCGCGCTGCGCTGGCTGAGCCGCTGGCTCGAAGGCGGCCGCTGGTATGTCTTCGGCATCTACTGCCTGGTGGCGGCGGTGGCCGTCGGCCTGTTGCACCACGCCGGATACTGAGCCACTCGCGCCGCAGGCGGCGGCCGCGGAGCGAGGCAACGGAGGCAACTCAACCCGCCGCCACGCTGTTCCTCAAGGCACCGAGGGCGGCCAGCCGCCGCCGGCGCAGCTCCTCACCGATCGCCGCGCCCGCCAGCCCGTGGCGCTCGTGCTCGCCGAGCCTCACCGCCTCGGCCGCCGCGAGCGCCTGCCTGAGGTAGGCGGCCTGTGGATACGGCTCGTTCTCCCGGCCCGCGCGGCCGCGCGCGTCCGCCTCGCACGCGAGCAGCAGCTCCGCGAAGCGCCCGGGGCGGCGTACGGCATCGCAGTTCTCGAGCAGCGTCAGCACGGTCGCGGGCCGAAGCTCCAGCGCACGGTGCACCAGCGTGTGATAACGGGCGGCGAGGAGCGCCAGCTCGCGATGACCGTTCGGCACCTTCAGCCGATCGCACAGCGCCTCGAGCGGCGCGACCCCCGCATCCTCGTGGCCATGATGACTCGGCCAGTGCTCGCGCGGAGTGAGTGCCTTGCCGAGATCGTGGGTGAGCACAGCGAAACGCACGGCGGCGGAAGCACCGAGAGCGGCCGCCTGGCGCAGCGCGAGCATCACGTGCACGCCGGTGTCGATCTCCGGGTGCCAGCGCGGCGGCTGCGGCACGCCGAAGAGCGCATCGATCTCGGGAAACACCACCGCCAGCGCCCCGCAGCTGCGCAGCGTCTCGAAGAACACCTGCGGATGCGCCTCCCCGAGCGCACGCTCGGTCTCCTGCCACACCCGCTCCGGAACCAGCGCGCTCACCTCGCCGGCCGCCGTCATGCGCCGCATCAGCTCGAGCGTCTCGGGAGAGACACGAAAGCCGAGCCCGGCGAAGCGCGCCGCGAAGCGCGCCACGCGCAGCACGCGCACCGGGTCCTCGACGAAGGCCTCCGATACGTGACGCAGCAGACGCGCGGCGAGATCCGCCTGACCGCCGTACGGGTCGATGATCTGCCCGTCCGGCGCCTCGGCCATCGCGTTGATGGTGAGATCGCGCCGCTTCAAGTCGTCCTCGAGCGTGACGTCGGGAGAGAACTGCGTGGTGAAGCCGCGGTAGCCCGGAGCCACCTTGCGCTCGAGGCGCGCCAGGGCGTACTCCTCATGCGTCTGCGGATGCAGAAACACCGGGAACTCGCGGCCGACGCTCTGGTAGCCGGCGCGCACCAGCTGCTCCGGCAGCGCTCCCACCACTACCCAGTCGCGCTCGCGCACCGGCAGCCCGAGCAGCCGGTCCCGTACCGCGCCGCCGACCAAGTAGACTCGCATGATGCGCATGTTAACCGAGACGCCTGCGGGCAGTGCGCTGCGCCCCGGCGCGGGCGCAAGCTCGCGAGGCCGCACGCCGCGGCGTAGCGCGTGCGCTTGGTGAGCCGTGCGCCGCGGCGCGGCGGCGCGCGCCGGGCGACGGTGGCCGGCGCATGCCTGCTGCTCTCGGGCTGTGGCACGCTGTATCTCACGCAGGCCGCGCGCGGCGAGTGGAACGTGTTGCACGCGCGCGAGCCGATCGACAAGGTGCTGGCGGACCCGCACACGCCGCCCGAGCTGCGCGCACGCCTCACGCAGGTGCGCGCCGCCCGCGAGTTTGCCGTCACCGAGCTCGGACTGCCCGACAACGACAGCTACCGCAGCTACGCCGACATCGGGCGTGCCTACGTGGTATGGAACGTCGTGGCAGCCCCGCAGTTCTCGGTCGAGCCGAAGCGCTGGTGCTTTCCGGTCGCCGGCTGTGTGGACTACCGAGGCTACTTCCACGAGCGCGAGGCACGCGACTTCGCGCTCGAGCTCGAGACGCAGGGTTTCGACGTGGTGGTGGAGGGGGTGCCGGCCTACTCGACCCTCGGCAAGTTCGGCGATCCGGTGCTGTCGAGCATGCTGCGTTATAGCGACGACGAGCTGGCGGCAACCATCTTTCACGAGCTGGCGCACCAGCTGCTGTACGTTCGCGATGACTCGGAGTTCAACGAGGCCTTTGCCACCACGGTCGAGGACACCGGACTTGAGCGCTGGCTCGCCCACCAGGGGCAGACCGCGCGCATGCGCGCGTTTCGCCAGGATCAGGCGCACGAGCAGGCCTTCCTCGAGCTGCTCGCCCACACCCGTGCGCAGCTCGTGCGGCTGTACGCCTCCGGAGTGCCGCACGCCGAGATGCGCGAGCGCAAGGCGCAGGCGTTCGCCCGGCTCGCCGCCGACATGCGCGGCCTCGCGCGGCGCCAGGGAGAGACCTATCCGCTGTACGAGGAGTGGATCGCTGCCGGACTCAACAACGCGCACCTCGCCGCGGTGGCTACCTATTACAACTGCGTCCCGGGCTTTGCGCGGCTGCTCGAGCGGCAGGACAACGACCTCAAGCTCTTCTACGCCGCGGCGCGTGAGCTGGCGAAGGAGCCGCGCGCCACGCGGCACGCGCAGCTGTGCGCACAGCCCGCCACCGCGCCCGCTGGCTGAAAGGTCTGGCGCGCTGCGCGTGCTTCGGCGCAGCGACAGCCGTGCTGCATCTGGCACGGCCTAGGCGAGTGAGGGCGCTGCCGGCGGCGCCAGGTAGAGCGGCAGTTCCGCGAGCAGCGGTCGCGGCGTTATCCCGAGTGCTGCGCAACCGGCCTCGCGACACACGCAGTCGCGGGTGAGGGAACGGAAGTTATCGAGCGAGAAGGGCTTGCCCGGCAGCATTCCCATCACGAGCCCCTGGATACGTGCGAGCACGTCGGGCAGGCGCACGATGTGGCAGGGCAGCTGCGCCACGCGTGCGGTGAGGCGAACGAGCTCCTCGAGCGTCATGACTTCCGGTCCGCACAGCTCGTAGGTGGCGCCGAAGCTGCCGTGCTCGCCGAGCGCCCGTACGAAGGCCGCTGCGACGTCGAGCACGCTGATCGGGGCGAAGCGCGCCGCCGGGCGCGCCAGCGGCAGCCAGCCGCCGCCGAGACGCAGCAGCGCTGCGAAGCGGTTGGTGAGGGAGTCACCGGCGCCGAAGATTACCGAGGGGCGGAAGATGGTTACCGCGGGATGGGCACTTTCGGGGTGCGGTACGGCGCGCAGCAGCGCCTCGGCGGCGCCCTTGGAGCGCAGATAGCGGCTCGGCGCACGCTCATCCGCGCCGAGGGCGCTCATGTGCAGCACGCGCCGCACGCCGGCGCCGCGCGCGGCCGCCATGACCTTGGCGGCGAGGGTGGTGTGTACCGCCTCGAAGGTCGCCTGGCCGTGCGGATTGAGGATGCCGATGAGGTTGATGACCGCGTCGCAGTCGCCGAAGAGCTGACTGAGCACGCGCGGCTCGTGCACGTTGGCGAGCCGCAGCTCCGCCGTGTCGAGCACGCGCAGCCGCTCGGCATGTGCGAGGTTACGCGTGGGCACGCGCACCCAGTGCCCGGCATACACGAGCTGCGTCACCAGCTCGGTGCCGACGAAACCACTGCCTCCCAGCACACAGACGTTCACAGCCCTTCCCCTGTGGCGCGCGCTCGAGCCACCGCCGCCGCACCGGCCTCGCGTTGCGGGCCACTCAGCGCAGCGGAATGAGCAGCACCGTGTTGCCGCGCCGCACCTCGAGCACCAGCACCGCGGCGCCCTTGGCGCGGTCGCGCAGCTCGCGCACGTTACCCACCTTGCCGCGATTGGCGCCGACGATGACATCGTCGGCGCGCAGCCCCGCCTGCGCGGCGGCGCTGCCTGGCTCGACACTCTTCACCAGCGCGCCGGCGGAGTCGGGCGCGTCCGCAAGCGCTGCACCCTCGAAGCTCTTGTGAATGCTGACCGGGCCGCCGCTGAGCTCGGTGGTGGTATCGGCAATCACCGCGGTGACGCGCACCGGCTTGCCGTCGCGCACCAGGCCGATGTCGACCCGGTCGCCGACCCGCAGCAGGCCGATGGTGTTGCGCAGCTCGCTGTTGGACTTCACCGGCTGCCCGTTCACCGAAGTGATGACGTCCCCGGTACGGATGCCGGCCTTGTCGGCGGGCGAGCCTTCCACCACCTGTGACACCAGCGCGCCCACGGCGCTCGGCAGGCCGAGCGAGTGGGCGATGTCGGGGGTGACGGTGTACATGCTGACGCCGAGCTGTCCGCGCTTCACCGAGCCGTACTTGATGAGCTGCTCCATCACGCTGTGCGCCATGTTCACCGGAATCGCGAAGCCGATGCCGATGTTGCCGCCGCTGCGCGAGAGAATGGCCGTGTTGATGCCGATCAGCTCGCCGCGCAGGTTGACCAGCGCGCCGCCGGAGTTGCCGGGATTGATCGAGGCGTCCGTCTGAATGAAGTCCTCGTAGCCGTCGGGGTTGATCCCCGAGCGCGACAGGCCGCTGATGATTCCGGAGGTGACGGTGTGCTGCAGGCCGAAGGGATTGCCGATGGCCACCACGAAGTCGCCCACCTCGGCGCGCGCCGAGTCACCGAGCGTGATCTGCGCCAGTCCCTCGGGCTTCACCTTGAGCACCGCAACGTCCGAAGGCGCGTCGCTGCCGATCACCTCGGCCTTGAGATCGCGGCCGTCCTGCAGCGTCACGGTGATCTCGGTGGCGTTCTCCACCACGTGCGCGTTGGTGACGATATAGCCGTTCTTGGCGTCGAAAATGACTCCGGAGCCGGCGCTCTGGAAGGGCCGTTCGCGCGGGCCGGTGTCGGGAGGCACGTCAAAGAAGCGGCGGAAGAAGGGATCGTCGAGCAGCGGATTCTGTGGGCCGCGCTCGCGGATAGTGCCGCGGGTGGCGATGTTGACCACGGCCGGGGACACCTTCTTGATCATCGGTGCGAGAGTCGGCAACGGTGTGTCGCCGACCGCCGGAGGCGTAGCCGCGCGCAGCGACGCGGCGGCCAATGCCGCGATCAGCCCCAGGGCAATCCGCGCGCGTGTCATGCGCAGGAATTCTAGCCCACCTGGTGCGGGCCGGATGGAATGGAGCGCGCGCGGCATGTTGCCGCGCGCGCCCGGTCGACGGCCCTCAGGCGGCCTTGACTTCGATACGCCGCGGCTGCTCCTGCGGGCGCTTCGGAATGGTCACCTCGAGCACCCCGTTGACGTGCGTCGCCTTGATCGCCTCGGCGTCGGCACTCTCGGGAAGCGTGAAGCGGCGCAGGAACGTGCCCGTCGCCCGCTCGACACGCTGGTAGCCGTCCGTGGACGACTTGCCCTCGCTGCGACGCTCGCCCTTGATCGTCAGCACGCCCTTGTCGGCCGTGATGTCGATGTCCTTGCCGTCAACACCCGGCACATCGGCGACCACTACGAAGCGCTCGGCCTCCTCGTGAATGTCGACATGCGGGATCCAGCTGACG
The DNA here is from genome assembly GCA_035621995.1 of Steroidobacteraceae bacterium. GTDB lineage: Bacteria > Pseudomonadota > Gammaproteobacteria > Steroidobacterales > Steroidobacteraceae > 13-2-20CM-66-19. The sequence goes on from DASPWF010000024.1 coordinate 20,231, forward strand.
TTTGCGCCGTCAGCGCTGTCGCCCAGGGCGCGTTCGAACTGCCGCTGGAAGCGGCTGACGAGCGCCCATGGCTCGTAACTAACGATGGTCATAAAAGTTCTCCTGAAAGAAGTTGCAAACCGAAACTAAAAAAGGGGCGCATGGTGCGCGTGTGCAACCGATGTGCGGCCGCACCCGGCGGTTTCAAGAGTTGGCGGCGCGCGCCCCGGCCAGCCGCTGCGGGGCCGGGCCTGAGGGCGCGAGCCGCGTGCGCTCGTGCACCGTCGCGCGGTTTGAATTCGACGCGCGCGCCCCAACTTCCAGGCGTGTCGTCGCGGCTGTGCAGCCGCACGCGAACGATGCAACCGCCGGATCGCCTCGCTCCCCCAGGCGCAAAAGCCCGCGCTCAAGGTGCGTACTGCTGTGGGCAGACTGTGCAGAACCTGTGCCTGGCCTGGGCACAATATATAGGGGCCGCCCGGTTGGCGCCCAAGGCGGGCAGATCTTCAAAAAATGTTGCGAAAGCTGCGGCCAATAGTTGCGTAAGCTACGGAAAAAGCAGCGGAAAAATGGCACGACAAAATGCGGGCCCGAATCTTGACGCACCCGGGCATGCTCATTAGTCTTTTGACCCCGACACAAGATCTTGTGTTCGCGCGAAGCGATAAAGGGTCACGCAGTCGGGGGGAGGTTACAGGGACCTGACTGTCGGCAAGACAGCGGGTACCGGTCAGGCTCGCGGGGCTCAACAAGCTCCAGGCGCTTCGGCTGGCGTTTCCCTGCAATCCGTTGGACCAGGCGTCAAGAAAATCGGAGCGCCGCGGATTACATGAACACGGTGATGAAGATCGAACCGAAGGATATCGACGCGATCTCCTTTCAGGAGGCGTCGTTCGACATCTGGGACAAGAAGTACCGTCTCACGGCGAAGGACGGCACGCCCATCGACAAGACGATGGACGATACCTACAAACGCGTCGCCGCTGCGCTCGCTGCCGTCGAGGCCGAGGACGTGCGCGAGCACTGGAACGAGCGCTTCCTCTGGGCATTGCGCCGCGGAGCGATCCCGGCCGGTCGTGTCACCTCGAATGCCGGTGCACTCGAGCACAAGCCCGCGACCTCCACGATCAACTGCACCGTGTCCGGGACGATCCACGACTCGATGGACGACATCCTGCGCAAGGTCCACGAGGCGGGCCTGACGCTCAAGTGTGGCTGCGGCATCGGCTATGAGCACTCGACGCTGCGTCCGCGCGGCGCTTACGTCTCGGGTGCGGGGGCGTATACCTCCGGTCCGCTGTCCTTCATGGACATCTTCGACAAGATGTGTTTCACCGTCTCCTCCGCTGGCGGCCGGCGCGGGGCGCAGATGGGCACTTTCGACATCGGGCATCCCGACGTCATGGAGTTCATCCGCGCCAAGCGCGAGAACGGCCGCCTGCGGCAGTTCAATCTCTCGCTGCTGATCACGGACGAGTTCATGCAGGCGGTGCGCGAGGACCGCGAGTGGAAGCTCGCCTTTCCGCTGTCGCTGCGGGAGTACGCGGCGGACCAGCCGCACCTCGAAGACCCTGCGAAGTTCGTGTGGCGCGAGTGGCCGGTGCACGAGGGCTACGTCGTCAACGACGAGGGCCTGGTGGCCTGCAAGGTCTATAAGACCCTGCCAGCGCGACGCGTGTGGGACGTGATCATGACGTCCACCTACGACTTCGCCGAGCCCGGCTTCATTCTCATCGACCGCGTCAATGAGATGAACAACAACTGGTGGTGCGAGAACATCCGTGCCACCAACCCATGCGGCGAGCAGCCGTTACCGCCTTACGGCTCCTGCCTGTTGGGTTCGGTCAACCTGACACGCTTCGTGAAGCATCCGTTCACCGACTTCGCGGAATTCGACTGGAGCGAGTACCGCGAGGTCGTAAAGGTCTTCACGCGGATGCTCGACAACGTCGTGGAGATCAATGGGCTACCGCTCGAGCGGCAGCGCGAGGAGATCCTGCGCAAGCGCCGCCACGGCATGGGATTCCTGGGATTGGGCAGCAGCATGACGCTGCTGCGCATGAAGTACGGCTCGGCCGAGTCGGTGCAGTTCACCGAGGACGTGTCGCGCCAGATGGCGCTGGCCGGCTGGGAGGCCGCTCTCGAGCTGGCCCGCGAGAAGGGCCCGGCGCCCATCATGAACGAGGAGTTCACGGTCAGCCGCGAGCTGCTGCGCAAGCGTCCGGAGATGGCGCGCGATGGCTGGAAGCCCGGAGCGAAAATTGCCGGTCGCCTGCTGCATGCCAAGTACAGCCGCTACATGCAGCGCATCGCCCAGGTCGCGCCGCAGCTGGTGCACGAGCTGGCCGAGACCGGCGCGCGCTTCACACATCACAGCTCGATCGCCCCCACCGGGACGATCTCGCTGTCGCTCGCCAACAACGCGTCCAACGGCATCGAGCCGTCGTTCGCGCATCACTACTTCCGCAACGTGATTCGGGAGGGCAAGAAGTCCAAGGAGAAGATCGACGTCTATTCATTCGAGTTGCTGGCGTATCGCGAGCTGGTCAACCCGAATGCCAAGCCTGGAGCAACCCATGATGATGAGAGCCTGCCGGAGTATTTCATCACGTCCGATGACATCACCCCCAAAGGGCATGTCGCGGTGCAGGCTGCGGCCCAAAAGTGGGTCGATTCATCGATTTCTAAGACAGCGAACGTGCCTACGGATTTCCCCTACGCGGAATTCAAAGACATCTATCTGTATGCACACGAGCAGGGCCTGAAGGGTTGCACCACGTTCCGCTTCAACCCCGAGGCGTTCCAGGGCGTGTTGGTGAAGGAGCAGGACCTGAAGAACACGGTCTACAAGTTCACGCTCGAGGACGGGGCGGTTGTCGAATTGCGTGGCGACGAAGAGGTCCAGTACGACGGCGAAGTGCACACTGCTGCAAACCTCTTCGACAGCTTGAAGGAGGGGTACTTCGGTAAGTACTGAAGCGCACCGGAGTGCACTTAAGACCGAGGACACTCAACCATGACCATCAAGATCGAGCGGAAAATCGTCAAGTATCAGGTGCAGAAGCCGGCGGACAAGCCGGCGGAGAAGCCGGCCGAGCGGGCGGTTGACAGGTCCGGCGAGGCGAAGATGGCTGCCCCGGCCGCCGAGGCCGAGGTGGTGCGCGATAAGAACGGCCGCACCGCCAAGGTCATCCGCATGCATGAGAGGCTCGAGCGGCCCGAGGTTCTCATCGGCTCGACTTACAAGATCAAGACGCCGATTTCCGACCACGCCATGTACGTGACCATCAACGACATCGTGCTGAACGAGGGGACCGAGTACGAGCAGCGCCGCCCGTTCGAGATCTTCATCAATTCGAAGAACCTCGATCACTTCCAGTGGATCGTCGCCCTGACGCGCATCATCTCGGCGGTGTTCCGTAAGGGTGGTGACGTCACCTTCCTCGTCGATGAACTCAAGGCGGTCTTCGACCCGCGCGGCGGCTACTGGCAGCCGGGCGGCAAGTTCATGCCTTCGATCATCGCCGAGCTCGGCTACGTGATCGAGAAGCACCTGCAGACCATCGGTCTGATCCGCAAGACCCAGCTCGACGCACACCAGCAGAAGCTGGTCGACGAGAAGCGCGCCGAGTTCGAGGCACGCACCCGTCAGACCGATGCCTTCGCCAAGGCGCACTTCCCCGACGGGGCGCAGCTCTGCGGTCGCTGCAGCACCGCCGCCGTGGTCATGATGGACGGCTGCATGACGTGCCTGAACTGCGGCGACTCGAAGTGCGGCTGAACGGGCCCCTTTTTGCGACGACCACCAAACTGACAGAAACGACGCAAACTGCGAGGCAGCCGCCCGGCTGCCTCGTTTCTTATTCAGTACCTAGTCTTATTCAGTACCTAGCCGGGGACGCGCCCCGCCCGGACGGCGCCTCGCACCGGCGGCCGGCCGGCGCGGGCCCAAAAAAAACCCCGCACGAGGCGGGGTGTCGGTCGCTTGCTTGTGTGTGGAGGAGTGTCGTTCTTCTTGTTGTCCGGTCGTGACGCGGTATCTGATGTGCCGTAAGGCTACATTCCGGATCCGCGCTTTCTTCACTTATCCCGTGGCGTTGCTTGCTTCCCCTGCTTCTGCCGTTGCTGGGTATAGATGAGCAACACTCGTGCCAAGGCCTCCTCCTGGCCCGTAGCCGCGGCATTTGGGCCATGGCGAGGTGCACAAATGTGACGCAGTGCACGTTGTGGAGGCTTCATGACGCACCGCGTGCGTCCCGTGACTAGCTTTACGGGAGGGCGTGTCGGTGTGCCGGACACCCGAGTGTCAAAATACCCGACGCATTCGGGGGCGCCTGGGTGGGTGGGGTACGGGGCGGAAATGCTGCAAGCCATTGAAGGCGCTTCGGAACCATTGGCTGCACAGAGGTGTAAATGAACTCGACAGGAGGTGCGCGGGCGGTGGGCGCACCGGGGGGCGGGGAATGGACGGCCCGGATAGGGCGTTGGCTGCTGCTTGGTGCGCTATTAGCGCTCGCGACGGCGCGCGCCGCGGACGATCCGATGCCACGCCCACCGCAACTCGAGCGCGACGTGCAGTTCTGGATTCGCGTCTATACGCAGGTCGACACCAACGCGGGATTCCTGCACGACCAGTACAACCTGGCGGTGGTGTACGAGACGCTGCACTTCGATCCGGAGACGCCGCCGAGCGAGCGCGAGCACCAGGTGGACGCGGCGCGCGCGCGTTACGCGGCGGTGCTGCGGCGCATTGCCGATGCCGGCGACAGTCCACTCACCGCCGACGATCAGCGCATCAAGGACCTCTGGGGAGCGGAGGGCACGCCCGCGCGGCTGCGCTCCGCTGTCGATGACATTCGCTTCCAGCTCGGCCAGGCGGACCGCTTCAGGGCCGGCCTGGTACGCTCGGGTGCCTGGAAGGCGCACATCGCCGAGACGCTCGCGAATCTCGGTCTTCCTCCCGAGCTCGCGGTGCTGCCGTACGTCGAGTCCACTTTCAATCCGGGCGCCTATTCCAAGGTCGGTGCCGCCGGGCTGTGGCAGTTCATGCGCTCGACCGGGCGCCGTTACATGCGCATCGACGGTGCGGTCGATGACCGTCTCGACCCGTTCCGCTCCACCGAGGCGGCGGCGCAGCTGCTCGCCTACAACTATCGCGTGCTCGGTACCTGGCCGCTCGCGCTCACCGCGTACAACCACGGTACCGCCGGCGTGCGCCACGCCAAGGAGACGCTCGGCACCGACGACATCGTCAGGATCGTGCGCAGCTACAACAGCCGCACCTTCGGTTTCGCCTCGCGCAACTTCTATGTCTCGTTTCTCGCCGCGCTCGACATCGATCGCAACCCCGAGAAGTATTTCGGTCCCGTGCAGCAGCAGAGCGAGGCGCATTTCCAGGAGCTCGAGCTCCCGGCGTACGTCTCCGCGGCCTCACTCGAGCGCGCGCTGAAGATCGATGCGGCATCGCTGCACGCGCTGAATCCCGCGCTGCTGCCATCAGTCTGGAGCGGTGCGCAGCGCGTGCCCAAGTCATACCGCCTGCGCCTGCCGGCCGACGGCGCGCACTGGTCGAGCGAGCTGCTCGCCGAGCGTCTCACCCCGGCGGAGATGTTCACCGGTCAGCGCGGCCCGCGCCGCTACCGCGTGCAAAGCGGCGATACGCTGGCGAGTCTCGCCGAGCACTATGGCGTTTCCACCGAGACGCTCGCGCGGATGAACCGCTTGCGCACCAGCGCACACCTGCGCCCCGGCAGCACCATCAGCCTGCCGGAGACCCCCTCGGCAGGCAGCGTGTCGCTCGCCGCTGCGACCCCGCCGCCGGCACCTCTGTCGGCGCCGGCCGTGCCGTCGCAGGCGGTGTCGGCAGCGACGGCGGCCACCGTGGCACCGCCGTCGCCGGGCGGGGCAGTCTCGACCGAGGTGGCCCAGCGAGAGAGTGCCGAAGATGCGGCGGCCATCGAGGAAGTGGTGATTGCCGGGGAGCGGCCGCACGCGGTCGGCCCGCAACCGGTGTCGGCTGCGCAGGCCGAGGCGCTCGGCCCGGCGCTCGGCGTGCCGGCGGATCCGGAGCAGAGCGCCGACCCGTTCGATTACGGTGTGGCCCACGACGGCACCATCCGCGTGGCCGCCGGCGAGACGCTCGGACACTATGCCGACTGGCTCGGGTTGACCTCGGCGCAGCTGCGCGCAATCAACCACTTGAAGTTCCGCACGCCGGTGCGCATCGGCCAGCGCGTCAAGCTCGATTTCGCGCAGGTCACGCCCGGTGTGTTCGAGACACTGCGTCGCGAGTATCACCGCGAGCTGCAGGCGGCATACTTCGCCGCGCACCGCATCGTGGGCACCGAGGTCCACATCGCGCGTCCGGGCGATTCGGTGTGGACGCTGACGCAACGCACCGCGCAGGTGCCGGTGTGGCTGCTGCAGCAGTACAACCCCGACCTGGATCTCGCCGAAGTGCGCGCCGGAACGCAGATCGTGCTGCCGCGCGTCGAGGAAGTTGGCAGTGGCGGCTGAGTGTCGAGCCAGCCGGCGCCGTTTCCGTGGCGCCAAGGCGGCGCCCGGGGACGTCGCGATGCGCTGTGACGGAGGCACATACCGGCGGCGCCGCGGTATGTCTATAATCGGGCCACCTGCCGGAGTTAAGCACGGAATGCGATGCGTTTCATAAGCTTAGCGGCGATACTGGTTCTCACCGTGAGGCTGGGCACGGCGCACGCGGACGCGTTGCCGGAGGCGCAGCCGGCGATGCTGCTGCCACCGACGACGGGCACGTTACCGCTCGTGGACCGTGTCGTGGTGCACAAGAGCGAGCGACGGCTGCTGCTCATGCACGGCGGCAATGTCGTGCGCTCCTATCACGTGGCGCTCGGCCTGAGCCCGATTGGTCAGAAGGAGCGCTCCGGTGACTTCCGCACACCCGAGGGCACTTACCGCCTCGAGAAACGTAACCCGCGCAGCGACTATTTCCTCTCGATCAAGGTGTCGTATCCGAACGAGACGGATCTCAAGCGCGCTCACGCGCGCCACTGGGACACCGGCGGCTCCATCATGGTCCACGGGCTGCCGAACCTGCTGAAGCACGAGGCCGAATACTACGAGAGCCACGACTGGACCGACGGCTGCATCGCCGTATCCAACGCCGACATGACCGAGATCTGGATGCTGACTCCCGACGACACGCCGATCGATATCCTTCCCTGAGCAGTGAGCAGCGAGTTCCCAGAGTTCGTCGACGCGCGCGTCGGTCCGCGCGGTAGTCTCGAGAATCTGTCGCAGAGCGAGATCGACAAGCTCCTCGATACCGGTCAGGGCGGCCTTTACCCGCTGTTCCGTCGCTGTGCCCTGGCGGTGCTCAACTCCGGGGCCGGGGCCTACACCGACAACGCCAAGGAGATCTTCGACCGCTACCGCGACTTCGACATCCGCATCGTGCGCCATCCCTGGGGCGTGAAGCTCGAGATGCAGCATGCGCCGGCTGCGGCGTTCGTCGACGGAGCGATGATCCGCGGCATCAAGGAGCACTTGTTCGCGGTGCTGCGCGACGTGGTGTTCATCTCCAACGAGATCGTGGCCAGCGGGCGCTTCGATCTCACCGATTCGGCCTCGATCACCAACGCCGTGTTCCACATCCTGCGCAACGCGCGGCTGCTCGACTACAAGGCGCGGCCGAACCTGGTGGTGTGCTGGGGCGGGCACTCGATCGATGCCGCCGAATACCAGTACACCAAGAACGTCGGCTACGAGCTCGGCCTGCGCGGCCTCGATGTCTGCACCGGGTGCGGGCCCGGCGCCATGAAGGGCCCGATGAAGGGTGCCACCATCGGCCATGCCAAGCAGCGCATCGAGCACAGCCGCTACATCGGCATCACCGAGCCGGGCATCATCGCCGCTGAACCGCCGAATGCGATCGTCACCCAGCTCGCGATCATGCCGGACATCGAGAAGCGTCTCGAGGCGTTCGTGCGCCTCGCGCACGGCATCGTGGTCTTCCCCGGCGGCGCGGGCACGGCGGAGGAGATCCTGTATCTCACCGGGGTTCTGCTCGATCCCGCCAACCGCGAGCAGCCGTTCCCCATCGTGCTCACGGGTCCGCGCCCGAGCGCCCCGTACTTCGAGCACATCATCCGCTTCATCGCCGGCACGCTCGGACCCGAGGCCGCGCGGCGGCTGAGCGTCATCATCGACGATCCGCCGCAAGTGGCGCGGCGCATGGTGCGCGGTATGGACGTGGTGCGCGAGTTCCGCCGCCACCACAACGACTCCTACAACTTCAACTGGCTGCTGTCGGTTCAGCCGCAGTTCCAGCAGCCCTTCGAGGTCACCCACGAGAGCATGCGCGCGCTCGAGCTCGGGCGCGATCAGCCCGCGCACGAGCTCGCGGCGAACCTGCGCCGCGCGTTCTCTGGCATTGTCACCGGGAACGTTAAGGAATACGGCATTCAGGCGATCGAGCGCGAAGGCCCGTACGAGCTGTGCGGCGATCCGGCAATCATGCGGCTGCTCGATGAGCTGCTCGCCGCGTTCGTCGCGCAGCGGCGCATGCGACTGCCGGGCAGCACCTATCGGCCGGTGTACCGTCTGGTCGCCTGAGGAGTGCCGCGCGCGGCGTGGCGGCGGCTGCGCGGCACGGTTACATAACGTTCTGCGCGCCGCACAGTTTGCACTCGCTTCCCGAGAGCTGCGTCCCAGCGTATGCGACCGGCAACATGCCTGTGAACCAGTTCCTGCGGCGCGTGCAGCGAACGCCGTACGCTGCTCGCCAATCTTCAGGAGCTTCTCATGGGCTCAAGCGACAGGGGGCGTGACGACGCGCCCGGCACGCACCGCGACGGGACACCCGGCAACCCGACCGGAGGTGCCGATGCGTACGCGAACTGGCTCGAGCGCATGCAGCGAGCCCGCGCACGTCAGGCGGCCATCACCCGTAACCTGTACACGTGGTCCAACTACAAGAACTGGGCGGACCAGGTGCGCGACTCCTGGAACAACACCGACGGCGGCGGCGCGCAAGGCGCCGGCAAGCCGAAGAAATAACACCGCCCCGGCGGGCGTACCCTCTCTTGCGGCGAATTGCGGTAGGGCGGCTCCCTCCGCACCACAGCGCAGTTGATCCTCAGGCGATCGCGAGTGCTGCCGCCTTCGGCAGCTCGTCGGCCTGCGGCGCGTCGGCCAGCCCCGGTGGCTGTGGCGCCGCCTCCGCCGTGTCCGCTGGCGGTGGTGCGGGCGCCGGGCCGCTGCCGTCCGGCGCTGCGCTGCCGGTGGCCGGGTCGCTCCCCGGCGCCGCGGCCTCGACTGCACCCTGGGACGTCGTCCCCGGGGGCGACGCCTGTCGTCCTCGTGGCCGCGTCAGCCACTCGACCAGCGGGATCCACTGCTCGACGTCGTCACGCGCCACGTAGCTCTTCATCTCGTGTACGCCCACGCCGAGCTCGGCGGCGCGCACGTAATTCTGCGAGTCGCGGATGGCCGCGACGATCGGGATGCCGAGCGTGTGCAGGAAGCGCATCAGCGACTGGTAAGTGAGCGTGTTGCGCCGGATGCGGTTGGCGATTACGCCGATGCGATCATCCTCGCGGCGGATCTTGGCCACCAGCAGCAGGTCGCGGATGCAGCGCGAGCAGGTGTGGATGTCGATGTCGGACGGCAGCACTGGCACGATCACCTTATCGGCATCGCGCGTCATGTCGGGGAGCTGGCGCGCCTCGAGCGCGGCCGGAGTGTCGATGATGACGTGCGTCGCGACTTCCGGTACGCGCAGCTGGAACGCACGGGTGGTGCGTGCGTCCTTCTCGAAGGCCGCGATTACGTGAACCGGTGGCTGCGTCGGTTTGCGTTTCCTTACCCAGCGCAGCGACGAGCCCTGCGGATCGAAATCCATGAGGACCGGAGTGTGGCCGTGCGCGGCGAGATAGCTCGCCAGATTGGTTGCGATGGTCGTCTTGCCGGACCCGCCCTTGGGGTTCAGGACGACGATGCGCTGCATGATTGCCGTGTTCTGTCACATCCGCGTGGTGACGCGGTTCGCAGCCAAGCCTACGCAGCCCTCAGATCTCCTGCAAGGGACTTCACGGCGACTGCGAGTGTGAGCGCGCGCACGCCGCGCGCCGTGCGCCTTCCGTAGATTGGCTCGCCGTGGAAGAGTCGTTCTTGCATCTGTGGGACGAGCTTGACGATCTGGTCGGCGTCTGTCGTCACGTGGCGGCTGCCACCGCCGCCGAGGTCGTCGCGGCGGCCGCGCCGCTGATCGCCGCTGCTTCCGGTGCGCTGCTCGCCGGCGCGGCGACGCTGCTGCTCTCACACCGCCAGCTCCTGCGCGTGCTCGCCTAGCGAGCCCGGCGTCGCGACGGCCGCGCGGTGCCGCACCCGCCGCCGCGGTGCTGCCGCGCTTGAAAAATCCACGCCATCTCCCAAGATCGCGACTTCTGCGCCTCACACGAGGCCCGTGGACGTACCAGCATGCAAAGCGGATCATCCCCGAATCACGATACCGGGCCGACGCCGGGCGCGGCCGGCGCCGGCAGCCGCGAGACCCACGGCTTCCAGGCCGAGGTACGCGAGCTGCTGAAGCTCATGATCCACTCCCTGTACAGCCACAGGGAGATCTTCCTGCGCGAGCTCATCTCCAATGCCTCCGACGCCTGCGACCGGCTGCGTTTCGCTGCGATCGCCGACGGCGCGCTGCTCGCCGAGGACCCCGAGCTCGGGATCCGTGTGGACGCCGACCCCGTTGCCGGCACCGTGACCGTCATCGACAACGGCATCGGCATGACGCGCGCGGAAGCCGTCGCCAATCTCGGCACCATCGCGCGCTCGGGCACCGCGGAATTCTTTCGCTCGCTCTCCGGCGATGCGCAGAAGGCCTCGGCCCTCATCGGCCAGTTCGGCGTGGGGTTCTATTCCGCGTTCATCGTCGCCGAGCGCGTCGAGGTGCGCTCGCGCAAGGCCGGCGAGCCGGCCGAGGCCGGTGTGCACTGGGAGTCCGGTGCCGACGGGGAGTTCACCGTCGAGACCGTGACGCTGCCGCGCCGTGGCACCGCGGTGACGCTGCACCTGAAGAGCGATGCCCGCGAGTTCGCCGACGCGCTGCGCCTGCGCGGGCTCATCCGCCGCTACTCCGACCACATCGGCTTCCCGGTGCGCATGCGCAAGGGCGAAGGCCAGGCATCGCTCGAGTACGAGGTGGTCAATCAGGCGAAGGCGCTGTGGACGCTGCCGCGCGCCGAGATCAGCGACGAGGAATATCGGCAGTTCTACCAGTACGTCGCCCACGATTTCACCGATCCGCTCGCCTGGAGCCACAACAAGGTGGAGGGCAAGCGCGAATACATCAGCCTGCTGTACGTGCCGTCGCGCGCGCCCTTCGACCTGTGGCAGCGCGATGCGGCGCGGGGACTGAAGCTGTACGTGCGGCGCGTGTTCATCATGGACGAGGCCGAGCAGTTCCTGCCGCTGTACCTGCGCTTCATCAAGGGCGTGGTGGACTCGAGCGATCTGCCGCTGAACATCTCGCGCGAGATCCTGCAGCAGGAGCCGGAGGTCGAGGCGATCCGCAGCGGGCTCACCAAGCGGGTGCTCGACCTGCTGACACGGCTCGCGAAGGAAGAGCCGGAGAAATACGCCACCTTCTGGAAGGAGTTCGGCACGGTGCTCAAGGAGGGCGTCGTGCAGGATCTGCCCAATCAGCCGGCGATCCTGCCGCTGTTGCGCTTCGCCAGCACCCGAGAGTCCGATGACACCCCGTCCGTGAGTCTCGCCGACTACGTCGCGCGCATGAAGCCCGGTCAGGAGCGGATCTACTACGTCATTGCCGAGAACGTCGCGGCCGCGCGTGGCAGTCCCGCGATTGAGCGGCTGAAGGCGCACGGACTCGAGGTGCTGCTGCTCGGCGAGCGCATCGACGAGTGGGTGATGGGACAGCTCGAGAGCTTCGAGGGCAAGCGCTTCAAGGACGCGACGCGCGGCGAGCTCGAGCTCGGCGCACTCGCCAGCGAAGCCGAGCGCAAGCTGCACGACGCCGAGCTGAAGGAGAGCAAGGGACTGCTCAAGCGCATCAAGGACGCCCTCGGCGACCGCGTTACCGAGGTGCGCGTGAGTGAGCGCCTCGCGGAATCCCCGGCGTGCCTGGTGCTCGGGGAGCACGATCTCTCCGAGCAGATGCGGCGGCTGCTGGCTGCCGCCGGGCAGAAGGCCCCCGCCACGCGTCCGCTGCTCGAGGTGAACGTTACGCATCCGCTGGTGAAGTACCTCGACGGCGTCACCGGCGCGGGCGAGTTCGCCGAGCTTGCGCAGCTGTTGTTCGAGCAGGCGGCGCTCGCCGAAGGTGCCGCGCTCGCCAATCCGCCCGAATACGTGCAGCGCCTCAACCGGCTGCTGGTGCGCCTCGCGACTCCGCAACGCAGCGCCGATGGTGGCTAAACCCCCGCAGGCCGAGCGGCTGGCTCTCGAGGGGCCCGCCGGCAGCCTCGAGGCCCTCGTCGAGACCCCGGGCGGCGCTGGCGGCGCTGCCGCGGTCGGCGTCTACGGCGTGGTCTGCCACCCGCACCCGCAGCACGGCGGCACCATGGACAACAAGGTGGCGTGGACGCTTGCGCGAGCCTTTCAGCAGTGCGACGCGCCGGTGATCCGTTTCAACTTCCGCGGCGTCGGCGCGAGCAGCGGCGGCTACGACGCGGGTCGTGGCGAGACGGCCGATGCGCTGGCAGTGATCGCCTACGGCCGCGCGCGCTGGCCGGGCGCGGCCCTGTGGCTCGGCGGGTTTTCCTTCGGTGCCGTGGTGGCGCTGCGGACGGCGGCCGAGGCACAGCCGGCGCGCTTGGTCGCCGTGGCGCCGGGCATCACGCGGGTCGAGGCGGGCGGTGTCAGGGCGCCCGCGTGCCCCTGGCTCATCGTACAGGGCGAGGCCGACGATGTGGTGCCGGCGCCGGCGGTGATCGAGTGGGCGCAGGGGCTGTCGCCCGCGCCGCAGCTCGTGCTGCTGCCCGCCGCCGGGCACTTCTTTCACGGGAGCATCAACGAGCTGCGCGCGGTGGTGGTGAGCTTTCTCGCACGCGGCGGCGCGCGCGCCGCGGTGCGCTGACAGCAAAAAGCCCGGCAGGAAGACCCCCCGCCGGGCTCTGGTCGGTCACGGCCGACGGTAGTGCTTTATGTATTGACCATCGCCTTCAGGCTCTTCAGAGGCATGACGCGAACTTTCCTGCTCGCCGGCTTGGCCTTGAACATCATCTTCTCGCCGGTGAACGGATTGATGCCCTCGCGGGCCTTGGTCGCCGCCTTCTTGACGACCTTCATCTTCAATAAGCCGGGCATCGTGAACAGGCCGTTACCGCGCAGGCTCTTCTTGATCACGCCGCCGAGCGAATCGAAGACGCTTCCGACTTGCTTGCGAGAGAGCCCCGTGTCCTTGCAGATGTATGTCAGGACTTCCGACTTCGTCGGTGCGCCACCCTTTTTCGCCATGTTGCCCTACTCCTCGAGTATTTGTGTTGCGAAACGCGGTGCGCGT
>DASPWF010000025.1:0-17136 GCA_035621995.1 Steroidobacteraceae bacterium
AGGATCTTGGTCACGACGCCGGCGCCGACGGTCTTGCCACCCTCACGGATCGCAAAGCGCAGCCCATCTTCCATCGCAATCGGGCTGATCAGCTCGATCGTCATCTTGATGTTGTCCCCGGGCATGACCATCTCCACCCCAGCAGGCAACTCGATCGTCCCCGTCACATCGGTCGTGCGAAAGTAAAACTGCGGCCGATAGCCCTTGAAGAACGGCGTGTGCCGCCCACCCTCCTCCTTCGTCAGCACGTACACCTCGCACTCAAAGTGCGTGTGCGGCGTGATGCTCCCGGGCTTGGCCAGCACCTGACCGCGCTCAACCTCCTCGCGCTTCGTCCCACGCAGCAGCACCCCAACGTTGTCCCCCGCCTGCCCCTCATCGAGGAGCTTGCGGAACATCTCTACCCCCGTGCACACCGTCTTCGCCGTGGGCCTCAACCCCACGATCTCCACCTCATCGTTCACCTTGATGATCCCGCGCTCAATGCGCCCCGTCACCACCGTCCCGCGACCCGATATCGAGAACACATCCTCTACCGGCATCAAAAACGGCTTGTCCACCTCGCGCTTGGGTATCGGAATGTACTTGTCCATCTCCTCCACCAGCTTCACCACCGAGGGCACCCCAAGCTCGCTCTTGTCCCCCTCCAACGCCTTCAGCGCCGAGCCAATGATGATCGGAATCTTGTCGCCAGGAAATTTGTAGGTCGTCAACAGCTCCCGTACCTCCATCTCCACCAGCTCCAGCAACTCCTTGTCATCCACCATGTCCGCCTTGTTCATGAACACCACCATGTACGGAACCCCTACCTGGCGCGCCAGCAGTATGTGCTCGCGCGTCTGCGGCATCGGCCCATCCGCCGCCGACACCACCAGTATCGCCCCGTCCATCTGCGCCGCCCCAGTGATCATGTTCTTCACGTAGTCCGCATGCCCAGGACAGTCAACGTGCGCGTAGTGCCGGTTCTTGCTCTGGTACTCTACGTGCGCCGTCGATATCGTGATGCCGCGCGCCTTCTCCTCCGGCGCCTTGTCAATCTGGTCGTACGCCACAAACGTCCCACCGTACGTCTCGGCCATCACCTTCGTCAGCGCCGCCGTCAACGTCGTCTTCCCATGGTCAACGTGACCAATCGTCCCAACGTTTACGTGCGGCTTGCTGCGCTCAAATTTCTCTTTGGACATGGCGTAATTCCTTCACTCAAGACTCTTGCTGCGTTTTACTGCTCGTCTTTCAGGATGCCGCCGGCAATGTTGGGCGGCACCTCGACGTACTTGGAAAACTCCATGGTGAAAGTCGCGCGCCCCTGGCTCATCGAGCGCACCGTGGTCGCGTAGCCGAACATCTCCGACAACGGCACGTCGGCGGTGATGGCCTTGCCCGCCGGCGTCTCGTCCATGCCGGTGATCTGGCCACGCCGGCGGTTGAGGTCCCCGATCACGTCGCCTGAATAATCCTCCGGCGTGACCACCTCGACCTTCATGATCGGCTCGAGCAGCACCGGCCTGGCGCGCTTGAAGCCTTCCTTGAAGCCCATCGAGCCAGCGATCTTGAACGCCATCTCGTTCGAGTCGACGTCGTGATAGGAGCCGTCGAACAGCGTCACTTTAACGTCCACCACCGGGTAACCGGCGATGACGCCAGTCTCCTCGGCCTCCCTGATGCCCTTGTCCACCGCCGGCACGTACTCACGCGGTACGCTGCCACCGACCACGCCGTTCACGAACTCGTTGCCCTTGCCGGGCTCGTTCGGCTCGAGCTTCAGCCACACGTGACCGTACTGGCCACGCCCGCCCGTCTGGCGCACGAACTTGCCCTCGCTCTGGACCTTGGCGCGGATGGTCTCGCGATAGGCAACCTGCGGCTTGCCGACGTTCGCCTCCACCTTGAACTCGCGCTTCATGCGATCGACGATGATCTCGAGGTGCAGCTCGCCCATCCCCGAGATGATGGTCTGCCCCGACTCCTGGTCGGTGCTGACGCGGAACGAGGGGTCCTCCTTCGCCAGGCGCTGCAGCGCCAGCCCCATCTTCTCCTGGTCCGCCTTGGTCTTCGGCTCCACCGCCACGGAGATCACTGGGTCGGGGAACTCCATCTTCTCGAGGGTGATGACCTTGTCGGGATCGCAGAGCGTGTCGCCGGTGATCACGTCCTTCAGGCCCACGGCTGCGGCGATGTCGCCGGCGCGCACCTCCTTGATCTCGGTGCGCTCGCTGGCGTGCATCTGCAGCAGTCGCCCGATGCGCTCCTTCCTGTCCTTGGTCGGAACGAACACCGTATCGCCGGAGTTGAGCACGCCCGAGTAGACGCGGAAGAAGGTGAGGTTACCGACGAACGGGTCGTTGAGGATCTTGAAGGCGAGCGCCGCAAACGGCGCATCGTCACTCGCCACGCGGGTGTCGGGATCGCCGCGCTCGGTGATGCCCTTCACCGGCGGCATGTCGACCGGCGAGGGCATGAACTCGATCACGGCATCGAGCAGCGCTTGCACGCCCTTGTTCTTGAACGCCGAGCCGCACATCGCCAGCACGATCTCGTTGCGTAGCGAGCGCTCGCGCAGCCCCTGACGGATCTCGGCGTCGGTGAGCTGCTCGTGCTCGAGGTACTTATGCATGAGCGTGTCGTTGGCCTCGGCAGCCACTTCGATCATCTTCGCGCGATACTCCTCGGCCTGGGCCCGCAGCGGCTCGGGGATGTCGCGGTACTCGAACTTCATCCCCTGGGTCGCCATGTCCCAGTAGATGGCCTTCATGCGGATGAGATCGATCACGCCCTCGAAGTCGTCCTCGGCCCCGATCGGCAGCTGGATCGGCACCGGGTTGGCGCGCAGCCGCGCGCGGATCATGTCCACCACGCGTAGGAAGTTGGCTCCGGCACGGTCCATCTTGTTGACGAAGGCAATGCGCGGCACGGCGTATTTGTTCATCTGCCGCCACACGGTCTCCGACTGCGGCTGCACTCCGGCGACCGAGTCGAACAGCGCGACCGCGCTGTCGAGCACCCGCAGGCTGCGCTCCACCTCGATGGTGAAGTCGACGTGGCCGGGCGTGTCGAGGATGTTGATGCGATGCTCGGGGAAGCTGTTGTCCATCCCCTTCCAGAAGCAGGTGGTGGCGGCGGCGGTGATGGTGATGCCGCGCTCCTGCTCCTGCTCCATGTAGTCCATGACGGCCGCGCCGTCGTGGACCTCGCCGATCTTGTGCGACACGCCCGTGTAGAAGAGGATGCGCTCGGTCGTCGTCGTCTTCCCCGCGTCGATGTGTGCGGAGATGCCGATGTTCCGGTAACGCTCGATGGGCGTCGCGCGTGCCACTTCGGTCTTCCTTACGCCTTACCAGCGGTAGTGGGCGAAGGCCTTGTTGGCCTCCGCCATGCGGTGCGTGTCTTCGCGCTTGCGGACCGCGGCGCCGCGGTTTTCCGAGGCGTCCATCAGCTCGTGCGCGAGGCGAAACGCCATGGATTTCTCGCTGCGCTCGCGGGCCGCCTCGATGACCCAGCGCATCGCCAATGTCTGGCGGCGCGTGGCCCGAACTTCAACCGGTACCTGGTAGGTGGCGCCGCCGACGCGCCGCGATTTCACTTCGACCACCGGTTTGACGTTATCGAGCGCCGTGGACAGCACCTCGATCGCCTCGCCACCCTGCTTGCCGGTTTTCTCGGCAATGCGATCGAGTGCGCCATAGATGATGCGCTCGGCGACCGCCTTCTTGCCGTTCTTCATGACGACATTCATGAACTTGGCGAGCATCTCGTTGTTGAACTTCGGGTCCGGAAGGATGGTGCGCACCGGCGCCTGGGCTCGACGGGACATAATCTGCTACCCCTTACTTCTTCGGACGCTTGGCGCCGTATTTCGAGCGCCCCTGCTTGCGCTCGCCGACGCCGGCACAGTCGAGCGTGCCGCGCACCGTGTGATAGCGCACGCCGGGCAGATCCTTGACGCGCCCGCCGCGGATCAGGACGACCGAGTGCTCCTGGAGATTGTGACCCTCGCCGCCGATGTAGCTGGTGACCTCGTAGCCGTTGGTGAGGCGTACGCGGCACACCTTGCGCAGCGCCGAGTTGGGCTTCTTGGGCGTCGTCGTGTAGACACGCGTGCACACGCCGCGCTTCTGCGGCGATGCGCCGAGCGCCGGCACCTTGGTTTTTTCCGCCCTCGTCCGGCGCGGTTGCCGGATGAGCTGACCCGTGGTCGCCATCGTTACCTCGTCTCCTCGCGCGCTGAAGCGACCTCCGAGAAACACCGGGCCGCCTGCAGAGAGGCGGCCCGGTTCTCGTAAGTCGCTGTTTCCGGGCCGGCAAGCGTGACGGGCCGCCCCGACAAAGGCCGGCGATTCTAGGTAGGACCCCGGAGGGTGTCAACCGGCGCCACCCTCGCCGTGCTGCTCTGCGATTGATTTGGCCCGTGGGGTCGCTAGGATAGCTCTCAAACGGGCCTCCCGGCGCCTCGCGCGCCTCGCCCAAATACGAATGATTCGGCCTCGCTCGAGGCAGCAAGGGACGTAGTGCACAAGCGGACGCTGGTAGGTTGGCTCTTGGCCGCCGCGGCAGGGGCGGCAATGGCGCAGAGCACCGATCGGTCACTGGTCCCGGATCTGCCGGCAATCGCCCAGACGATCCCCGCAAACGGCTCCCCGCTGGAGGTGCAGGTGCTCGATGAGGCGCTCGGCGACCCGCCGGCAGCCGCCGTGACCGGCGGGTCGCTCGAGGGGCATTTCGGCCCCTTCGAGGCCCGGGGCTCCCATTTCCGCGCCGCCCCGTTGTGGTTCCGCCTCCCGCCGCTCGCCGGCACCGAGACCGGCGCGACGGTCGATGCCGGTGTGATCCCGGTGCTCGTGGCGCGCGCGGGAATGGACCAAAGCGTCGCGATCTACGTCTGGCGGGGGGGTGAGGCCGTCCCACTCGCCCCGGCGACGGTGCTCCCGCAATTCGGTGGTGCCGAGGACACCGTCTTTGCCCTTCCCCCGGGTCTCGATGCCGGCCAGCCGCTCTACGCTCGCGTGGCGCGGGTCGGGCGCGCGACCACCGACGTGCACTTCGCGACGTCGACACTCGGGCGCGCGCTTGCCCAGGCGAAGGTGCACGCACGTGTCATCGCGCTCGCCTTCGGGGCGCTGATGGCCATGGCGCTTTCGACGCTGCTGGTGCGCTTCGTGCTCACCGACCGCCTCTATCCGCTCTACGGGACGCTCTTTTCGCTGCAGGCGCTCTATCTTGCGTACTTCTCGGGCCAGGGGTTCGATTGGCCGATCCTCTCGTGGGCGCGGCCGCTGTCCTCCTACGCCTGGAACGTGCCGGTCGCGATTTCGGCAGCCGCTGCGGCGCTCTTTGTGCGCGAGTTCGCGAACCTGCGGCTGTTCTCGCCGAAGGTGTATCGAGCCTTCGGCTGGCTCGCCGCGGCGTTCATCGCGCTCGCGGCCTCGAACGTGCTGCGGGTCGTCCCGGGGATGTCGCCCGTCATCGCCGCGCTCGGCAACCTGATGTTCCTCGGCAGCGCCATCTTCACGCTCGCCGTGTCGTATCTCGCCTGGCGGGCGGGCAATCGTGCCGCGGGCTGGTTCCTGATCGCCTGGGGGCTCCTGTGCACCTTCCAGATCGTCACGGCGCTGCGGCTGCTCTACGGGCGGGCGGACGATGCGCAGGGACTCCTTTATTACGGGCTCGCACCATCGATGGTGGCGGCCGCCGTCCTCATCGCCCTCGGCACCTCCGATCGTCTGCGGGCGCAGAGCATGGCACTCACGGAGGCGGAGCGGCGCGCGCAGACCGACCCCCTGACCGGGGTCCTCAACCGCCGCTCGCTCATCGAGCGTCTCGACGCCGCCTGCATGCGCGCCAAGGCCCGCGGGCTGCCGGTCGCGGTGCTGTTCATCGACCTCGACCACTTCAAGCAAATCAACGATTCCTACGGCCACGCCGCCGGCGATGCCTGTCTGGCCGCCGTCATTGCGCCGATTCATGCGGAGCTGCGTCAATCCGACACCATCGGCCGCTATGGGGGTGAGGAATTCGTGGTGATTTTGAGTGGCGCGGACGCCGCATCCGCGCACCCCATCGCCGAGCGCATCTGCCGGCGGGTTGCCGAGGTGCGTGTCGAGGGATTCGGTCCGCCGATCCATCTCACCTGCAGCATCGGAGTCGCGGCAAGCGACACCCTCGGGGTCTGGGGGCAGCACCTCATCGCGCACGCCGACACCGCGCAGTACGCCGCCAAGCGCTCGGGGCGCAATCAGGTACAGCTCGCCGCCGTGCTTGCGGCGTACTGATGTGGACATCCGCCCTGCCAGCGCCGCCGACATCCCCGCACTCCTCGCACTCGTGCGCCGCTACTGGGACTACGAGGGGATCGCCGGTTTCGAGGCGCTGCGCATCGAGCTCGTGCTGCAGCAGCTGCTCGCCACCGCAGGTCCGAGAGGGGCCGTCTGGGTGGCGGAAGCCGCAGGAGCGCTGGTCGGCTACCTGATCGTCGTGCTGGTGATCAGCGTCGAGCACAAGGGCCTGATGGGCGAGATCGACGAGCTCTTCGTGCTGCCCGAGGCGCGCTCGCGCGGCATCGGCACCGCGCTCCTCGCGGCGGCGGAGCAGGCACTCGTGCAGCGAGGCTGTGTCAGGTTGCAACTGCAGCTCGGCAGGGGAAATGCACGGGCACGCACCTTCTATGAGCGCCACGGCTATGGCGCACGAGCCGGCTATGAGCTGCTCGACAAGCCGCTGCAATGAGTGCGTACGACATGGCGCACCTCGCGCTCTTCCCGTCGCAGCGCGCAGGCACATCGCCACCGGCGGCGCCATACTGATGACCCCGCCACAACAACAACGCGAAGGGAGTCCGCACCATGCCCGTCCTCGGACGTCGCACCCGTCATCATCTGCTCGCCCTGGCCCTCTGCGCGGCGGTAATCGTCCCCGCCGTCACCCGCGCCGACCTCTACAGCGATGCGGTGGCCCACCCCGGGCGGCCGGCGGGTGACATCAAGCGCGACCAGATCGATCACCCCGCCGAGGTGCTGCGGCTCGCCGGCATCCGCAGCGGCATGCAGGTCGCAGACTTTCTCGCCGCCGACGGCTACTACAGCGAGCTGCTGAGCTACATCGTCGGCCCAGGCGGTCACGTGTACCTCATCAACAACGCCGCCTATGACAAGTGGAGCGAGAATGAGTGGCAGGGCCGTATCGAGCGGCTGCCGAACGTCGAGCACCGCACCGCCGAGGTCGAGCATCTGGGGCTTCCGGCGCGCTCGCTCGATGCGATCATTCTCATCAAGGTCTATCACGACCTGTACTGGCGCGCCGACAGCGGCCCGTGGCCGAAGGTTGATCCCGACGCAACCCTCAGCGAGATCGCCCGCGTCGTGAAACCCGGCGGTATCCTGCTGCTGGTCGATCACTCGGCGAAACCCGGCACCGGCAGCGCGGACGCCGGCACCCTGCACCGCATCGACGAGCAGTACGCGCGACGCGACTTCGAGAAGCATGGCTTCATCTTCGTGCGCCAGAGCGATGTGCTGCGCCGGCCCGACGATCCGCGCGACATGATCACCTACAAGGGCGAGATGGTGGGCAAGACCGACCGCTTCGTCGTGGTGTTCCGGCGCGCCGGGAAGAAGTGAGCACGCGGTCCGCGGTCCATGGACGATCCGTACGACCTCGATCGCTACCTGCAGGCGCAGCAGCCGCTGTACGGGAAGGTATGCGCCGAGCTCGCCGCCGCAAGCAAGCAGAGCCACTGGATGTGGTTCATCTTTCCGCAGCTTCGCGGTCTCGGGTCGAGCGCTACTGCGCAGCGCTTCGGGATCGGCTCGCTGGAGGAGGCCCGCGCCTACCTCGCTCATCCGCTGCTCGGCGAGCGGCTGCGCGAGTGCACACGGTTGGTGAACGGCGTCGAAGGTCGCAGTGCGCGCGCGATCTTCGGCTATCCCGACTACCTCAAGTTCCGCTCCTGCATGACGCTGTTCGCTTACGCCGCACGCGATACGTCGTCGGTGCCCGGCGCGCGCGGCGACGATCCTTTCACAGCCGCGCTCGAGAAATACTACGCCGGCGAGGGCGACCCTCTAACCCACGAGCTCCTCGGGCTCAGGGCTTCGCGAACTTCATAATGAACTGATCGGTGTGCCCGCGGATGACCGGATCGAACACCTTCGCGGTGTGCGGATCCGCCTTGTTCTGCAGGATGTTGCTCTCGCCGAGGAACTTGAAGCCGGCGGACTCAACTTCCTTCTTCACGGCATCGGGGTCGATGCGGTGCAGCGTGGCGGTGTCGCGCAGGCCCGAGCCGGCCTGCGCGACGTGATCGAGCACCAGGAAGATGCCCCCGGGCTTGAGCGCCTTGAACACCGCCTTGTCGATGTTGACCACGTCGACATCCGGTATGTTGTGGAAGTCATGGTAGTTGTCCGACGTCCACACGAAGTCGGCCGCACCCTCGGGCAGCTGTAGCTGCGCGACGCGCTGCACGACTACCGTGACGTTGGAGAAGTGCGGATCGGCGGCGATCGCCTGGACGGCGGCGGCGGGCGGCGGGGCGTCAGGGGCCGCGTCGGGCCGCGGCGGAGCCGCCACGGCGTACACCTTGCCCTTGGGCCCGACGGTCGCGCTGAGGAGACGAGTGTAATAGCCCTTGCCGGGGGCGAGCTCCACGACGACATCACCCGGCTTGATCCCTGCGAACGCGAGCGTCGCGCCGGGCTTGCGGTCGGCGTCACGCTCGGTGTCGCTCGCGGGCCGCGCACTGTCGGCGATAGCGGCGGAGATGTAAGCCGGAAGCGCCATATTGAGCGCGGCCCGTGCCTCGCCGCTCACGAGCGTCACGGCGAACAGGGCACCGACGGTGGCAATCGCTGCACGCTGCATGGCTCCCCTCCTCGCAGGGGCGTGTTGTGGAAAGGCGCACCACTCTAACAGGCGCCGTGCACCCTTCACTATGGCTTCACCGCACGCCGCGCTCGACGTACCGCGGGCTCGGCGCTGCCGACGAGGCTCAGCTCCCAGGTCTCGCCGACGAGGTCGTGCCCGAAGCTGTGGTGGGGCTTGCGTGCAGTACGCACGAAGCCTGCCCGCTGATAGAGGCGACGTGCAGCGACGAGGGTGGACTGAGTCCACAGCACGATGCGCTCATAGCCGGCCGACCGTGCGAAGCTCACGCATTCCCCGACCAGGCGACCGCCGAGGCCAAGGCCGCGCGCCTCCGGCTCGACGAGCAGCAAGCGTAGCCGCGCACTGCCGCCATCGCCGGCCACGAGGAATATGCATCCCACCCGCCGTCCGTGCAGCTCCGCGATCCAACAGCGCTCGCGCGCGGGATCGAGCTTGCGGATGAAGTCGGCAGTGATGCCCGCCACCAGGCCCTCGAACTCCTCGTTCCAGCCGTACTCGCAGGCGTAGAGTGCGCCGTGGCGCTCGACGACCCAGCCCATGTCGCCCGGGCGGTGCGTCCGCAGCACGAGGCCGCCTCGGGCGCCCGCCGGGTCGAACGCGTCGCGGATGGTGCTCATGGCCACAAGGAGCGCCCGGCGGCGCGTGGCATCGAGGGGTGACAGGAGCTTGCGCACCTCTCGCCGTGCGCGCCGCTCGAGCGGCATGAACACGCCGCGACCCGCCGACGTCAGCTTGAGGTGCAGCCGACGCGCGTCCGCGTCCGAGGCCGCGCGCGCGATGAGCTTGCGGGCGGCGAAGCGCTTGAGGATGCGACTCAGGTAGCCGCGGTCGAGACCGAGGTCGGCGGCGAGCGCGGTGGCGGTGACGCCCGGGCGGTGCGCAATCTCGTACAGCACACGTGCCTCGGTGAGCGACCAGGGACTCTGCAGCAGACCCTGCGACAACACGCCGATGCGGCGCGTGTAGTCGCGATTGAAGGCGCGGACCTGCTCGATCTGCTGATGCGAAATCGACATGAGGAGAGAACTTTGTCCGGGCACGATCCCGGCCTACGGCACTCTCGCGCAATCAGTTGACCGAGTCAACTAAATGCGGGCGCGGCGGCCACGGCGCTGTGTCACAATCCCCGTACACGGCGCCCCCGAGCGTCAAGAAGAGGCTGCGATGACCCCGACCTCCCGCTTCGCCCGCTACGGCTGCGTGCTCGGCATCCTGCTCGCCTCCGCCGTCCACGCCGCAGCCCAGCCGGCCGCCGAGCCGAGCAGCGCTATCGCGCACACGGCCGAGAATGCCGTGGTCAAGGTGTTCTCGACGATCCGCCGGCCGGACGTCGGCCGGCCCTGGGCCAAGGCGTCCCCGATCGAGGCGAGCGGCTCGGGCGTCGTGATCGAGGGCAAGCGCATCCTCACCAACGCGCACGTCGTCGCCTACGCGACCCAGGTGCAGGTGCAGAGCAACCAGGCGGGCGACAAGATTCCCGCCACGGTGGTAGCGAGCGCGCCCGGCATCGATCTCGCCCTCCTCAAGCTCGATGACGAGTCGTTCTTCGAGCACCGCCCACCCCTGCCGCGTGCCAGCGCGCTGCCCCAGATCAAGGACCCGGTGCTGGCGTACGGATTTCCGACCGGCGGTACCTCACTGTCGATCACGCGCGGCATCGTCTCGCGGATCGAGTTCGTGCCCTACTTCGTGCTCACTGGGGGGCTGCGCATCCAGATCGACGCCGCCGTCAATCCCGGCAACAGCGGCGGACCCGCGATTGCCGACAACAAGATGATCGGTCTCGTCTTCAGCCACCTGCAGAACTCCGAGAACATCGGTTACATCATTCCGAACGAGGAGATCGAGCTGTTTCTCAAGGACATCGCCGACGACGGCCGCTATGACGGCAAGCCCGGACTATACGACGAGCTGCAGACGCTGGAGAACCCGGCGCTGCGCGGCTACCTGAAACTCGACCACGCGGTGCGCGGCATGATCGTGCACCACCCCGACGACAGCAGTCCCTCATACCCTCTCAAGCAATGGGACGTGATCACGCACATCGCCGGCACACCGATCGATGACGAGGGCACGGTGTCGATCCGCGACAATCTGCGCGTCGGCTTCCGCTATCTCATTCAACAGAAGGCGCGCGACGGCACGGTGCCGCTCACCATCGTGCGCTCCGGCAGGAGCCAGCAGATTCAGATGCCGGTGCCGACTCGTCGGCCGTTGCTCGTCGACTGGCTCGAGGGCAGTTATCCGTCTTATTTCATTCTCGGCCCGTTGGTGTTCGAGCGCGCCACGGTCGAGGGGTTGCAGCTCGCCCGCGCGCACGGCCAGGCACTCGTTGGCAGTCCGTTGCTGGCGCGGCTCGGCGACCGCCCCGACGCCGAACGCGAGGAGCTGGTGCTGATCCCCTCACCGCTGTTCCCGCACGCGCTCTCCACGGGCTATTCGGACCCGACGGGCTCGGTCGTGAAGTCGGTGAACGGCACGGCGGTCAAGAGTCTCGCCCACCTGGTGGCGCTGCTGCGCGATCTGCAGGATGAGTATGTCACGCTCGACTTCGACAACCGCGCAAGCGAGGCCATGGTGTTTCCGCGCGCCCAGCTGGTCGCCTCGACGGAGGCGATTCTCAACGACAACGGCGTGCGTGCCCAGGGATCACCCGATATGCTGAAGATCTGGGAAGCGAAGCAACCCTAAAGTTGCGCCGGGAAAGTTGCGCCGGGCGAACGCGGAGCGCGCCGTGAGCAGAAAATCACGCGGAGCCCTGAGTGCGGTACTGCTCGGCGGGATCGTTGCCGGAACGATCGACATCGGTGCGGCGTGTCTGATCAGCGGCCACGGCGTGATCCATATCCTGCAGACCATCGCCGGCGGGCTGCTGGCGCGGCGCTCGTTCTCGGGCGGCATGCCGACCGCGCTGCTCGGATTGGCACTGCAGGAGCTCATGGGAGTGATCATCGCGGCCGTGTACGTCGCCGCTGCGCGGCTCGCGCGGGGGCTGAACCCCCACTGGACCGCGGCCGGGATGATGTACGGCGTGGTCATCTTCTTCGTCATGAACTACGTCGTGGTGCCGCTGTCGGCCTGGAAGCACTGGCCGACCTTCTCGGCCGCGAAATTCCTGGCCAACATGGCAGCGATGCTGCTGTTCGGGCTGATCGTCGCGTTCTTCGCCCGGCGCAGCGCCCGCTAACGCTGGGCCGGCGCGCTCAACCGCGCGCGGCGAGCAGCTCCTGCAGCTGTCGCTTCACCGCCGGCCACTCGTCGCTGACGATCGAGTAGCGCGCCGAATCACGCGGAATCAGGTCGGCCGCGAGGCGGTGGGCGCGGAGCACGCCTTCGAAACTGGCGCCGATGCGCGCGAGCGCGGCACGCGAGCGCTCGTTGCGAACATCGGTGTGAAAGCAGACGCGATGCACGCCCCAGGACTCGAAGGCGTGCGTGAGCATCAGCAGCTTCGCCTCGGTGTTGGCCGCGCTGCGCACCGCCGAGGCACCGAGCCAGGTGTAGCCGATCTCGCAGCCGTCGGGTCCGGTGCGGCCCGAGCCGGGGTGGCCGGCGGGCCACGCCCAGCGCTCGATGAGGAAGAAGCGCGTCGAGCCGATCACCGCGCCATCGGCGTTGCGCACCGTGGCGAAGGGCAGCGCGGTACCCTCCTCGCGGGCGGCGAGCGCCGCATCGACGTACTGCGCCATCTCCATGACGCTCGAGGGGACCGAGCTCCAGCGATAGAGTCCCAGGTCCTCACGCGCGGCGGCCAGCAGCCCCTCGATGTGCGCGCGCGCGAGCGGCTCGAGGCGCACGTGCGTTCCGGCGAGGATGGCCGGTGCGATGGTCACGGTGGTATCAGTCATGGCGGCCGAAGCGCCTTTCACCCGTCGGAGAAAAAAATAACGGGCCGGCGTGATTCGTCGCCGGCCCGTTCGAGTCTACAACACCGCGCCGTCCGAGCACCGCGGCCGGTACTCAGGCGACGTCAGCTCGCGGCACTCTCCGACTCTTCCCCGACGCTCGCCTCTTCCGTGTCCGGGAGACTTCCGCCGACGTCCATGAAGCTGCGTCGTTCGGCGCCTTCCATCTTCTTGCGGCGCGAAGCATGGGCCGCAAAGCCCGTGCCTGCCGGGATGAGGCGTCCGACGATGACGTTCTCCTTCAAGCCCCGCAGGTCGTCCTTGAGGCCGCGCACCGCGGCCTCGGTCAGCACGCGGGTGGTTTCCTGGAAGGAGGCCGCGGAGATGAACGACTCGGTGGCGAGGGACGCCTTGGTGATGCCGAGCAGCACCGGCTGCAGTCGGGCCGCCTTCTTGTTCTCGCTGGCGGCGCGATCGTTGATGTCGAGTGCCCGCGAGCGGTCGAGCTGCTCGCCACGCAGCAGCGCCGTCTCGCCTGCCTCCTGCACCTCGGTCTTGCGCAGCATCTGGCGGATGATCACCTCGATGTGCTTGTCGTTGATCTTCACGCCCTGCAGGCGATAGACGTCCTGTATCTCGCGTACCAGGTAGTTGGCGAGCGCCTCGACGCCCTGCAGGCGCAGGATGTCGTGCGGGTTGGGCTCGCCGTCGGCGATCACCTCGCCGCGTTCCACGGTCTCGCCCTCGAAGACGTTGAGCTGCCGCCACTTCGGGATCAGCTCCTCGTACTTCTCGCCATCGTCCGAGCTGATGATCAGCCGCCGCTTCCCCTTGGTTTCCTTGCCGAAGCTCACGGTGCCGGACTTCTCCGCAAGGATCGCGGGATCCTTGGGCTTGCGCGCTTCGAACAGGTCCGCCACGCGCGGCAGTCCGCCAGTGATGTCGCGCGTCTTGGAAGACTCCTGCGGAATGCGCGCGATGACATCGCCCACCGACACGCGGGCGCCATCCTCGAGCGACACCAGCGCACCCGGCGGCAACGTGTACACGGCCGGGATCTCGGTGTTGGCGAAGGTGACCTCCTTGCCCTTGCCGTTCACCAGCTTGATGGTGGCGCGCAGATCCTTGCCGCCACGCTGCTTGGTGTCGAGTACCACCGTGCTGGAGAGCCCGGTGACCTCGTCGACCTGCGAGGTAACGGTGAGGCCGTCGACGAAGTCCTGGAACTTGACGAAGCCGGCGACCTCGGTCACCACCGGGTGGGTGTGCGGATCCCAGGTGGCGACCACCTGGCCCGCGCCCACCGTGGCGCCTTCCTTGACGCTGATCATGGCGCCGTAGGGGATCTTGTAGCGCTCGCGCTCGCGGCCGAAGTCATCGACCACGCCGATCTCGCCCGAGCGCGACACGGCCACCAGGTGGCCCTTCTCGTGCTGCACGGTCTTAACGTGATGGAAGCGGATCACGCCCTTGTTGCGAACCTCGACGCTCGATGCCGCCGCGGCCCGCGAGGCCGCGCCGCCGATGTGGAAGGTCCGCATGGTGAGCTGCGTGCCCGGCTCGCCGATCGACTGAGCGGCAATGACGCCCACGGCCTCGCCGATCGAGATCGGCCGGCCGCGCGCCAGATCGCGCCCGTAGCAGTGCGAGCACACGCCGTAACGCGTCTGGCAGGTAATCGGCGAGCGGACCTTGATCTGATCCACACCCTCGGTCTCGAGCAGCCGCACCAGCTTCTCATCGAGCAAGGTGCCGCTGGGAATGAGCACGTCCTTTGCGCCCGGCTTGACGATGTCCTCGGCCAGCACGCGCCCTAGCACCCGCTCGCCGAGTGCCTCGACCACGTCGCCGCCTTCCACCAGCGGTGTCATGGTGAGTCCGTTCGCGGTGCCGCAGTCGCTCTCGGTGACGACCAGGTCCTGTGCCACATCGACCAGGCGCCGCGTGAGGTAGCCCGAGTTGGCGGTCTTGAGCGCGGTGTCGGCGAGTCCCTTGCGCGCGCCGTGCGTGGAGATGAAGTACTGCAGGACGTTCAGCCCCTCGCGGAAGTTCGCCGTGATCGGCGTCTCGATGATCGAGCCGTCAGGCTTGGCCATCAGGCCGCGCATGCCGGCGAGCTGGCGGATCTGCGCCGCGGAGCCGCGCGCACCGGAATCGGCCATCATGAAGATTGAGTTGAATGACTTCTGCTTGTGGCGCACGCCCCTCAAGTCGGTGGCCTCCTCGGAGCCGAGCTTCTCCATCATGGCCTTCGCCACCTGGTCGTTGGCGCGCGACCAGATGTCGACCACCTTGTTGTAGCGCTCGCCGTTGGTGACCAGGCCGGAAGCGTACTGGTCCTGGATCTCCTTCACCTCGTCGTCGGCGGAGGTCACGATGCGGGTCTTCTGCTCCGGGATGACGATGTCGTCGATACCGAAGGACACCCCGGCGCGCGTGGCGTAGTGGAAGCCGGTGTACATCAGCTGGTCGGCGAACACCACCGTTTCCTTGAGCCCGAGCGCGCGGTAGCAGGCGTTGATGGTCGCGGAGATCGCCTTCTTGGTCATGTCCTGGTTGATCAGGTCGAAGGACAGACCCCTGGGCAGGATCTCGAACAGCAACGCCCGGCCCACCGTGGTGTCGACCGTGCGCAGGTGCTCGCTCAACACACCGCCCTCACCCCTGAGGTGCTCGCGCAGCCGCACTCGGCAGCGCGCCTGCAGGTCGACGCTGCGGCTCTCGTAGGCGCGGTGCACCTCGGCGACGTCGGCGAAGAACATGGCCTCGCCGCGCGCGCCGATGCGCTCGCGGGTCATGTAGTAAAGACCGAGCACCACGTCCTGTGAGGGCACGATGATCGGGTCGCCGTTGGCCGGCGAGAGGATGTTGTTGGAGGACATCATCAGCGCACGCGCCTCCAGCTGTGCCTCGAGCGACAGCGGCACGTGCACCGCCATCTGGTCGCCGTCGAAGTCGGCGTTGAAGGCGGTACACACCAGCGGGTGCAGCTGGATGGCCTTGCCCTCGACCAGCAGCGGCTCGAACGCCTGAATCCCCAGGCGGTGCAGGGTCGGGGCGCGGTTGAGCAGCACCGGATGCTCGCGGATCACCTCCTCGAGGATGTCCCACACCTCCGGTCCCTCGCGCTCAACGAGCCGCTTGGCCGCCTTGATGGTGGAGGCCTCGCCGCGCAGCTGCAGCTTCTGGAAGATGAAGGGCTTGAAGAGCTCGAGCGCCATCTTCTTCGGCAGGCCGCACTGGTGCAGCCGCAACTGCGGGCCGACCACGATGACCGAGCGGCCCGAGTAATCGACGCGCTTGCCGAGCAGGTTCTGGCGGAAGCGCCCCTGCTTGCCCTTGATCATGTCGGCGAGCGACTTCAGCGGGCGCTTGTTGGTGCCGGTGATGGCGCGCCCACGGCGCCCGTTATCGAGCAGCGCGTCCACTGCCTCCTGCAGCATGCGCTTCTCGTTGCGCACGATGATGTCGGGTGCATTCAGCTCCAGCAGCCGCCGCAGGCGGTTGTTGCGGTTGATGACGCGGCGGTACAGGTCATTGAGGTCGCTCGTGGCGAAGCGCCCGCCATCGAGCGGCACCAGCGGCCGCAGGTCCGGCGGCAGCACCGGCAGCACGGTCATGACCATCCACTCGGGCTTGTTGCCCGACTCGACGAACGACTCGATGAGCTTCAGGCGCTTCGACAGCCGCTTCAGCTTGGTCTCGGAGGAGGTGGCAGACATCTCCTCGCGCACCTTGGTGATCTCGGCAGCGAGATCGATGGTGCGCATCAGCTCGAACACGGCCTCCGCGCCCATACGGGCGTCGAACTCATCGCCATGCTCCTCGATCGCCTCGAGGTACATCTCGTCGGTCAGCAGCTGGCCACGCTGCATCGGCGTCATGCCCGGATCGATCACCACGAAGGCCTCGAAATACAGCACGCGCTCAATCTCGCGCAGCGTCATGTCGAGCATCAACCCGATGCGCGACGGCAGCGACTTGAGGAACCAGATGTGCGCGGTGGGACTGGCGAGCTCGATGTGACCCATGCGCTCGCGGCGGACTTTCGACTGCGTCACCTCGACACCGCACTTCTCGCACACCACGCCACGATGCTTGAGGCGCTTGTACTTGCCGCACAGGCACTCGTAGTCCTTCACCGGGCCGAAGATCTTGGCGCAGAACAGCCCATCGCGCTCCGGCTTGAAGGTGCGGTAGTTGATGGTCTCGGGCTTCTTCACCTCGCCATACGACCAGGCACGGATCATCTCCGGCGACGCCAGCCCGATCTTGATCGAATCGAAGTGCTCGACCGGAGCGTGCTGCTTGAAAAGTTTCAGTAAGTCTTTCATCTACACTCCTAACGGTGCTCTCGCATCGTCTTCACCGGGGTCCCCATGAAATCGCGCATCTTGCTGCGCGCTGCGGTCCC
>DASPWF010000026.1:0-22252 GCA_035621995.1 Steroidobacteraceae bacterium
GCCGACATCATCGAGACCAACACCTTCAATTCCAACAGCATCTCGCAGGCCGACTACGGCACCACCGCCCTGGTACCCGAGCTCAATTACCGCGCGGCGCGCCTGGCGCGCAGTGCCGCCGACGAGTTTGCGCGCGCCGGCGGCGGTGTGCGCTTCGTCGCCGGCGCGCTCGGGCCGACCAACCGCATGACCTCGCTCTCGCCCGACGTCAACGATCCGGGTTTCCGCAGCGTCAGCTTCGATGGACTGGTCAGCGCCTATCTCGAGGCCGTCCGTGCACTGGCGCTCGGTGGGGTCGACCTGCTGCTGATCGAGACCATCATCGACACGCTCAACGCCAAGGCGGCGATTTACGCGGCGCTGCAGCTCTTTGAGGAGACCGGCAGCACGCTGCCGCTCGCCATCTCCGGCACCATCACCGATGCCTCCGGGCGGCTGCTCTCGGGCCAGACGCCGGAGGCGTTCTGGAACTCGATCCGGCACGCACAGCCGCTGCTCGTTGGTCTCAACTGCGCGCTCGGCGGACGGCAGCTGCGGCCCTATGTGGAGGAGCTCGCGGCTGCGGCGCCGGACACTTACCTGTGCGCCTATCCGAATGCCGGACTGCCGAACGCCTTCGGCGAGTACGACGAGACGCCCGAGGAAACCGCCGCCATCCTGCGCGAGTACGGCGAAGCGGGGCTGGTGAACGTGGTCGGCGGCTGCTGCGGGACGACTCCAGAGCACATTCGCCTTCTGTGCTCGGGTCTCGCCGGCCACGCCCCGCGCCGCCTCGCAGCGCTGCCGGTGAAGTGCCGTCTCTCCGGCCTCGAGCCGCTCAACATCGAGGACTCGAGCCTCTTCGTCAACGTCGGCGAGCGCACCAACGTCACCGGCTCGGCGCGTTTCCGCAAGCTGATCGAGGCGGGCGATTACACCGCGGCGCTCGAGATCGCACGCCAGCAGGTGGCAAGCGGAGCGCAGATGATCGATGTCAACATGGACGAGGGCATGCTCGACTCCGAAGCCGCGATGGTGCGGTTCCTGCACCTGGTGGCGGCTGAGCCGGATATCGCGCGCGTGCCGGTGATGATCGATTCCTCGAAGTGGTCGGTGATCGAGGCCGGCCTCAAGTGCGTGCAGGGCAAGCCCGTGGTCAACTCGATCAGCCTCAAGGAGGGTGAGGAAGTCTTCCTCGGCCACGCCCGCAAGCTGCGCCGCTATGGCGCCGCCGCGGTAGTGATGGCCTTCGACGAGCAGGGCCAGGCCGATACCGTGGAGCGGCGCGTGTCGATCTGCCGTCGCGCCCGGGAGCTGCTCACGACGCAGGCGGGCTTCGCCCCGGAAGATGTCATCTTCGACCCCAACATCTTCGCCATCGCCACCGGCATGGAGGAGCACAACGGCTACGGGCTGGCGTTCATCGAGGCCACGCGCCGCATCAAGAGCGAGCTGCCGCATGCACTGGTGAGCGGCGGGGTGAGCAACGTGTCGTTCTCCTTCCGCGGCAACGACGCAGTGCGCGAGGCCATGCATTCGGTGTTTCTCTATCACGCCATCGAGGCCGGCATGGACTTGGGGATCGTTAACGCCGGCCAGCTGGGCGTCTACGAGCAGCTCGATCCGGCACTGCGCGCGGCGTGCGAGGACGTAGTGCTCAACAGGCGCTCTGACGCTACCGAGCGGCTGCTGGAGATCGCGGGGCGCTACAAGGGCGCCGGCGGCATGCGGCGCGGCGAAGACCTCGAGTGGCGCAAGCTGCCGGTCGGCAAGCGCCTCGAGCACGCCCTGGTGAAGGGTATCGACGACTACATCGTTGAGGATACCGAGGCTGCGCGCCTCACGGTGGAGCGGCCGCTCGAGGTCATCGAGGGCCCGCTGATGGACGGCATGAACGTGGTCGGCGACCTGTTCGGCGCCGGCAAGATGTTCCTGCCGCAGGTGGTGAAGAGCGCGCGGGTGATGAAGCGCGCGGTCGCCTACCTGGTACCGTTCATCGAGCAGGGCAAGGGTGCGGGCGCGCGGCGCTCCAACGGCCGCATCGTCATGGCCACCGTCAAGGGCGACGTGCACGACATCGGCAAGAACATCGTCGGCGTGGTGCTGCAATGTAACAACTTCGAGGTGATCGATCTCGGCGTCATGGTGGCGTGCGAGAAGATCCTCGAAACGGCGCGCCGCGAGAGCGCCGACTTCATCGGGCTGTCGGGACTCATCACGCCCTCGCTCGATGAGATGGTGCACGTGGCGAAGGAGATGCAGCGGCAGAACTTCGAGCTGCCGCTGCTGATCGGCGGTGCGACCACCTCGCCGGCGCACACCTCGGTGAAGATCGCGCTGCAGTACCACTCACCGGTCGTGTACGTGAAGGACGCCTCGCGCGCCGTCGGGGTGTGTCAGACGCTGACGCAGCCCGCGCAGCGCGCGAGCTTCATCGCCCGGGTGAACGAGGAGCACGAGCGGCGCCGCGAGCAGCATGCCGCGAAGAAAGTGAAGGTGCCGGAGGCCTCGTTGGCGGCGGCGCGTGCCAATCACCGCCCCATCGACTGGGGCGCCTATGCACCGCTTGCGCCGCGGCTGCCGGGCGTGCAGCGCTTCGATGACTACCCGCTCGCTGAGCTCCTCGGCTACATCGACTGGATGCCGTTCTTCAACGCCTGGGAGTTCGCCGGCAAGTTCCCCGACATCCTGAGCGATCCGCGCCTCGGCGAGGCGGCGAGCAACCTCTACGCCGACGCGCGGCGGATGCTCAAGACGCTGATCGAGGAACGCTGGCTCACGGCGCGCGCTGTGGTGGGATTGTTCCCCGCCAACGCCGTCGGCGACGACGTCGAGCTCTATGCGAGCGAGTCGCGCAGCGAGGTGCTGACCAGGCTCAACTTCCTCAGGCAGCAGAAGGGCAAGCCCGCGGGCCAGCCGCACGAGTGCCTGGCCGACTACGTGGCGCCGCGCGCGAGCGGTGTGCCCGATTACTGTGGCGCGTTCGCCGTGACCGCCGGCTTGGGGATCGAGGAGCACGTGGCGCGTTTCGAGCGCGCGCACGATGACTACTCCGCCATCATGCTGAAGGCGCTTGCCGACCGTCTGGCCGAGGCCGCCGCCGAGCACTTTCACGAGCGCGTGCGCCGCGAGCTGTGGGGCTACGCTGCCGCCGAGGGCCTCACCAACGAGCAGCTGATGCGCGAGGAGTATCGCGGCATCCGTCCGGCGCCCGGCTATCCCGCGTGCCCCGACCATACGGAGAAGGCCAAGCTGTGGAAGCTGCTCGATGTCGAGCGCAATGCCGGCATGCGCCTCACCGACTCGTACGCCATGTACCCGACGGCCGCGGTGTGCGGCTGGTACATCGCCCATCCGCAGGCACGCTACTTCGCGCTCGGCAAGATCGACCGCGAGCAGGTGGAGGACTACGCGCGGCGCAAAGGGATGACGCTCGCCGAGGCCGAGCGCTGGCTGTCGCCGAATCTTGGCTACGAGCCCTCAAGGTGAGCCCGCGGGCGAGCGCGTCGGGTGCCGCTAGGTGCTCTCGAGGCGCAGCCGCCGGAACCACGCCTCGGTGCCACGATGCTGCAGCACGATGTGCCCGGTGGCGAGCCGCGCGAAGCGTGGAAAGTCACGAAAGCGGCTGCGTGTGATGCGCACCCGCAGCTCCTCGCTCGAGAGATCGCAGCCGATCACCTGGTGATCATCGATCCAGTACTCGATGGCACTGCCGCGGGTGACGATGCGGCCGCTGTGGTAGGCGTTGGCGGCGCTGCGCTGGTCGCGCCACGGCGCCACGAGCGCATAGAGGGCGCCGCACGAGGTGAGCGCGTCGGCGCCCTCGGCATGATGCTCATCGTCGAGGAGCTGCAGCGCAGGTCCGGTGTGGGAGGCGGGACCTGCGGACTCGTCGACCCGGCATAGGACCTGGGCACTGCCGCCGCGCGGCAGCCGCCAGTCGAAGAGCAGCGTGAAGTCGCCGAAACTGTCACGCGTGATCAGGTCGACCCGCTCGTCGCCGGCCATGGCACGCAGCACGCTCCCATCGACGCTCCAGGCGCGCTTGGGAAAATCCGCGCCGCCGTAAGCGCGCCACTGCTCCGCGGTGAGTTCCCGCTCAGCCATGCCCCGGGTGTCCCTGCATAGCTGCATGCTACCTCAGGCGAATTGCCCGTGATATCGCCCGAAAGAGCCGCCCCGGTTGCGAGGTAGAGCTCGAGCGGGCCGGTGGAACCTCCCGGCGCACGGATCGGGCGGCGCCCTCAGCGAGTGCCGCGCCGCTCGCTCTCGAGAGCGTGCAGGTACGCGTCACCCCCAAGGCCACGCATCTGTCCGAGGATCCAGTCGCGCCGCTGCAGTACGTAGTGCGATGGCCGGTCGGCGCGCAGTCGCAGCGGGTTCGGCAGCACGGCCGCAAGCAGGGCGGCATCGGAGGAGCTCAGCCGCAGCGCCGGCTTGCGCCAGAAGCGCTCCGCGGCTGCCTGCACGCCGTAGATGCCGTCGCCGAACTGCGCAACGTTCAGATACATCTCGAGGATGCGCTCCTTGGGCCAGAGCGTCTCGATGAGCACGGTGAAGTATGCTTCCAGTGCCTTGCGCACCAAGCTGTGCCCACTCCACAGGAACAGGTTCTTCGCGACCTGCTGCGAGATGGTACTGGCGCCGCGCAGCCGTTTGCCGTGCTCGCTCGCGCGCACTGCCTCGCGGATGGAATTGAAATCGAAGCCGGCGTGGAAGGGGAACTGCTGGTCTTCGGAGGCGATCACGGCGATCGCCGCGTGCGGCGAGATCTGCTCGAGACTCACCCAGCGGAAGTCAGTGTAGTAGCCGCGCTGCTGCGCCTGCCAGGCGGCGAGCTGCGCCTCGAGCATGAAGGCGCTGGTGAGCGGACGCAGCCAGCGCAGCATCAGCACGGTGGTGGTGGTGAGCAGCAGCCAAGCGAGCAGCGCGACGCCCAACCACTTCAGCAGCCGCGCGCCGAGCGTGCCGCGCTGGGCGCGCGCCGTCGGCGCGGCGCCGGACGGCGGACGATGCCGCGCCGATCGCGCCACCGAGCCCCTCGCCACCGGCCGGCTATGCGCGACGCTTGCGCTTAGGCGCTCGGCGCGCGGCGCGCCGACACGATCACCACGTCCTCGAGCGGGGCGTCCTGGTAACCCTTGCGCCTGCCGGTACTGACGCGCGCGATCTTGTCGATGACGTCCATCCCTTGGCTGACGCGGCCGAACACGGCGTAGCCGTAGTCACGCGGCCCATGATCGAGAAAGGCGTTGTCCGCGAGGTTCACGAAGAACTGCGAGGTGGCGCTGTTGATGTCGCTGGTGCGCGCCATCGACAGGCTGCCGCGTGTGTTCTTCAGCCCGTTCTTCGCCTCGTTGCTGATCGGCGCGCGGGTCTTCCTGTTGGCGAAGTCGGCGGTGAGCCCACCCCCCTGGATGACGAAGCCCGGCACGATGCGATGAAAGATGGTGCCGTCGAAGTGGCCGTCATCGACGTAGCGCAGGAAATTCTCCACCGTGATGGGGGCCTCCTTGGGGAACAGCTCCACCGTGAAGGCGCCGTGCGAGGTTTCAAATCTAACCATGTTGTCCTTCCGTCGTGCGCTCGTGACCCGCGAGATCGCGGTGCGAGCGTACATAACGAAAGCCGGCGAGGACAAGCTCGTCGCGCAGCGCCGGCCCCTGCAGCGCGCCATGCTCTAGGAGCAGCCAGGCGCCGGCGGCGAGGTGGCGCGGTGCGCCGCGCACGATGGTGCGCAAGCAGCTCAGCGCATCGACGCCGGGGGTGAGCGCGAGGCGCGGCTCGTGGGCGAGCGCTGCGCCGGCGAGCGCCGGGTCGTCGGCGCCGACGTAGGGGGGGTTGCTGACGATGAGATCGAACGCCGCACCGGCGAGCGGCGCGAACCAGCTGCCTTCGAGGAACTCGACGGTCGTAACGGCGAGCCGCGCCGCGTTGGCGCGCGCCACGACGAGCGCCTCGCCCGACAGATCGGTCGCGGTGATCTGCCAGCGCGGGCGTTCGGCAGCGAGCGCGAGGGCCACCGCCCCGCAGCCGGTGCCGAGATCCGCCACGCGACCCTCGGCCGCCGCGCGCAGGGCGAGCGCGCGCTCAACCAGCAGCTCGGTCTCCGGGCGCGGCACCAGCACCGCCGGGGTCACGGCCAGCGTGAGTGACCAGAACTCCCGCCATCCGGTCAGATAGGCGAGGGGCTCGCCGGCCGCGCGTCGCTCGATGAGCTCGAGGTAGTGCGCTACGTGGCGCGGGTCGGCGGCTGCCTCCGGATGCGACCTGAGCCGGGCGCGCGGCACGGCGAGCGCGTGGGCGAGCAGTACCTGGGCGTCCAGCTCGGCGCTGGTCACGCCGCTATCCGTGGCGGCTGCCCGCAGTC
Source organism: Steroidobacteraceae bacterium (assembly GCA_035621995.1). Lineage (GTDB taxonomy): Bacteria > Pseudomonadota > Gammaproteobacteria > Steroidobacterales > Steroidobacteraceae > 13-2-20CM-66-19. The sequence continues at coordinate 6,350 of DASPWF010000026.1, forward strand.
GCTGCGCGCCGGTGGCGAGCATGCCGCCGACGCTCATGCTGACATTCATGACACATGCGTACTCTGGCGCGGTGGCGCTATCATATTTGAATGATCACTCTGCCGTATCCTCCCCAGCGACCACTGTCGGTGGGCGAAGTGCTCGACCTGAGCTTCCGCATCTATCGGGCAACCGTGGTGAAATGCCTGCTGTTCGCAGCGCTCGGCGTGCTTGCGGGGCAGCTGGTGAACATCTACGCGGTCATGCAGGGTCGCGCCATGGCCAAGGGGGCGGACGCCTGGCAGTCGCTGCTCGCGCAGTTGGTCGATCCGGCGATGATCGCGCTGTACCTGGTCGGCCTCGTGCTGACGATCGTCTTCTATGCCGCGGTGCTGCTGCGGCAGCGCCGCATCCTCGGCGGCGGCAGCGCCGGTGGCGAGCTCGCGGCGGCGGTGCGCCGTCTCCCCGCTCTCATCGCGCTCGGTGTCCTGGTCGTGGTGGGCCTCGCGGCCTGCTTCCTGCCGGCGCTCGTGACCGGCGGGGCGCTGCGGGCGTTGCTGATCCTGGCGGCGGTGATCGTGCTGTGCTACGCGTTCGTTGCCGTCTCCTGCGCCCAGACCATTCTGCTGATCGATGACTCCGGACCGGTGAGCAGCCTCAGGCGCAGCTGGCGGCTCACCGCGGGCAGTTTCTGGCGACTGAGTCTCATTTACACCGTTGCGGTCATCATCCTCTGTGTGCTGTATGCGGTCATCGCTGCCATCGCGGGATTCGTGGCTGCGGTGCTCGGGCGCGGTGACGTGGCGATGGTCACGGCTTTCACCGAAGTGGTTGCCGTCGCACTCGGTGCGCTGGCGACGCCGTTCTATGGCGCACTGGCGCTCGCCGTGCTCGGCGATCTCAAGGCGCGCAAAGAGGGCGCCGATCTCGAGCAACGCATCTCGGCGACGGCCTGAGAGCGTGACGCGTGCGCTGCTCGCGCTGCTGCTCGCGGCTGCCCTCGTGCCGTGCGCGCAGGCGCGGGATGCGTTGCAGGTCATCGACGAGTGCATCGCAAGGCTCGACACCGAGCTCGACGTGGGTTACCCAAGCATCGCCGCGCGCTGTCCCGATCTGACTCCAGCGCTCACCCAGAGTCCCTGGGCACCGTGGCTGCCCGCGGGCTGGAACCGGCAGGACAACCAGCTGTCGCGCAGCGGACTGGCGGAGCTGCGCGCACTGCTCGCGCGCGAGGTCGCCCCCGAGGTCAGCCGGCGTCCGCCACTACACCCCGAGCGGGTGGCTGCCGTGCTCGCGACGGTCGTGGAAAGGGATGCGGGCAGCCTGAGCTGGTGGCAGCGCTTCAAGGACTGGTTGCACCGGATCCTCGCGGCGCGCGCCACTGGGCGTGATCACTGGCTTGCGCATTGGCTCACACAGATCAAGCTGGCGACCAGCACCACGCAGCTGATCGTGTGGAGCGCACTCGCGCTCGTCGTCGCACTGGCCGCCGGCATCGTCATCAACGAGCTGCGCATCGCCGGGCTCCTCGGCAGCCGTGCCGGGAGAACGCAAACGCGCAATGCGCTCGAGCAGGCGCCGGGCGCGGCCCTGGTGCTCGAGCAGATCGAGCGCGCCGCGCCCGAGCGCCAGCCCGGCCTGCTGCTCGAGCTCATCGCACTGCGTCTCGCCGAGCAGGACCGACTGCCGCCCGCGCGGGCACTGACCGCGCGCGAGCTCACGCGGCGCGCGCGGCTGCCTGATGAGTCCGGCCGCACGCAGTTCGCCGAGCTCGTCGGCGTGTGCGAGCGGCTGCGCTTCTCCGCCGAGCGGGTGAGCGATGCGAGCCTTGCGGCCGCGCTGCGCAGCGGCCGCACGCTCCTCGCCGCACTCGCTGCGCCGGCGTTGGCCACACCCGCTGCGCAGGTGCGGTGATGCGCGACCGGCTCACCACCCTCGGCTGCGCGCTTGGCGCATTGTTCCTGTTCGGCACGCTACTGTTTCGCGGGGATATGCTCGCGGCGCGGCGCGCAGCGCGGCCGACCAGCATCGAGCGCGCCGACAACGGTCAGCTCGGCGCCGCGAGCTGGCTGCGCGGCGAGGGGGTACGCACGCTGTCGCTGCGCGAGCGCTTCGATGCGCTGCCCCGGCACCGCGAGCTCGCCGCGAGCGGCAACCTGCTCATCGTGAGCCTGCCCGCCGAGACCAACTTCCGTACCGAGGAGCTGCGCGCCCTCGATGGCTGGATACGCGCCGGTAACACGCTGCTGGTTCTTGCGGCGCTGCGCGATCGGCCGGGCTGGGCGCAGTTCCCCTCCGTCATGTCGAACGATCTGCAGCTGCTCACGGAGCTGCACATGTCGCCTGGCGTCGAGCCGTCGGCCGCGAGCTCGGCGCAACCACGTCCGCCGGCGCCGGTCGCGGGGCACCGCGCACTCAGGGAACGCGGCGCCGATCGCCAACAGCACAGCGCCGGCGAACCTGCGCGGCTGGTGCAGCTGACAGCCGAGCTCACGACTCCCGCGCTCAGCACGCTGCTGCCCAACCGCCCGCATCCCTACTTCACCGCCGTCGCGCGCGCCGTGGCGTTCTCGGACTACGCGCCGTTGCGAAACAACGTGGCCCTGCCGCACGATGGCTTCGCCCTGTCCCTGGCCCACGAAGGCGGCGGCCGTGAGGATGCGTTCTGGATCCGCGCACTCGGGAGCGGCACGATCATCGTGAGCGGCTTCGGCTCGCTCTTCAGCAACCGGGCACTGGGGCGCGCCGACAACGCGCGGCTGCTTGCCAACGTGGTCGGTGCGAACGTTGCTGCCGACGGCACCGTGGTGTTCGACGACGAGCATCAGGGCCTGACCGATGCCTACGACCCGGCGCGCTTCCTGCGCGATCGACGGCTGTATGCCACGCTGGCGGTCATTGCCGCGGTATGGTTCACCTGGGTGCTCGGTGGCACGCAACTGCACATGCCGCTGCGGCGCGCGGCCGCGCCACGCGAGGTCGAGCTGGTACGCACCACCGGGCTGTTCCTCGCACGCGTGCTGCGCCCCCCCGCCGCGGCGCGCCGCATGTTTGAGCAGTTCCTCGCGCGCGTGAGCCGCGCGGCGGGACGCAGCGCCGCCGACCCGGGGGCGATCTGGGACTGGCTCGAGAACCATCCGCGTCTGACACGCGCCGAGGTGCGTCAGCTGCGCGCGTGGCAGGCAGCCGCGCGTGCCAACCGGCGCGTGCCGCTGCTGCGCCTGCACAACCTCATGGTCCGCGCTGAAAGGCAGCTGGCCCGGTGAGCACCGCCACCGAGCAGCTTCGGGATCTGCTGGCGCAGGAGCTGGGCCGCGTCGTCATCGGCGTCTCAGCTTCAGTGGACGCGCTCATCATCGCGCTGCTCGCGCGCGGGCACGTGCTGATACAGGGTGTGCCGGGACTCGGCAAGACGCTGTTTGCCAAAGCGCTGGCACGGGCCCTCGGCGGGGAGTTCAAGCGCATCCAGGGCACGGCGGACCTGATGCCGAGCGACATCATCGGGGTGCACGTTTTCGATGAGGCGGCGCGCAGCTTCGCCTTCCGCCCCGGCCCGCTGTTCGCCGACGTCGTGCTGGTGGACGAGATCAATCGCGCCGGCCCGAAGACGCAGTCCGCGCTGCTCGAAGCCATGGAGGAGCGGCAGGTGAGCATCGAGCGCAACGTGTTGCCGCTGCCGGCGGACTTCATCGTCCTTGCTACGCAGAATCCGCGCGAATTCGAGGGCACTTTCCCGCTGCCTGAATCTCAGCTCGATCGCTTCATGTTGCGCGTCGACATGGATTACCCCGCGCGCGCGGCAGAGAGCGAAATCCTCGCCCGCTACGGTGGCGTGCTGGCCGCCGCCCACGCGGCGCTCGAGACGATCGCAGTCATCGATCGCGGGCTGCTCGCCGAGGCGCGTGCAGCGGCCGGGCGCATCCACGTGTCCGAGGCGCTGAGCGCCTACGTGCTCGATCTCGCCGCGGCGACGCGTGAGCATCCGCGGCTGGCGCTCGGGCTGTCGACGCGCGGGGCGCTGGCGCTCCTTAAGGCTGCACGCATCGTCGCGGGGATGCGCGGCAGCGATTTCGTCACGCCCGACGATGTCAAGCAGGTGGCACCCTGGATCCTGGCTCACCGCCTGGTTCTGACACCCGAAGCGACGCTCGAGGGGACCACCGACACGGAGGTGGTACAGGGCCTGCTCGCGACGACCCCGGTGCCGCGCTGAGAAGGTCGCCGTGCACCTCGCCCGGCGCAGCTACATCCTCGTCATGCTGACCGCGGTGATCGCGATCGCCGGCATCTGGTCGAGCGATCGCCAGCTCGCGCGGCTGTGGCGGGTACCGGCGGGAGTGCTGCTGCTGGGCCTGGCGCTCGACGGCTTCGCCGCGCGCCGCCGGCTGCCGCTCGCCGCGATCGACACGCCGTCACCGGCCTTTCTCGGCCGCTCGCAGCGCGGCGCCTTCGTCTTCACCAATCGCTCCGCGCGGCCGCTCTTACTCGAGTACGCGCCCGCCACGCCGCCGGGGTTTGACGGTCCGCCAGCGGTGCGGCGCATCACCGTTCCGGCGCGCACGACGCTCGCAGACTCGGTGACGCTGCTGCCCGTGCGCCTCGGCCCGCAGGACTGGCCGCCGCTGCCGGCACGGCTGCGCGGGCCGCTGGCGCTGGCGTGGTGGCGCGCCGACCTCACGCCGCGCACCCGCAGCGCGGTGGCGCCGGACACGCTGCGTGGCAGTGCGCGCGTGCGCGGACTCGCCGCCGGCACCCGTGCGCGCCGCGTCGCGGGCGCCGGCCAGGAGCTCTACCAGCTACGCGCTTACGCGCGCGGGGACCCGCTGACACGCATCGACTGGAAAGCCACCGCGCGCAGCGGCGCGCTCATCAGCCGCGACTACAGCGAGGACCAGCACCTCGACGTGCTGGTGGCTATCGACGCGGGGCGCCTGAGTCGCGTGCGTGCCGGGGCGCTCGACCGCCTCGGCCTTTACAGCAACGCGGCGGCGCGCTTTGCCGAGATCGTCACGCACAACGACGACCGTATCGGACTCATGGTCTACGCCGAGCGCGTGCTGATGAGCGCTCCGCCGGCGCGCGGCCTGCCGGCGGTGGCGCGGCTGCGGCGGTCGCTCGCGCAGCTCGCGGTGCAGAGCGCGGAGTCGGATCCCGTGACGGCCGCGGTCAGCGCGTGCGATCTGCTCAAACAACGCGCGCTCATTGTACTGCTCACGGATCTCGACGATGCCAACATCGCCGCATCGCTCGCGCGCGCGGTGCGCCTGCTGGCCCCGCCGCACCTGGTGCTGGTCGCGGGCGTGCACAGCGGCGAGGTCGAGGCGTTGGCACGCGCCGAATCGCGCGAGTGGCAGGACCCCTGGATCGCGCTGGCGGCCACCGAGCACGAGCAACGTGCCACGCGGCAGCGCGCACTGCTGCAGCGACTCGGTGTGCCAGTGGTGGCCGCCTCCGCGGAGCGTCTGGAGCGGGCTTTGTTCGAACGCTACGAGGCGCTGCGACGCTCGCGGCGCATCTAGCTGGCGGGCGCCGTCGGCGCCGCACCCCATGCGAGAAGCCGCCCCGAGAGGAACGCCACCATGAGACACCAGTAGCCGACGCCGATCACCAACCGGATCGGGAGCGAGAAGCGCGGGTCGGGCGAGATGAATCCCTCGATCAACCCGGCGCCGACCAGCAACAGCGCGCACGAGACCAACACCGGACCGGTGCGCAGTGCCGCAGCGCGGAACGACTCGAGACGGCCGGCGGCGCCCGGCCGGATGAGCGCTTCGCCAATGGCCGCGCCGGCGGCGCCCGTCAGGCACATGACCGACAGCTCCACGCAGCCGTGCGGGACGATGAAGCGCAACAACTCACCAGACAGCCCGTGCGCGCCGACGAAGGCGAAGATGGCTCCCAGCATCAACCCGTTGAGGCCGAGGATGTAGAGGGTGCCGAGGCCGAAGAGAAAGCCCAGGCAGTAAGCAAAGAGACTCACGACGATGTTGTTGGTGAACAGCTGTATCGAGAGGATCGAAGAGGGCACGACGTTGAGCAACCCCTGCGTCCAGAGCTTGCCGCTCTCGACGCTCGCGATCGTGTCCGGCGAGGCGAACAGCGCGATGAGCTCCGGATAGCGATGCACCAGGGCGAACCCCGCGCAGGCCGACAGCACGAAGATGAGCACCGCCCATGCAAGGTAGGGCAACAGCCAGCGCACCGCGGCCGGAGTCTGCACCACGAATAACCTACGCAGCGCGCTCGCGGCGTCCCAGGCTCCGTGATGCAGCGTAGCGTGCACCCGCCCATAGGCGCCCTCGAGGTACTCACGGGTGCGGCTCGCGGGCATGAGCGCGCGCGAGCGCGCCAGGTCGTGCGCCAGCAGGCGATAGTCGTCCGCCAGACGCGCCGCAGTGGCGGCATCATCGGTGCGGCCGTGGGCGAACTGGCGCGCACGCTGCTCGGCCTCCTGCCAGGCGGGGGCGTGTCCGAGGAGCGCCGCGGCGAGCGCTTTTTCGCGGGCAAGGGTTGCCGCGCTGCGCGACATCTAGGGGCGTGCCAACCGCTCGAGGCGCGAGCGCCACTCGAGCTCATCAGCATCACTCAGGTCCGCCTCTGCGCCGAGGTAGCGCTCGAGGAGCGCCCGGGCGAGACGGATGCGCGCTTCCGGCACGAGGCTCGACCAGCGCTGCAGCAGGTCGGCGGCGATCTCGGCGCCGGCGCTGTCGAGCTTGCCGACCCGTTGCGCCGCATCCCGCAACAGCGCCGGATCTGTGGCGCTGTGCTCGTAGACCACGAGTGTTCCCGCCGCCATGTCGCCGCAGCGCAGACTTTCGCGCGTCAGCACCATCAGTGTGAGCCCGACACCATACATGACCGGCAGAGCGTCGATGAGGCGGAACACGTTGCGCACCAGCAGCGCACCGGCCCCGGGTGGGCCGCCGGTGCGTGTGACGATGCGGATGCCAACGCTGCGTTTGCCCGGCGTGCTCCCGCGCATCGCCAGCTCAATGACGGGGTGGTAGAGGAAGTAGATCGCCAGCGCGGACAGCACCACCAGCGCAAACCACGCCCGCTCATGCGTCGCTGGTGGCTCGAGCGAGAAGCTGCCGTTGTAGAGCACCGTCATCAGCACGTACCAGGCGAGCGCGAGGACGAAGCGGACGTGCCAGTCGATGATGAAGGCGAACGAGCGCGCTCCAGGCCCGGCCAGCGGCAATGAGACGTCGATCCCGGTGACACTGTCGACGCTCAGCCCCGCCTGCGGCTCGCTCATGCTTCCTCGGCCAGTAACTCGGCCTGGTACTCCTGCTGTAGCGCATCGATCAGCTCGTCGAGGTCGCCGTTCATGATCTGCGGCAGACGGTAGAGCGTCACGTTGATGCGGTGATCGGTGACCCGTCCCTGGGGGAAGTTGTAGGTGCGGATGCGCTCGGAGCGATCGCCGCTGCCCACCTGCAGCCGTCGCGAGTGCGCCTGCGCGCTCTGCTGCTTCTCCTGCTCGGCCGCGAGCAGCCGTGCCTTCAGCAGCGCCATCGCGCGCGAGCGGTTCTTGTGCTGCGAACGCTCATCCTGACATTCCACCACGATGCCGCTCGGCAGGTGTGTGATGCGCACCGCAGAGTCGGTCTTGTTGACGTGCTGGCCGCCGGCCCCCGAGGAGCGATAGGTGTCGATGCGCAGCTCCGCGGGGTTGAGCTGCACCTCCTCGACCTCGTCGAGCTCGGGCAGGATCGCCACGGTGCAGGCGGAGGTGTGGATGCGGCCCTGCGCCTCGGTCGCCGGCACGCGCTGCACGCGGTGTGTGCCCGACTCGAACTTCAGTCGCGAGAAAGCACCCTGGCCGGCAATGCGGCTGATGATCTCCTTGTAGCCGCCGTGCTCGCCGGGACTCTCGCTCAAGACCTCGGCGCTGAAGCCTTTGGCTTCTGCGTAGCGCGCGTACATGCGATAGAGATCGCCGGCGAAGATTGCCGCTTCGTCCCCGCCGGTGCCGGCGCGCACCTCGAGGAATATGTTCTTGTCGTCACGCGGGTCCTTCGGCAGCAGAAGTTTGCGCAGCTCGACCTCCTCGGACGCGATCGCTGCCTCGACGCGCGCCACCTCCTCGTTTCCGAGTGCGCGCATGGAGGCGTCCGCGTCCTGCTGCAGCTCGCGCGCTGCGTCGAGGTCGCGCTCGAGGCCGTGGTAGCGCCCGAAGCGCTCCGCGAGCGGCTGCAGCCGCGCATACTCCACGGAAAGGTCGCGGAACTGCTGCGAGCCGCCCGGCACTTCATCGCTGGCCAGGACGCGCCCGACCTCCTCGTAGCGGTCGGCGATCTTCTCGAGGCGCTGGCGGATGGATTCCTTCATGGGTGTGGCGGGTCAAACGCCTGGCGGGCGTCGGCGGATAGGGCTGCCGGCCGCGGCTGGGGCGCGGCATTCTCCGGGATGTGCCCACTTTGTGACAAGTTGCGCAATGCGCACCGGTTCGGGAGGCTCTATAGTGCTGATGATGAGTATGATTGATCGTGTGTCTGACCTGATCCGAACCCGCTGGGCGCTGCTCGCGGCGGCGGCGTTCCTCACCGCCTGCGCCGCGCACGCGCCCAAGGCGTCCGCGCCCGCGCCCGCCCCACACACCGACGTCACCGCGCTGACCGTCATGGCGGAGGCAGATCTCAAGCGCGGCGATTGCCGGGCGGCCTCCGAGACCTACGCCAAGGCTGCGGCCGCGGGCGATGCCCAGCTCGCGCGACGTGCTACCCAGGTCGCGATGGCTTGTGAGCACCTGCCCGCGGCCTGGCAGTCGGCGACCCGCTGGCGCACGCTCGCGCCCGGCGATCGCGAGGCGGACGCACTCTATGCGGCCGTGGCCCTCAAGCTCTACCGCACCAGTGAGGCGCGCCAGGCCATTCACGATTTCTGGCGCACCGAGGAGCAGCAGGATGCCGCACCGGGATCTGCAGCGGGCGGCGCTTCGCCGGCCGCACCCGCACAGACGCCCGAGGCGGTGCCGCCGCCACGCACGCAGGATCGAGCCGCGCGGAGCATGACGGAACTGACGGCGCTGCTGCTGGAGGAGTCCGATGCATCCGCCGTGCTGACGGCCATGAGCGGTGCGCTCGAGCCGACGGCTAACTCCCCCGAAACTCAGATCCTGCTCGGTGAGCTCGCACTCGCGGCGTACGATGGCCAGCGGGCGCAGACCTACGCGCAGCGTGCGCTGCAACAGGACCCGAAAGACATGGCAGCGCTACGCGTGCTGGCGCGCGCCTACGTCATGCGCGGTGACGGCTCGCAGGCGGTCGCCACCGCGCGCCGTGCCCAGGCGGACGATGCGACGCGCGGTGGCTTCGAGCTCGCCGAGATTCTCGCGTCGCTCGATCGTAGCGAGGAGGCACACCAGCAGCTCGAGCATCTGCGCGCGGGCGGCGCGCCGCAGGCCGAGGTCGATCGGCGCCTCGCACTCCTCGCTTTCAACTCCGGTGACATGAAGGAGGCACGCCAGCGCTTCACCGATCTGCTGTCGAACGGCGAAGGCAACGACGCGGCGCAGCTGTATCTCGCTGACATCGCCGCGCGCGACGGCGATCCGGATGGCGCGATTGCCGCCTACCGGCGGCTGTATGACTCGTCGGTGGCACTGTCGGCCCGCTCGCGTGCGGCGTCGCTGCTGCTCGATCGCAGTGCGCGCACCGAGGCACTCGCACTGCTCGACGATTACGCCGCGGATCACCCAGAAGATGAGCTCGATCTGACCCTTGCCAAGGCGCGGCTGCTTGCCGATCACGGCGAGGCGGACACGAGTCTCGCGCTCTTGTCGGCTGCCCTCGAGCGCCACCCGCAGCATCCTTCGATCGAGTACGACCGCGCCGTCATCCTCGAGCAGGCCGGACACGTGCACGAGTCGGTGGATGCGCTCGAGCGCATGCTCGCCGATCGCCCCAACGACCCCACCCTGCAGAATGCGCTCGGATACACGCTCGCCGACCATACCCTCGAGCTCGCCCACGCCGAGTCGTTGATCCGCCAGGCGCTCGTGGTCATGCCTGACAACCCGGCTGCCCTCGACAGCCTCGGCTGGGTACGCTTCCGGGAGGGCGACGCCAAGGGCGCCGCGATCATTCTCGAGCGGGCCTACTCCCTCAGTCACGACGGCGAGATCGCCGCGCACTGGGGCGAGGCGCTGTGGGTCAGTGGCCAGCGCAACGACGCGCGGCGCGTGTGGGCCGCGGCGCTCGCCCGCGAACCGGATTCGAAACCCCTCAAGGCGACGATCAAACGGCTCCTGCCCGATGCGAAGTAAGTGGCTGCGGCTCGGCGCGGTCGTGGCGCTTGCCGCTCTGGCCGCCTGCCGCACCGTGCCGCCCACACTGCCACCGGGCACCGCGTGGGAAGTGCGTCGGCCGGAGCTGCAGGCGCGCGATCACTTCCAGCTGACGGGCCGTGTGGCTGTGGCTGCGGGCGGGGAGGGCTTCAACGCCAACCTGCGCTGGACGCAGGACGGCGCGCGCTCGCAGCTGACGCTCGAAGGACCGCTCGGTGTTGGCGGCGCACAGGTCACCGCCTCGGGTGACGATCTGACGCTCGTCACCTCGCGTGGTGAGCACATCGATAGCGAGGCGGCGCACGCCGCGCTCGCCACGCGCCTCGGATTCGATCCGCCGCTCGCCTCGCTCCGCTACTGGGTGCTCGGAGTGCCCGACCCCTCGCAGCCCGCGAGCGAATCGCTCGATCCGGCGCAACAGCGTCTCAGCAGTCTCACGCAGGACGGCTGGCGTATTGACTACCAGGGGTACGCTTCCGCCAGCGGTCAGGCGCTACCCGCTCGACTCACGCTGCAACGTGACTCGGTGCGCGTGCGGCTCTTCGTGGACAACTGGCAGTTGTGAGGCGCGCCGCAGAGGGGGAGCCGGCAGTCGCCGCGCCCGCGCGCTGGCCGGCGCCGGCGAAACTCAATCTGTTCCTGCACGTGACGGGGCGGCGCGCCGACGGCTATCACGAGCTGCAGACGCTCTTTCAGCTCATCGACCTTGAGGACACGATCACCCTCGCGCCGCGCGAGGACGGGCGGATCGAGCGGCGCACCGGTCCCGCCGGTGTCGCCGCCGCCGACGATCTCGCGGTGCGCGCGGCGCGTTCGCTGAAAGATGCCACCGGAACAGCCGCCGGCGCCGACATCGCCGTGCTGAAGCGTATCCCCCTCGGGGCGGGCCTGGGCGGGGGCAGCTCCGATGCCGCGACCACGCTCGTGGCCTTGAACGAGCTCTGGCAATGTGGGCTCTCCCTCGATGAGCTGGCGCGTGTCGGGCTGCGACTCGGGGCGGATGTGCCTGTTTTTGTTCAGGGTTTCTCGGCCTGGGCGGAGGGAGTGGGCGAGCGGCTGACGCCCGTGACGCTGCCCGAGCGCTGGTACGTGATCATCTATCCGGGCGTTTCGGTGAGCACCCGGGAGGTGTTCCAGAGCCCTGAATTGACACGAAATTCCCCTCTCATCACAATACGCGCCTTTTTTGAGTCGGGTGGGCACAACGACTGCGAGAGCGTGGTCCGTGCGCGCTCGCCGGAGGTGGCCGAGGCGCTCGAGTGGCTCGCACGCGCAGGCAGCGCACACCTGAGCGGCACGGGCTCCTGTGTCTTCACCGCGCGTGAGAGCGCGGCAGATGCCGAGCGTCTCGCCGCGCAGGTCCCCGATCGCTGGCGCAGCTTCGTCGCGCGCGGTTTGAACACCTCGCCGCTGCACGCACGGCTGCGGCGCGGGCAGCGCCCCTGAGGCGGCTGTAAGATCGCGTCCGCAGCACTTTTGTCCGCAGTGCGCGGGTGCTGGGGTGTCGCCAAGTGGTAAGGCAGCGGGTTTTGATCCCGCCATTCGGAGGTTCGAATCCTTCCACCCCAGCCAATTGCGCGGCGCGCCGCGGCTGGCGCGGGAGCGTGCGGAGGGTGGGGCGCTTTTGAGATGAGCGCGCGGCGCAAGGGCTTATGAGCACGAGCGATACACTGGCGCTGTTCGCCGGCAATGCCAATCCGGCGTTGTCGCAGGACATTGCAAGGAGCCTGCAGGTGCCGCTCGGGCGTGCCTATGTCGGGCGCTTCAGCGACGGTGAGATCAACATCGAGCTGATGGAGAACGTGCGCGGCCGCGACCTCTTCATCGTGCAGTCGACGTGTCCGCCGGCTAACGACAGCCTGATGGAGCTGCTCGTCATGGTGGATGCGGCGCGCCGTGCTTCGGCGGCACGTATCACCGCGGTGGTGCCGTACTTTGGTTACTCTCGCCAGGATCGGCGGCCGCGCGCGACGCGCTCGGCGATCACGGCCAAGCTGGTGGCCAACATGTTGTCGAGTGCGGGAGTGAATCGCCTGCTGACGATCGATCTGCATTCCGATCAGATCCAGGGGTTTTTCGACATCCCGGTGGACAACGTGTACGCCTCGCCGGTGCTGCTTGGTGATGCGTGGAAACAGGGGTACAACAATGTGATCGTGGTGTCACCGGATGTCGGGGGCGTGGCGCGAGCCCGAGCCTTCGCCAAGCGCCTCGACGACGCGGACCTGGCGATCATCGACAAGCGCCGCCCGCGGCCGAACGAGTCGAAGGTGATGAACATCATCGGCGAGGTCGAGGGCAGGACCTGCATGCTGGTCGATGACATGGTCGACACGGCGGGCACCTTGTGCCAGGCGGCGCAGGCCCTGAAGGAGGAGGGCGCCGAGAAGGTGGTGGCTTACATCACGCACCCGGTGCTTTCCGGGGGCGCGGTCGAGAGGATCTCGAGTTCGGCGCTCGATGAGCTGGTGGTGACGGACACGATCCCCTTGAGCGCCGAGGCGCGCCGTGCCGGCCGCATTCGCCAGCTGTCGGTCGCGGAGCTGCTGGCGGAAACGATTCGCCGCATCCTCGACGAGGGCTCGGTGAGCTCGCTGTACGTCGACTAGTTGGATTGGCCGAAATCGCTGCAACGATTTCGGCGGACATCAGCTCCGATTCCTCTGGTGAAGGGCGCGACCTTCGCCGGCTGCGACGGAGGATGGGGATTTCGGGTGTGCCGGTTTGGTCGCGAACCGGCACGGTTTGGCTAACGATTGGAGAGTTGAATAATGCGTATTTCATTCACCTTCGGCGCGGACCTGCGCGGGGCGCAAGGCAAGGGTGCGAGCCGCCGCCTGCGTCACACGGGCAAGGTCCCCGCCATACTCTACGGCGCCCACCAGGAGGCACAACCGCTCGTGCTCGATCAGCAGAACCTGCTGACGATGATCGGCGATGAGCGCTTCTACTCCTCGATCGTGCGGCTGAAGATCGGCGACAGCACGCAGGACGCCATCATCAAGGATGTGCAGATGCATCCCGCCCGCAATCTGGTGGTGCACGTCGACCTGCAGCGCGTGGTCGAGAACGAGCGGATCCGCATCCGCGTGCCTATCCACTTCAGGGGCGAGAGTATCTCGCCGGGTGTCAAGAACCAGGGGGGTGTCGTGTCGCACATGCGCGCCGATGTCGAGGTGAGTTGCCTGCCGAAGGACCTGCCGGAGTTCCTCGAGCTCGACCTCTCGGGCATGGACCTGAACGACACCAAGTTCCTGTCGGACATTCCGCTGCCGGCCGGGGTGGCGATCCCCGAGCTCACGCGGCGAAATACGCCGGTCGTCTCGATCCACGCGCCGCGCGCTGAGGAGCCCGAGCCAGTGGCCGCCGAGGCTGCAGCGGCCGCGCCCGTCGAGGGCGCCGCCGCGCCAGCTGCCGCCGGCGCGCCGGGTGCGCCGAGTGCTGCGCCCGCGGCCGCCGGTGCTGCCCCGGGCACGCCCGCTGTCGCGGGCGAGACCAAGAAGGGCGAGAAGGGCGAGGAGAAGAAGGAGGGCGCGCCCGCCGCCAGGAAGGAAGGCGGCAAGAAGTAGCCCTCAACAGTGACGTCGGGATCGCCCGCCGGCCGCTTCGGAAGTCACCGAACGCGGCCGGCGGCGTTTCCGGCGCGAGGGAAACCCGATGGCAGGTGAGCCGCTCAAGCTGATCGTCGGGCTCGGCAATCCGGGCACCGAGTACGCACGGACGCGTCACAACGCGGGTTTCCAGTTCGTCGACGAGCTCGCCCGGCGCCACGCTGCCGAGTTCCGCAGCGAGCCGCGGCACCGTGCCGAGATTGCACGCGCACGCATCGCCGATGTGGAGCTGTGGCTGCTCAAGCCGATGAGCTACATGAACCACAGCGGCGACCCGGTCCGCTCCGTCGCCTCCTTCTATAAGGTGCCGCTACAGTCGATCCTGGTCGCCTATGACGAGCTGGACTTCCCGGCCGGCGTGGTGCGGCTGAAGCAGGGCGGTGGCGCAGCCGGTCATAACGGCATGCGCGACGTGATCGCGCAGCTCGGGGACGCATTCTGGCGCTTGCGGATCGGCATCGGTCACCCGGGCGATCGTGCGCAGGTGCTCGACTACGTGCTCGGACGTCCGTCGCCCGCGGACGCGCAGCTGATCCGCGACGCGCTGCTGGCGGCTGCCGAGGCGGTGCCGGTACTGCTCACGGACGGCGCGCAGATCGCCATGAATCGCCTGCACAGCCGCGATCCGCTGCCCGATCTACCGGTGGCACCGACCAACCCCTGAGGCAAGGCGACTCCTCCAAGCTCATGGCCATTCGCTGCGGCATCGTCGGTCTGCCCAACGTCGGCAAGTCGACTCTTTTCAACGCGCTCACCCGCGCGCAGATCCCGGCCGAGAACTACCCCTTCTGCACGATCGACCCGAACGTCGGCGTGGTGCCGGTGCCCGATCCGCGTCTCGCGCAGCTCGCCGCGATTGCCCGGCCCGAGAAGGTCGTGCCGACCACCGTCGAGTTCGTCGACATCGCCGGACTCGTGAGCGGCGCCTCGCAGGGCGAAGGCCTCGGCAACCAGTTTCTCGCGCACATCCGCGAAGTCGACGCCATCGCGCACGTGGTGCGCTGCTTCGAGGGCAACGATGTGCTGCATGTCGCCGGCAGGATCGATCCACTCGCGGATGTCGCGACCGTCGACACCGAGCTGGCGCTCGCGGATCTGGCAACGCTCGAGAAGGGCCTGGAGCGCGCGACGCGCGCCGCCAAGGGCGGCGACAAGGATGCGTTACGCAAGCGCAGCCTCTTCGAGCGCGTCAGGCTGCAGCTCGATGCCGCAAAGCCCGTGCGTGCGCTATCACTCAGCGAGGAGGAGCAGCGCGACCTGCGGGAACTGCAGCTGCTCACGGCGAAGCCGGTGATGTATGTCGCTAACGTCGCGGAGAACGGCTTTGATAACAACCCGCTGCTCGCCGCGCTCGAGGCACACGCCGTCGCGGAGCACACGGCCGTGGTTGCGGTATGTGCAGCCATCGAAGCGGAGATTGCCCAGCTCGATGAGTCCGAGCGCGCCGGATTCCTGGCGGAGCTCGGGCTCAAGGAGCCCGGACTGAACCGCGTGATCCGTGCGGCCTACCGGCTGCTCGGGCTGCAGACCTTCTTCACCGCCGGACCGAAGGAAGTACGCGCCTGGACGGTGCGCATCGGGGCGACCGCCCCGCAGGCGGCCGGTGTGATTCACACTGACTTCGAGCGCGGCTTCATCCGTGCAGAAGTCATCGCCCTCGCGGACTACCTTGCCGGCAAGGGCGAGGCGGGGGCGCGCGATGCCGGCAAGCTGCGCCTCGAAGGCAAGGACTACGTCGTCCAGGAGGCGGACGTCATGCACTTCCGGTTCAATGTGTAGGTTTCGGCTCCGTCCTGAGGCACGCCTGATCGTCGATCTCGACGGCGCCGACGAGCATTGCGCGCGGACTTTCGCGGCATACCGGCGGCCTGAATCATCTGCAGCCCGCCTCAGGGATCGGTTTGACACCCCGGGGCGGTGATGGGGAAAATGCGCGACTCCCGCGGAAAGGTAGCTCAGCTGGTTAGAGCACGGCACTCATAATGCCGGGGTCGAGGGTTCGAGTCCCTCCCTTTCCACCA
>DASPWF010000027.1:0-24810 GCA_035621995.1 Steroidobacteraceae bacterium
TGGCGCAGATCGACTACACCACGCCGGACTTCTCCGGCTTCAACGTCACGGTCGGCGTGTTCGATCCGCTCAACTCGCTCTCTGAGGGCGACGCGGCGGTTGAGCCGCACAAGTCGCCGGGCTTCCACGCCAAGATCGCCTGGACGATTCCCTTCTCGGAAGGCAACAAGCTGTACCTGTCGGCGGCGTTCCTGTCGCAGCAGCAGGATTACGTCGCTCCCGCGGTGTTCCCGGCCACGACCGGCACGCCCTACAGCTACACCGGCGACGGCATCGATGTCTTCGGCAAGCTCGACATCCAGGGGCTGGAAGTGGTGGCTTACTACTACCACGCCAAAGGACTCGGCTCGACCGCGCTGTTCGACGGCGGAGCATTCACCGGCGTGGTCGATGGCGTCGCCTACTACGGCCAGACGCGCACCTCGGACGGCTACTTCGGGCAGGTGACCTACAAGTTCGGCGCGCTCAAGCTCGGCGTGAACTACGGGCAAAGTAATCTCGACTATGCCAGTTCAGCTGACCAGGCAAATGACGTCGGCGGAAACCTGCTCAAGAACAACAAGAAGTGGACCGGCGGCCTGTACTACTCCCTCACCAAGAACCTGACGCTGCTGGCCGAATACAGCAACGTGAAGGACAGCGCGCAGAGCGCAGGCGGCAACAGCGCCAACACGTTCAACGTGGGCGCGTTCCTTGGCTTCTGAGCGGGCCTCGTGGCGCGCCGGCGCAGCAAGCGCCGGTGCGCCGCTCGTCGCGCGCGGCGTCAGCGTCAGCTTGACGATGGCTCTCTGCGGTGTCGCTCGCGCGACAGCAGCCGGCGCGCAGCCGGGTGAGCCGCGCGGGATGGGCAGCGCGGTGCGGTGGGGTCGGTTGCGGCTGTGTCATTTGTGGCACACGAGCTTGTAGCGAACTCGACGCCTGCAAACGCGGGCGCACGATCTGCTGCAGACTGGTGCGAACAGGACTACGATGTACAGCTAACTTTTCTCATTAAGTTTCAAAGGGGAAGAATTAAGTCTCTAAGGGGAAGAACGGTGTGTGTGTTTGGCAGGAAAAGGAAGTCGGGGCCGGTCCGGAGCGCAGCCGCAAACCTGCGGGGCGCCCCAAGGCAGTGCTGAAAGTGCACCGAACGATACAACTCGAAGTCTAGGAGAACTGCGATGCGATTCGAACGCAATAGAGCTCTGTGCGCCGCCGGTGCCGCGCTGGCACTCGGGATGTTCTGCGCAGCGGCCATCGGTGACGAGGTCACCGACCGCTCGAAGGATCCCAATCTATGGGCGGCTCCCGGTGGTGATCCCGCCTTGACGCGTCACAGTGCGCTGAAGGGCATCAACACCTCGAACGTCGGTCAGTTGCAAATGGTGTGGTCGCAATCCAGCGGCACGCTGCGCGGCCACGAGGGTCAGCCTCTGGTGGTGGTGGTGAACGGCAAGCCGATGTTGTACATGGAGAGCGGCTGGCCGAACATCATCCAGGCACTCGATTTGAGCGACCCGGAGCATCCGAAGGAGATCTGGAACTACAAGAAGACGACTAATCGCGACGAGTCGGCCGTGCCGCGCGCCTGCTGCGACACGGTGAACCGCGGCATGTCGTTTGCCGACGGCAAGCTCGTGTTCGCCACGCTCGACGGCTACGTCGTTGCGCTGGATGCGGCCACGGGCAAGGAAGTCTGGGTGGTCAAGGATGCCTGGGCAGACAAGGGCGAGACGCTGACGGCCGCGCCAATCGTCGCGGAAGGCAAGGTACTGATCGGTACCAGCGGCGACGAGTTTGCGGCGCGCGGTCGCTTTGACGCCTTCAGTCTGGCGGACGGCAGCAAGCTGTGGGAGTGCTGGAACAACGGCACCGACAAGGACGTGTGCCTCACCAAGGACACCAACAAGAAGCATCCGGAGTACGGGCAGGCCGGCAAGGATCTCGGCATCACCACCTACCCGGGCGATGAGTGGAAGCGCGGCGGCGGCGCCATGTGGGGCTGGTACAGCTACGATCCGGAGCTGAAGATCGTGTACGCCTCGAGTGGCAACCCCGGGTTGTGGAGCCCGCAGTACCGCTGCGGCGCGACACCGATCACCCAGGAAGCCTGCAACAGCGGCAAATGGGACAACAAGTGGTCGCTGTCGATCTTCGCACGCAGGGTGGACACCGGTGAGGTCGTTTGGGTCTATCAGATGACCCCGTTCGACCAGTGGGACTACGACGGCATCAACGAGAACATGCTGGAAGACCTGACGGTCGACGGCAAGCCTCGCAAGGTGCTCATGCACTTCGACCGTAACGGCTTTGCATACATGCTCGACCGTACCGATGGCACGCTGCTGCGCGCCAACAAGTACGTCACCACCAACTGGGCCGAGAAGGTCGACATGAAGACCGCCCGGCCGGTCAAGGTGTTCGAGCACTCGCCGCTGAAGGTGCACGACAACACGCAGGCCTGCCCCTCGGCGATGGGTGGCAAGGACCAGCAGCCGTGCGCGATCGATCCGAGCGAGCCCGGCATCGCGTACTGCCCGACCAACAACTGGTGCATGGAGGATGAGCCGCAGGAGCGCTCACACACCCAGCAGGGCATCGTGTACGTGTTTGCCAACGTGTACATGTATCCCGAGAAACCCGGCATCACCGGCAAGTTCAAGAAGTTCAACGTGCTGACCGGTGAGACGGTGTGGGAGATTCCGGATCCGTACCCGAACTGGGGCGGCGCCCTGCTGACGGACGGCGGCCTGGCCTTCTACGGCAGCCTGAACGGTGACTTCCGCGCAGTCGATCGCAGCTCCGGCAGAGTGCTGTGGCAGCGGCGGCTCGGCTCGGGAATCATCGGCAACCCGATCACCTACAGCGTGAACGGTAAGCAGTACGTGTCCGTGTGGAGCGGCATCGGCGGCTGGATCGGGCTACCGGTGACGGCGGGCCTTGACCTGAACGACAAGTTCGGTGCGATCGGCGCGACCGCCATGACCAAGGCTGCGAATCTCAGCATGATCCCGCAGGGCGGCACGCTGTATACGTTCGCCGTAGAGTAGTGATCAGCTGCTAGTTGGGGCAGTTAGTGGGACGGGACGCGCCCGGCGGCAACGCCGGGCGCGTTCGCGCTGAGGCAAAGGAAGCGCGAGGCGCAGGAAGCGCAGGACCTAGGAGCTCAAGCGAGATGAGTCGGATCCGAAGCGGACCGGCGCTTGGCGCGGCGCTGGTTGTGGGGATGCTCACTGTGGCGGTCACGCCGGGTAACAGCTGGGCGCAGCAGCTCAGGGTGTGTGCCGACCCGGGCAACATGCCGCTGTCGAACAACAAGGGCGAGGGGCTCGAGAACAAGATGGCGGAGGTGCTGGCCGCGGGGCTCGGCACGACCGTGTCCTATTACTATCGGCCGAGCGTCGAGCGCGGACTGATACGCAACACGCTCGATGCCGATCTGTGCGATGTGATGCTGGACATGCCGCCGGACTCCGATGACGTGCTCGCCACGGCGCCGCTCTACCGCACGACGTTTGTGTTCGTTTCGCGCAGCGACCGCAACATCCATATCAAGAGCCTGGACGATCCGCAGCTGAAGAAGCTGAAGATCGGCGTCTACGAGACCTCCGCAATCCGCGAGGCGCTGTCCGATCACGGCATCAACGGCAACCTGCAGGTTCATTACCTGAGCCACGATGCCGATCTGGTGCCAAAGGATCAGCCGAGCTACCAGATCCAGCAGGTGATCGACCACACGCTCGACCTGGCGGCGACCTGGGGGCCGTTCGCCGGCTACTACAAAGCGGTGCTGAAGGCGCCGGTTACCATCCAGCCGGCCAATCTCATGGACGATGAGGTACCACTGCAGTTCGACATGGCGCTCGCCGTGCGCCGCGGCAATCGCGCGCTGCAGAAGCAGCTCGAGCAGGCGATGCGTGACAAGCACGACGCGCTGCGCGCGGTACTCAATGACTTTGGTGTGCCGCTGGTGCAGTGCGGGGACTGCATCATCAGCGGGGATCTGCCGGCCCACGGACCGTACACGCCGCAGCCCGAGCAGCCGGCGCCGCCAGTGCGAGCGCCCAAGGTGAGCATCGCGCAACTGGACGACTGGTTGGCACACGGTGCCAGCGTCACTACCGAGCTCAACAACGCGGTGCTGGCGGACGATCAGACGCGGGTCGGCTACCTGCTGGAGAAGAAGCACGCCGACGTCAACTCGATGGATCTGCAGGGCGAGACGCCGCTGCACCACGCAGTGGTGCAGCGCTCGCCGGCGATGGTGCAGTTCCTCATCGCCCACGGGGCGGACGTCAACGAGCGTGATCGCGACGGCTGGACGCCGATCATGACAGCCGCCTATTGTGATGACTCCGAGGACGTGAAGGTGCTCGCATCCCACGGCGCCGATCCCAACGCGGTCAGCAACCAGAAGCTGACTGCGCTCGGGGTGGCCGCCCAGTACGGCAAGTACAAGGCGGCCCTCACCCTGATCGAGGTGGGTGCCGACCCGGGCCGGCCGGTCGGCGACGGCGGCTACACGCCTCTCATGCTCGCCAGCGCCAACGACGCACAGCCGCTGGCGCGCGCGCTGCTGGCGAAGGGTGCGGATGTCAATGCGAAGAACAGCGGCGGCGTGACGGCGCTGATGATGGCCGCTGCCAATGGTCGTGCCGAGATGGTCGAACTCCTGATGCGCGCGGGCGCCAACGTGCAGGCGCGTACCGAGCGAGGCGATACCGCCCTTTCGATCGCGCGCGACAAGGGGAACGAGAAAGTCATCAAACTGCTCGGTGAGGCGCCGGCACACCCCGGGGCTTAGAGCACACCGCCCCGAAAGCAAGTGAGGCGCACGATGCAGAGAAGTGCAGGGATCCTGATGCTTACGGCACTCGCCGCGACGCTCCTTTATGCCAGCCAGGCGCCGCGCGCGCCGGCCGATCCGCAAGCGGGAGCGCAGGCTGCGCCGGCGGGCGCCAAGACCATGCCGCCGGTCGAGCGGGCCGACGCCACCCCCAAGGGGCAGCTGAAGAACCCGTATTCCGACAGTGACGCGGCGATCATTGCCTCCGGCAAGACGCTGTACTTCGGCTACGCCTGCAGCGGCTGTCACGGCGGCGCCGGCGGTGGCGGCATGTGTCCGCCGCTGACGGACGGCGTGTGGATATACGGCGGCGACGACGACACGCTGTTCCGGCTGGTCGCCTACGGCAGCCAGGTCCTGCAGAGCAAGGGCTACAGCCGCATGGGTCTGGAGAACATCGTGGCGCCGATGCCGGCCATGGGGCAGGTGGTCAAGACGGACGACGATTTGTGGCGCATCCTTGCGTTCGTGCGGTCGAACTATCACGGGCCCGCCGAGTGCAAATTCGGCTGCAAGGGTGGTAGCTAGACGGCCGACCTGAGGTGATTGAGGGGGAGCCTTAGTTATGATGCGTGCGCGACCGGGAGCTCACAGTCATGCGGACCTCATCGGCAATCTGATTCGCAGGCATGGCGCGGAACTGCCCATCACCGACGTGGTGAGGACCTCGTGGAGTCGCTGCCTCAACAGCTACGCACTTGATCCGCAGGAGATCCGGCGCCCCAACAGCGTCGAGCGCGCGGACCTGCAGGCGCGGCGCGAGCGGCTCGGAGTACTGCTCGCGATCGCACGCATCGAGATGGAGGCGCTGGGAAAGCTGATGAGGCATTCCGAGTACAGCATCATGCTCACCGATCGCGATGGCGTCATCCTCAGCTACCTGGGAGACAGCGGCTTCCAGGCGACTGCGCGGCGCTGCGGCTTTCGCGAGGGCGTGATGTGGAGCGAGCGCGAGATGGGCACCAACGGCATGGGCACCTGCCTGACGGCAGGGCGCCCGGTGGTGATTCATCGCACCGATCATTTCCTCGCGCAGAACACGCAGCTCACCTGCTCGGCGGCGCCGATCTTCGACATGCGCGGCGAACTGCTGGCCGCGCTCGACATCTCCGGCGCCACCACCAATCCGCAGAGCCACACGCTCGCGCTGGTGGAGCTCGCCGCTCAGAACGTCGAGAACCGCACCCTGTTGAGCGCCTGCCGTGACTTCCACCTGGTGCGCTTCCACCGCTGCGCCGAGTTCGTCAGCACCCCCGGCGAAGGCGTGGTGGCCTTCGACGACCAGGGCCTGATCAAGGGTGCCAACCGCGCGGCGCTCAAGCTGCTCGGTCATCGCGACCACGAGTCGCTGGTGGGACAGCGCGTCGAGCAGATCCTCGAGACCAGCATGGCAACGCTGCTGCGCCTCGCCGCGCAGCGCGGCTACCCGGCCGAAGCGCTGAGCCCCAAGCCCACCCAGCGGCGCTGGTTCGCCACCGTGCATGCGCCGGTGCAGGCGGTGCGCGTGCACGCCGTGCCGGCGAGCGTGGAGCGCGCGCAGGCGACGCCCGCCCCCGGGGCGCGCGGCTCGCTCGACTGCCTGTATTCGGCCGACCCGACCATGCGCCACAACGTCGAGGTGCTCAGACGCGTCATCGACCGCGACATCTCGGTGCTGCTGCTCGGCGAGACCGGCACCGGCAAGGGCTATTGCGCGCGCGCCATTCACAACGCCAGCAATCGCGCCGCCCAGCCCTTCGTGACGGTCAACTGCGCCGCCATCCCCGAGACGCTCATCGAGAGCGAGCTGTTCGGCCACAAGCCGGGCGCCTTCACCGGCGCCACGCGCGAAGGCGGCGCGGGCCGCATCCTGCAGGCGAACGGCGGCACGCTGTTTCTCGACGAGATCGGTGACATGCCGGTCGCGCTGCAGGCGCGGCTGCTGAACGTGATCGAGGACCGCGAGGTGATGCCGCTCGGCGGCAGCAAGATGGTGAGCGTCGACATCCGCGTGATCAGCGCCACCCAGCATCACCCGCTCGAGATGATCGCCAAGGGCCAGTTCCGCGAGGACCTGTACTACCGGCTGAACGGCATCACCGTGCGGCTGCCGCCGCTGCGGCAGCGCACCGACTGTGCCGAGCTGATCCGCAAGCTGCTGCACAGCGAGGCCACCGGCGCGCACCTCGAGATCGAGCCGGCGCTGCTCGAGCGGCTGGTGCGGCACGCCTGGCCCGGCAACGTGCGGCAGCTGCGCAACGTGCTGCGCACCATGCTGGCGCTGCGCGGCAGCGATCTGCTCGCGCTGGCGGACTTCAAGGAAGAGTGGCTGGCGGGCGGCACGCCCGAGGAGGCGCCGGCGCCGGCCATGCGCAGCGCGGAGAGCGATGGTGAGAGCGCGCTGAGCGATGCGGAGCGCGAGGCTCTGCGGCGCATGCTCGAGACGTGCCAATGGAACGTCAGCGCGGCGGCCGCGCGACTGCACATCAGCCGCCGCACCATCTACCGCAAGATTCATCGACACGGGCTACTGCGGCACGCCCAGCACCTCGGGGTGAGCACGCAGGGGTCCGAATGAGTTCCCCAGCGGGAATTCTGCAAGTCAATCGTTCCACCCCAGAGGCGAGGCAGGACTAAGATGGCAACCAAGATCCACCCGATGGTCGATAACGGAGTCAAGAAGGGTACGCCCGGCTTCGCCGGCGGCACGCTCACTTGCAAATGCGGCAGCAACCCCGTGACGGTGCGCGTTGGATCGAACGTGGCATTCAATCACGCCTGCGGCTGCACCAAATGCTGGAAGCCCGAAGGCGCGACGTTCTCCATCGTCGGCGTCGCCGGCCGCGACAAGGTGTCGGTGAGCGCCAACGGCAACAAGCTGAAGATCGTCGACGAGAAGGCCCCCATTCAGCGCTATGCCTGTACCGGCTGCGGCGTGCACATGTACGGGCGCATCGAGAACAAGCAGCATCCGTTCTACGGTTTCGACTTCTTCCACACCGAGCTGTCGAAGGACCAGGGGTGGGAGGAGCCGCGCTTTGCGGCCTTCGTGTCCTCGATCATCGAGTCGGGCTCCAAGCCTGACCAGATGGGCGCGGTGCGCGCCAGGCTGAAGGAGCTCGGACTCGAGCCGTACGACTGCCTGTCGCCGGCGCTGATGGATCTGATCGCCACGCACGCGGCGAAAGCCAAGGGCGTGCTGGCCTAGAGGATTGCCCGTGCTCATGAACGCCCCGCGCGGCTAGCGCGCGGGGCTCTTTCTTCGGACTCCTAACCGCTTCCGAATCAGGAACCTGTCAGCCATGAAAACACGCGCTGCGATTGCCCCGGCCGCCGGCAAGCCGCTCGAGATCACCACCGTCGAGCTCGACGGTCCGAAGGCCGGCGAAGTGCTGGTGGAGCTCAAGGCCACCGGCATCTGCCACACCGACGAGTTCACGCGCTCGGGAGGCGACCCGGAAGGCCTGTTCCCGTCGATTCTCGGGCACGAAGGCGCCGGCATCGTGGTCGACGTGGGTCCCGGGGTCACCTCGGTGAAGAAGGGCGACCATGTCATTCCGCTCTATACACCCGAGTGCCGCCAGTGCAAGAGCTGCCTGTCGCGCAAAACCAACCTGTGCACGGCGATCCGTGCCACGCAGGGCAAGGGTGTCATGCCCGATGGCACCAGCCGCTTCCATCTCGGCAAGGACATGCTCTACCACTACATGGGGTGCTCGACCTTCTCCAACTTCACCGTGCTGCCCGAGATCGCAGTGGCCAAGATCCGTGAGGACGCGCCGTTCGACAAGGTCTGCTACATCGGCTGCGGTGTCACCACCGGGATCGGTGCGGTCATCAACACCGCGAAGGTCGAGCCGGGCGCCAACGTCGTGGTGTTTGGTCTGGGCGGCATAGGCCTCAACGTGGTACAGGGCGCGCGCCTGGCCGGGGCCAACAAGATTGTCGGCGTCGACCTCAACCCGGGGCGCAAGGCGCTCGCGGAGAAGTTCGGCCTGACGCATTTCGTGAATCCCAAGGAGGTCGAAGGTGACCTGGTGGCGCACCTGGTGGCAGTCACGGACGGCGGCGCCGACTACAGCTTCGAGTGCGTCGGCAATGTCAACCTCATGCGCCAGGCGCTCGAGTGCTGCCACCGCGGTTGGGGCGTTTCGGTGATCATCGGTGTGGCCGGAGCGGGACAGGAGATCAAGACCCGGCCCTTCCAGCTGGTCACGGGAAGGGTGTGGAAGGGCACCGCGTTCGGCGGCGCGCGCGGGCGCACCGATGTGCCGAAGATCGTCGACTGGTACATGGACAAGAAGATCCAGATCGATCCGCTCATCACGCACACCATGGCGCTCGACAAGATCAACGACGGCTTCGATCTCATGCACGCCGGCAAGTCGATCCGCAGCGTCGTCATCTACTGAGCGCCGCCGCAGCGCGAGCGAGCTGCGCCGGCGTGCCGCGCCGTGCGACCCCGGGATCGGCCCGGGGTCGTCCGCTGCACGGCGTACAATGCGCGGCGTGCGGGAACGAAATGCGCACGCCGACATCTATGTTGGTGCGCTCATCCACGGGACGCGAATCCGCCATGACCAAGACAGCGCTGACCGGTGCCACGTGGCGACTGCGAACCGCCGCGCTCGTGCTGGCGATGCTGTATGCGCCGCTGCCGAGTCTCGCCGCAGCGCCGAGCGCGGCTGGTGGCGAGCGGCTGTACGTCTCCGATGAAACCGGCGGCAACGTCGTCATCGTCGATCCACAGAGCACGAGCGTGGTCGCACGCATCGCGGTCGGCAAGCGGCCGCGTGGCATCCAGGTCTCTCCCGACCACCAGCGCGTGTACGTGGCACTCTCGGGCAACCCGATGGGTGGTCCGAACGTGGACGAGTCGAAGCTGCCGCCGCCCGACCGCCGCTACGACGGCATCGGCGTCGTCGACCTCGCGGCGCAGAAGCTCACCAACACCTACCAGAGTGGCGCGGACCCCGAGGCGTTTGCGCTCTCGCACGACGGCAAGGTCCTGTACGTCTCCAACGAGGACTCAGCACAGATGTCGGCGGTCGACCTCACCACCGGCAAAGTGCGCGCCACGGTGGCGGTCGGATCCGAACCGGAAGGTGTGGCGGTGAGTGCCGACGACCGCGTCGTCTACGTTACCTGCGAGACCTCCAACAACGTTTACGCGGTCGACGCGCTCCGCATGAAGGTGCTCGCCACGATTCCCACGCAGAAGCGTCCGCGCGCCATCTTCCTCGCAGATGCAGCGAAGCGCGGCTACGTGACCGACGAGTTCAGCGCCGCGCTCACGGTCTTCGGCACCGACGACCACCAGGTCGTGAAGACCATTTCGCTTGGCGACCCGAAGGTCGTGCGTCCGATGGGTATCGCCTCGACCGACGGCCGGCGGCTGTACGTCACCACGGGACGCTTCGGCGCGCTGCTGGAAGTCGATCCGGACACGGGTACCGTGCTGCGCAGCGTCGCGAAAGTGGGAGCGCGCCCGTGGGGTGTGGCGCTGAGCACCGACGGCAGCAAGGCCTATACCGCCAACGGCCCGTCGGGCGACGTCGCGGTCATCGACCTGAAGTCAGGTGAGGTCGAGGGCCGCATCGCCGTCGGCGGCAGCCCCTGGGGCGTGGTCGCAGCGCCGGCGCCGCGCTGAGGTCAATGCCGGGCGCGGCGGATGCCGTCACCGCTCGCCGTCACAGAGCTTACGGGACGACGTGGGAGCTGCCCACGTCCTTCCACTCGTAACGCGGCACTTCCACCCACTTGCCGTCCTTGAGCTCGGGCACCTTGTGGACCTTGGTCTGCACGACGCTCATCTTGCCGTTCTTGTCGTCGACCCAGAAGTCGATGTCGTAGATCTGGTCCTTGGTCCCCACCGCACGGAAATCAGTGCACGCGAAATAATGGCCGTTGTCGTCGAGCTGCCGCACCGGTTGGTGCGTGTCGATGAACTCGAGGTCGAGCACCTTGCCGGTCTTGTCGTCCTTCAACTTGAAGACGCCGCCGTTCTTCGCCTGCTCGCTGAGCGCGCCCTGCTCGACGGCCGACATCACCTCCCAGCCACGCTTGGTCGCCATGTGCCCGGGGTGCTCGGATGCGGGAATCCACCACCACGGGATCGGATCACGTGCGGTCAGTGTCCATTTGCCGTCGCTCTGCAGCGGCGCCTTGTAGATGCGCACTTCCTGCACGGTCAGCACGCCGTTCGCGGGCGCCACCCAGAAGTCGATCAGGTAGCGCTTGTTGGCATCGCCGGGGTCGTGGAACTTCACGTCGGGAAAGAAGCCGTAGCCGTCGATCGTGCGCGTGAAGTCGATGCCGTCGAACGCGAGCTTCAGCTGTGTGCCGTCGGCCGGGTCCTCCAGCGGAAACAACCCGCCGTTGGCCTGGAGGCGCTCGTCGATGTAGCGCTTGACGAGCGCCTCGGCATCGGTGCTGTCATAGGCCTGCATCGCCTGCTCGGTCGACTGCACACTGCTCGCCGCCACGAAGTCCCGTGCCTTCTGCAGGTTCGCGCTCGGGTTCTCGAGGAACGCCTTTTTCGCGCCGTCGCTGCTGAAGCAGTAGACCTTGCCGTCCTTGTCCGTCCAGGTAATGGCGCAGTTGGTCATGACATGCCGACCGGACGCGAGTCCTTCGGCGCACTGTCCGCCGAACTGTACCGGTGATGACGGCGGCGGGCTGTCGGCAGCGTAGGCGTTGCCGCTCGAGAGGCACACCAGCAGCGCGGCGACCCGCGCGGCGCGAGCGCACCGCGACGCCCAGGGAGCGAAGAAGGTCGTAGCGCGCTTCATGCTGGTTTTTCCGTGGGTTTTGCCGAACGTGGACTGCCCGGCTCGGCGTGATGGTACTCCTGCGATGCGGGGCTGTCTTCCGCGCGCGCGCGCCGTAGCCGGCCTCAGCCCCGCTGGTGGTGACGCCACTCGCCGAACTGCGCCGGATCGCTGTCGTGGCCGAAATGACTGGCGAGAAAGGCCTCGCCCGTCTCGAGAATGAAGTAGCGGAACGCCTCGGCGGGCGGCGAAAGCGTCTTTGCAAGCGTGTTGACCACGTGCCAGCGCCGCATCACGGGCAGTCCCTCCGTTTCGGGCGCGGCGATCAGGTGGTGATCGAGCTCGAGACCCACGGTATGCAGCGACAGGAGCGCAATGCCCATGCCGGCCATCACCGCCTGTTTGATCGCTTCGTTGCTCGCCATCTGCATCACGATGCGCGGCGTGAGCTGGTATGCCTCCATGAACTCATCGAGTGCGGCGCGCGTTCCCGACCCGGGCTCGCGCACGATGAATCCTTCCGTCATGAGCGCGCGTGCCGAGACCTTCTCCATGCGCGCGAACGGATGCTCGACCGAGGTGACGAGCCCGTGCGGATGCATGGCGAAAGGCTCGGCCCGCGAAGGCCAGTTCTTCGGCGGCCGGCCCATGATTGCGAGCTCGACACTGCCTTCGCGCATCAGCGAGACAACTTCCTCGCGGTTGTTGCCCACCTGCAGCCTCACCTCGACCCCGGGATGCTCGTCGCGAAAACGCGCGAGCAGCCGCGGCAAGAAGTATTTCGCGGTGCTCACCATGGCGACGTCGAGCACTCCGGTTCTCAGGCCGCGAAAGCGCGCGACCATGTCCTCTGCATCGCGCATCGCGGCGAGCACCCGCTGCGTGTAGGCGAGCACGTACTCGCCGACCATCGTGAGGGACACCTTGCGGCTCGAGCGATCGAAGAGCGGCAGCCCGACCTCAGCCTCCAACTCCTTGATCTGCATGGAAACCGCCGGGGGCGTCAGCCCCAGCTCCTCGGAAGCCCGGGCGAAGCTCATGTGCCTCGCCACCGAGGAGAAGACCCTGAGCTGCCGTAACGTGGCGTTCTTCATTAAGAAAAATTGAATCTGAAGGTAATAAGAAGTGAATTTACCTGAATCATAAGCTGCCTCTACATTCACTTCAATCCGAAGGCGAATGAGCGAGGACGGCAGATGTCGACGGTCACCGAAGTGAGGAACGACGGCCCCACGGCCATCAGGGATGTCAAGCGTCGCTACAAGGCCGGCGTCATCAAGTACCGGCAAATGGGCTACTGGGACCCGGACTACGTGCCGAAGCCCACCGATACGATTTGCCTGTTTCGCATTACGCCCCAGGATGGCGTCGATCCCATCGAGGCGGCCGCCGCCGTTGCCGGAGAGTCGAGCACGGCGACCTGGACGGTGGTGTGGACCGACCGGCTTACCGCCTGTGATAACTATCGCGCCAAGGCCTTCAAGGTCGAGCCGGTCCCCAACAATCCCGGCCAGGTATTCGCCTGGATCGCCTACGACATCATTCTGTTCGAGGAGGGCTCGATCGCGAACATGACGGCGAGCCTCATCGGCAACGTCTTCGGTTTCAAGCCACTGAAGGCGCTGCGCCTCGAGGACCTCCAGATCCCGGTGGCGTATGTCAAGACCTTCGCCGGTCCACCCACGGGCCTGGTCGTCGAGCGCGAGCGCCTCGACAAGTTCGGCCGGCCGCTGCTCGGGGCCACCACCAAGCCGAAGCTGGGACTCTCGGGGCGCAACTACGGGCGCGTCATCTACGAGGGCCTCAGGGGTGGCCTCGACTTCATGAAGGACGACGAGAACATCAACTCACAGCCCTTCATGCACTGGCGCGACCGCTTCCTGTACGTCATGGATGCGGTCAACAAGGCAAGCGCCGCCACCGGCGAGGTCAAGGGCTCCTACCTCAACGTCACCGCCGGAACGATGGAGGCCATGTACGAGCGCGCTGAGTTCGCGCGCGAGCTCGGCTCGGTGGTTGTCATGGTGGACCTGGTAATCGGCTGGACCGCCATCCAGAGCATGTCGCGCTGGGCGCGGCGCAACGACATGATCCTGCACATGCACCGTGCCGGCCACGGCACCTACACGCGCCAGAAGGCCCACGGCATCAGCTTCCGCGTCATCGCCAAGTGGCTGCGTCTCGCCGGCGTCGATCACCTGCACGCCGGCACCGCGGTCGGCAAGCTCGAAGGCGACCCGGCCACCGTGCAGGGCTACTACAACGTATGCCGCGACAGCTTCACCCGACAGGATCTGCCGCGCGGCATTTTCTTCGATCAGGACTGGTGCGACCTGCGTAAGGTGATGCCGGTCGCCTCGGGCGGGATTCATGCCGGCCAGATGCACCAGCTGCTCGATCTGTTCGGCGACGACGTGGTGCTGCAGTTCGGCGGCGGTACCATCGGCCACCCGGGCGGCATCCAGGCGGGTGCGGTAGCGAACCGCGTGGCGCTGGAAGCGATGGTCAAGGCACGCAATGAGGGCAAGGACATCCGTGCCGAGGGCGAGGAAATCCTGCGCAAGGCGGCGCGCTTCTGCACGCCACTGCAGCAGGCGCTCGATACCTGGGGCGAGATCAGCTTCAACTACACGCCCACCGACACCTCCGACTTCACGCCCACTGTGGCCGTGGCGCACTGAATCAAGGAGTCCGCGCACATGATGACCAACCCGACGGGGAGGATCACGCAGGGACAGTTCAGCTTCCTGCCCGAGCTATCCGATGCGGAGATCTCGCTGCAGATCGAATACGGACTGCGGCGCGGCTATGCCTGGAGCATCGAGTACAGCGACGATCCGCATCCGCGCAACACCTACTGGGAGATGTTCGGCATGCCCATGTTCGATCTGCACGATGCCACCGGCGTGCTGCTGGAGTTGCAGAGCTGCCGCCGCACCTTCCCGCAGCACTACATCCGCCTGGTGGCCTTCGACGCCACGCGCGGCGTCGAGAGTATCGCCATGAGCTTCATCGTCAACCGCCCGGCGCGCGAGCCGGGCTTCGGGCTCATTCGCCAGGAAGGCTCCGGCCGCGCTCTGCGCTACACCGTGCACGGCTACGGCACCGACCAGCCTGAAGGCGAGCGCGGCGCCACCTGATGGGCGTTCGTCGAGGGGAGGGCACGGCCGTGTATCTGATCGCTCCATCGATTCTCTCAGCCGACTTCGCCCGGCTGGGTGAGGAAGTGACGCGCGTCATCGATGCAGGCGCCGACTGGATCCACTTCGACGTCATGGACAACCACTTCGTCCCCAACCTGACGATCGGGCCGGCGGTGGCCGTGGCGCTCAAGCCGTACTGCGCGCGCCCGCAAGGGCGCCGCGCCGCACTCGATGTGCACCTCATGGTGGAGCCGGTGGACGCGCTCATCGAGCCCTTCGCCGCCGCCGGTGCCGACGTGATCAGCTTCCACCCCGAAGCCTCGCTGCACGTCGATCGCACGCTGCAGCTGATCCGGGCCAGCGGCTGCAAGGCGGGTCTCGCCTTCAATCCGGCCACTCCGCTCTCGGCTCTCGAGTACGTTCTCGACAAGGTCGATCTGGTGCTCATCATGAGCGTTAATCCCGGTTTCGGCGGCCAGAGCTTCATCGAGGCCGCGCTGCGCAAGATCGAGCGCGTCCGCACGCTAATCGACGCCAGCGGGCTCGATGTCCGGCTTGAAGTCGACGGCGGCATCAAGGTGCAGAACATTCAGCGCGTGGCCGCCGCTGGTGCGGACACCTTCGTCGCGGGCAGTGCCATCTTCGGCTGCGCCGACTATCACGCGGCGATCGGCGCGATGCGCTATGAACTCGCGCGATCGTCACAGGCGAGCAGGGTGGCCTGATCGTGAGCACACCACTCTACTCAATCCCAGGCAGTGCCCCGGCACAGGCGCTGGCGCCGACGGCGGCGGCCGCCACGGGCCCGAGCAGGGCGGCCGCTGCGGCGGGCTGCAGCGCCGCGCGAACCGTGAGCGAGGTGCTGCGCGAGAGTCAGGCCGAAGCGGTAATGGAGGAGCTCGAGCGCGACCTCGTGGGGCTTGCCCCCATCAAGGCGCGCATCCGCGACATCGCGGCGCTCCTGGTGATCGACAAGCTGCGCATGAATCTCGGGCTGCAGGCCCATGCACCCAGCCTGCACATGAGCTTCACCGGCAACCCGGGCACCGGCAAGACCACGGTGGCGCTGCGCATGGCGCAGATCCTTCATCGTCTCGGTTACGTGCGCAGGGGGCACCTGGTGGCGGTGACGCGCGATGACCTCGTGGGGCAGTACATCGGACACACCGCACCTAAGACCAAGGAAGTGCTGAAGCGCGCCATGGGCGGCGTGCTGTTCATCGACGAGGCTTACTACCTGTATCGCCCGGAGAACGAGCGCGACTACGGGCAGGAGGCCATCGAGATACTGCTGCAGGTCATGGAGAACCAGCGCGATGACCTGGTGGTGATCCTGGCGGGCTACAAGGAGCGCATGGAGGCATTCTTCCGCTCCAACCCGGGGATGAGCTCGCGTGTCGCGCACCACCTCGACTTCCCGGACTACGCGGCCGCCGATCTGCTGCGCATCGCCGACAAACTCCTCGAGCAGCAGAACTACCGCTTTGCCGCGGAGGCGCGCGCGGCGTTCGAGGAGTACCTGGTGCTGCGCATCCGCCAGCCGCACTTCGCCAACGCCCGCAGCGTGCGCAACGCCCTCGATCGCGCGCGGCTGCGCCAGGCGAGTCGCCTGTTCGCCGACCGCGAGCGGCGCTTCACGGCCGGGGAGCTGACGACCATCGCCGCGGCCGACATCCGTGCCAGCCGGGTATTCCAGGCCGCGGCATCTGCCACACCTCAATAACTACATAACCTCAGGAGTCGCGACGATGTACCTCGGGCGCACCACGCTCTCAAAGTTCCTCATCCAGCAGCTCACCGACATCCCCGGCGCCAGCGACCTCGGCGCCCTGCTGGTCGACGTGGCCGCGGCGGTGAAGGCCATCTCGGCGATGACCGCGAAGGGGGCCCTCGGCGGGTATCTCGGCGAGCACGGTGGCAAGAACGTGCAGGGCGAGACCCAGCAAAAGCTCGACCTGCTCGCGCACGAGGTGCTGATTCGCAGTTGCGAATGGGGCGGGCTGCTCGCGGGCATGGTCTCCGAGGAGCTGGAGCATCCGTACGCGATCTCGGCGGAGTACGCCCGCGGACCTTACCTGCTGGTTTTCGACCCGCTCGATGGCTCTTCGAACACCGACGTGAACGTCTCGGTCGGTACGATCTTCTCGGTGCTGCGCCACACCGGCGAGGGGGTGCCCAGCGCCGACGACTACCTCCAGAACGGGCTGCGCCAGGTGGCGGCGGGTTACGCGATCTACGGGCCGGCCACCATGATGGTGATCAGCGTGGGTAAGGGTACCCACGGCTTCACGCTCGATCGGGAGATCGGCAATTTCATCCTGACCCATCCGGACCTGCGCATTCCGCCCGACACGAGCGAGTTCGCCATCAACACCAGCAACGCACGCTTCTGGGAGCCGCCGGTGCAGCGCTACGTGAGCGAGTGCCAGGCGGGCAAGAGCGGCATTCGCGGCCGCGATTTCAACATGCGCTGGATCGCCTCGCTGGTTGCGGAAGTGCACCGCATCCTCATGCGCGGCGGAGTGTTCATGTACCCGAAGGACACCCGCGAGGGCAGCCGGCCCGGGCGCCTGCGCTTGCTGTACGAAGCCAATCCGATAAGCCTGCTGGTCGAGCAGGCCGGCGGGCGATCGACCACCGGCAGTCAAGGGGTCATGGAGGTGACGCCGGAGACGCTGCATCAGCGCGTGCCGCTCATCATGGGCTCGCACAACGAGGTCGAGCGCATCGAGCGCTACCACGCCGAGTATCTGAGTGGTACCGACCGCCCGTACACCTCGCCTCTCTTCAACGAGCGCTCGCTGTTTCGCCCGGAAGCGCGCATTTGAGCAGCACTCCATGTCGCTCAAGCATCCGATAATCGCCGTCACGGGTTCCTCCGGCGCCGGCACCACCACGGTCATGAAGAGCTTCGCGCACATCTTCCGTCGCGAAGGCATCAAGGCGCAGGTGATCGAGGGGGACTCGTTTCATCGCTACAACCGCGTCGAGATGCGCGAGCGCGTGCAGGCTGCCGATCGCGGCGCGGGTGCGCCGGTAAGCCACTTCGGACCGGAAGCGAACCTGCTCGCGGAGCTCGCCGACACCTTCGCCGAGTACGGTGCGAGCGGGCGCGGGCGGGTGCGCCGCTACGTGCACGACGCGGCCGAGGCGAAGGAGCTCGGCCGCGAGCCCGGCACCTTCACCGACTGGCAGCCGATGATCGCGGACAGCGACCTGCTCTTCTACGAGGGGCTGCACGGTGCCTACGTGGGCGAGGGCGTGAACGTCGCCCGTCACGTCGACCTGCTGGTCGGCGTGGTACCGATCGTCAACCTCGAGTGGATTCAGAAGCTGCACCGCGACCGCACCGACCGCGGCTACACCCAGGACGCGGTGGTGGACACCATCCTGCGCCGCATGCCCGACTACGTGAATCACATCTGCCCGCAGTTCAGCCGCACCCATGTCAACTTCCAGCGCGTGCCGACCGTCGACACCAGCAATCCCTTCATCGCCATGGACGTACCGAGCGCCGAGGAGTCGATGGTGGTGATCCGTTTCGCCAACCCCAAGGGCATCGACTTTCCGTATCTCGTATCGATGCTGCACCACTCGTGGATGAGCCGGCCGAACAATATCGTGGTGCCGGGCGGGCAGATGGGACTGGCGATGCAGTTCATCTTCACGCCGATGATCCTGCGTCTGATCGATCTCAAGCGACGCGCGTGAGGAAAGGGAGCTGCACATGAACGCCGAACTTCAGCCGCAGCTGCCCGCACGGCACGAGCTGTGCAACGCGCTGCGCTTCCTCGCCATCGACGCCGTGGAGGCCGCCAACAGCGGGCATCCCGGCATGCCGATGGGCATGGCGGAGATCGCCGAGGCGCTGTGGCGAGGGCACCTCAAGCACAATCCTGCCGATCCTGCCTGGCCGGACCGCGACCGCTTCGTGCTCTCCAACGGGCATGGGTCGATGCTCCTGTACGCGCTGCTGCACCTGACGGGCTACGCGTTGCCGCTCGAGGAGCTGCGGCGCTTTCGCCAGCTCGGCAGCCGCACACCCGGGCACCCGGAGGTCGGGGTGACCCCGGGGGTGGAGACCACCACCGGACCCCTCGGGCAGGGTCTCGCCAATGCCGTAGGCATGGCGCTCGCCGAGGCGCTGCTGGCGGCGGAGTTCAACCGCCCCGGCCATACGGTCGTCGATCATCGCACCTGGGTGTTCGTCGGCGACGGCTGTCTCATGGAGGGGATCAGCCATGAAGCCTGCTCGCTCGCCGGTACGCTCGGACTCGCCAAGCTGGTGGCGATCTACGACGACAACGGCATCAGCATCGACGGGCGCGTCGAGCACTGGTTCACCGACGACACCCCGGGACGCTTCGAGGCGTACGGCTGGCGCGTCATACGTGACGTCGACGGTCATGACTCGCGCGCCGTCGAGGCGGCGCTCGCAGCGGCGCGCCACGAGTGCGGACGGCCGACGCTGGTGTGCTGCAAGACCGTGATCGGCTGCGGCAGCCCCGGCAAGGCCGACACGCACGACGTGCACGGCGCCGCGCTCGGCGCGGCAGAGGTCGCCGCCACGCGCGCACACCTGCGCTGGACGGCCGCGCCGTTCGAGATCCCCGTCGAGATCAGCGCCGCCTGGAGTGCCCGGGCCGCGGGTGCTCAGCGCCAGCGCGACTGGGAGCACCGCCTCACCGCGTATGCGGCGGCGTATCCTGAGCTCGCGGCCGAGTTCGAGCGGCGGGTGCGCCGGCGCGCGCTGCCGGCGCACTGGGATGAGGCATGCCGGCAGCTGCTGGCGACCGTGGTGGCGCGCGGTGCCGCACTTGCGACGCGCAAGGCCTCGCAGAATGCGATCGAGGCGCTGCTGCCGCTGCTGCCGGAACTGCTCGGCGGCTCGGCCGATCTCACCGGGTCGAACCTCACCGCGGCAAAGAGCAGCGTCGCGGTGCGCCGCGGCGTGCGCGGCAACCATATCAACTACGGCGTGCGCGAGTTCGGCATGAGCGCGGTGATGAACGGCATTGCGCTCCACGGCGGCTACCTGCCCTACGGCGGCACCTTTCTCACGTTCTCCGACTACAGCCGCAACGCCATCCGCATGTCGGCCCTCATGCATCAGCGGGTCATCTACCTGTTCACGCACGACAGCATCGGTCTCGGCGAGGACGGCCCGACGCACCAGCCGGTGGAGCACGCGAGCAGCCTGCGCCTGATTCCCAACAACTCCGTGTGGCGCCCGTGTGATGCGGTCGAGACGCTCATTGCCTGGCAGGCCGCGATCGAGCGGCACGACGGCCCGACCTGCCTGCTGCTGTCACGCCAGAACCTGCCGCACTTCATCCGCAGCGCGGCGCAGCTCGGCGACATCCGCCGCGGCGGCTACGTGCTCGCCGAAAGCCCCGCAGCGGTGATCACGCTGCTCGCCACCGGCTCGGAAGTTGCACTCGCCATGCGCGCGCGCGAGTTGCTCGCCATGGAAGGTGTTCTCGCCCGCGTGGTCTCCATGCCCAATTGCGGCGAGTTCGACCGCCAGGAAGGTGCCTACCGGGCCGCGGTGCTGCCGCGCTGGCTACCGGTGCTCGCGATCGAGGCGGGCGTCAGTCAGTTCTGGCGTGCGTACACCGGCACCGACGGCGACGTGCTCGGTATCGATCGCTTCGGCGAGTCCGCGCCGGCGGAGCAGGTCGCTGCGGCGCTGGGACTGACCTCGGAGGCCGTATGCGAGCGGGCGCGCGCCCTGGTGCAGCGGAGAAGGCCGTGAGCCCCGTGGCGCGCAGCGCCCGAGGCCTGGCCGCGCACCCCGTGCGCGCCGTGCTGTTCGATCTCGACGGCACGCTGCTCGATACCGCCGAAGATATCGCCACCGCGCTCAACCGGGCACTCGCCGAGCAGCTGAGCGCGCCGCTTGAGGTTGCGCGCGTGCGCGACCTGATCGGCCGCGGTGCACCGATGCTGGTGCAGCGGGTGGTCGCGCGGCTTGCGCCCCGGCCCTGGCCGGTCGATCCGGTACTGCTGCTGCACCGCTTTAATTTCCACTACGAACGCCTGCACGAAGCGCGCGAGTATCGGGCGTGCCCTTATCCCGGAGTCGAGGCGGGGCTCGCGCAGCTGCATGACCACGGCCTGTGCATCGGTGTGGTCACCAACAAGACGTGCCACACGGCCGCGGCGCTGCTGGCGCAGTTGCACCTCAGTCACTGGATCGACGTGGTCGTAGGCGGCGACACGGTGGAACAGCGCAAGCCGCACCCGCAGCCGCTGCTGCACGCCTGCGAGGCGCTGCGGGTGTCGCCGCTCGAGACGCTGATGGTGGGAGACTCGGCGACCGATGTGACCGCCGCGCGTGCCGCCGGCATGTGGGTGGTGTGCGTGCCGTATGGCTATAACGAGGGCGCCGACGCCCGCGCGCTGCCGTGCGACGCCTTCGTCGAGAGCATCGCCGAGCTGCCGGCGCTGCTCGGCGGCGCCATCGGCCGCTAGCCGATCCTTCGGCGTTGGCCCAGCGCGCAGCCCGCCACCAGGGCGGCGGCGATGCGCGCTCGGCTCACAGATGTTAGTGCAGGCCGGTGAACGGCGGAGGGACAACCGCCGGCCGACTCCGGGATTCACTTCCGCCCAGCTGTGCGCGCCGGCTCCGTAGGCGTGCTACCGTGACGCCCCCGTCAGCGGTAAGGAGTGGCCGTGGGCAGAGTGATGAAGCTCGGGCGATCCGGCGCGCTCCTCGTGACGCTCGCGCTGGCGAGCGCTGCCCTCGCCGCGACGTCGCCGGTTCCGGACGCCGTCGAGCACGCGGCACGTACCTACATCACGCGCCCGGTGCTCGAGGCGCCGATCCGCTTTCTTTCCTCGGACCTGCTCGAGGGGCGCTCACCCGCGAGCCGCGGTGATCAGATCACGCGGCTCTACCTGCAGACCCGGCTCGAGAGCATGGGCTACGCGCCCGCGTTTGCCAACGACGCCTGGCAGCAACCCTTCGCCATCGTCGGCATCAAGGCGCAGTTCCCCCCAACCTGGAACTTCCGCGCGGGGAACGAGCGCGTGGGGCTTGCCTGGCGTGACGACTACATCGCCATGAGCGGCCTGCAGAGCGAGAAGGTTGCGGTCGAAGATGCCGAGCTGGTGTTCGTCGGCTACGGGATCCAGGCACCCGAGTACCGCTGGGACGACTTCAAGGGTGCCAACCTCAAGGGCAAGATCCTCGTGATGCTGAACAACGATCCTCACTGGGATCCGAAGCTGTTCGCCGGCAAGCGCCGGCTCTATTACGGGCGCTGGGACTACAAGTACGAGAGCGCGGCGCGCCAGGGCGCAGCCGGCGCGATCATCATCCATACCACGCCGTCGGCGGGCTATCCCTGGCAGGTGGTGCAGAGCTCCTGGGGCGGGGAGGAATTCCAGCTTCCGGCCGGCGAGGAGCCGCGGCTGCGGGTGCGCGCCTGGGCCACCGAGGCCGCGGTGCGGCGACTGCTCAAGGCTGGCGGCCAGGACCTCGACAGGCTGCTCACGGCGGCACGCTCGCGGGATTTCAAGCCCGTGCCGCTCGGCATCCATACCTCGCTCGAGTTCACCAACAAACTCTCGCAGGTCGAGACTGCCAACGTCGGCGGCCTGCTGCCCGGCAGCGATGCGAAGCTGGCGGCGCAGGTGGTCGTGCTGTCCGCGCACCACGATCATTTCGGCATCGGCGAGCCGGACGCAAACGGCGATCGCGTCTACCATGGCGCGGTCGACAACGCCTCCGGCTGCGCGCAGGTGCTCGCCATCGCGCGCGCGCTCGCCTCGTTGCCGCAGCGGCCGCGCCGCTCGTTGCTGGCGTTGTTCGTCGCGGGCGAGGAGCGTGGACTCCTCGGCTCGATGTACTACGCCCAGCATCCCTCCTTCCCCGCCGGACGCATCGCGGCCGACATCAACATCGACGGCGGCAACATCTTCGGTCGCACGCGCGATGCGACGCTCATCAGCCTCGGCAAGTCCTCGCTCGATGCGATCGCCGAGAGCGTGGCCCGCTGGCAGGGACGCACGCTCAAGCCGGATCAGTTCCCAGACCGCGGCTACTACTACCGTTCCGACCAGTTCTCGTTCGCCAAGATCGGCGTGCCGGCGTTGTTCTTCGATGACGGCACCGACTTCATCGGGCGCCCGGCCGGTTGGGGGCGCAGGCAGATCGAGGAATGGGAGCTCAAGAAGTATCATCAGCCGTCCGACCGTCTCGATGGCAGCTGGAACTTCGACGGCATGATCGAGGATGCGCAGCTCGACATGCTGTCGGCGTGGCTAATCGCACAGGCGGACGCCCTGCCGACCTGGAAGCCCGGCGATGAATTCGAGGCGGCACGTCAGCGTGCGCTCGCCGCGCTCGACGCTCACTAGTTCATCGCGGTAGGCAGCTCACGTAGCTCACGAGGAGTCAGGCCATGTTCGAGCGTCTCGAGCCCGTCGTACCCGACCCGATTCTCGGCCTGATGAGCGCCTATCGCGCCGATCCCGACCCACGCAAGGTGGATCTCGGGATCGGGGTGTACCGCGACGAGCACGGCGAGACGCCGGTGCTCGGCTCGGTGCGCCACGCGGAGGCCGAGCTGCTCGCGCGGCAGACCACCAAGAGCTACGTGGGCCCGGCGGGCGGCGCGGAGTTCAACCAGCTGCTCGAGCAGCTGGTACTCGGCGCAACGCATCCGGCGCTCACAGCCTGTCGGGTGCGGAGCCTGCAGACGCCGGGCGGTTGCGGGGCGCTGCGGCTCGGAGCGGAGTTGATCCGCGCGGCCGCGCCGGACACGGTGGTCCACGTGAGCACGCCCACCTGGGCGAACCACACGCCGCTGCTGTCGGGCAGCGGACTCAGGCTCGAGCGCTATCCGTACTACGACCCGTCAAGCGGCGGGGTGCAGTTCGCCGAGATGATGGCCACGATCGAGCGGCTGCCGGCAGGTGCGGTGCTGCTGTTGCATGCCTCGTGTCACAACCCGACCGGCGCCGACCTGTCGCAGGGGCAGTGGCGCGAGCTCCTCGCGCTGGTGAAACGCCGGCAACTGCTGCCGCTCATCGACATGGCCTACCAGGGGCTCGGCGAAGGGCTCGATGCCGACGCCTTCGGACTGCGGCTGTTCTGCGCGGAGCTTCCCGAGGTGATGTGCACGGTGTCGTGCTCGAAGAACTTCGGCATCTATCGCGAGCGGACCGGTGCGCTGCAGCTGATCAGCGAGTCACCGGCCGCCGCGGATGCAGCGTTCAGCCAGCTGGTGCGCCTCG
The DNA here is from genome assembly GCA_035621995.1 of Steroidobacteraceae bacterium. Taxonomy (GTDB): domain Bacteria; phylum Pseudomonadota; class Gammaproteobacteria; order Steroidobacterales; family Steroidobacteraceae; genus 13-2-20CM-66-19. Next base: position 23,961 of record DASPWF010000027.1, read on the forward strand.
CGCGCACCATGTGGTCGATGCCGCCGGATCATGGTGCTGCCATCGTCCAGGCGATCCTCGCCGAGGAGCCGCTGCGCCGGCAGTGGCTCGCCGAGGTGGACGGCATGCGCGAGCGCATCCAGCGGCTGCGGCGTGAGGTGGTGCAGCAGCTGCATACCGCTTGTCCACAGCGGGAGTTCGGCTTCATTGGCCGCCAGCGCGGCATGTTCTCCTTCCTCGGAATCACCGGCGCCGAGGTGCGCTCGCTGCGCGAGCGCCACCACGTGTACATGACCGACGACAGCCGCATGAACATCGCGGGCCTGCGCTCCGGGAACCTCGAGTATTTCGCGCGCGCCGTCGCGCAGGTGCTGGGTGGTTAGATCCGGTGGGCGCCGCCGCGTGCCATACACCTTTCCGCAACAGTTAGCCAACTGGTTAACTATCTGCAAAAGTACCCGCGCGTGCTGCGCTCCCTCACTCCGGCACAATGATGCGATGGGTCGACTTGACCTCTTCCATCACGAAGTAGGTATGCGTCTGCTGCACGCCGCGTACCGCGGCGATGCGGTCGCCGAGGAAGCGCCGATAGCTCTCCATGTCGGTGACCCGCACCTTCAGCAGGTAATCGAATCCCCCCGCCACCATGTGGCATTCCATTACCTCATCGTGCGCGAGCACCACCTGCTTGAAACGCTCGAATGCATCGGGCGTGGTGCGGTCGAGCGAAACCTCGACGTAGGCGAGCAGTCCCAGGCCGAGCCGCCGCGGGTTGAGTCGTGCGAAATAGCCTTGGATGTAGCCGCTGGCTTCGAGCCGCCGCACCCGCTCCAGGGTCGGCGTCACCGTGAGGTGCACCTCGCGCGCGAGC